>NZ_JABJWC010000009.1 GCF_013155395.1 Komagataeibacter melomenusus | reverse complement strand
ATTGTGTGGGGGCTGGGGCCTGCGGGTGTAGGCGGGCTGTCATTCATGGGCGGCCTGCTGGCGGTGGCCTGTGGCGTGGGGGTGGCGCATCTGTTTGATGCCGCATCCATGCTGATGCTGGTTTTTGGTGGGCTGATCAGTTCGGCGCTGTTCACGGCGCTGCTGTCGCTGCTCAAATACATCGCCGACCCGCAGAACCAGTTGCCAGACATCGTGTTCTGGCTGCTGGGCAGCCTGACACAGGTTACGCCGCATGCGCTGGGTGTGATGGCAGGGCCGGTGGTGGTGGGCATCGTGCTGCTCAGCGCGTGCGGGCGCATGCTCGATGGCCTGGCCATGGGCGATGAGGAGGCCCGCACGCTGGGCATTCCGGTCGTGGCGCTGCGCTATGGCGTGATCGGGGCGGCCACGGTGCTGGCAGCGCTTACGGTCTCGGTCGCGGGCATGATTGGCTGGGTGGGGCTGGTGGTGCCGCATGTGGCAAGGCTGCTGGTGGGGCCGTGCAACATGCGCGTATTGCCCACAAGTGCGTGCCTTGGCGGCATGTTCCTGCTGGTATGCGATGATCTGGCGCGCACGCTTTCAGTTGAGGAAATTCCCGTGGGCCTGATTGCCGACCTGCTCGGTGTTGCGCTGTTCGTGGCCGTGCTGCCGCTGCTGCGGCGGGGGTGGCGGGCATGAATGCCGTGCTGCGCATGGATCATGTCAGTTTCAGCCATGCCGGGCGCGTTGTGCTGCATGACCTGTCATTTGGCATCAGGGCAGGGGAGATGACCGCGCTGCTCGGCCATAATGGCGCGGGCAAGACCACGCTGTTGCGCCTGCTGCTGGGGTTGACGCGACCGGGCTCAGGGCAGGTGCTGCTGGAGGGCAGGCCCATGCAGGCGTGGTCGCGGCGCGAGGTGGCGCGGCGTATTGCCTATGTGCCGCAGGGGCATGTGCCGCTGTTTCCCTACAGCGTGCGTGACATCGTGGGCATGGGCCGCCTGGCGGAAACACCCTTTGCGCCGGGCCTGCACCGTCATGACCGCGAGGAGGTGACGCACGCCCTGCATGCGCTGGGCATCACCCATCTGGCAGAGCGGCCCTATACCGAACTTTCGGGCGGGGAGCGGCAGGCGGCCCTGCTGGCCCGTGCGCTGGCGCAGGGCGCGCGCACGCTCATTCTCGATGAGCCGGAAACCGGGCTGGATTACGGGCAGAAGCAGCGGCTTTACGCCCTGCTGCGCACACTTGCCACGCAGGGCCATGCCATTGTGGCCACCACGCACGACCCGCTTGCCGCCGCCCGCGTGTTTGACCGCGCCATTGCGCTGCGACAGGGGCGGATCATGGCCGACGGGCCAGCCGCCGACATGCTTGAACCGCCCATGCTGGAACGGCTTTACGCTCCACGTGAAACCGGCGCCCAGGAATAAAAGTTTTTGGTGAAGCTTTTTTCAAAAAGCTTCGAAGCACATCGCATCGCGTGAATCACGCCCGGCTTCCCTTTCCGCATCGAGTTGGGGACCGAAGCCGGCCTGACCTTCGGCAAGGAAGTCGAAGTCTTCTGGAAGGGATTGAAATTGCTCAGGTGAAATAGGGGCTGAATGCTCAACCTGATCCTGCCACGACAAACCGGAGGGCATGAACCTGAAGGGATTTGTTTCGATGTAATAGAGTTCACAGATTGCATCGGGGAAGCGGAACTGTAATTGTCCGCCAATATTTGCCACGCCCGCGCGCCGCGCCGCCTTGATGATGAAGGGGATATCGGAAAGAGGCCAGACCCGTTCATTTCCGCTAAGCGTGCCGCGTTCCATAATGTCTGCTGGCAGAAAGGCTTCGGAATGGCAGTCCATATAGAGACCATAGCCACTGCGGCAAGAGGGCGCAAACGGGTATGCTGCCCAGATGCGTGCCACCTGTCTGTTTGTGCGAGTACCTGATCAGGCCTCCTTCAGTTACAGGGCCTACATGATGGTCATGCCCTGCTGCGCCATGCCAGAAGGCACAGCGCCTGCATGCAGACCGCCCCTAGTGGCAGCCACACAAATCCTGCCGTAATCCATGCGCACAGTTCCGGTGGCTGCGCTGCCCCACCTTCGATGTAATGGCCCTGTGACAGGCACTGCGCCAGAACAAACCCGGTCAGTCCCATTGCCAGTTTCGTGACCCATGTGTTGATCGAATATGCCAGGCCAGCCGCCCCGGTCGAGGTGCGCGGATCACCATCATCCACGGCTTCCGCCAGCAAGGTGTAATACAGGGGAGACATCACGCCCTGCGCCAGTGCCAGAAGTGCTATGGACAGGAAAAAACCCGTCATGGACGCACCCGCCACAGCCATCATCAGATAGGCGGCTCCCTGCGCGATCAGGCATATGATCCCGCTGTGCGCAGCCCCCATACGTCTTGCAAGCGGAAGGCACGCGGGCACGCCCGCAAACAGCAGGACAGTAATGAAGGTAATGATATTGGCGCCCAGCTGCTCCGTACCACCCAGAATGACGCGGGCGTAATACAGAATAAAGCCGAACAGGGCGGCCTGCCCCACAAAATAGAAAAACGCGAGCAGGTTGCTCAGCACCCAGTGCCGGTTTGCGCAAAGATGGCGCAGCGTGACCATAGGGTTCTGGCGGACGGGTGCCGGTGCATGCCGCACGGTGCAGCCACGCGCCACGCACAGCCATAACAAGCTGCCCAGAACGGACAGCGCCAGCACATAAACCGCCATGCCATACCGGTGTTGCGCCGCACTCTCGCCCCCACCGAGCCATGTGATGGCGGGAATGGTCAGCAGTGCCACAAGCAGTGATCCGGCCTGGCACCCCATCATGCGGAAGGCATTGAGGCCAACCCTCCCTGTGGCGGAGCGGCTCATCAGGACCGCCAGCGCACCATAGGGCGTGTTAATGCAGGAATAGATGGCGCCAAACACGATATAGGTCGCGCCAGCCCACGCCACTTTCCCCGTGGGCGAAAGTGGCAGGGCCAGAAAGCACAGGAAGCCTGTCAGGCCGAAAGGAATGGCAAGCAGGCGGATCAGGCGCGGTATGATCAGCCCGCCGATACGGTCAACAACATAGCCGATGGCCGGATCGCAGAAGGCATCCACAACACGGGCCACCAGCAATATCCATGATACGGCAACCAGCGGCAGCCCATATATGTCCGTATAATAATACATCAGGTAGGATGACGTCATGCCCCACATCATGTTGGAGGCAGCATCACCGCAGCCATAGGCCATCTTTTCTTTTACCGAAAGCGCCTGCCTGTTCTCCATTATCCTGCTTTTCCGGAAATTTCAGGTCCAGCCGCACGCTATCATGTGGTTGTAAAACGGCAAGCTGTGCTGGGCGCCATCAATTCAACGTAAATCAGGCCATGAATGTTTCCGCCTTCCGGGCCACGCGCTCCTCAGAAAACATAAGGAAGTTTTTGGTGAAGCTTTTTTCAAAAAGCTTCAAAGAACGCTGCCTTTTTGGAAAAAGGCAGCACCCAAGAACTTCTGTCTTTCATGGCATTTTTCCAACGCAGGCCAGAAAACCATACCGCCCCCCATGCGTCTGCCTGACATCCCCCTCAAGCAGGACGTTTTCCCATGAAAGCACTGACCTGGCAGAAAAAAGGCAGGATCACCTGCGAAAGCGTGGCTGATCCCGTCATTATGGATGGGCATGACGCGATCATCAGGGTCACCGCCTGCGCCATCTGTGGCTCCGACCTGCATCTGATGGATGGCATGATGCCAACCATGCAGTGTGGCGACATCCTTGGCCATGAAACCATGGGCGAGGTGGTGGAGGTGGGGCGTGACAACACCCGCCTTACGGTGGGCGACCGGGTGGTGGTGCCCTTTACCATCTCCTGCGGGGCGTGCCGGCAATGCAGATGGGGCAACTGGAGTTGCTGCGAGCGCACCAACCCCAATGGCCGCCAGCAGGCCGAGACCTTCGGCTACCCGCTGGCGGGGCTGTTTGGCTATTCGCACATGACGGGTGGTTTTCCCGGTGGGCAGGCGGAATATCTGCGGGTGCCACATGCGGATGTCGGGCCGATCATCGTGCCCGAAGGGCTGAGTGATGATCAGGTGCTTTTCCTGTCCGATATCTTTCCCACCGGCTATCAGGCCGCCGAATACTGCGACATTACGCCCGAGGCTGAAAAGACCATTGCCATATGGGGCTGCGGCCCGGTGGGGCAGATGGCAATCCGCTCATGCTTCCTGCTTGGGGCCAAACGGGTCATCGCCATCGATCAGGTGCCCGAGCGGCTGGCCATGGCGCGGGCGGCGGGGACCGAGACGATTGATTTCGGCACGGAAAACATCCAGCACACCCTTGTTGAAATGACCCATGGGCTGGGGCCGGATGCCGTGATCGAGGCCGTGGGCATGGAAGCCCATGGCGCGGATACCATGATGCAGAAGGTCGGCTCGGCCCTGCTGTCAGCCACCACGCTCGAGCGGCCTTTCGCGCTCAACCAGGCCATTCTGGGCTGCAGGCCCGGCGGCATCGTGTCGATGCCCGGCGTGTACGCGGGTGCGCTGGGGCCGGTCATGATCGGGCTGCTGATGAACAAGGGCCTGACCCTGCGCACGGGGCAGACCAACGCCCAGAAATACCTCCAGCCGCTGCTTGAACGCATCCGGAACGGCGAGATCGACCCCTCCTTCGTCATCAGCCACCGCTCTGCTGATCTTGAGGAGGGGCCTGCCCTGTATGAGAAATTCCGCGACAAGAAGGATGACTGCATCAAGGTGGTGTTCTACCCGCATGGTCGGGGCTGACAGGACGGAATGAGACGGGTCATCAAAACAATCGATTTGCCACAAAGGAGCGGACAGTCCACTTTCGCTATCGAAACAATTCGGCGTAACCGCGAAAGACCAGGACATGAATCAGCGTCGCATAGCCGTCGTACAGGCGGGAACCAGCCTGTTCGACACCCCCCGGACCCTTGACCGTATGGAGGCGCATTGCGATGCCGCCGCGGCACAGGGTGTCGAACTTGCCGTTTTCCCCGAAGCCTATATTGGCGGCTATCCCAAGGGGCTGACATTTGGCGCCGTGCTGGGAAGCCGCTTTCCCGAAGGGCGTGACGATTACCTGCGCTACTGGAAATCGGCAATCAATGTACCAGGACCGGAAACGATGCGGATCGGTTCCTTCGCGGAGAAGATGAAGGCACATATCGTGGTCGGCGTCATTGAACGCGATGGCGCCACGCTTTACTGCACGGCGCTTTTCTTCGGGCCTGATGGCGCGCTGCTGGGCCGGCACCGCAAGCTCATGCCCACAGGTACCGAGCGGCTGGTATGGGGGCAGGGCGATGGGTCCACCATTCCGGTGTTCGAGACAGGGATTGGCCGTATCGGTGCCGCCATCTGCTGGGAAAATTACATGCCCGACCTGCGCCAGAGCATGTATGCACGCGGGATCAACCTGTGGTGCGCGCCAACGGTGGATGAACGCGACATCTGGCAGGCCTCGATGCGGCACATCGCCTATGAGGGACGGACGTTCGTGCTCAGCGCCTGCCAGTACATGACCCGCGCCGATGCACCGGAAGCCTATGACTGCCATCAGGGCAACAATCCCGAGACCGTGCTCATCCGTGGCGGCAGTGTTATCGTCAATCCGCTGGGCGAGATCATTGCAGGCCCGGTTTATGACCGGGAAGCCATCATTACCGCCGATATCGATCTTGATGATGTCATCCGGGGGAAATACGATCTCGACGTAGCGGGACATTACGCGCGCCCCGATATCTTCACGCTGCACGTCAATGATGCCGCGCAGCGCCCGGTATCTTTTGCCGCGCCGGTTCCCCCCGCGCCCGAGGCGGAAGCCGAATAGGGATTGCCCGGCAGCAGGGGCGCGGGTGCGTCGTGCGCCCGTGCCGCTACAGGTTGGCCGTCAACTGAATGCCCAGCACCGCAGCATCATGGAAGGTGGTCGTGGCACCGGGGTGCTGCAGGTACTGGAAGTCGAACTGCATCGTGGTGGAATTGCGCAACACGTGCGTGCTGTAAAACGCTTCGTACACATTTTCCCAATGCTGCACGCCCCATACCGGGCCCCACTGGTTGCTCAGGTAGGGCAGGCCCAGCGCGCGTGAGGATTCCTGCTGCAGCGACAGCGTGCTGCTCATGTCCATGTGCTGGAACATGGCCCCGATCTGGTCCTGCCTGCGGTGCCAGGGCGAGCCTGATTCGACAAGGCCGATCCATTCATGGTCGCGCATGGCCACGAGGTTGCCCTGCGAATAGCCGGCACCGCCCACCGCCACCAGCCCCTCCGCCACACCGGGGCCGTTGCGCACCAGCATCTGGTCGAACATGAACCATGCCGTGCTCATGCCCGCCTCATACCGGCGTGGCTGGCCCGTCAGCTGGAAGGAGTTGCCATGAATATCGGAATAGAGGTTGGGATAGCGCGAATTGTCATACCATGCGCCAAGCTTGTAGTTGCCGCGCAGCGAATTCTTGCCAAACCACGGCATCCAGCCCAGCTCAACCTGCGATGTGACCTTGCTCATCCCGCTCTGGGCCAGCGCCCAGCCCGAAATGCCGCCGTTATAGGAATGGGGTGACACCATGAAGATGCCCCCCATGAGATAGACCTTCTTGGCCGGAAAGACGCGCAGCACCCCGCCCAGATTGCCCGAAGGCCAGTCACGCCCGCCCGGCACGTATTTGCCCGGCGCGAAATTGCTGCACACCGACACGTTCATGAAAGAACAGGCCACGTAATCATAGGCAAAGAAGCTGCCGGTCGGAATATCACCGCCGGAAACAACGATCCGTTTGTTCAGGAACGTCTTCTCGGCATACATCGCCACCAGATGCGCCACCACATTGCCGCGCCCGCCATAGATCTGCTCGGGGTTGGTGACGGAATCACCCAGGTTGTAGCCGAAATTGCGCCCATGGCCGTTGATGACAAGCATGTGGGTCCATAACCCGCTCACATGCGCAAGCCGCTGCCAGTCAATATCGAGTTCGCCGGCCACCTGGCCTGCCAGCACGTCCGAGCGCGTGCGCCCGCCGCGCACATTGCCCATGAATTCCTCATTGATGGCGAAGTTGAGGTACAGGCCATGCCTGTTCAGCCATTTGCGCGCGCCAAACCACTGGCCAAGCATGTGCGGCGCGCCATGCAGGGAAGGCACCTGCGGGTCAACCACGGCGTTGCCCCACCCTTCAAGCGGAAAGGCATGGGCGGCGTAGGGTTCAAGTTCGACGGGCAGGGACTTGGAGGTTTCACTCTGGGCAAATGCGTCATCGATGCAGATCATGGCCATGAAAATCAAAGCAATCGATGTCAGTATTTGCTTCACGAGGCATCCGTTCCAGAATTTCCCGATAATTGCATTATTTTCACAATTGACTTCAAATTATAAAATCTAATTAATTTGTAATATTTTGCACATATTTAATAAAGTCAGTGTGAATTGATGTAAAATATCTGCTATTTAAAATAAAAATATTAAAAAAAGTTCATGAAACTATATTTCTGGTAAATTTACATCCATCAAACGCGCCTGAAGTCATAATCAGTCTAAGCCTGTGCTGCAAAGCAGGGCATAAAATGGCAGAAGTATTTTATGAAAATAAGGTGCCCGCCTGGAAATACATCTGTATTCTTGCACAGGAAAAAGGAAGGAAGCATTCTGGACATGCCTGAAGCGTAAAGAAGTTTTGGTGAAGCTTTTTTCAAAAAGCTTCAAGGAACGCCGCCATCTTGCAAAATGGCGGCACCCAAAACCCTTTTTCTGTCACCCCCGCAAGATTACTCGGCTTCGGGCGTCTCGCCCGCTGCGGTGGCGGTCGCATCGTCACGTTCAACCACCTTGATGGAATCCCCCACCAGCCCTTTTGCAAAGGCCTCGGCGGAGAAGGGGCGCAGATCCTCCGCCTGTTCGCCCACGCCCACCAGGTGCACCGGCAGGCCGAACGCATCGGCCAGGGCCACCACAATGCCGCCGCGCGCCGAGCCATCGAGTTTGGTCACCACAAGCCCGGTCACGTTGACCAGTTCCTTGAACACCCGCACCTGCTCCAGCGCGTTCTGCCCGGTGGTGGCATCAAGCACCAGCAGCACGGAATGGGGCGCGGTTTCATCAAACTTGCGCATGACGCGGATGATCTTGGCCAATTCCTCCATCAGCGCGCTCTTGTTGTGCAGGCGGCCCGCGGTATCGACTAAAAGCAGGTCGGCACCCTCCGCCGTGGCGCGCTTGAGCGCCTCGAACGCCAGCCCCGCCGCATCGGCATTGGGCTTGCCCGCAATCACCGGCACGCCGGTGCGCTCGCCCCAGACCTGAAGCTGCTCGACTGCGGCAGCGCGGAAGGTATCGCCCGCCACCATCATCACCTTCTTGCCCTGCTCGCCATAATAGCGGGCCATCTTGCCGATGGTGGTGGTCTTGCCGGTGCCGTTCACGCCCACCACCAGCACCACATGCGGCTTGTGCCTGGGGTCAGGCTCGAAGGGAATGGCGACGGGTTGCAGGATTGTGGCAATTTCCTCGGCCAGAGCCTGGCGCACTTCCTCGTCCGTTACTTCCTTGCCGAATTTGGAGCGGCGGAAGGACTCGATCACCTTGCCCGCAACGCTGGGGCCAAGATCGGCGGAGATCAGCAGGTCTTCCAGGTCTTCGAGCGCCTGGTCATCAAGCTTGCGCCGGGTAAAGACGGCGCTCAGCCCGCCGCTGAGTTTCTGCGTGGAGCGCGAAAGCCCCGCCTTGAGACGTGAAAAGAAGCCAAGAGCCATATCAGAGAATTTCCGCCACCAGTCCGTTATCGTCAACCGCCACCGGGCGCACCGTCTCGATCCGCCCCGCTGCGGATACCGCGCCATCAGCCAGCCTGACCGGCGCGAATTCCTCGGAGTGTCCCGCCATGTCCGTTTCCATCAGCACGCGCAGGGTGCGCCCGCGCAGGCGTTCATGAAAGTCGCGTGCCGCCTGTGCCCCTGCTGCGCGCAGGCGGGCCGCGCGCTCCTTGCGCGCGGGCACCGCAATGGCGGGCATGCGGGCCGCTGGCGTGCCGGGCCGCTCACTATAGGGAAACACATGCAGGTAGGGCAGGGCGTGTGCGTGCACGAATTCGAGTGTCTGTTCAAACAGCGCCTCATCCTCGGTCGGGAAGCCTGCGATGATGTCCGCCCCGATGCCGATATCGGGTCTGAGCGCCCGCGCCCGCGCCACGACGGCGGCGGCATCGGCCGTAAGGTGGCGGCGCTTCATGCGCTTGAGGATGATGTCGCTGCCCGCCTGCAAAGACAGGTGCAGGTAGGGCATGAAGCGCGGCTCGGATTCGAGCAGCTTCCAGATATCCTCGTCAATCTCCACCGGATCAACCGAGGACAGGCGCAGCCGCTCGAGTTCGGGCACCAGCGCCAGCAGCCTGCGGCACAACTGGCCCAAAAGCGGCTTGCCCGGCAGGTCATGCCCCCATGAGGTAATATCCACGCCCGTCAGTACCACCTCGCGGTAGCCGGACTGCACAAGGGCGCGCACCTGCTCCACCACCGCGCCGACCGGCACCGAGCGCGACGGGCCGCGGCCAAAGGGAATGATGCAGAAGGTGCAGCGATGGTCGCAGCCCTGCTGCACCTCGACAAACGCGCGGGTGCGCCCGGCAAATTCGGTCACCAGATGCGGTGCGGTCTCACGCGCGGCCATGATGTCGGACACGGCATGGCCTTCGCCCAGCGCCATCTCGCTCCAGCTTGCGGCTTCCAGCTTCTCGCGGTTGCCCAGCACGCGGGTCACGCCGGGCAGGGCGGCCCAGCGCGCGGGGTCGATCTGGGCGGCGCAACCGGTTACCACGATGCGCGCATCGGGCCGCTCACGGTGGGCACGGCGTACGGCCTGCCGCGCCTGGCGCTCGGCTTCGCCCGTGACGGCGCAGGTGTTCACGATCACCACATTGTCCAGCCCGGCGGCGTGGCTGCGCATCACCTCGCTTTCATAGGTGTTGAGGCGACAGCCGAAGGTGAGGATTTCGGGCTTGGTCATCGTGGATAATCTTCAGGGTTGAACTGGCCCGTAAAGCTGGTCACGGCGGGACCGGTCATGAGCACGTGGCCGTCCGCCTCGCGCCACGTAATGTTCAGTTCGCCGCCATCCATCGCCACCGTGCAACTGCGTTCCACCAGCCCGCGGCGGATGGCGTTGACCACGGCGGCACATGCACCCGAGCCACAGGCCCGCGTCAGCCCGCTGCCACGCTCCCACACGCGCAGGCGCATGGCGGCCGGTGCGGTGACATGGGCAAAGCCGATATTGGCGCGCTGGGGAAAGAGCGGGTGGTGCTCGAGTTCCGGCCCCGCCATGCACGGGTCCAGCGCATCGGGGGCGGGCAGGAAGAAGGTCGCATGCGGGTTGCCCATCGAGACTGCCGCAGGATTGCCCGCAATGGGCAGGTGCAGCGTGTCCATGGCTTCGGCCAACGGCACATCTTCCCAGCCCTGCGCCGGCACGCCCATATCGACCGTGACTACGCCGGGGCGGATGATCGTGGCAGGCAGCACGCCCGCGCGCGTCTGGAGCCCGACCTGCGTATGGCCGCTTTCACGCGCCACAAGGTCGGCAACACAGCGCGAGGCATTGCCACAGGCACCGGATTCCGAGCCGTCGGCGTTGAAAAAGCGCACGAACACATCAGCACCTGCGGCACAGGCCGGGCGCAGGATCACGAACTGGTCGCAGCCAATGCCAGTGTGCCGGTCGGACAGGGCGGCAATGCGGGCAGGCGTGAGGTCATGGCGCTGCGTGCGCTCATCGACCACCACAAAATCATTGCCCAGCCCGTGCATTTTCAAAAAACCGGTCATCATCCGTCCTGTATAGCGGTTCGCCACCCCTTTATGCGAGCGGGATGGCACCGCCCGCGCCCGCTTGCAAGCCCGATCAGATAAAACGCCCCGGCTTTCCGCGCTGGAGCACCTCGATCCTGTAGCCATCGGGGTCGGTGATGAAGAAGAACCTTCCCACGAACCGCTCGCCACACGCCATGTCCTTTACCGCCAGCGGGGCAAGGCCGGCCTGCGTCAGCCGGGCATGCTCGGCATCGACGTCGGCGACCGATACGGCAAGGTGCCCATAGCCGTCGCCAAGGTCATAGGGCTTGGTGCGGCCGTGGTTTACGGTCAGTTCCAGTTCGAATGTCTGTTCATCATTCGACAGGTAGATAAGGCTGAAGGTATCAAAAACAAGCCGGTCGGCCACGGTCAGGCCGAAGGCGGTTTCATAGAAGGCAAGGCTCGCGGCTTCATCAAGCACGCGGATCATGGAATGGATCATACGGGCCATTCGGCTTTTCTCCTGTTCTCCACGGCACGGGGCGTGATACGCCCACCCCGTATCGCATTGTTACACCTGCACTGTCTGGCACATTCATGAACGACCTGCACGGGTTCCACCCGCATTCCTTCACCGTCGCCTCTTCTGAGTCCGATACGCTGTTCTATTCGCGCAGGCCCACCGGCCCCCAGTTTGACCAGGGCGCGCAGACAGCCATCACTGCGCTGTATCGCACGCTCCTGCCCGAGGATGGCAACATTCTCGACCTGATGGCAGGCCCCGACAGCCACCTGCCGCCCGACATGGAATTTGACAGCGTGATCGGCATTGGCGTGAACGCGCAGGCGCTTGATGCCAACACCCGCCTGACCGACCGCGTGGTGGAGGACATCAACGAAACCCCGGACCTGCCGCTTGCCGATGAAAGCATGGATGCCGCCCTTTTGTGCGATGTGGTGCCCTACCTGCGCCAGCCGGTACAGGTGCTGCGTGAAGTCGCCCGCGTGCTGCAACCCGGCGGGCTGGTCATCATTACCTATGGTGCGCGCTTCATACCGCAGAAGGCCACGGCGCTGTGGCAGGCGCTCGAACCCGATGACCGGGGGCGCATGCTTGGCGTGCTGTTGCAACGCGCGGGGTTTGGCCCGGTGGATACCGGCAGCGTGACCCCCGCGCCGGAGGATATGTTCTGGAAGGACGCGGTCACGGCGCTCACCGCCCGCCGCCCTGACATTTTGTAACATTGGCTGCCGGGGCGGCCATATTCCGCCATGATGCGCGTGGCACAAACAGCACGGCGCGGCGGATCATGGCTTATTAAAACAAATTATCATTTACCCGGCCTGCCAGACATGTTTTGTCACATCCTGTCTTAAACCTGTTCTGGGGCCTCCTGGCGATACATGCAGATTCCGTTCCTCTCCGGCAAGCCCGCTGCCCGTCTGGCCAGCCTGCTCATGCTGTGTTCCGTTCTGGTGCCCGTGGCTGCCGCATGGGGCGATGAGGACCCCGAATCGCTGGATGTCATGGAGCGCCAGATGGCCCACCTGCAGGAGCAGCAGCAGGCCCTGCAAAATGAGCTTGCCGCCATGCACCAGCAGATAGCCCAGCACCGCGCCCGCCTTGGCGGCACGTCGGCTGCGGGCAGCGGTGGCGCGGGCCACCCGCTTGAGGTCACCGGCTCGGGCGGGCATGTGCGCGGCGGCTGGGTGCCGGTGGAAGGCCATGCACCGCAGCGGGCGGCGGTGGCGGGCGGCGAGCGCGTGGGCCGCCCCCATATTGGCGGCTATTCCGATCCCACCTCCGAGCTTGGCGACCAGCCCACGGTTGAATCCGTGGTGGCGCACCGCGAGGAAGACCTGATCTCGCACATGGCCAACAATAATGTCGGCCCCCATAACCGTGAGACGGTGGGCGCGCAGTCGGCGGGTGCGCTGGGCAGCAAGGTATTCCATCTTGGCCCGGTGGCCATCATCCTTGGCGGGTTTTTCGATGCGGCGGCGCTGGTCGAGAACCGGCAGGTGTCATCGGGCATCTTCAACTACTGGAACGCCATCCCCTTCCGCGACAGCTCGAACTTCCACACCACCAACTTCAATGGCGATGCGCGGTATTCGCGCTTTTCGCTCATGGCGCGCGGGCAGCTCAACCCGCACCTGACCGTGGCGGGCTTTGTGGAAACCGATTTTGGCGCAAGCGCCGAGACCACCAACCCGTACGAGAGCAATTCCTACGTGCCCCGGCTGCGGCAGGCTTACCTGACGCTGGATGATTCGCGTGCGAACACGCATTTCCTCATCGGCCAGGCCTGGACCATGCTCACGCCCGACCGCGTGGGCATCGTGCCCCGCCAGGAAAGCCTGCCCGAAACGATCGAATCCTCCATCCTCGCGGGCCAGACCTGGTCGCGGCAGTGGCAGGTGCGCATCGTCAAGGACTTCCTCAAGCACCGCCTGTGGACCGGCCTGTCGATCGAGAACCCCGCCACCATCTATGACACCACCGGCTTCTCCGCCGCGGGCGACAACGGGGAATACAGCCTGGCCAATGGCGGCTACGCCAAGCTCGGCTCGAACGGCGTGGGGCTGAGCAGTGCGACCACCAACTATTCCAACGAGATCGCGCCCGACATCATCGGCAAGCTGGCATGGGACCCCGCATGGGGCCATTACGAGGTCGAGGGCGTGGTCCACTTCCCGCATGACCGTTCGGTCATCAATGGCGTGGGCGAGAACCATACCGCCATTGCCTGGGGGGTAGGGGGCTCAATGATCCTGCCGGTCATTCCGCACCGGCTGGAAGTGCGGCTGGCAGGGCTGGCGGGCAAGGGCATTGGCCGCTACGGCTCGGTGCTGCTGCCTGATGCCACGCTGCGCGCCAATGGCGCGCCCGCCCTGCTTTCAAGCGCGCAGACCACGGCAGGCGTGATCGCGCACCCCAACAAGGTGATCGACGTGTATGGCTATTTTGGCATGCAGCGCTCGGGCCGCAGTTATTTTGATGAAGATGGCGGCAGCTATGGTTACGGCAATCCCAATGCCGATAATACGGGCTGCATGACCGAAGGCTCGGATCTCAACTCCGCGGCACTCGGCGGCTGCACCGCCAACATCCGCTCGGTGGAGGAGTTCACCATCGGGGCATGGTACCGCTTCATCCACGGCCAGTACGGCACGGTGCAGGCCGGCACGCAGCTGGCCTATTCGCGGGTGCATACATGGGGCGGCATGGGGGGCGCGCCCACGACCAGCCTGAGCGAGATCTTCTTCGATTTCCGCTACCTGCCTTTCCAGTAAGGCAGGCGTGCCACGGCGGATATTGCGTCTGGCCGGGAAAAAGGGGATGGTGGCCCCGCAATCGGGAAGAACGGAAAGGCCTGCGCTCATGTCTATCAGGTTACGGCACTTGGTCCTTGCGGCGTGGCTGGGCGCTGCTGTCGCGCCAGGTGTGGCCATGGCGGAGGGCGGCCATGCCGATGCAGGCAATGAAGACCCCGGCGAGGCCTCGCAGCGCCATGCCACCATGCACCAGCTTTCCAAAAAGCCGCCGCTGCCTACCCTGCACATGGATTACAGCCAGTACCGCTTCATCCCCAAGGGGGACCGGATCAAGGAACAGCCTGACCTGAAGCGCCTGTTGTTCTGGACCCCCACCGGCGAGCCTGATGGCTATGCCGAGAAGCGCGGCACCGCCGTGCTGTATTACGACCGCACCGGCAAGGCCGTGCGCGTGGATACCAACCCCGACAACCGCTAGGCGGTAGCCGGAATTCCAGCCCCGATGGCGTGAGGAAGACCAGCGTGACGGTTTCGCAATCCTTTCTTTCCTTTGCGCTTGCGGCCCTCATTCTGGCGTTAACCCCCGGTCTGGATACGGCGCTCGTGCTGCGCACCGCCTCGCGGGATGGGCGGGCAAAGGGGGTGGAAACCGCCCTGGGCATCGCCTGTGGCTGCCTGGCGTGGGGTGTGGCCGCAGCAACCGGGCTGGGGGCGCTGCTTGCGGCCTCGCGTCTGGCGTTTGATATGATCCGTGTCTGTGGCGCGGCCTATCTGTTATGGGCTGGCGTGAGAATGTTGCTGTGGCCCCGTAGTGACATGCTGGCCGCTGAGACCGTCCGGCGCGGGCCGCCACGGGGCCATTTCCTGCGTGGGCTGTGCCAGAATCTGCTCAATCCCAAGATTGGCGTCTTCTATATTTCCTTCCTGCCGCAATTCGTGCCGGCGCATGTGCGGGTCGGGCCCTATCTGTTCGTGCTCTCGGGCGTGCAGGCGGGGGTGAGCCTGCTCTGGCTGGTGGTGGTGGCCTGCATGGGGCATTCCCTTGCACGCCTGCTGCGCCAGGGGGCGACGGCACGCCTGATGGATCGGCTGACCGGCAGCATCTTTATCGGCTTCGGGCTGAGGCTGGGCCTGTCGCGGCACTGAACGGCCGTTTGAAAAAGGCAGGGCGCGCATGAAAAAAGGGACCATCTGGCGATGGTCCCTTCCTGCACGTAACGGCGTGGCCGGTCAGATGGGCATGGCCCGTTCAAACACGCTTTCAAGCGCCATGATGCCGGGCAGGGTCTTGCCCTCCAGCCATTCAAGGAAGGCGCCGCCAGCACTCGAGATGTAGGAGATATGCTTCTCCACGCCTGCATGGCGCAGGGCGGAGACCGTATCGCCACCGCCTGCAATGCTCTTGAGTGCGCCCGCATCGGTCAGGCGCGCGACCTCGCGCGCCACTTCATTGGTGGCCGTATCGAAGGGCGTGATCTCGAACGCGCCCAGCGGGCCGTTCCAGACCAGCGTTTTGAGCGTGGCAAGCTTCTCGTTGATCAGCCTGACCGTCTCCGGTCCCACGTCGAGCGCCATGGCATCCGCCGGGATGGCGCCGACCGGCACCGTGCGCGTGGGCACGTCCGCCCTGAAGTCGGTTGCCGTCACGACATCAACCGGCAGGATGATGGCGCAGTTCTTTTCCTTCGCCTTGGCCATGATGGCACGCGCGGTGTCGTGCATCTCGGCCTCCTGCAGCGAGCGGCCCACATCCACGCCCTGTGCGGCGAGGAAGGTGTTGGCCATGGCGCCGCCAATGATCAGCATGTCCACCTTTTCAAGCAGGTTGCCGATCAGGTCGAGCTTGGTCGAGATCTTGGCCCCGCCCACGATCGCACCCACCGGGCGGGCAGGGTTCTCAAGCGCGATGTTGAGCGCGTTGAGTTCCGTCTCCATCAGGCGGCCTGCAAAGGAGGGCAGCAGGCGGGCCACGCCCTCGGTCGAGGCATGGGCGCGGTGGGCGGCGGAGAACGCATCATTGACGTAATAATCCGCCAGTGCCGCGAATTCCTTGGCCAGGGCCGGGTCGTTCTGCTCCTCGCCGGGGTAGAAGCGGGTGTTTTCGAGTACCACCACGTCGCCATCCTGCATGGCGTCCACGGCCTGCTGCACCTTGGGGCCGGTGCAGTCATCGACAAAGGTGACCGGGCGGCCGAGCGCATCGCCAAGCGCGTCGGCAATGGGGCCGAGCGACATTTCAGGCACCGGCTTGCCCTTGGGGCGGTCGAAGTGACTGACCACAATCACCTTCGCCCCCTTCTGGGCCAGTTCCTGGATGGTGGGCAGCAGGCGCAGGATGCGGGTTGCATCGGTGATCTGGGCGTTGCGCACCGGCACGTTCAGATCAGCGCGCAGGAGGACCTTCTTGCCCGTGGCATCAAGGTCATCGAGCGTCTTGAAGCTTGCCGCTCCCATTACAGGGCCCCGAACACGGCGGCGGTGTCGGCCATGCGGTTGGAGAAGCCCCACTCATTGTCGTACCAGCTGCAGATGCGCACCAGCCTGCCGCCATCGATCACCGCCGTCTGGGTGGCATCGAAGCTGGAGGAGGCGGGCGAGTGGTTGAAATCGGTGCTGACCAGCGGCGCCGTGCTGTAGGCGAGAATGCCCTTGAGCGGGCCCGACTCGGCGGCCTTGCGCATGGCCTCGTTGACTTCCTCCACCGAGGCCGGGGCCTTCTTGGGCACGAAATCAAGCGAGACGAGTGACACGTTGGGGGTCGGCACGCGGATGGCGGTGCCATCGAGCTTGCCCTTGAGGTGCGGCAGCACCAGCCCCACGGCGCGCGCGGCCCCGGTGGAGGTCGGGATCATGTTCAGGGCGGCGCCACGCGCGCGGCGCAGATCCTTGTGCAGCGTGTCCACCGTGCGCTGGTCGCCGGTATAGGAGTGGATGGTGACCATGTAGCCACATTCGATGCCGAACGTGTCATCAAGCACCTTGGCCACCGGGGCAAGGCAGTTGGTGGTGCATGAGGCATTGGAGATGACGGTCATGTCCGGCGTCAGCACGTCCTGGTTCACGCCATAGACGATGGTGGCGTCCACGCCCGATGCCGGGGCGGACACGATCACCTTGCGCGCACCTGCGGTAATCAGCTGGGCGGCCTTTTCCTTGTCGGTAAAGCGGCCGGTGCATTCAAGGGCCACGTCCACGCCCTTGAAGGGCACCTTCGTGGGGTCGGCCTCGGCCGAGACGGTGATGGGGGCGTAGGTGCGGCCATTGGCCGTGATGATGATCTGGTTGCCCTCCACCTTCACCTCGGCGGGGAAGCGCCCGTGCACGCTGTCATAGGACAGCAGGTGTGCGTTGTCGGCCACGCTGCCCAGGTCATTGATGGCGACGGGCACCACGTCGGTGCGCCCGCTTTCAATGATGCCGCGCAGCACGAGGCGACCGATGCGACCAAAACCGTTTATTGCGACTTTAACAGCCATGTTCTTATTATCTCCGTAAGGGTCAGACATGTTCACACACTGGCATCGAGCGATGCCAGCCCGGATGGTGGAGGCGCGCCGTTTCCTCCCGCGGTTTCCATCGTGGTTCCGGCATGGGGGCGGAGCAGCCGCATGGCGTCGCGGCAGATCCGCTCCGGCGTGATGTCGGCCGGGCCGTCGGGCCGGTCAGGCGTGGGGGAGGCCCCGAACCCGTCAATGCCCACGAACAGCCCGCCCGGCCCAAGCCAGCGATCCCATCCAAAACCCGATGCGGCCTCGATTCCGATCCGGGGCGCTGTTCCCAGCACGGCAGCACGATACGTCATTTTTTGGGCGGCGAACAGTTCCCAGCACGGAAGTGATACAACCGCCGCCCCGATGCCTGCCGCGTGCAGCAGCGCGCGCGCCGCCAGCGCCACGATGGCCTCGTGCCCCGTGGCCACCAGCGTGACCTGCCGTGGGCCTTCGGCTTCGGCCAGCACATAGCCGCCGCGCGCGCACAGGTTGGTCAGGCCATGCTGTTCGCGCTCGGGCACGGCGGCGGCGGTCGAAGGAGCGGCTTCCAGCACCAGCAGGCTTGGCCCGGTCGTGCGCCGCAGGGCCAGTTCCATGCATTCCATGGTCTCGCGGTGGTCGGCGGGGCGGAACAGCGCCATGTTGGGCATGGCGCGCAGGCTGGCCAACTGCTCGACGGGCTGCCAGCCGCCCGCGTTCTCGCCGCGTGGCAGCTCGTCATCGCTGAGCAGGTAGATCACCTGCTGGCCGGTCATGGCGGCGTAGCGCAGGGCGGGGCGCATGCGGTCCACCGCGATGATGGTGGTGGCGCCAAAGGCCAGCAGCCCGTCATGCAGCGCAATGCCGTTGAGCAGGGCGGCCATGCCATGCACCTGCGTGCCGCATGAAAGGTCGGGCTCGCCGCTGCTGCGCCGCAGGGCGGAAAAATCGGGCATCATGCCCTGGCGCGAGCGCAGGCAGGTCAGTTCGGGCAGCAGTTCATGCAGGGTTTCGAGCCCGCGCCGCGCCGAGAAGGCAGCCGAGGCGCGGGCCAGCAGCGCGCCGTGCTCGCGCCATGAACGCTGCCAGTCAGGCTGCCAGAAGGCGGGGCGCTGGTTGCGCGCCATGCGCTCGAACTCGGCTTTCTGCCGGTCCTTGAACAGGCGGCGCAGCCACGAGCGCCGCGCGCTCGCCCCCCGCCGCGCCGCGCCCGCCCACAGGCCCGGATCATCGACAAAGGGCTGCGGCGGGTCGGTCTCGGGCGCGGCGATGCACGCGATCAGGCACGGCTTGTGCGTGCGCTGGGCGGAGGCGATGGCCGTGGCGATCTGTTCGGTATTGCCTGCATCGACCTTGCGCACCGACCAGCCCGATGCGCTGTAGCGCGGCAGGATGGTGTCCACCTCATCGCGCTCGCTGTTCCACAGGCCCACCACCAGGGTGACGCGGTCAAGGCCGAGTTGGCCCGCCAGGGCCGCACTTTCCAGCGCAACGCCGGTGGAAAGCTCGCTCCAGCACCCCAGCGCCCACACGCGGTGGTTGACCACCGAGCGGCCAAAGCGGGCGGCCAGCTTCTGCTCGGCCAGCGCCATGCCGATCGCCGCCCCCAGCCCCTGCCCGTTGGGGCCGCAGGCCTGCCGGTCGGTCGCGGCAGGCGTGTCGGGGCGTACGACCTGGCCCGACAGTTCGGCCATGATGCGCGGCAGCACCCGGTAGCGCGGCGAGGAGATGACCAGGCGGTCACGGTCCGGCCAGTCGGGGCTGGCCGGGTCGAAGCGCAGGAAGCGACTCCACAGCACCGCGCAAAACCCGGCCATGACCCGGGCATGCGGGGCATGCCGCCGGTCGGTTTCATGCACGCCGATGGCATGGCGGATCGCCGTCGCCAGCCGCTCGGGCATGGAAGGGGCGGCGGGAGACGGGGGCGGGGAGATCACGCTGGCTTGGTCTTCGGGCATGCGGCGTCGTCCATGGAGCAGGAATGATCGGTCGGAGCCGGTGGAGTACTGTTACTGCGCCCGGTGCCCCGCGGCAACATTGCTGCACGCGCCCCTATGCCCGGCGGGGTGGATACTGTATCTGTAGCGGGTCATGCCCCGTCCGTCCCCCCGCTTCGCCCGCCGTGCCCTTGTGGTGGCGGCCCTGTGCCTGCCAGCCATGGGCGGATGCCGGCTGCTCAGCCAGAAAACCTTCAACCGCCACGCGGGCGATCCGCCCAGCCTGCCCGCCGCTCCGGTGCCCGCGGTGCCGACCATCGCGGCGCCGCCGCTTGTCACCATCGTGGCGGGCACGCCGCCTGCGCAGTGGCAGCCCGCGGTCAGGGCCGCCGTGGCCGATGCGCTCTCGCGCAAGCCCAACGCGCTGTTCACCATCGTGGTCAACGTGCCGGCCGGGGCCGCCAGCGGCGTGCCGGACATGAAGGCGGCGGTGGATACGTACGGCCAGCCGGTGCTGCAGGCGGTGATCGATGCGGGCGCAGGCACCGCCCAGACCGAGATGGATGCCCGCGGTGTCCCCCCCGGCAGCGCAACGCAGGTCTGCATTTACGTCGAGTAGTTCAATGCGGTTTTGCAATTTCCGCCCCCGTCATGCCATAAAGGCGCTGTCGCCGGTGGTTAACCGCCAGCCCTGGCGCCGATGAGGGGTGGTTTCACCCCCCGGCTCGGGCCACCCCGCACGGTGGGCGTAATGAATGAAGGCCCCGTAAACACGATCGGGGTATGCCATGGAGAAAACCAGCAGTGTCCAGTAATCATGTGGATGGGCATCCGTTTTTCCGGTTCTGCCAGACGGCGCTCGAGGACATTCGCGCCCAGGGGCGATACCGGCAGTTTACGCCCCTGGCACGGCTGGCCGATCGCTACCCGCTCTACGAACAGCCCGAGACCGAGGCCACGCCGTCCACGCCCGCCTGCCCAGAAGACCGGGAGGTCGTGGTCTGGTCCTCCAATGATTACCTTGGCATGGGGGTCGAGCCGGTTGTAACCGAGGCCGCGATCCGCGCCATCCATGAGCACGGGGCAGGCGCGGGCGGCACGCGCAACATCGCGGGCACGAGCCCGGTGCATACCGCGCTGGAGGCGGAACTGGCCGACCTGCATGGCAAGGAAGCGGGGCTGCTGTTCGGCTCGGGCTACGTGTCGAACCAGGCCTCGCTCCAGACCATCCTTACAAGCATGCCCGGCTGGATCTGCTTTTCCGACCGGCTGAACCATGCCTCCATGATTGCGGGCATCAAGGGCGCGCGCGGGTCGAGCACGGTCATTTTCGAGCATAACGACCTGGCCGATCTTGAAGCCAGGCTGGCCGCGGCCCCCAAGGATGCGTCCAAGCTGATCGCGTTCGAGAGCGTGTATTCGATGGATGGCGATATTGCCGACATCGCGGGCACCTGCGCCCTGGCCCGCAAATACGGCGCCATGACCTACCTTGATGAAGTGCATGCCGTGGGCCTGTACGGCGCGCAGGGTGGCGGCGTGTCGCAGCGCGATGGCGTGGCCGACCAGGTGGACATCATCGAGGGCACGCTGGCCAAGGGCTTTGGCGTGCATGGCGGCTACATCACCGCCTCGAGCAATATCGTGGAATATCTGCGGCTGACGGCCTCGGGCTTCATCTTCACCACCGCGCTGCCGCCTGCGGTCGTGGCGGCGGCGCTGGCCAGCGTGAAGCAGGTGCGCAAGGATAACTGGCGGCGCGAGCGCATTTTCGAGCGTGTCGACACCTTCCGCGCCAAGCTCCGGGCGGCGGGCATTCCGTTCAACATGACGCCGAGCCACATCGTGCCCATCCCCGTGGGCGATGCGCGGCGCTGCCGCGAACTGAGCGACCGGCTGCTCAATGACTACGGCATGTACACCACCCCCATCAACTACCCCACCGTGCCGCGTGGCACGGAACGGCTGCGCCTGACGCCGGGGCCGCGCCATACCGATGCGATGATGGACGAGATGGTGGCCGCTCTGGGCAAGCTGCTGCGGGTCAATGACCTGGCCGAGGCCTCCGCCGTGGCCATGGCCTGAAACTGCGCCCTGTAAAGAATAGCAGTTTTTGGTGAAGCTTTTTTCAAAAAGCTTCGGGAGGGCGCTGTCTTTTTGAAAAAAGGCGGCGCCCGGAAACCTTTGTTTCCTTAATGATTCTGCGCGATGGCCTTCTTCAGGTCATCGTAGCTGACGGCGCCGGGAATGATCTGGCGGGCGTTGAACACGAAGGTGGGCGTGCCATCGAGCCCGATCGCGCGCGCGAGTTCCATGTTGGCCTGCAGGATGGATGTGACCTTCGCGCCATTCATGTCACTGACAAGCTGGGTGGCGTTCAGTCCTGCCTGGGTGGCCAGCGTGCGCATGCGCTCGACCGTGGGCTGCACGGAATCGTTCATCACCACGCCCTGCATGCGGAAATAACCTTCCTGCCCGCCCTGCACGAAGGCTGCGACCAGCGCCTGCGAGGCGATCAGGCTGGGCTGGCCGAGCACGGGAATGACCTTTTCAATAATGCGCAGGTCCTTGTTCTCGCGCGTCAGGCGGTCGAGGTCGGGCAGCACCTTGCGGCAGTAGGGGCAGCGGGGATCATAGAATTCGACAACGGTGGTCTGCCCTTTGGCATTGCCCAGCACGCCATCGCTTGCGGTGGGCGTGGTCAGGTCGCCACGGTGGCTTTCCAGCGCGGAGCGGGCCGCGTTCTGCTGGGCGGCACTGGCGCTGGTGCGCAGGGCGGCAATGGCATCGGACAGGATGGTGGGGTCGGTTTTCAGCGCGTTGCGCATGATCTCGACAATTTCCTGCCGCTGGGCGGGGGTGAAACTGGCCTGTGCCTCCGCAGCCCGGCCCGCACCCGCCGTGGCAGCCATCATCGCCCCCGTGGCGAGCAGGGTGGGCAGCAGGCGTGGCCGGTTGCGGCGTGGCGAAAGAAAGGTCACGGGTTTGCTCCGTTGTCATGTCGCGATAGGGTGGTGTGTAAAGGATCGGGCAGCGGAAAGAAATGGGCCATGGGGCCGTGCGGGCGCCATGCCTGTTGCCGATGGCCCGGAAGGCCGCTAAGTCGTGAAGGGTCTGCTACGATCGCGCGGTCGTTACGCGCCGTTGAACGGAATGAAGCCGACCTGCCCATTGGAGAAGCGTTGCGTGCCTGAGCATTCGTCGATCACCCCTGTCGCCCGTCGGTACATGCGTACGGCGCTTTCGGCTGTTCTTGCCATTTCAGTTACGGGCTGCGCGTTCAAGAACTATTCGCCCGTCAAGATCGTCTCGAGCATGTTCGGCCCCTCGCCGGGGCAGTTGATCGGCACCGTCTCCTCCGATGAGCCGCAGGCCACGCTGGTCGGGCGCGACATCCTCCAACGC
This sequence comes from Komagataeibacter melomenusus, assembly GCF_013155395.1. Lineage (GTDB taxonomy): Bacteria > Pseudomonadota > Alphaproteobacteria > Acetobacterales > Acetobacteraceae > Komagataeibacter > Komagataeibacter melomenusus. The sequence goes on along the minus strand of NZ_JABJWC010000009.1, from coordinate 81,061 downwards.
GGCGGCAATGCGGCGGATGCGGCCACGGCCATGGGGCTGGCTCTGGCCGTGACCCTGCCTTCGCGGGCCTCGCTTGGCGCGGGGGGCGCCTGCCTGGCCTACCGCCCGGGTGACCAGAACGGGGGCCGCGCCTTCATGTTCCTGCCCGTGGCGGGAACAGTTGACGGGGTGGGCATGCCGCATGCCGACCGCCCGGCAGCGGTGCCCATGCTGGCGCGCGGGCTTTACCTCATGCACCTGCAATATGGCTCGGCCGCGTTTTCCGAGATGGTGCCGGGCGCGATCGCGCTGGCGGCCAATGGCATCAATGTCAGCCGCCAGCTTGCCACCGATCTGGCCGCAGTCCAGGTGCCTTTGCTGGCTGATGCGGGCGTGCGCGCGGTCTTCGCCCGCTCGGATGGCAAGGCGCTGGCCGAAGGCGATGCGCTGGTGCAGACCCATCTTTCCGGCGCGCTGGACCAGATCCGCAGCATGGGCGTGGGCGATCTGTATAACGGCGCGCTGGGCCAGTCTTTTGTTGCGGGCAGCCAGAAGGCCGGTGGCGGCCTGGCCATGGCCGACATGCGCGGGGCCATCCCGTCCGAGCGGCTGCCGCTCTCGCTCAGCAGTGGCGAGACGCAGGTCAGCTTCCTGCCGCCGCCTGCCGATGGCGGGCTGGGTGCTGCCGTGGCGTTCCGCGCCGCGTCCTCATCTGACGCGGCAACACGTGCGCAGGCCAGCGTTGCGGGCTGGCGGGCGCAGAATGGCAGCCACGCCAGCGGCACGGGCGATGACCTGACCGCCCGCGCGCAGGCTTTTGTCAATGCAGGCGGGGCTGGCGGTGGCGGGCTGCCGTCGCTGCCGGCTTCCACCTCGTTTGCCGTGGTTGACCACGGCGGCATGGCGGTGGCGTGCAGCCTGAGCATGGACAACCTGTTCGGCACCGGGCGCATGGCGGGCAATACCGGCATCGTGCTTGGCGCCTCGCCCGCGCGCCTGCCGCAGCCGCTTTATGCTGCCGCCATTGCCAGCCAGGGCCGTGCCTTCCGCGCGGTGGTGGCGGGGTCGGGGCAGAACGACGCGGCAGCGGCAACCGGCATCGCCATGCGGCAGCTCCTTGCGGGCCAGACGCCCGATGCCCATCCTGTAACCGCGCAGGGCCGTGTCAACGCCATATCCTGCCCGCGCGGGCTGCCCGGTGATGGCGCGACCTGCACCGCCGTGACCGATCCGCGCGGCGCGGGGCTGGCCATGGGGCCGCGCTAGAGCGCGGTCATCGACCGGCGGCCTTCAAGCTCGGGCGGAAAAGGAACAGGGCCATTGTAAATGATCCTGTTTTGTTCCATATTGCAGGACAGGTCGCGCCCCTGTTGCGGGCTGGCGCGGTCGGGCAGGGTGCCCGTTATAAGGTTTCATTCCACAAGAAGCAGGTAGGCAGGCAATGGCACAGGCTCCGGGTATAGATAAAAGCAAGGCCCTGGAAGGGGCATTGAGCCAGATCGAGCGCGCGTTCGGCAAGGGTTCGATCATGCGCATGGGCGAGCGCCCGTCCGAGCAGGTGGACGTGATCTCGACCGGCTCGCTCGGCCTCGATATCGCGCTGGGCATTGGCGGCCTGCCGCGTGGCCGCATTGTCGAGATTTATGGCCCCGAAAGCTCGGGCAAGACCACCATGGCGCTGCATGCCATTGCCGAGGCCCAGCGCAAGGGGGGCACCTGCGCCTTCATCGATGCCGAGCACGCGCTTGACCCCGGCTATGCCCGCAAGCTGGGCGTGGACGTGGACAACCTGCTGATCAGCCAGCCCGATGCAGGCGAGCAGGCGCTCGAGATTGCCGACACGCTGGTGCGCTCGGGCGCGATTGACGTGCTGGTGGTCGATAGCGTGGCGGCCCTCGTGCCGCGCGCCGAGCTTGAGGGCGACATGGGCGACAGCCATGTCGGCCTGCATGCCCGCCTCATGAGCCAGGCCTTGCGCAAGCTGACCGGCTCGGTCTCGCGCTCGAACACCATGCTGATCTTCCTCAACCAGATCCGGCTCAAGATTGGCGTGATGTTCGGCAGCCCCGAGACGACGACGGGCGGCAACGCGCTGAAGTTCTACGCCTCCGTGCGCATGGACATCCGCCGCATCGGCTCGATCAAGGACAAGGACGAGGTCACCGGCAACCAGACCCGCGTCAAGGTGGTCAAGAACAAGATGGCGCCGCCTTTCCGCCAGGTCGAGTTCGACATCATGTATGGCGAAGGCATCAGCAAGGTGGGTGAACTGATCGACCTTGGCGTCAAGGCGGGTATTGTTGAAAAATCCGGGGCCTGGTTCTCATGCGACAGCCAGCGCATCGGGCAGGGGCGCGAGAACGCCAAGCAGTTCCTGCGCGACCACCCCGAAATGGCTGCCGATATCGAGCGCCGCGTGCGCGAGCAGGCCGGCGTGGTGGCCGAAGCCATGCTTGTTGGCCCCGATGAGGAAGGGGCGGACTGATTGCCCTTGGCCTGTTCCATTGTAACAGGCTATCGTCCCTGCGCTCTGGCATGGCCCGTACCATGCCGGGGTCAGGGCCTGAAAAACGGGGGGCAGGGGCAGCCGGAATGAGACCACGTCTTGCAATGATCGGATTGCTGGCCTGCCTTGCCGCCTGTAGCGGCGGGCATGACGACAATAATGATCCGGCCGATGTGGATGAAGCCCCCCGCCCGCTCGGGCGCAGCGCGTGGGAGGGGCGCCACGGCACGCATGCAGGCGACGCCCTGCGCCCGCTCTCGCGCCACCTGCCCAGGCCACCCAGCCCCGGTGATGAAGCGGGCACCGAAGACTATCATCCCCCCCCTGATGCGGCGGCGATGCAGATGATTTCCTCAGGCTACGACCCCAACCAGGCGGGTGATGACAGCCCCTCTGACAGTGATGATGGCAAGCATTTCGTCGTGCCCGACACGCAGGTCAGCTACGGCAGGCAGGGCAAGTAGGGGCAGCGCGCTTACAGCACAAGCACCGCGCGGATGTCGTTTACGTTGGTCAGGGTCGGGCCGGTCATGACCAGGTCGCCCGTCTGCCTGAACAGCGTGTAGCTGTCATGCGCGCGCAGGGTGGCGCGCGGGTCGCAGCCCGCGGCCCTGGCGCGGGCCAGCGTATCGGGGGTGATGATGGCGCCTGCCGCATCCTCGGTGCCATCAATGCCATCGCTATCTGCCGCAATGGCCCAGATGCCGGCCGCCCCCTGCAGGGTGCAGGCCATGGAAAGCAGGAACTCGGTATTACGCCCGCCCCGCCCCGGCGCAGGGCCTGCGGGGTTGATGCTGACCGTCGTCTCGCCGCCTGAAAGCAGCACGGCAGGCCCCGCCACGGGCAGGTCGTGCAGGCGGGCCGACAGGGCGATTCCGGCCATGAGCGTGCCAGCCTCGCGGCTTTCGCCCTCCAGCGCATCGCCCAAAATCAGCGGGGTGAGGCCGCAGGCGCGGGCCGTGCAGCTCGCGGCTTCGAGCGCCATCAGCGGTGTTGCGATCAGCGTGGCCCGGTTGGCGGGCGACAGTACCGTGGGGGCCGCATCCTGTTCCAGCACCATCCGGGCGGCCTCGGGCAGGGCAATGCCGTAATGGGCAAGGATGGCGCGGGCATCGGCGGGGGTGGTGGGGTCTTCCACCGTGGGGCCGCTGGCAATGGTCAGCAGGTCATCACCCGGCACGTCGCTTATGGCCAGCGTCACGACCGGGGCGGGCCGGGCCGCCATGGCCAGCCCGCCGCCCTTGATGGCCGAGAGGTGGCGGCGCACCACGTTCATGTCGCGTATGCTGGCCCCGCTATGCAGCAGGGCGCGGTTGATGCCGCGCAGGTCATCGAGCGTCACGCCGGGTCTGGGCAGTTCCAGCAGCGCCGACCCGCCACCGGAAATCAGGGCGATGATCAGATCATCAGGCCCCAGCCCGGACACTGCCGCCATCATGGCGCGGCCTGCCGCCACGCTGCGGGCATCGGGCACGGGGTGGGCGGCCTCCAGCACGCGGATGCGCTGCGTGGGGGTGGCATGCCCGTCACGCGTGACCACGCAGCCGTTCATCTCCACATCCGGCCAGGCGCGCTCAAGCGCTGCCGCCATCGAGGCCGCCGCCTTGCCCGCGCCCACCACCACGCACCGGCCCTTCGGCCTGCCGGGCAGGTAGCGGGCCAGCACCCGGTCGGGCATGGCACTGTGGATGGCGGCATCAAGGATGCGGCGCAGGGCGGTGCGCGCGCGTTCATCGCTCCAGTCCGCAGGCGTGCCCGGGTGCGGCCCGGCGGAGAACGGGTGGATGGTCGTGTCGTTCATCTTGGTGTCCGTAGTCATGGCGCGATCCGGCATGGAGCCGCAACAGGGGGCAGGAAGCTGCGTGTGTTCCATACCATTCCTGCCGGGGCGGTCAGTGTGTCACAATTGTCACGTCTGTGTCAGGATGGGCGGAATGCGGCGGGTTGTGGCGGGCGTACACGCTAAATTGGGCGGCCCATCTCTGGATTGGCGCAGGCGATGGTGATACGCGGCAGATGGCCTGCACCCATGGGCGGGCTGCCACAGCAGAAAGGACAAGGGCATGGAGGACTGCATGCTGGACGCGCGTCCCGTCATCTCCACGCATCCGGCTCCCGGCCCGGTGCAGCCTTACCTGATCTTTCCCCGCCCCGAATGGGCGGCCCTTCGCGCCAATGTGCCGCAATCGCTGGGCGAGGCGGATATCGCCACCCTGCGCGGGCATAACGAGCCGGTCTCGCTGGAAGACATAACCGAGATCTACCTGCCCCTGTCGCGCCTGCTCAACCTGCATGTCATGGCCACCCGCAGCCTCAACAGCATGGTCAAGAGCGCGTTCATGGGCAGGCCGGGCGTGACCATGCCGTTCGTGATCGGCATCGCGGGCAGCGTGGGGGTGGGCAAGAGCACGTTTGCCCGCCTGCTGCAGGCCGTGCTGTCGCGCTGGCCCGACCACCCGAACGTGGCGCTGGTCACGACCGATGGCTTCCTGCTGCCCACGCGCGCGCTGGAAAAGCGCAACCTCATGCACCGCAAGGGCTTCCCCGAGAGTTATGACCTGCGGCAGATGATCGGCTTCCTTTCGGCGCTCAAGGCGGGCGGGCGCAACCTCAAGGTGCCGGTCTATTCGCATGAAGCCTATGATATCGTGCCCGGCCGCCATCAGGTGATCGACCAGCCCGATATCCTGATCTTCGAGGGGCTGAACGTGCTCCAGACCGTGTCCGAGCAGCCGTTCATGGCATCCGACTTCTTTGATTTCTCGATCTATCTCGATGCCGATACCAAGGTGATCGAGGACTGGTACGTCAAACGCTTCCTGCTGTTGCAGAAAACCGCCTTCCGCAAGCCCGGCTCCTATTTTCACCATTACGCCGACCTGCCCGAACGTGAGGCCGAGCAGCTTGCGCGCGACATCTGGCGGCGCATCAACCTGCCCAACCTGCAGCAGAACATCCTGCCCACGCGCGAGCGCGCCCGCGTGGTCATGCACAAAAGCCCCAGCCATGCGATCGATACGGTGTGGATGCGCCAGATTTAAGGATGGGTTGTCTTGACCGGTCATTATGGTTCGGTCAGGGCGCATGAGAAAGGCGGCCCGGAGTGTTCCGGGCCGCCCTGGCGCGCGGGACCTGCCTGTGCGGCTTATGCGTTGAGGTAGATGGTCTTGGTATCGACATAGGCTTCAAGCCCGTACTGGCCGTCCTCGCCACCGATGCCGCTATCGCCATAACCGTGATGGAAGCCCTGCGCGGCCTCGCCACCTTCGCGGTTGACGTAGATCTCGCCAAAGTTCAGTTCGTTGGTCATGCGCATGATGTTGCTGAGGTTCTGCGTGAACATGTAGGCCGACAGGCCATAGCGCGAGTTGTTGGCCTGGGCGATGGCATCATCAAAGTCTTTCACCCGGATCAGCGACAGCACGGGGCCGAAGACTTCGTCCTGCGCAATGTCCATCTCCGCCGTGACCCCGGTCAGCAGGGTAGGGGCGTAGAAGTGGCCCGCATCATACGCGCCCCCGGTCAGGCGCCTGCCGCCGAGTTCGACCTTCGCCCCCTGCCCGATGGCTTTCTGCACGATGGCATCGACCTTCTCGAGTTCGGCGGCGCTGATCTTGGGGCCCATGTCGGTGGCTTCATCAAGCGGGTCGCCGGTTTTCAGCGCGGCTACCTTCGTGCGCAGGCGGGTGAGGAATTCGTCATACACGGCGGTGTGCACATAGGTGCGCTCATTGGCCGTGCAGACCTGCCCGCAATTCATGAAGCGCGCGGCCACGGCGGCGTCTACCGCCTTTTCAATATCGGCATCCTCCATCACGATGAACGGGGCCTTGCCGCCGAGTTCAAGGCGCACTTCCTTCAGCCCTTCGGAGGCGGCGGCCATGATCTTGCGGCCCGCGGGCGTGCTGCCGGTCATGGTGATGAGCTTGGTGATGGGGTTGGTCACCAGCGCATTGCCTACCGTGGCGCCGCCCCCGGTCACGACATTGAACACGCCCTTGGGGAAGCCCGCCTCAACCGAGAGTTCAGCCAGCGCGAAGGTGGAAAGCGGGGTGAGTTCATGCGGCTTGATGACGAACGTGTTGCCTGCGGCCAATGCCGGGCCAAGCTTGCGCGCGGTGAGTGCCAGCGGAAAATTCCATGCCGAGATGCCCGCCACCACGCCGTGCGGGATCTTCTCGATCAGGATTTTCTCGCCGGGCCGGCTGCCGGGAATGATGTTGCCTTCAAGCCGGCGCACGTTCTCGGCGGCGAAGCGGATCAGTTCGATGGCAAACCCCACCTCGATGCGGGCTTCCTTCAGCGGCTTGCCGTTCTCCGAGGTGATGATGCGGGCCAGTTTTTCGCTGTCGCGCCGTATCAGTTCAATCAGGCGGTAGAGGGTGTCGGCCCGCCCGGTCGCAACGCGCCGGCTCCATGCGGGAAAAGCCGCCTGCGCGGCCTCGAGCGCATGCTGCACATCCGCTTCGGTGGCAACGGCCACTTTGGCCAGCACATCGCCCGTGGCGGGGTTGTGGATGGTGTCGTGCCCGGAACTGCCGGGCTTGCGCCAGTTCCCGTTGATGAACAGGTCGTAGGTTCTTGGTCGGGCCGAGATATGGATCATGGTCCGGTATTCTCCTTTTGTTAACAGGCAAGGGCGCGCGGCAAGGCCACCCGTGCCCCGTTGCAGGGGGCAGGGTGGATGCGCGCGGCGTATGGCAATGGCAGGCGTGTGGTCAGGATTGCAGGAACGGACGCCCCTCATGGGCCACGAGCAGGTCGTGCATGTCGGTTGCGTGTTCTTCCTCTTCCGCCAGGATCTTTTCGAGCATGATGCGCGTTGTGGGGTCGTGATCGGCAAAATAGCGGATCAGTTCACGGTAATGTTCGATCACCAGCCTCTCGGCCACCAGGTTCTGGCGCACCATCTCAACGAGGTTGCCGCCACTGCCGTATTCGCTGGCGGAGCGGGTGGCCAACCCCTCGGGCGAGAGGTCGGGCACGCCGCCAAGCTGGTCGATGCGCGCGGCAGCCCACATCATATGGGCGCGTTCTTCCTTGGCGTGGGTGGCGAACTCGGCGGCCACGCTCTCGCTGGTCAAGCCCTCGACGGAGATGGAATGCATCGTATAGCGCAGCACGCACACAAGCTCGGTCGCCACCACGGTCTGCAACAGGTCGATGGCCGTCTGCACATTGCCCTGATAGGCAGGGGTGAGCGCGCCTTTCTCGATTGCTTTCTTCGCGCGTTCACGCAGGGTCTTCACATCGGTGAGGAAGGTATTGCCAGCACTGTCGGCCATGACGGGTTTCCCTGTAGTCGTTGGCACGCGGCGGGCCGCATGCGTGTTGATAGGTGATTGCCGCAGTAACGGGCCGAAAGAGCGCGTGGTTCCCCCCAAATGGGCCGCCTTTCATGACAAAACGCCCATAAACCCGAGAAAATGGGGGCTCAGGCAGGTTTTTCGCATGTACAGGCGTTGCCATTCACGTTCAGATCATTATTGATCTGAATTAATAAGACCTATTTGCATTAAGGATGACTCAAGCGCATGGTAGCATTCACCGCAGGCCAGCCCGAAAAGCTTCCCCGCCGCGCCTTGAGCGAGGAAGCCTATGATCATGTGCGTCGTGGGTTGATCCGTAGCCGGTATCGCTCTGGCGAACGGCTGGTCCTGCGTCCGCTTGCCGCTGAACTCGGGCTGAGCCCCACGCCCGTGCGCGAGGCGCTGCTGCGGCTTGTGTCCGAGCATGCGCTGGAACTCAATGATCGCAACACCGCCATCGTGCCCGCCATGACCCAGCGCAGCTTTGCCGAGATCCATGACCTGCGGATGGATCTTGAAATGCGCCTTGCCGCCGCCGCCGCCCAGCGTGCCTCCACCCACGGCATCGAGGCGCTGGTCATCTTGCAGCACCAGTTCATGGATGCCTCACGCGCGCGTGATGACGGGGGCATGGCGGCTTTCAACGCCGATTTTCATACCACGGTCGCAGCCCTGGCCGAACTGCCGCTTACGGCCAACATCCTGCGCAACCTGTGGATGCGGATCGGGCCGATCTATGCTTTGTCGCGCCCGATGATCCAGGCCGAGCACGAAGGCCGCACCCACCCGCATGAAGACCTGATCACCGCCCTGCGCCAGCGCGACGTGACCGCGGCGCAGGCGGCGGTCACGCGCGATTTCGAGCATGCGCGGCGCTGGATCGAGCCCCGCCTGTCGTAACCGGCGCGGTGGCCAGGGGCCAGCCTTATGGCTGGCCCGAGTGGCGCATCTGCGGCACCTCGATGTCGATCTCGAGCATCGAGACGGAATTGCCCCGGTCCAGCTTGACCTGAACCTTGTCCTGATCAACGGCGATATGCCGCTTGATGACTTCAAGAATTTCGGCCTGCAGCTTGTTCAGCAGGTCGGATTCATTGCCATTGCCGGTGCGCTCATGCGCCAGCAGGATCTGCAGGCGGTCACGCGCCACCGGGGCCGAGGTCTTGGAACTGCGGCCAAAGAAGGAACCGAACAGGCTCATCAGCTTTTCCCCTTGAACAGGCGTGCCAGCAGGCCCTTGCGTTCAACCGGCACGGTCACTTCCAGCTTCTCGCCTTCCAGCCGGCGCGCGGCTTCGGCATAGGCGCGGGCGGGGGGGCTGTCGGGGCTGCTCAGGGTCACCGGCGCGCCGAGGTTGGAGGCGCGCAGCACTTCCTCGCTTTCGGGGATGATGCCAAGCAGCGGGATGGACAGGATCTCGAGCACGTCCTCGATGCGCAGCATCTCGCCCCGGGCGGCGCGGGCGGGGTCATAGCGGGTGAGCAGCAGGTGCTTCTCGATCTTGCCGCCGCCCTTGGCCTTCTCGGTGGTGCTGTCGAGCATGCCGATGATGCGGTCGCTGTCACGCACCGACGAGACCTCGGGGTTGGTCACCACGATGGCGTGGTCGGCATGGTACATGGCCAGCTGCGCGCCGCGCTCGATGCCTGCGGGGCTGTCGCATATCACCCAGTCGAACTTTTCGCGCAGCTGCGCCATCACGCTGGCCACGCCCTCTGCGGTCAGCGCGTCCTTGTCGCGTGTCTGCGAGGCGGGGAGGATGGACAGCGTCTCGATCCGCTTGTCGCGGATCAGCGCCTGCGAGAGCTTGGCATCACCCTGGATGACGTTGATCAGGTCGAACACCACGCGCCGCTCGGCCCCCATGACCAGGTCGAGGTTACGCAGCCCGACATCGAAATCGACCACCACCACATTCTGGCCTGTCTGTGCCAGCGCCGCGCCGAGTGCCGCGGTGGACGTGGTCTTGCCGACGCCGCCCTTGCCGGATGTGACAACCAGCACTTTTGCCATGGGGGTAGTTCCTTGTGCGCTTTTGGGGGGGTGTTTTCTTGTTCATGACCTGATGGATACGGTTGTAATATGGATGGGCACGCGTGATGCGCAACGGGGGCGAGGCGCGTGTTCAGGGTTTGCGGCCCCTGAGGGTGGGCGGCACAAGCGGCTGGACCACAAGTGTGTCATTATTGAGAATGATCTGCGCCGGTTTTTCAACATAACGCGGGTCGATTTCCTCGGCGGTGATGTAATAACCGTCGATCGCGAGCAGTTCGGCCTGCATGGAATGGGCAAAGATGCGGGCATCGGGCTGGCCGTTCATGCCTGCTATGGCGCGGCCGCGCAGCGGGCCATAGACATGGATCGATCCCCCTGCCGTCACCTCCGCCCCCGAGCCGACCGAGCCGAGGATGATGATGTCGCCATCAGGGTTCATGATCACCTGGCCCGAGCGGATCGGCTGCTCGATGATCAGCGAGCCGCCACGCGGGGGCTCGGGGGGGGCAGGCGCGGTATCCTCAGGGATCTCCACCGCCCCCGAGGCGCGCCCGCCCTGGAAGCCCGCGGGCCAGTCCCACCCTGCGCAGGCGGGCCAGTTCGTGTCGCCGCCTTCGATGCCGATGATGCGGATGCCGCGCGCGCGCAGCGCGGGGTACAGTTCGGCCAGCCCTTCGGTCCCGGCTTCGAGCAGGGAGAGGTCGAGGATGACCGGCTTGCCCGCGAAGAAGGCGCTCGATCGCGCGATCTGCGCATCAAGGCCAGCCAGCCAGTCGGCCAGCAGGGGTTCGGGGGAAAGGACCAGGGCCAGGAAGGACCGGCCACGGGCGCGGATCTTGGGTGTGGGACGCAGTTCGTCTGGCAACGTGTTCCTGTCCTGCTCTGGGTCAATGGGCCTGTCTGTTTTCAGCTACCGCGCCGTAGCCTGACTGTCGAGGGAATCCTGTCTTTTCATGGATATGCAGTACCGGTTTTGCAGGGATGTGTGGCATGGGGCGTACTCGGGGCTTGGCGAAGGGCGTGGCAATGCAATAAAGCGGGAACATGCGCATCCTGTACCACCTTCCCCTTTCGCCCTATGCCCGCAAGGTTCGCCTCGTGATGGGTGAAAAACGGCTGCCGTTTGAACTCAAGATCGAGCGTGTGTGGGAACAGCGCCCCGACTACCTCGACCGCAACCCCGCCGGCACCGTGCCCATGCTGCAGGAAGATACCGGGCTGTGCATTCCGGATTCGTGGGTGATCTGCGAATACCTTGAGGAAGCCTATCCCGACACCCCGCTGCTGGGCCGCACGCTGGCCGAGCGGGTGGAGGTGCGCAGGCTGGTGGTGTGGTTTGACGAGAAATTCGGCCGCGAGGTCTCGCGCAACCTTCTGACCGAGAAGGTGTACAAGCGCATCTCCGGCACCGGCAACCCCGATGGGGCGGCACTGCGGGCGGGGTATGCCAATATCCGCACCCATCTCGCCTATATCGACTGGCTGGCGGAAACGCGGCGATGGCTGGCGGGCAACCAGCTCTCGCTGGCCGATTTCGCGGCGGCGGCCCATCTGTCGTGCCTCGACTTCCTTGATGACGTGGACTGGTCGCGCGCGCCTGCCGCCAAGGACTGGTACGCCCGCGTCAAGAGCAGGCCGTGCTTCCGCTCCGTGCTGCAGGACCGGATCTCGGGCTTTACGCCGCCCGCCCATTACGCGGACCTGGATTTCTAGCGCATGACAATGCAGGGCGCGGGCCATGATGCCATCGTGCTGGGCGCGGGGGCCGCGGGCCTCATGGCGGCTGCCACGGCAGGGCAGGGTGGCGCACGCGTGGTGGTGCTTGACCATGCGCAGCACGCGGGGCGCAAGATCCTCATCTCGGGCGGGGGGCGGTGCAACTTCACCAACATGGATGCGGGGGCGGGGCAGTTCCTGTCCGCCAATCCGCATTTTGCCAAATCGGCGCTGGCGCGGTACACGCCCGCCGATTTCCTGGCCCTTGTCCAGCGCCACCGCATTCCGTGGCACGAGAAGGCGGCGGGGCAGCTCTTCTGTGACCGTTCGGCGCGCGACATCGTGGACATGCTCATGCGCGAATGTGCGGCAGGCCAGGTGGACATGCGCCTGTCGCACCGCATCATCGACGTGGCGCGGGACGGGGCGGGGCAGTACCGCGTCGAGACCGACCACGGCGTGTTCCATGCCCCGAGCCTGATCGTGGCCACCGGCGGGCTGTCGATTCCCAAGCTGGGCGCCACGGGGCTGGCGCATGATCTCGCGCGCCGTTTCGGGCTGCGCGTGGTGGCCCCGGCGCCCGCGCTCGTGCCGCTGACCTTTGGCGCGCGCGACCGGGAGTGGATGGAGCCGCTGGCCGGGCTGTCGGTTACGGTGGGCATTACCTGCCATGAGGGCGCGGGGCGGCAGGCGCGGCATGTCACCTTCCGCGATGGCATGGTGTTCACCCATCGCGGGTTGTCGGGGCCTGCCATCTTGCAGGCGTCATCGTACTGGCAGCCGGGCGAGGCGCTCGAGATCGACCTGCTGCCCGGCATCAATGCGGCGGCCCGCCTGCTCGAGATCAAGCGCGACCGCCCGCGCGCGGGCGGGGTTGCCATGCTGTCCATGCTGCTGCCGCAGCGCCTGGCGCAGCTTTTCGCGCAGTCCTGCCTGCCTGAGGGCCAGCTTGCGGGCCTGCCCGATTCGGTGCTGGCCGATACGGCTGGCATGCTTGGGGCCTGGCGGCTCAACCCGCATGGCACGGAAGGCTACGTGAAGGCCGAGGTCACGCGCGGCGGCGTGGATACGGCCTGCCTCTCCTCGCGTGATATGGAGGCGCGTGACGTGCCGGGGCTGTTCATGGTGGGCGAGGCGGTGGACGTGACCGGCTGGCTGGGGGGCTACAACTTCCAGTGGGCATGGGCCAGCGGGCATGCGGCCGGGCAGGCCGTGGCTGCACGTCGCGGCTGAATGCTGTTTGCGGGCCAGCCCTTCCTGCTCCTTTTCCTGCCGGTGGTGCTGGGGCTGTATTATGCCGTCGCCGCCAGCAGGGCCGCCCGCCAGGCCGTGCTCATTGCCGCATCGCTGATCTTTTACGGGTTGTGGGACTGGCGGTTCGTGCCCTTCCTGCTGGGCATGACCGGCTTCAGCCAGGGTGTTGCCGTGCTGTGGGGGCGCACGCGGTGGCGGGGCTGGCTGTGGCTGGGTATTGCGGGCAACCTTGCGGTGCTGTTCGGCTTCAAATACGCGGGCTGGGTGGCAGGCGGCGTGCTGGCGGCCATGGGGCGGGCGCCCGTGCCGTGGCCGATCATCCTGCCGCTGGGGCTGTCGTTTTTCGTGTTCCAGAAAATCTCCTACCTTGTTGACCTCGGGCGCGGACAGGCGCGGGTGTACCGGCTGGCGGATTTTGTGGAGTTCGTGACCTTCTTCCCGCAACTCGTGGCCGGCCCCATCGTGCGGCATAACGAACTGATCCCGCAATTCGATGCCAGCCCGCGCGGCCCGGCCCTGTGGGAGAACCTTGGCCGCGGCTTCCTGCTGCTGCTGGTGGGGCTGGGCAAGAAGGTGGGGCTGGCCGATACGCTGGGCAGCGTGTGCACGCCGGTGTTCGAGGCCGCCCACATGGGCCATGCCCCGGCGCTGGGGGCGGCGTGGCTGGCGGCAGTCAGCTTCATGCTCCAGATCTATTTCGATTTCTCCGGCTATTCGGACATGGCGATCGGCATGGCGCTGATGATGGGCATCCGCCTGCCGTTCAATTTCAATGCGCCCTACCGCGCCGTATCGGTGCGTGACTTCTGGCGGCGGTGGCACATGACGCTGTCACGCTTCTTGCGTGATTACGTCTATATCCCGCTGGGCGGCAACCGCTGCGCGCCCGCGCGGCAGGCAGTGAACGTGATGGCCACCATGGGGCTGGCCGGGCTGTGGCATGGCGCGGGGTGGAATTTCTTGCTCTGGGGCCTGCTGCATGGCGCAGCGCTCGCCACAGCGCATGCATGGGACCGCACCGGGCGCGTCCTGCCACGGGGCATGGGCTACGCGCTGACCATGGGCTTCGTGCTGCTGACATGGGTGGTGTTCCGCGCCGCCGACCTGCCCACGGCAGGGCGCATGCTGGCGGGGATGGCAGGTGCGCATGGCGGGAGCAGCGTGGCGGTGGCGCACCCCGTGGTGCTGGGCCTTGCGCTGGTTATTGCGGTGATTGGCCCCGCCTCGCAGCAGGTGGTGCTGGAGCGCGTGCGGCCCGCGCCCTGGCTTGCGGTGGCAGCCGGGATCGCTTTCGTGCTGCTGGTGTTTCTGGTCGGCGGCAGGCCGCCGGAGGCGTTCATCTACTTCCAGTTCTGAAGACTGGTCCAGATTACACCGCCTTTTTGAAAAAAGGCGGCACCCAAAAACTTTTATTCTGCGGATATGGTGCACCATGCATGTTGCCCATTACTCAAACCATAAAATTTCAAAACCAGAAGGAAGTTTTTGGTGAAGCTTTTTTCAAAAAGCTTCAGAAACCCCCGTTTTTCAAGATAATATCCGCCAGTATCATACAACCGGCACTGGTATTGGCCATGATGCTTCCCAATCTATGCAGATACAGCCCATAATGGGGCACGGTTGCACCACGTACAGGCAGGAGCATATGGCAGGCAGGCGAGACAGCATGGATGATGGCCCGGCGGACCTGTTTGGCAACGCGGCCCCGCCCTCCGCGCGTGGCCCTGTCGCGTTTCCGCAGGCTCCTTGCGCCCAGCCTGCCCGCAACCAGCCCCTGGCCGACCGCCTGCGCCCCATCACGCTCGATGAGGTGGTGGGCCAGGACCACCTGCTCGGCCCCGATGGCAGCCTGCGGCAGATGCTCGCACGCGGCTCGCTTGCCAGCCTGATTTTGTGGGGCGGGCCGGGCGTGGGCAAGACCACCATCGCCCGCCTGCTCGCTGCCGCTGCCGGGCTGCGCTTCGTGCAGCTTTCGGCCGTGTTCTCGGGTGTGGCCGACCTCAAGCGCGCGTTTGAGGAGGCCCGGCGCACGGCGGCTTCGGGTGGCGGCACGCTTTTGTTCGTTGATGAAATCCACCGCTTCAACCGCGCCCAGCAGGATGGCTTCCTGCCGGTGGTCGAAGATGGCACGGTGGTGCTGGTCGGCGCCACGACCGAGAATCCGTCCTTTGCGCTCAACAGCGCATTGCTCTCACGCTGTCAGGTGCTGGTGCTGCACCGGCTTGATGATGCGGCGATGGAGCAACTGCTCGAGCGCGCCGAGGCCACGACCGGCAAGCCCCTGCCGCTTACGCCCGAGGCCCGCGCAACCCTGCGTGCCATGGCCGATGGCGACGGGCGCTACCTGCTCAACATGGTCGAGCAGCTTCTGGCCCTGCCGCCGCAGCGCGAGGCGCTTGATTCCGCCGCCCTGTCGCGCCTGCTCGCCCGCCGCGCGGCATTGTACGACAAGGACCGCGAGGAGCATTACAACCTCATCTCGGCGCTGCACAAATCCCTGCGCGGCTCCGACCCCGATGCAGCACTCTACTGGTTTGCCCGCATGCTCGAAGGTGGCGAGGACCCGCGCTACATCGCCCGCAGGCTCACCCGCTTCGCCGCCGAGGATGTCGGCATGGCCGATCCCCAGGCCCTGCCGCTGGCCGTGGCGGCGTGGGAAACCTTTGAGCGCCTCGGCTCGCCGGAGGGTGAGCTGGCGCTGGCGCAACTCGTGGTGCATCTGGCCACGGCGCCCAAGTCGAATGCGGTGTACAAGGGCTACAACATGGCCCGCCGGGCCGCGCGCGCCACCGGCAGCCTCATGCCGCCAGCGCATATCCTCAACGCGCCCACCGCGCTGATGAAGGATATCGGCTACGGCAAGGGCTATGAATACGACCATGATACGGAGGGCGGCATATCGGGGCAGAACTACTTCCCCGATGGCATGCGCAGGCCGAAACTGTACCAGCCGACCGACCGGGGATATGAACGCGAAGTCGCGCGACGGCTGGACAGTTGGAACAGAGTGCGCGAAAGCCGTGGGTCATGAGTGTCGTTACCCTTACCGTCAGCGATGACGAAGCCGATATCCGCCTCGACCGCTGGTTCCGCAGGCATTACCCGCACCTGACGCAGGGCGCGCTACAAAAGCTGTGCCGCACGGGGCAGGTGCGCGTGGATGGCGGGCGCGTTACTGCCGCCACCCGTCTGGCGCCGGGGCAGGCCGTGCGCGTGCCGCCCATCCCCAACGCCAGCCGCCCCCCGCCGCTTGCGGTCAGGCCGCTTGATGAGCGGCAGGTGCGCGAGATCAACAAGATGGTCATCTACCGCGATGACCATGTGATCGTGCTCAACAAGCCCGCGGGCATTGCCGTGCAGGGTGGCCCCGGCATCACCCACCATATCGACGCGCTGCTCGATGGCCTGCGTGACAGCCCCGATGACCCGCGCCCCCGCCTTGTCCACCGCATCGACCGCGATACGTCGGGCCTGCTGCTGGTTGCCCGCACGCCCGGCGTTGCCGCAAAGCTTGCCGCCGCCTTTCGCGGGCGTGACGTGCACAAGGTTTACTGGGCCGTGGTGGTGGGGCGGCCTTCGCCGGCCACCGGCATCATCGACCAGCCCCTGACCAAGCTGGGCGCTGGGGCCGGGGCCATCAGCGTGGTGGCCGAGCGGGGTGATCCGGATGCGGTGCATGCCCTGTCGGAATACGAGGTGGTGGACGCGGCGGCGCGCAAGATGTCGTGGCTCGCACTCTCGCCGCTGACAGGCCGCACCCACCAGTTGCGCGTGCATTGCGAGGCGCTGGGCAACCCCATACTGGGCGACCCGAAATACGGTGGTGACAAGGCGCATGTCACCGGCTTTACCGATAGGTTGCACCTGCATGCCCGCAGGCTGGAACTGCCGCACCCCGCGGGCGGCACGCTTGTGGTCGAAGCGGAGCTTTCGCCCCACATGCGCGAGACATTCAGGCAGATCGGGTTCGTTGCCCCGGCCGCCGCCCCGGCCCGGCGCAAATAACGCCGCCCGGCACCACAGGACAGGAAGTAAGATGGCACAGAACGGAAATGCAAAACGGATCCTGATCGGGGGCGCGGTCGCCCTTGTGGTGATAGCGGGCGGCGGGGGGCTGGTGCTCAAATCCATGCTCGACCCCGATGCCGTGCGCGCCAAGGCCATCGCCGCGCTTGAAAAGCAGACCGGCCGGCAGGTGCGCATGGGCGCGCTGGAGTTCAGCGTCTTTCCCACCCTGTCGCTGTCGGTGAAGGATGTGGGCCTGTCGGACATGGCGGGCGGGGCCTATACCGACATGGTCACGGCAGACAGGCTGCAGGCCAGCGTTGGCCTGATGGCGCTGCTGCATCACGAGATCCAGCTTGATGGCCTGAAGCTCGACCATCCGGTCATCCACCTCGAGCGTACCGCACAGGGCATGGCCAACTGGCGCCTTGCACCCACCGGCGCGCAGGCCACCGCAAAGCCTGATGCCGCAACCCAGCAGGCAGCATCGGACTGGAAGGTGCAGATCGGCAGCATCCGCATCAGCAATGCCGATGTGGACTGGGATGACCGCCTCTCGGGCAGCAAGGGCAAGGTGGTGCTCGACCACATCAACCTGACCGACGTGGATGGCAGCAAGCCCGAGATCGATGTTGCGGGCCATAACGAGACCGGCAGCTTTACGCTGGCGGGGCATACGGGGGCGATCAACCTCACCTCCACCGCGCGCTCGGGCTGGCCGGTGGCGCTCAAGGCCGCCTTCAAGGCTGGCGGCGAGCCGGTGGGTCAGGTGGCGCTTGACGGCACCGTGGCCGACCCCGACCACATGAAGGGCTATAACGTCACGGTTGATGGCAACATCGCCAGCCTCAAGGCGATTGACGCCTTCGTACCGGGGCTGAGCCTGCCCGACGTGCGCCGCCTGACACTCAAGGCCAACGTGGTTGACGGGAGCGCGGCCGACAAGGAAGGCAGCACACCGCTGCTCAACTCCCTGCATCTCGATACGGGCGCGGTCGATGCGGGGCAGTACCTGTCGGGCCTGACCCTGCAGGGCCTGTCGATCGATGCGCCGGGGCCGAAGGATGCGGTCACCATCAACAGCCAGGGCCAGTTCCAGGGCAAGGGGCTGAAGCTGACCGGAACCCTCGGCTCGCTCCAGCAGCTTGATGCGGCGGTGATGTCGCACCTGGCCGAGGCGCTGCCGCTGTCACTCGACCTGTCGGGTGAACCGGGCTCGCTGCGGGTGGCGGGCACGCTTGGTGGCTCGCGCGCGGTGGTCAATGTCACGGCCTCGGCCGGGCAGTTGCCGCTGCCCAATGGCGCGGTGCTCGATCATCTCGATGCCTCGACCCATCTGGTCAGCGAGGATAACGGCGCGCATTTCCAGCTTTCCGACCTGGTGGTCAAGAGCACGCAGCTTGCGCTCAAGGGCGGGCTTGACCTGTCCGTGCATGGCGGCGCGGGCGGGGTGCCGCTGGTCAGTGGCGCGATCGATGCAAGCTGGCTCAATGCCGATGCCCTGATGGGCCCGCCCGCGAGCGCGGATGCGAAAGGGGTCACGGCGGCGCCCGCGCAGGCCAGAACCAATGATGAGGCCCTGCCGTTTGATGAACTGCGCAAGCTCGACATGGACCTGCGCGTAAGCGTTGCGCAGATGGAATTCGAGGGCGATACGTACCGCAACGCCCTGACCCACATCAACCTGCGCAGCGGCGTGCTGAAGGTTGACCCCCTGCAGGCCGAAGGCACGGGCCGCCGCCTGTCGGGGCAGTTCGAGGTCGATGCGACGGCGGGCAGGCCCCCCACCGTTTCAGGCACGATCGGCACGCTGGTGCTGCCCGCCGCCTGGCTGGAGAGCAAGGCCGGGCTTTCGAACATGGTGCAGGGCGCGCTGCAGGTCGTGGGTTCGGTCAGGACGCAGGGCAACACCCGCACCGAACTGCGTAACGGCATGAACGGGCATCTGGGCGTGTCGATGGTCAATGGCACGGTCAGCGGCAGCGCGCTGGGTGAACTGCTGGGTGATGCCGCGCGTGGTGCCCTGGGTTCCGGCCCGATCGCGCTGCGCTGCTTCGGCCTGCACATGGCCATGGCCGATGGCACGGCCAATGTCGATACCATCGGCGTGCAGACCAATGCGCTGACCGTGACCGGCAAGGGCACGGTGGGCATGGTCTCGCAGGCGCTTGACCTGCACCTGGTGCCGCAACTCATGATCAGTGGCACCGGGGCTTCCGTGCCGCTGCGCGTGGGGGGCACGCTCAGCGCGCCGCGCCCCAAGATGGATGCAGGCTCTGACGGGCGCTATGCCATCGGCCTGCTTCTGGGCGGCTCGAACAGCAATGCCGTGGCCGATCCGTGCCCGGCCACCCTCAAGGCCGCGCGTGAAGGCGCGACCGGCCCCGAGCCCACCACGGCAGCGCCCAAGGCGGAAGGTGGTGCGAATGGCGCGGCTGGCCTGATTGGCAATTCCAAGGCGTCGCCCGACGTGAAGAAGGTGGGCGGGCTGCTCAAGGGGCTGGGCATCCTGAAATGATGAAGGACGGCGTACGCCCCCCCACGCCCCAGACCGCAGGCCAGCGCCGGCGGTTCTGGGCCGCGAGCGCGATCAGCGCGGTTGCCGGTGGCGGCTTTGGCGTGGAACTCGACGGGCGGGGCATCCGCCTGCCCGGCGGCACGCCGCTATGCGTGCCCTCGCGTGCGCTGGCACAGGCCATTGCCGATGAATGGGCGCAGGCAGGCGGGGAAAAGGGCGGTCATTTCACGCCCGATGACCTGCCCATGACGCGCATCGCGGGCACCATGATCGAGCGCGTGGCCCCTGACCCGCAAGCCCAGGTCGCGGCCCTGCTGCATTACGTGGATGGGGAACTGCTGTGCTACCGCGCGGATTATCCGGCCCCCCTGTGCAGGCAGCAGCAGGCGGAATGGGACCCGCAGCTTGCGTGGCTGCGCGCGCGCCACGGCATCGACATGGCGGTGACAACGGGCATCATGCCGCTCGTGCAGTCGCCTGCCGTGCATGACGCATGGCGGGCACTGCTCATGCCAATGGATAACGCGGCCCTGGCGGCGCTTGGCGTGATGGTGCCTGCGATGAAAAGCATCGTGCTGGGGCTTATGGTGGTAACCGGCGCGTTGCCTGCGGCAAAGGCTGCCGAGATTGCCAGCGTGGACGAGCGCAGCCAGATGGACCTCTGGGGCAAGGACGCGAAACTGCTCGAAGCCCTGTGCGCGCAGGCGGCGGAAGTGGAAGATGCAGCCCGCTTCCTTCAGTTGTGCCGGGCTGAGTGATAAAAGTTTTTGGGCGCTGCCTTCCTGAATAAAGGCAGCGCCTGAACTTTTATTTCTGTTTCATCCCCGCCTCAGGGCACCAGCACCGTGGCGCTGGCCAGGCAGGCGATGCCTTCCTCGCGGCCGGTAAAGCCGAGGCGCTCGGAGGTGGTGGCCTTGACCGAGATGCGATCGACATCAACCTTGAGCAGTTCGGCAAGGCGGGCGCGCATCGCCTCGGAATGCGGGCCGATCTTGGGGCGCTCGCAGATCAGCGTCACATCGGCATTGACCAGCATGCCGCCGCGCGCGCGGATGCGCTCGCCTGCATGCACTAAAAAGCGCGCGCTGTCCGCATCCTTCCACTCATTCTGGCTGGGCGGGAAGTGGCGGCCGATATCGCCTTCGGCCAGGGCGCCGTAAATGGCATCGCATAGCGCATGGATGCCCACATCCGCATCGGAGTGGCCAGCCAGGCCGCGCGTGTGCGGCACGGTGATGCCGCACATGATGAGCGGACGGTTCTCGGCAAAGGCATGCACGTCGTAGCCCGTGCCGGTGCGCGGCAGCAGGGTCGGGCCGATCAGGCGTTCCAGTCGCACCAGATCCTCCTTGTAGGTCAGTTTGATGTTGTCTTCCGCACCCGGCACGATGGCCACGGGGTGGCCCGCGCCTTCAAGCAGGGCGGCGTCATCGGTGGCATCGGCGGCCTGGGCGGCGCGGTGCAGGTCGCGCAGCAGGCCAAAGCGGAAGCCCTGCGGCGTCTGGGCGCGGAACAGGTCGGTGCGCGGCACGGTATCGGTAATGATGCCATCCTTTGCGCGCTTGATGGTATCGGCCACCGGCACGGCAGGGATCACGCCCGCATGCCCGGCGAGTGCGGCAATCACGCCCTCGGTCACGCTGGCGGGCACGTAGGGGCGCGCGCCGTCATGGATCAGCACCAGGTCGGGGCGCTCGGCCCCGGGCAGGCGGTCAAGCGCCTCAAGCCCTGCGCGCACGCTGGCCTGGCGCGTCTCGCCACCGGGCACCACGGGCAGGATGACGCAGCCTTCGGGCGCAAAGCCTTCAAGCGCACGGGCCAGCAGGGCGGGATCGCCCACCGGCTGGATGAGGCCGACATGAGGGGCAAGGGCATCCGCCGCGTGGCGGATGACGGGCCAGCCGCCGAGCGTGACATACTGCTTGGCGACGGGGGTCGCGGTCTGGGCGCTGTACCGGCTGCCCTGGCCCGCGGCGAGAAGAATGGCTGCAACACGCATGATGCGGAGCAATGCGGCCATGTGGGCCGCGCGTCAAGCATTGTGCGCGGGCAGGGGCAATGTGCGGGTGGTGACAGGCGGCTTTTTCAGCCCGGTTCGATCAGGCAAAAATGTTCGTGGCATGCCCCGAAGCTGATTGCACGGGGCGGCGGGAGCAGGTATTCTGCCTAAATCATAAGCATTCTTGATGGATAATGTAGCTGGCCTGTTTCCACGTTGCCGCATGCGGCTGGAAAGCCGGCGGGGAAGTAGGGTTTCATGTCGTCTCAACTGCTCTCGCCCATTGATCTGGGTGGCGGGGTCATCCTCAGGGCGCCGGTCATTCTCGCCCCCATGGCGGGCGTGACCGACCTGCCGTTCCGCAGGCTGGCGCGCAGCCTCGGGGCAGGGCTGGTGGTATCCGAGATGATCGCGTCATGGGCCATGATCCGCGAGAACGAGACCACGCTGCGCATGGCCGAAGTGGCAGATGATGGCCCCAATTCCGTGCAGCTAGCCGGGTGCGACCCCGAGGCGATGGGCCAGGCGGCACGGATCGCGGTTGATCGCGGGGCGGACATCATCGACATCAATTTCGGCTGCCCGGTCAAGAAAGTGGCGGTGGGCCAGCTTGCAGGTTCCGCCCTGATGCGTGACGAGGCCCATGCCGGCCGCCTGCTGGAGGGCGTGGTGCGTGCGGTCGATGTGCCCGTAACGCTCAAGATGCGCATGGGCTGGGACCATAACAGCCTTAATGCCCCCACGCTGGCCCGGATTGCACAGGAATCGGGCATTCGCATGGTAACCGTGCACGGCCGCACCCGCCAGCAGTTCTATAACGGCACGGCGGACTGGCATTTCGTGCGCAACGTGGTCGATGCGGTGGACCTGCCGGTTATCGTCAATGGCGATATCCTGAGCGTGGAGGATGCCCGCGTGGCCCTCGCGCGCTCGGGCGCGCAGGGGGTCATGATCGGGCGTGGCTGCTATGGCCGCCCGTGGTTCCTGGCCCAGGTGGCGCGCGCGCTCATGCATGGCGAGGATATTCCCGAGCCGGACCTGGTGGCGGAAAAAGCCATCGTGCTGAAGCATTACGGCATGATGATCGACCATTTTGGCGCCCATCCGGGCCTGCGGCTGGCCCGCAAGCATGTGTCCTGGTACTCGGCGGGGCTGCCCGGTTCGGCGGGGTTCCGCGCCGCTGTCAACAAGATGGACACGGTCGATGGCGTGATCGGCATGATCCATGAATTCTATGACGGGCAGATCGCGGCAGGCCATGTGCGCGGGCCACGCCCCTCCACCGTGGAGGCGGAACGCGCCGCAGCCCGCGCGGCATGAACCATCCCCCGCCCGCCCCGTCCGGCCATGTGCCCTGCGCGCCCGATAACGTAACGGGCAACGGGCGGGTCATACTCGATTCGCTGGCCCTGCCGGTGATGGTGGTGCGCGCCGATAACGCCATTGGCTACGTCAACAGCGCCGCCGAGCCGTTTTTTGGCATGTCGCGCGCGCATCTGGTGCAGATGCGCCTGACCGACATCCTGCCTGGTGACAGCCCGCTCTTCCTGCTCATGGAGCAGGTGCGCGCACAGGATCATACCGTGGTCGAGCACGAGGTCACGCTCGAAAGCCCGCGCCTGCGCCATGAGGGCGTGACCGTGCAGGGCGCTCCCGTGCTGGAGGAGCCGGGCTCGGTTGCGCTGACGTTCCATGATTTCTCCGCCGTGCGCGTGCTTGACCGCCAGCTTACCTTCCGCTCGGCGGCGCGCAGCGTTGCGGGCATGGCCGCCATTCTGGCGCATGAGGTCAAGAACCCGCTCTCGGGCATCAGGGGCGCGGCGCAACTGCTTGAAACCTCGGTGGGGGAATCAGACCGCGAACTGGCCGTGCTGATCCAGGACGAGGTCAACCGCATCCGCGACCTCGTGGACCGGATGGACATGTTCAGCGACCGACCGCTCGAGCGCAGGCCGGTCAACATCCACCGCGTGCTCGAGCATGTGCGCAGGCTGGCCCAGCAGGGCTTTGCCGCCGATATCCGCTTTGAGGAAGTCTATGACCCCTCGCTGCCGCCAGTATGGGGCAACCGCGACCAGTTGGTGCAGGTGCTGCTCAACCTGGTGAAAAATGCCGCCGAGGCCCTGCACGACCACTCCGAAGGCGACGCGCTGCCGCAGATCACGCTCACCACCAGCTACCGCCCCGGCATCTGGGTTTCCACCGGGGCGGGCAGCCAGCGCGTGCAACTGCCGCTGCTGGTCTCGGTGCGCGATAACGGGCCGGGCATTCCCGAGAATATCCGCCCGCACCTGTTCGAGCCGTTCCTCACCACCAAGACCACGGGCAGCGGGCTGGGGCTTGCGCTTGCAGGCAAGATCGTGGGCGACCATGGCGGCGTGATCGAGGTGGAAAGCCGCCCCGGCCGCACCGAGGTCCTGCTGCACCTGCCTGTCGTGACCGAAGACCGGGGCACGCCCTGAAGCCCGCCGGAGTTGAGGGAATTCCAGAGTTGAGAGATTTATAGCGTATGTCGCTGCCGACCATTCTTGTTGCCGATGATGACCGCTCCATCCGCACGGTGCTGAGCCAGGCGCTTGGCCGCGCGGGCTACCAGGTCCGCGCCACGGCCCAGGCCTCCACCCTGTGGCAGTGGGTGGAGGAAGGCGAGGGCGACCTCGTGATTACCGATGTGGTCATGCCTGATGAGAACGGGCTGGACCTGATCCCGCGCATCCGCCGAATCCGCCCCGACCTCAGGGTGGTGGTGATGAGTGCGCAGTCCACGCTCATGACAGCGGTCAAGGCCACGCAGCGCGGCGCGTTCGAATACCTGCCCAAGCCCTTTGACCTCAAGGAAGTGCTGGCCGTGGTCGCCCGCGCGCTGGCCACCCCCGCCATGCCGGTGCAGCCCGCGGTGGTCGCCCCCCGGCCGGAGGAGCAGATGTCGCTCATCGGACGCTCGGTGGTGATGCAGGACATCTACCGCATCATCGCGCGGCTGACGACATCGGACCTGACCGTGATGATTACGGGCGAGAGCGGCACCGGCAAGGAACTGGTCGCCCGCGCCCTGCATGATTACGGGCCGCGCCGCACCGGGCCGTTCGTGGCCATCAACATGGCCGCCATTCCGCGCAACCTGATCGAGAGCGAACTGTTCGGCCACGAGCGCGGGGCCTTTACGGGGGCAACCAGCCGGGTGGCGGGGCGCTTCGAGCAGGCGGCGGGCGGCACGCTGTTCCTTGACGAGATTGGCGACATGCCGCCCGAGGCCCAGACAAGGCTCTTGCGCGTGCTGCAGGATGGCGCGTTCACCACCGTGGGCGGCACCGTGCCCATCCGCGCCAATGTGCGCATCATCGCCGCCACCCACCGCGACCTGCGCCAGGCCATCCGCGAGGGCACGTTCCGCGAGGATCTGTACTACCGCCTGAACGTGGTGCCCATGCGCCTGCCCCCCCTGCGTGAGCGGGTGGAGGACATTCCGCTGCTCGCGCGGCACTTCCTCAACGAGAACGCCGATGGCGCGGGCAATGTGCGCGTGCTGGATGAGGAGGCCATGACCCGCCTGCAGGCCTATCGCTGGCCGGGCAACGTGCGCGAGCTTGAAAACCTGATGCGCCGCATCACCGCGCTCCACCCGCAGGAGAGCATCGGGGCCGACATCATCGATGCCGAACTCGCCGAAGTCAGCAACAGTGGCGCGCCGGGCGAGGGCAGCAGCACCGAAACCCTGGCCGAGGCGGTCGAGCGCCATCTCAGGCGCTTCCTCGCGGCAAGGGCCGGGCAGGACGACATGCCCATGAGCGATATCTATGACAAGGTGATTGCCGAGGTGGAGCGCCCGCTCATTGCCATGATGCTCTCGGCCACGCGCGGCAACCAGATCCGCGCCGCCGCCATGCTGGGGCTCAACCGCAACACGCTGCGCAAGAAGATCCGCGATCTCGACATTCCCGTGGTGCGCGGAGGGGCATGACCATGTCCGCCCCGTCGCGCCCCGGTGTAGCCTACCGCCTGGCGCGGCGCATGCTCGACATGCTCGTGCGCCGCAACGTGGCGCTGGTGCTGGTGCTGCTGGCCCTTGTGCTGGGGGTGGCGACCTTCGTGGTGCTGTCGGGCGGCAACTCGCTGGCCCACCACCCGCAGATCCAGGCGCTGGTGTTCATCCTCAACTTCCTGGTGCTGCTGCTGCTGGCCACCTCGCTGACCGAGAAGGTGGGCCGCGTGCTGGCCGAGCGGCGCAGCGGGCTGGCGGGGGCGCGGCTGCATGTGCGGCTGGTCACGCTGTTCGGCATCGTGGCGGTGGCGCCCACCATCGTGGTGGGCACGTTTGCCGCCGTGTTCTTTCACTATGGCATCCAGATCTGGTTCAGCGACCGGGTGAACACCGCGCTGAACGAGGCGCTGGAAACCTCGCGCGGCTACCTGCAGGAGCATAACGCCAATATCCGCACCGAGGCCTTCTCGCTGGCCAACTATCTGGTCAGTGCCCAGACCGCGCTGGCCGGGTCGGGCGATGACCTGCTGCACAACCCCGATGCGCTCTCGCAGGTGCTGGATTCGCAGGCCACCCTGCGCGGGCTGGACGTGGCGGTGGTGTACGACCCGTTCACAAACACGGTCGTGGCCTCGGGCGGGCTGATGGGGCGGGCCGCCAACATGAAGGACCTGCCGCCGCCCGCCGCCACCCTCATGGCCCGCACCAACGAGATCGCGATCCTGGACTCGGCGGATGAAAAGACCGTCCGCGCGGTGGTGACGCTGGGCGATACGCCGCCGCTCATGCTCATGATCGCCCGCCCCGTCGACCCCGACATCCTCGAGCACATGCACCGGACCGAGCAGGTGGTGGCCGACTACCAGCGCCTCAATGGCAACCGTGGCAAGATCCAGTTCACCTTCGTGCTCATCTTCGCGCTCGTGGCGGTGCTGGTGCTCGGCGCTGCCATCCTGATCGGGCTGATGCTGGCCAACCAGATCGTGCGCCCGCTCGGCCTGCTCATCTTGGCATCCGAGCGGGTGAGCAAGGGCGATCTCGACAGCAACGTGCCCGAGGGCGATCGTGATGACGAGGTGGCCAGCCTGTCACGCGCCTTCAACCGCATGACCACGCAGCTTGCCACCCAGCGCGCCGAACTGATCCAGGCCAACAACCAGATCAATGAACGTCGCCGCTTTACCGAGGCCGTGCTGTCCGGTGTTTCGGCAGGGGTGATCGGGCTGGACTCGCAGCGCATGATCGAACTGCCCAACCGGGCGGCCAGCGTGCTGCTGCACCGTGATATGGCCGAGTGCGTGGGCCTGCCCCTGATCGAGGTGGTGCCCGAACTTGCCGACATGCTCGACCGCATCGCCCATGACGGCGCGCGCGAACTGACGGGCGAGGTGCAGGTGCTCACCGGGGGGCGGGCCAGCACGCTGCTGGTGCGAATCGGCGCGGAAATGCAGGGCAGCGTGGCCGGTGTCTCGGCCGAGGGCTATGTGGTTACGTTTGATGACATAACAGCCCTGCAGGTGGCGCAGCGCAAGGCGGCCTGGGCGGACGTGGCGCGCCGCATCGCCCATGAGATCAAGAACCCGCTCACCCCCATCCAGCTTGCGGCCGAGCGGCTCAAGCGCCGCTTCCTGCGCGAGATTTCATCCGACCCCGATACGTTCGTGCAATGCGTGGACACCATCATCCGCCATGTGGGCGATATCGGGCGCATGGTGGATGAATTTTCCGCCTTCGCCCGCATGCCGCAGCCCGTCATGCGCAACGAGGACCTTTCGCGCATCGTGCGCGAGGCGCTGATCCTGCAACGCAACGCCCACCCCGAGCTGGTCTATGACGTGGACCTGCCCGACCGGGGGCCGATCGTGCGCTGCGACCGCAGGCTGGTGGGCCAGGCGCTGACCAACCTGTTGCAGAACGCGGCCGACGCCATTGCCATGCGTGCCTCCGGCGTGGTGCCGGGCGGGGATGGCGTGATCGGCCACATCCGTATTACATTGGAAAATGACGGCGCGCATGTTCGCCTGCGCGTCGAGGATGACGGGATCGGGCTGCCGGTCGAGGATCGCGCCCGGCTGACCGAGCCCTATGTGACGCACAAGCCCAAGGGAACCGGCCTGGGTCTTGCGATCGTCAAGAAGATTCTTGAAGATCATGGCGGCAGCATCGGGCTTGAGGACAATGCCGGGGGCAGGGGAGCTGTGTCGACGTTGATTTTGCCGATAAAGGACGACCATGGGGCATGAAATCCTGATCGTCGATGATGAGCCGGATATACGGCTCCTTATCGAAGGCATTCTGGCCGATGAAGGATATGAAACGCGGCTGGCGGCCGATTCCGATTCCGCCATTGCCGCCTTCCGCGAGCGCCGGCCCGCGCTGGTGGTGCTCGATGTCTGGCTGCAGGGTTCACGGCTTGATGGGCTGGGCATTCTCAATGTCCTGCACAAGGAGGAGCCGTCCGTCCCGGTCATCATGATCTCGGGCCACGGCACCATCGAGACCGCCGTGGCCGCCCTGCAGCACGGCGCCTACGACTTTATTGAAAAACCCTTCCAGGCCGACCGGCTGCTCGTGGTGGTGCGCCGCGCGCTCGAGGCCTCGCGCCTTGCGCGCGAGAATGCCGAGCTGCGCCTGCGCGCGGGCTCGGGCACCGTGCTCGAGGGGCGCAGCGCCGCCATTGCCGCCGTGCGCAACCAGATCGACCGCGTGGCGCCGACCGGCTCGCGCGTGCTGATATCGGGGGCGGCGGGCACCGGCAAGGAAGTGGCGGCACGGATGATCCATGCCAGTTCCCGCCGTGCGGAGGGGCCGTTCATTGCGCTGAACTGCGCCACCCTGGCCCCGGGCCGGTTTGAGGAGGAACTGTTCGGCATCGAAGGCAGCGATGATGGCGCGGGGCGGCGCACGGGGGTGCTCGAGCGCGCGCATGGCGGCACGCTCCTGCTTGATGAAGTGTCCGACATGCCGCTTGAAACGCAGGGCAAGATCGTGCGCGCGCTGCAGGACCAGACGTTTGAGCGGCTTGGCGGGTCACGGCGGGTGAAGGTGGATGTGCGCGTGCTCGCCACCACCAACCGCGACCTGCAGGCCGAGATCGGGCTCGGGCGCTTCCGTGAGGATCTGTACTACCGCCTCGCCGTCGTGCCGCTGCGCATTCCCAGCCTGCGCGAGCGGCGCGAGGACATCCCCGAGCTAGCCCGCATGTTCCTTGACCGCGCGGCTGAAAATGCGGGCCTGCCGCTGCGCGAGCTTTCAGGCGATGCCATTGCGGCGCTGCAGAGCTACGAGTGGCCGGGCAACGTGCGCGAACTGCGCAACCTGATGGAACGCCTGCTGATCATGATGCCGGGCAACAGCACCGACCCCATCCGGGCGGACATGCTGCCTTCCACCGTGGGAGACGGGGCGCCCGCGCTGCTCAAGTTCGATTCTGACGAGGATGTGATGAGCCTGCCGCTGCGCGAGGCGCGTGATCTGTTCGAGACCCAGTATCTTCAGGCGCAGCTTTTGCGTTTTGGGGGGAACATCAGCCGTACCGCAGGCTTTGTGGGCATGGAGCGCAGTGCGCTGCACCGCAAGCTCAAGCAACTGGGCGTGACATCGGAGGATCGCAACGCAGGATGAGCTTTTGCCCACCTGACGCATGCCTGCTAGACAACGAACCGTGATACGGATGGTGGCAACGCCGTAGCATGACACGTGACTGTGCCGTGTTGATTTTCGCCCAACAAATAACAAGTAAGGCCCTGCCGTGGCAAAAGAACCTTCACAGAATGTACAGGACGTGTTTCTCAACCACGTCCGCCGGTCAAAAACGCCGGTCACCATTTTCCTCGTCAATGGCGTCAAGCTTCAGGGCATCATCACCTGGTTTGACAATTTTTCCGTTCTGCTGCGGCGCGACGGGCATACGCAGCTTGTCTACAAGCACGCGATCAGCACCGTCATGCCTGCCACCCCCGTCAGCCTGTTCGACCCCCCGGTTGAGGATACGGAAGAACCGGCAGCCACGGATGGCAGCCCGTCGTGACGGTGGCGGCGCCTTCATCCGCCACGCGCGCCGCTGTCATCCTGCCATGGGAGCGCCCTGACCGGCACGATGATGCCCGCGCGGCCGAAGCCCGGCTGGAGGAAGCGGTGGGCCTTGCCGCCTCCATCGGGCTGGTGGTTGTGTGCCAGGCGGTGCTTTTGCTGCGCGCGCGCCGTCCCGCCACCCTGCTTGGCGGTGGGCAGGTCGATTCGCTTAAAGAGACGGTCAAGGCCGACAACATTACCGTTGTCATCATCGATTCCCGGC
Organism: Komagataeibacter melomenusus; assembly: GCF_013155395.1. Taxonomy (GTDB): domain Bacteria; phylum Pseudomonadota; class Alphaproteobacteria; order Acetobacterales; family Acetobacteraceae; genus Komagataeibacter; species Komagataeibacter melomenusus. Next base: position 51,501 of record NZ_JABJWC010000009.1, on the reverse strand, counting down.
TCACCCCCGTGCAGCAGCGCAACCTTGAGCGCGCGCTGGGCTGCAAGGTGATCGACCGGACCGCCCTGATCCTTGATATCTTTGGCGAGCGCGCGGCCACGCGCGAAGGCACGCTGCAGGTCGAACTCGCCCATCTGGAATACCAGCGCAGCCGGCTGGTGCGTACCTGGACCCATCTTGAGCGCCAGCGCGGCGGCTTCGGCTTCCTTGGCGGTCCCGGCGAGACGCAGATCGAGGCCGACCGCCGCATGATCGGCGACCGCATCGTGCGCCTCAAGCGCGAGCTTGAGCAGGTGCGCCGCACGCGCGGCCTGCACCGGCAGGCGCGCAGGCGCGTGCCGTTTCCCATCGTGGCGCTGGTGGGCTACACCAATGCGGGCAAGTCCACCCTGTTCAATGCCCTGACCGGGGCGAGCGTGTATGCGCAGGACCAGCTTTTTGCCACGCTGGACCCCACCATGCGTGGCATTCAACTGCCATCGGGGCGGCGGGTGATCCTGTCCGATACGGTGGGCTTCATCAGCGACCTGCCGACCGAACTCATCGCCGCCTTCCGCGCCACGCTTGAAGAGGTGGCGGAGGCCGACATCATCCTGCATGTGCGCGATGTCTCGCATCCTGATAGCGCCTCGCAGCGCAATGACGTGATCGAGGTGCTCGAGGGCATGGCGCGCAACGGCACGATCGAGGCCGACTGGCAGGGCCGCGTGATCGAGGTGCTGAACAAGGCCGATCTCGTGGGCGGGCGCGAGGCCGTGGGCGCGCGACCGGGCAACGTGGTCATTTCCGCCATTACCGGCGATGGCCTGCCCGACCTGCTGGCTGCAATCGATGAGCGCATGACCCGCGCGATGGAAGTGGTGCGCTACCGCGTGCCCATTACCGAGGGCGCCGCCATGGCCTGGCTGCACGAGCATGGCGAGGTGACCGCGCGTGGGGACGGGGAGGAAGGAGCCGAGATGACCGTGCGCCTTTCGCCTGCCAACCGCGCGCGTTTCGAGATGCAGTTTGGCCGCGTGGTGACCTGTCTGGTCGATTAGGCACCGCAGCACAGGCAGGTGTTTTTGCGTGCCGCCTTTTTTCAAAAAGGCGGCATTTGCCGAAGCTTTTCTCGCAAGGCTTCACCGCAAACCTCCTTACGGTTGCAGGAGTCTTTTGATACCGGCCTTGCATGCAGGCGTGCCGGATGCTCCGGCCATGCGGGCGCATGGGGTGGAAAAACAGCGCCCGGCAGCGCAGGAATGACGGGCTGAACAACGGACAGGGGTGGAGGCGGCAATGACGCAACGGATCACACTGGCGGATATGCACAAGGTGGTGGCGATGATGCGTGAAGCCGCACGGCGCCATGTCATGCCCTCCTTCCGTTGCCTTGACCGTACCGATATCCGCAGCAAGACCGGGCCGATGGACATCGTGACCGTGGCGGATGAAGCGACCGAGCGCGACCTGACCGCTGCCCTGCAGGCCGTCTGGCCGCAGGCTCTCGTGGTGGGGGAGGAGGCGGTGGCCGCACGCCCCGACCTGCTTGATGGCCTGGCCACGGCAGACCTGGCCTTCGTGATCGACCCGATTGATGGCACCGCCAATTACGCGGCGGGCGTGCCGCTGTTTGGCGTGATGGTGTCCGCCGTATCGGGCGGCGAAGTGGTGGGTGGGGCGATTGTGGACCCCATCTGCAATATCGCAGCCCTGGCCGCGCGCGGCCAGGGTGCGTGGCTCAATGATGGCCAGGGAGGCGAGCGCCGCCTGCAGGTCGCCCCCGCCGTGCCCGCGCATGAGATGGCGGGCAATGCCTCATGGCGCTACCTGCCCGCCCCCGTGCGTGATGTGGTGACCCATAACCTGCCCAAGGTGGCAGGATCATGGGATTTCCGCTGTGCGGCGCATGAATACCTGATGCTGGTCGATGGGCGCTGCCATTTCCTGCTGTTCAACCGCACCCTGCCATGGGACCATCTGGCAGGCTGGCTGATCCATCAGGAAGCAGGCGGCTACAGCGCGCATTTTGATGGCGCGCCCTATCGCGTGAGTGACCGCAGCGGTGGGCTGCTTTATGCGCCGGACCGGGCAAGCTGGCAGGCGCTGCACGACCTGCTGCTGACGGCTCCCTGAAAGATGAAAGTTTTTGGGTGCCGCCTTTTTTCAAAAAAGCGGCGTTCTTTTGAAGCTTTTTGAAAAAAGCTTCACCAAAAACTTTTGATTTTTAAGTCTTTTTTATTGCTGCACGCTCGCGGCGTTTTACCGCCTGCCAGCCCTCTTCCATGGTTTTCACGTCCACATCGGCCAGCGCCAGCCCCCGGTCGGCCAGGTCGTGCTCGACGGCGGTAAAGCGGCGGGTAAACTTGGCATTGGCTTGGCGCAGGCAGGCCTCGGGGTCCATGTCGAGCTTGCGGGCCAGTGTGGCCAGCGTGAACAGCACGTCGCCGAGTTCATCGAATATCTTTTCGCGGTCGCCGCTTTCAAGCTCCACCTTCAGTTCATCGAGTTCCTCATCCACCTTGGCGGCGACTTCGCCCACCGTATCCCAGTCAAACCCCACGCGGGCTGCGCGCGCCGAGAGCTTGCGCGCGCGCAGCAGCGCAGGCAGGCCCACGGGCACGTCGTCCAGCGTGCCGCGCCGGTTGCGGGCAAGGCGTTCGAGCGCCTTGCCGCTTTCCCACTGGCCGGGTGCGGCTTCGGCCTCGCCAAACACATGGGGGTGGCGGCGGACCATCTTGTCGCCAATCAGGGTGGCCACGGTGGCAAAGTCGAACAGGCCTTTCTCATCGGCCATCTGCGCGTGATAGACGACCTGGAGCAGCAGGTCGCCCAACTCATCGGGCAGGCCGTTCCAGTCCTCGCGGGCGATGGTGTCGGCTACTTCATAGGCTTCTTCAATGCTGTAGGGTGCGATGGAGGCGAAATCCTGCACCTTGTCCCACGGGCAGCCGGTCTCGGGGTCGCGCAGGCGGGCCATGATGTCCAGCAGGCGTTGGAGGGGAAGGGCAGCGTCTTGCATGGGGTGGTTCCTGCCTGTTTGTGTTGCGGTCGGGCGCAGGTTTTGTATAGATCGCACACCCCGCAGCGGGAAGTTCTTATCAGGATACACGGCACATGAGCAGCGACGGACAGGCGACGGTCTTTATCGATGGCGAGGCAGGTACCACGGGGCTTGGCATCCGCGAGCGGCTCCGACACCTGCCGGTTACGCTGCGCTCCATCGACCCCGCCCGCCGCAAGGACCCCGACGCCCGGCGCGAGATGATGGCCGCAGTCGATGTGGTGGTGCTGTGCCTGCCCGATGCGGCAGCGAAGGAAGCCGTGGCCATGGCCGACGGCATGGGCGCGGCGGCGCCGCGCATCCTTGATGCCAGCACCGCGTTCCGCACCGACCCGGCCTGGGTTTACGGCTTTCCCGAAATGGATGCCGCCCAGCCCGGGCGCATCCGCCAGGCGGCGCGCGTGTCCAACCCCGGCTGCTACCCCACGGGGCTGGTGGCGCTGCTGCGCCCGCTGGTCAAGGCCGGGCTGGTGCCCGATGACTACCCCATCACAATCAATGCCGTGAGCGGCTACAGCGGCGGCGGCCGCAGCATGATCGAGGCGCATGAGCGCGATGGCGGCCCGGCCTTCGAGCTGTACGGGCTGGGTCTTGGCCACAAGCACATTGCGGAAATGAAGCTGTATGCGGGTCTTGCGCAACTGCCGCTGTTCGTACCCTCGGTCGGGCATTTTGCGCAGGGCATGATCGTGTCCGTGCCGCTGCATCTCGACCTGCTGCCCGGCACTGTCGGCCTTGCCGACCTGCACGGGGTGCTGGCGGCGCATTATGCAGGTTCCGATCGCATTACGGTGGCCGAACCGTGTGCCAAGCTGGTGGCCGATGCGCTGGCGGGCACCGACCGGATGGAACTGCGCGTGCATGGCGATGAAGCGCTGGGCCAGGCGGTGCTGACCGCGCGGCTGGACAATCTGGGCAAGGGCGCGTCGGGGGCGGCGATCCAGAATCTGGCGTTGATGCTGGGGCTGGAGCCGCCGCCGCCGGTGTGATATAGCGGGTCCGCAAGACGTCCATGGACTGATTGCCATGGTATCATCCGTCCTGTTCCGGGCGGGGTGCCTGTATGCGAGAGTGACGGAACGGTAGACGTAGTCGACTCAAAATCGACCGCCGCAAGGCATGGGGGTTCGAATCCCCCCTCTCGCACCAGTCTGGCGCACCGGTTGGCGGTGTTGCCGTGCCAATGCCCGTGTCGCGAACAGGACGTTATCTCCCTTGCCTGAAGCCCTTACTGCAAAGCCGTCCGTGCGGCCTGCCAATCCGCGCTTTTCCTCCGGTCCGTGCGCCAAGCGCCCGGGGTGGTCGCTCATTGCCCTGGCCGATGCGCTGGTGGGCCGCTCGCACCGCTCGGCGGAAGGGCGCGCGCGGCTCAATGAGGTCATTACCCGCTCCAAGGCCATGCTGGGCATGCCCGGGGACTGGGTGCTCGGCATCGTGCCCGCATCCGACACGGGTGCCGTCGAGATGGTGCTGTGGTCGATCCTGGGCACGCGCCCGGTGGACGTGCTGGCGTTCGAGAGTTTCTCGGCCACATGGGCCAATGACATCATCGCCCAGCTCAGGCTGCCCGAGGCCCGCGTGCTCAAGGCCGAATATGGCGAGATCCCGGATCTGGCGCAGGTGGACTGGTCGCGCGACGTGGTGCTGACCTGGAACGGCACCACATCGGGCGCGCGCCTGCCCTATGATGCCGCCATCCCCACGCAGCGCGACGGGCTGGTGATCTGTGATGCCACATCCGCCGCCTTCGCCATGGACCTGCCGTGGGAGAAGCTCGATGTCGTGACATGGTCGTGGCAGAAGGTGCTGGGCGGCGAGGCGGCCCACGGCATGCTGGCGCTCTCCCCGCGCGCGGTCGAGCGGCTGGTCTCCACGCCCGCGCCGCGCGCGCTGCCCAAGATCTTCCGCCTGACCAACGCCAAGGGCCTGATAGATGGCATCTTCAAGGGCGATACCATCAACACGCCTTCCATGCTGTGCGTGGAAGACGCGCTTGATGGCCTGAAATGGGCCGAAGGCATTGGCGGGCTGAAAGGGCTGATCGCGCGCAGCGAAGCCAACCTGGCCACCATCGCCGCATGGGAGGCAAAATCCGACTGGGCACGGTTCCTCGCCCCCAACCCCGCGCACCGTTCGAGCACGGCCATCTGCCTGCGCATTGTCGCCCCCTGGTTTACAGCACTCGATCACGCGGCCCAGACGGCGGCGGCGAAGAAGATTGTCGCCCTGCTGGGCGAGGAAGGTGTCGCCATGGATGTGGGCAGCTACCGCGATGCCCCGCCGGGCCTGCGGCTGTGGGGCGGGGCCACGGTCGAGACCGCAGACCTCGCGGCCGTGCTGCCGTGGCTTGACTGGGCTTATGCGCAGGTGCGGCGCGAACACGCCTGATCCCTCCATTCTCCTTCCATGTCCGATCCATCATGCCTTGGGCCGCGCGCCCGCGGGCATGATGCAGCACGATAGGCCCTGCCATGACTGATGACCCGCCGTTCAACCCAGCCCTTCTGCCTGCCGGGTTCGTGGACCGGCTCCCCCCCGAGGCCGAGGCCGAGGCTGCGGGCGTCGAGACCCTGGTGCGCGTGTTCGCAGCCCATGGGTATGACCGCGTGACCCCGCCGCTGCTGGAATTCGAGACCACCCTGCTCTCTGGCGCGGGGGCGGCGGTGGCGGCGCAGACCTTCCGCCTGATGGACCCCGATACGCGGCGCATGATGGCGCTGCGGCCGGACATGACGCCCCAGATCGCCCGCATTGCGGCAACGCGCCTGCCTGACGTGCCGCGCCCGCTGCGCCTGTCCTATGCCGGGCCGTGCATTCTCATGGCCCCCAACCGCGGCGAGGGGGATCGGCAGATCTCGCAGGCGGGCGTGGAACTGATCGGCCCCGATGGCCCGCATGCGGATGCGGAAATCGTGGCCCTGGCCGCCGAGTGCCTGGCCACATTGCAGGTGCGCGGCGTGTCCTTCGACCTGACCATGCCTGCCCTCACCACCGCCCTGCTCGATGCGGGCGGGTTCGAGGGCTCCGTGCGCGGCATGCTCATGCGCGCGCTTGACCGCAAGGATGCCGCCGCCGTGGCGCGGCATGGCGGCGCACTGGCCGATGTGCTGATCCGCCTCCTGCACGCGGCAGGCCCGGCGCAGGGCGCGCTGGCCGAGCTGGCAGCTGTTGACCTGCCGCCTGCCGTGCGCGCCCTGAGCGAGCGACTGGCGGCCACCGTTGCCGCCATCGAGGCCCGCGTGCCCGGCATCCGCCTGACGGTGGACCCGGTGGAGTTCCGGGGCTGGCAGTATCATACCGGCGTGTGCGTGAGCGTTTATGCTGCCGGGCAGCGCGAGGAGCTGGGCCGGGGCGGGCGCTACCTGTCCAACGATGATGAACCGGCCTGTGGCATCACCCTGCGGCCCGACATCATCCTGCGCGCGGCGCCGCCCCTGCCCAGCCGCACGCGCATCTTCGTGCCGTGGGGCACGCCGGCGGAAAAGGCGGCCGCCCTGCGGGCTGCGGGCTATGCCACGGTCAGCGCCCTTGGCCCCGATGAAGACCCGCTGGTGCAGGCCGCCCTGCTGGCCTGCACGCTGGTGGTGGTGGATGGCCAGCTCGTGCCGGTGAATGGCGCCGAAGTCTAAACCGATTTCTTTTTTCTGAACCGACCCCGTTTTTTCCGGCTGGCCGCGCAGTGGCTGCCGGGCAGCATATCAAGGAGCATGAAATGTCCAACGTCACCGTGATCGGCACCCAGTGGGGTGACGAGGGCAAGGGAAAGATCGTGGACTGGCTGGCCAGCCGCGCCGATGTGGTCGTGCGCTTTCAGGGCGGCCACAATGCGGGCCACACGCTGGTTGTGGGTGAGCAGACCTACAAGCTCTCCCTGCTGCCCTCTGGCCTCGTACGCGGCAAGATGGGCGTGATCGGCAATGGCGTGGTGGTTGACCCCGAGGCGCTGCTCAAGGAAATCGACCGCGTGACCGCCCAGGGCCTGAAGGTCACGCCCGATACGCTGAAGATCGCGGAAAACGCCCCCCTGATCCTGCCCGTGCATGGCGCGCTTGACCGCGCGCGCGAAGCGGCCCGTGGCGAGCGCAAGATCGGCACCACCGGGCGCGGCATCGGCCCCGCCTATGAGGACAAGGTGGCCCGCCGCGCCATCCGCCTGTGCGACCTGGCCGAGCCGGAAACGCTGGACTGGAAGCTTGACGAACTGCTGCTGCACCACAACACCCTGCTCAAGGGGCTGGGTGCCGAGACCTTCACCAAGGCCGAACTGCTCGCCTTCCTCAACACTGTCGCCCCCCGCGTGCTGCCCTTCATGGCGCCTGTGTGGGACCTGCTTGATGACAGCCGCCGTGGCGGTTCGCGCATCCTGTTCGAGGGCGCGCAGGCCGTGATGCTTGATGTCGACCACGGCACCTACCCGTATGTGACCTCATCCAATACCGTTGCCGCCAATGCGGGTACGGGGGCTGGCGTGGGGCCGACGAGCATCGGCTTCGTGCTGGGCATTGCCAAGGCCTACACCACCCGCGTGGGCGAGGGGCCGTTCCCCAGCGAACTGCATGACGAGATGGGCCGCATCATTGGCGAGCGCGGGCATGAATTCGGCACCGTGACGGGCCGCCCCCGCCGCTGTGGCTGGTTTGATGCCGTGCTGGTGCGCCGTGCGGTGCGCGTGGGCGGCGTGAATGGCCTGGCCCTGACCAAGCTGGACGTGCTGGACGGGCTGGACGAGATCAGCATCTGCGTGGGCTACGAACTCGACGGCAAGACCACGAAGCACTTCCCCTCGGCGCCCGGCGCGCAGCAGCGCATCCGCCCGGTGTTCGAGAGGATGGAAGGCTGGAAGGACAGCACGAAGGGCGCACGCTCCTGGGCCGAACTGCCCGCGCAGGCCATCAAGTATGTCCGCCGCATCGAGGAACTGGTGGAGGCGCCGGTCACCCTGCTTTCCACCAGCCCCGAGCGTGATGACACCATCCTGATGCGCGACCCGTTCGAGGACTGATCGCGGCTGGATAGATGTTCTTGGGTGCCGCCCTTCATACTGGAGGGCGGCATTTTTTGAAGCTTTTTGAAAAAAGCTTCACCAAAAACTTCTTATTATTTTCAAAGAAAAAGCCCCGCAGGCCATTGGCATGCGGGGCTTTAATTTTAAAAGCTTTAAAGAACGCCGCCTTTATTTCAGGCTTCCGCCCCTTCCGCATGCTGCGCACGGCGGGTGGCGACTTCGGCCTTCATCGCGCTCTGTACCTTTTCAAAGGCACGGACCTCGATCTGGCGCACCCGCTCGCGTGATATGTTGTAGACATGCGACAGTTCTTCCAGCGTAGCCGGTTCATCCTTGAGCCTGCGCTCGGTCAGGATGTGGCGCTCGCGGTCGTTGAGGCCCTTCATGGCATTGGCCAGAAGCGCCTGGCGGCCGGAATATTCCTCGCTCTCCGCCAGGGTCTGTTCCTGGTTGTCGTTGTCATCCACCAGCCAGTCCTGCCACTCGCCCTCGCCATCCATGCGCAGCGGCGCGTTCAGGCTGTGGTCGGGGGCGGCGAGGCGGCGGTTCATGTTCACCACGTCCTGCTCGGGCACGCCGAGGGACTGGGCGATCTTGTTGACCTGCTCGGGTTTGAGGTCGCCATCGTCAATGGCCTGCATCTGGCCCTTGAGGCGACGCAGGTTGAAGAAAAGTTTTTTCTGGGCGGCGGTTGTGCCGATCTTCACCAGTGACCAGCTATGCAGGATGTATTCCTGTATCGCGGCACGGATCCACCACATGGCGTATGTGGCCAGGCGGAAGCCCCGATCGGGGTCGAAGCGGCGCACGGCCTGCATCATCCCGATATTGCCTTCGCTGATCAGTTCGCCCACCGGCAGGCCATAGCCGCGATAGCCCATGGCGATCTTGGCCACGAGGCGCAGGTGGGAGGTGACAAGCTTGTGGGCGGCTTCGGTATCGCCCTTGTCCTTCCAGCGATGGGAGAGGCGAAGCTCCTCCTCGGGGGAGAGCATGGGGAATTTGCGGATGTCCCGAAGGTATTTGGAGAGGTTGTTTTCGGGACCGGAAATAAGAGCAGAAGAGGCCATTGCAACGGACTCCTGTACCAGAGGGATGGGGGCAGCTGTAATCCGGCTCAACGTCATTGTGACCGGGCGGGTTGCATCATCACTCTGCTAGACGCACGACTGGACTTCTCACGTCCCTGCATGCAACCCCCATCCTGGGCAGTTCCATACAGGACGTCCAGTTAGCCTGGGGGCGTCGGCCCCGGCGAACAATCATCGAACATAAGCATTGTTCCTGCTCGTGTCAATGAATATGCCTGATAATCAGGCAATATCGGCCAGAAGCTGGCGAAAGTCTTCCGGCGGCGCGCTTTCAAACAGCATCTCCTCGCCGCTGCGCGGGTGGATGAAGCCCAGCCTGCGCGCATGCAGCGCCTGGCGGCCAAAATCCAGCGCTGCGGTCTTTGCCGCGGGCGGCAGGGCGCGGGCGGCGGCGGGGATGCGGCGCAGATAGACCGGGTCGCCCACCAGCGCGTGCCCGGCATGGGCAAAATGCACCCGGATCTGGTGCGTGCGCCCGGTGGCCAGCTTGCATTGCACATGCGCAAGCCCGCCATGGAAGGTATTGAGAATCCGGTAATGGGTGAGCGCGTGCTTGCCGCTGGTGCCGGTCACCACCGCCATGCGCTTGCGGTCGCGCCTGTCGCGCCCGATCGCGCCATCGAACGACCCGCTGGCCGGTGTGGGGATGCCCCAGCACAGGGCCTCGTACGCGCGGTCGATCCGCCGCTCGGCAAAGGCAAGGGACAGGGCCTGATGCGCCATCTCGGTCTTGGCGGCGACCATGAGGCCCGATGTGTCCTTGTCCAGCCGGTGCACGATTCCGGGGCGCTTTTCACCGCCGATGCCGGTCAGGCTCTCGCCGCAATGGGCGAGCAGGGCGTTGACCAGCGTGCCGTCCTCATTGCCCGGTGCGGGATGCACCACCATGCCGGCGGGCTTGTCGAGCACGATCAGGTCGCGGTCCTCGTATAATATGGTGAGTGCGATGTCCTGGCTCTGCGGCGTTGCGGGGATTGCGGGGGGGAGGCGAATTTCATAACACATGCCTGCCCGCACGGGTTCGGCCGGGTCGCGCAGCGGATCGCCATTGCGCAGCAGGTGCCCGCTTTCCATAAGGGACTTGACGCGCGAGCGCGAAAGGCTTTCGACCGCGTTGGCAATAAAGCGGTCGGTGCGCTGGCCTGCATCATCGGCGGTGGCGATGATCGGGGCAGGGGGGGCAGTGTCGTTCATGGCATGTGTCTATCGGAAAAAACGGTATTCGGGAACGGAAAGCACGGAATGGAAAAACAGGGATCGCGCGCGCTGCTCGCCGCGGTGATCGGCATGGGGGTTCTGCTGTTCCTCGGGTCGCTGGCGCTGGTGGGCGTGCTGGTGCATCGCATGATGCATCCCGCCCCCCCGCCAGTGGCCGCGATGGCTGTGGCAGGCCCCGCGGTGGCCGGGCCGGACATGCCGGCACAGGCGGCGCTTGTGGTTGACGAACCGCCGGGCACGAGCGTGCGTTCGGTCACCGCGCGGGCGGACGGCCTGCTGGCCGTGGCGCTGGCAGGCGGCGGCGTGGCCGAGCGCATCATCGTATGGGACCCCGCTGCGCGGCGCATCACGGCGCGGCTGGTGCTGGGGCAGCCCTGAACGGAAATGTGGGGGCATGCATGATTCTTTGCTTGCATGCCCCCGCAACATCGCTTAGAAGGCGGCTACCGGCCTTTTGTCCCGTTCGTCTAGAGGCCTAGGACACTGCCCTCTCACGGCGGCAACAGGGGTTCGAATCCCCTACGGGACGCCAGCCTTGGCTGGATGTTACAAGGCCGACTGAATGAAAACCCGCCGCAAGGCGGGTTTTTCGTATGTACTGCGTTTTTGACAAATATCTTTGCGCGAAGCGTGGGTGCGCTATGGCAAGGCAACTTTTTTTATATTAATATATAATAAAGGCAACTTATATACTGCCGCGGCGAATTACCCAAAAAGCATTGATTCAGATCAATCGGGTTTGAAATTTAAAAATATTTTCCGCCTTTTAATTTTACGAAAGATGGCACCATAGTGAACGGCGATCATTTGCCACATGTCTCTTCTTTCATTTCCTTAGGAATTATCAACGGTTTTTATGGGGCGCCATGTGCTCCTGCGTGACAAAAATGCAACTTCCTCCTCCCTGTAGCCAGTTGTGGCGCTGGTGGCGGTTTCACCGCCGGGGGGAGAGACGTTATGGTCCTTTTCAGTAATAAAGTCTGTCCCGGAATGGTCGCCTTCGACTTGCAGGATGGAGGAGTTTCCGATTAAGGCGTCATGGCACGGCAGGGTATCGAGGGCGCGGCAGGCGTTCCGCCAGGCGGTGACATGGGTTCAGACTTCTTGAGGGTGTGGTGGTAGATGCTGTTGGATTTTATGAAGCTGCAAAAACATGTATCCGGAATGGGGCGTCGCTCCTTTCTGTCCGTCATGGCTGCGGCTGGCAGCTTCCCCATGCTTTCCCGCGCTGAAGCTGACGACGCCATTGGCGTGAATCCGCAGGTCGCCCAGCAATGGTCCATTTTCCGCAGCAAGTATTTTCGCCCCGACGGGCGCATCGTCGATACGGGCAATAGCGGCGAATCCCACAGCGAAGGGCAAGGCTACGGCATGCTCTTTTCCGCCGCCGCAGGCGACCGGGCCGCATTCGAGGCGATATGGACCTGGGCGCGCGCCAACCTGCAGCACAAGGAGGACGCCCTCTTTTCGTGGCGTTACCTTGAGGGCCATAACCCGCCGGTGGCCGACAAGAACAACGCAACCGATGGCGACCTGCTCATCGCCCTCGGGCTGGCCTGGGCCGGCAAGCGCTGGAAGCGGGCCGACTATATCCAGGACGCCATGGCCATTTACGGCGATGTGCTGAAACTCATGACCAGGCCTGTCGGCCCCTATACGGTGCTGCTGCCGGGTGCTGTCGGGTTTCTTACCAAGGATGCGGTGACCCTCAACCTCTCCTATTACGTCATGCCTTCGCTCATGCAGGCCTTCGCGCTGACGGGGGACGCTCAGTGGACAAAGGTGATGGGCGACGGGCTTCAGATCATCGCCAAGGGTCGATTCGGTGAGTGGAAGCTCCCGCCTGACTGGCTATCGATCAACCTGCACACCAATGCCTTCTCCATCGCCAAGGGCTGGCCGCCGCGCTTCTCGTATGATGCGATTCGCGTGCCGCTCTACCTGTCTTGGGCACATATGCTGACCCCGGAACTGCTGGCGGATTTCAGCCGGTTCTGGAACCATTATGGCGCGTCCGCCCTGCCGGGCTGGGTTGACCTGACCAACGGCACGCGTTCGCCCTATAATGCGCCGCCGGGCTATCTGGCCGTGGCGTCATGCACGGGTCTGGCATCGGCGGGTGAACTGCCCACGCTTGATCATGCGCCCGATTATTATTCGGCCGCATTGACCATGCTGGCCTATATCGCCCGGAACCAGGGAGATGGAATGTGAGCACACCTGAAAAGGAAGCGGGAACGCAGATCAATACCGACAACCAGCAGGATGTCGATCGCATGCTGACCAATGGCTATGGTATCAGCAGCGCAGGTTTTCACTATCGTCCCTTCAAGCAGAAGCGTCCGCCCAAGCCGGAGGTCACGCATGAGGAGGCCGACACAGCGCAGGCCATTGAAGAAACGTCGCAGCATGCCGTTTCTTCGTACGATGATGCCTATTCCGCCCCGTCAGCGCCGGAAACGGCACCGGCCGAGACAGCAGGGCAGGTGCATCATTACGGGGGGGCATCATATGCGCATGATGCCTATGCCGCGCAGCCGGAGCCTGCACCGGCCGCGCCCGAGGCCTATGCCACGCATGACGATACGCCCGCAGCCGAACCCGAGACATATGCGGCGACCCATGCCGAAGCCGTAGCGGCCCCGGCATATGAGCCCACGCCCCAGCCTGCCGCAGCCCCCGCGCCGGAGCAGCCTGCGGTCGTGGCGCCGTCCGCTCCTGATGTGGTCCCGCCCGTCAGGCAGGAACGGCCCGCAGCGCCGCCCTTCACACCGAGGCCTGCCGTGTCTTCCTTCATGGCGCCGCGTCCGGCCCCGGCTTCTGGTGCGGCTTCGGCAACGGCCCCCGTCGCGGCGGATGAATGGGCGCCCGTGCCCAAGGCCCGGCAGCAGCGTGGGCAGCGTTTGACAGGGCCGGGCTTCTTTTTCGGCACGGGCAGCGAGCGGGCGCCCGCGCCGAGGCTGTTCCAGTCCGCACCGGTGTCCCGGCCTGTTTCAAAACCTGTTTCCAAGGTGACCACAATGACCAAATTTGACAAGAGTTCCCCGAATGACAGTCAGGCTGGCCGCCCCGCGCCGACCGACAATTCTCCTACCCTGACCGAAGTGTTCATGACCCTTGGCGGTCGGGCCACGGACCGGCTGGTGCCCAAGCCCAGCCTGCGTGATGCCCTGATGCGCAAGCGTGAAGACGCGAACGGCGACTCCTGAAATCGTGCCGGGAGTAACCTGCTCCCGGTACGCCAAGGGAAGAGGGGGGAGGATTTCCCCCATCCCGCACCCGCTGCGGGCCGAAAGGCGACATGACGGACCGAATGCGTCTGACGGTTTTCTTTTGAATACATAACTGCCTGTTTTATCAGTATTTATTATCGGACGAGCTATTGATGTCAGAGGTTCAGTCGCCAGTACCCGCGGAAAGTAGGCTAACCCGCTTTTCGAACACGATACTGTCACTGCGTGGAGCCAACTATATAGTTGGCGCGCTGGGGCTTTGTGCACTTATTGCCGCGACCACGGTTACGCTGAACAATAATGAGCAGCTGATTGTGGCAGGTGTATGTGTTGTCATCTTTTTTGTGGTCGGGCGGGGCAAAAGCCGGCGTACCCAGGTCTTTCTCGAGGTGCTCTCGGCGCTGGTCTCCCTGCGTTACCTGACATGGCGCCTGACCGAAACGCTCGACTTCAATACATGGATACAGGGCATACTGGGCGTAACCCTGCTCATGGCCGAGCTGTATGCCCTGTATATGCTGTTTCTCAGCTATTTCCAGACAATCCAGCCGCTCCATCGCTCGCCGCTGCCCCTGCCTGACAATGTTGATGACTGGCCGACCGTCGATGTCTTCATTCCGACCTACGACGAGCAGCTGAGCATCGTGCGCCTGACCGTGCTGGGCGCGCTGGGCATCGACTGGCCGCCCGATAAAGTGAATGTCTATATCCTTGATGACGGTGTGCGGCCCGAATTCGAGCAGTTCGCCAAGGAGTGCGGCGCCCTCTATATCGGGCGCGTCGATAGCGCGCACGCCAAGGCGGGTAACCTCAACCACGCCATTAAGCGGACCTCTGGCGATTACATCCTCATCCTGGATTGTGACCATATTCCGACACGCGCGTTCCTGCAGATCGCCATGGGGTGGATGGTTGCCGACCGCAAGATCGCCCTGATGCAGACGCCGCATCACTTCTACTCCCCCGATCCGTTCCAGCGTAACCTGGCCGTGGGCTACCGCACGCCGCCGGAAGGCAACCTGTTCTACGGCGTTATTCAGGATGGTAACGATTTCTGGGATGCCACCTTCTTCTGCGGCTCGTGCGCCATCCTGCGGCGTGAGGCCATTGAATCGATTGGCGGCTTCGCGGTTGAAACCGTGACGGAAGATGCCCATACCGCCCTGCGCATGCAGCGCCGCGGCTGGTCCACCGCCTACCTGCGCATTCCCGTTGCCAGTGGCCTGGCCACCGAGCGACTGACAACCCATATCGGCCAGCGCATGCGCTGGGCGCGCGGCATGATCCAGATCTTCCGCGTGGATAACCCGATGCTCGGGCGGGGCCTGAAGCTTGGGCAGCGGCTGTGCTATCTCTCGGCCATGACGTCGTTCTTCTTTGCCATTCCGCGCGTCATCTTCCTTGCCTCGCCGCTGGCCTTCCTGTTCGCGGGGCAGAACATCATCGCCGCCTCGCCGACGGCCGTGGCGGCCTACGCCATTCCGCACATGTTCCACTCCATCGCGACCGCCGCCAAGGTGAACAAGGGCTGGCGCTATTCGTTCTGGAGTGAAGTGTACGAAACCACCATGGCGCTGTTCCTGGTGCGCGTGACCGTCGTCACCATGCTCTTCCCCTCCAAGGGCAAGTTCAACGTGACGGAAAAAGGCGGCGTGCTGGAGGAAGAAGAGTTCGACCTTGGCGCCACCTACCCCAACATCATCTTTGCAACGATCATGATGGGTGGCCTGCTGGTCGGTCTGTTCGAGATGACCATGCATTACAACCAGCTCGATAGCATCGCGATGCACGCTTATATGCTGAACTGCGTATGGGCGCTGATCAGTCTCATCATCCTGTTTGCCGCCATTGCCGTGGGGCGTGAGACCAAGCAGGTCCGTTACAACCATCGTGTCGAAGCGCATATCCCGGTCACGGTTTATGAAGCACCGGTCGAAGGGCAGCCCAATACCTACCATAATGCGACGCCGGGCATGACGCAGGATGTCTCGATGGGTGGTGTTGCCGTGCATATGCCTTGGCCCGATGTCAACACGGGGCCTGTCAAGACACGTATCCATGCCGTGCTCGATGGCGAGGAGATCGACATCCCCGCCACCATGCTGCGCTGCACGAATGGCAAGGCCGTGTTCACATGGGACAATAACGATCTTGATACGGAACGCGACATTGTCCGCTTCGTGTTCGGACGGGCCGATGCCTGGCTGCAATGGAACAATTACGAGGATGACAAACCGCTACGCAGCCTGTTGAGCCTGCTGCACAGCATTAAGGCGCTGTTCCGCAAAAAAGGCAAAATGATGGCCAATAGCCGCCCAAAAACTAAGCCACTTACACTACCGGTTGAGCGCAGGGAGCCCACAACCATCCAGAGTGGACAGACACAGGAAGGAACGATCAGCCGTGCGGCCTCGTGATATGAAAATGGTGTCCCTGATCGCGCTGCTGGTCTTTGCAACGGGGGCACAGGCTGCACCTGTTGCTTCCAGGGCGCCAGCCCAGCAGCCCGCAGGTTCCGATCTGCCACCTCTCCCTGCGGCGGCCCCGCAGGCTGCAACGCCCGCGCCCGCGAGTACGGACCAGCCTGCCGCCACCCCGCCAGCAGCGGATACGACTGCCGCCAGCGCGGCTGACGCGGTCGTGGACAACGCCGAGAACGCCATTGCCGCATCTGACGTGGCGACGGTGCATACGTATTCCCTCAAGGAACTCGGTGCGCAGAGTGCCCTGAAAATGCAGGGCGCCGCCACGCTGCAGGGCCTGCAGTTCGGCATTCCCGCCGACCAGTTGGTCACGTCGGCGCGGCTTGTCGTGTCCGGTGCCATGTCGCCCAGCCTCCAGCCGGATACCAGCGCGGTCACGATCACGCTGAACGAGCAGTTCATCGGTACGCTGCGCCCGGACCCCACACATCCTACATTTGGGCCGCTCTCGTTCGATATCAACCCCATCTTCTTCATCAGCGGCAACCGGCTGAACTTCAGCTTCGCTTCCAGCTCGAAGGGCTGCACGGACCCCAGCAACGGCCTGCTGTGGGCAAGCGTATCCGAACACTCGGAACTGCAGATCACCACCATACCGCTTCCCCCGCGCCGCCAGCTGTCGCGCCTGCCCCAGCCGTTCTTCGACAAGAACGTAAAGCAGAAGATCGTCATTCCGTTCGTTCTCGCACAGACATTTGATCCCGAAGTGCTGAAGGCGACGGGCATCCTGGCATCCTGGTTCGGCCAGCAGACCGACTTCCGTGGCGTCACCTTCCCGGTCTTCTCCACCATTCCGCAAACGGGCAATGCCGTTGTTGTGGGCGTGGCCGACGAACTGCCTTCCGCCCTCGGGCGCCAGTCGGTCAATGGGCCCACGCTCATGGAGGTGGCCAATCCATCCGACCCCAACGGCACGGTGCTGCTCGTAACGGGGCGTGACCGTGATGAAGTCATCACCGCGAGCAAGGGCATCGGCTTCGGGTCAAGCACCCTGCCCACGGCCAACCGCATGGACGTGGCGCCGATTGATGTCGGGGCCCGCGCTGCGAATGATGCGCCCTCCTTCATTCCCACCAATCGCCCGGTCCGGCTTGGTGAACTGGTGCCGGACAGCGCGCTGCAGGCTGAAGGTTACGCGCCCGGACCGCTGGCGGTGCCGTTCCGCGTCTCGCCTGACCTGTACACATGGCGCGACCGGCCGTTCAAGCTGAACATCCGTTTCCGCGCGCCGCCGGGTCCGATCGTCGATGTGTCGCGCTCGTCGCTCAATGTGGGTATCAACGATACCTATCTCGAGGCCTACCCGCTGCGCGAGCCGGATTCGACACTGGACCAGCTCCTGAGCCGCGTAGGTATCGGCCATCACAACGACAGCGTGCAGCAGCACACCATGCCGATCCCGACCTACCGGGTCTTTGGCCAGAACCAGCTGCTGTTCTATTTCGAGATGGCCGCGATGACAGAGCCGGGCTGCAAACCCGGTCCGAGCACGTTCCATATGGGTGTTGACCCGGATTCGACGATCGATCTGTCCAACGCCTATCACATCACCCAGATGCCCAACCTCGCCTTCATGGCCAGTGCCGGCTATCCGTTCACCACCTATGCCGATCTGTCGCGCTCGGCCGTGGTGCTGCCCGAACACCCCAATGGCATGGTTGTCAGCGCCTATCTCGACCTCATGGGCTTCATGGGGGCGACGACGTGGTATCCGGTGTCCGGCGTGGATGTGGTCTCGAGCGACCATGTAAATGACGTGGCGGACCGGAACCTGATTGTCCTGTCAACGCTGGCCAATAGCGGTGATGTTTCGCAACTGCTGAGCAATTCGTCCTATCAGATTTCTGACGGGCGGCTGCACATGGCCCTGCGCTCGACGCTGAGTGGCGTGTGGAACCTGTTCCAGGATCCCATGTCGGCCATCAGCCATACGGCCCCGACCGAGGTCGAGAGCACGCTCAGCGGTGGCGTGGCCGCGATGGTTGAGGCGGAATCGCCGCTGGCTTCGGGGCGGACCGTGCTTGCGCTGCTTTCAGGCGACGGGCAGGGGCTCAACAACCTTGTGCAGATCCTGGCGCAGCGGAAAAACCAGGCCAAGATCCAGGGGGATCTGGTGCTGGCGCACGGGGATGACCTGACATCCTACCGCAGTTCGCCGCTCTATACGGTTGGCACCGTGCCGCTGCTGCTCAAGCCTGACTGGTATATGCACAACCATCCCAGCCGCGTGATCCTGGTTGGCCTGTTCGGTTGCCTGCTGGTGGTGGCCGTCATGGTGCGCGCCCTGGCCAAGCATGCTCTGCGCCGCCGCAAGGAGTTGCAGGAAGAAAGGCAGAGAACGTGATCATGAACAGGCGATACGCCCTTTCGCTTTCTGGTGCCCTGCTGGCCAGCAGCTGCATGACGGTGCTGGTGGCGGTTCCTGCCGCGCAGGCGCAGCAGGCTTCCACGACCATGACGGCCGCTGCCACGAACACGGCTGCGGCACCACGGCAGATCCTGCTGCAGCAGGCACGCTTCTGGCTCCAGCAGCAGCAATATGACAATGCCCGCCAGGCCCTGCAGAATGCGGAGCGCATCGCCCCCAATTCCCCTGACGTGCTGGAAATGCAGGGTGAATACCAGGCGGCCGTTGGCAACCGCGAGGCCGCAGCCGATACGCTGCGCCGCCTGCAGCAGGTGGCGCCGGGCAGTGCGGCGGCTGGCAACCTGAGTGACCTGCTCAGCGAGCGGGCCATTTCCCAGAGCGACCTGTCACAGATCCGCTCGCTGGCGGGTTCGGGCCAGAACGCGCAGGCGGTGGCGGGGTACCAGAAGCTGTTCCACGGTGGCAAGCCGCCCCGTTCGCTCGCGGTGGAATACTACCAGACCATGGCTGGCGTGCCGAGCCAGTGGGACCAGGCCCGCGCGGGCCTGGCCGGGATCGTTGCATCCAACCCGCAGGATTACCGCGCCCAGCTCGCCTTTGCCCAGACCCTGACCTATAATACCTCGACCCGCATGGAAGGCCTGACACGGCTCAAGGATCTGCAGACCTTCCGCAGTCAGGCGCCGGTCGAGGCCGCCGCCGCGACACAATCCTATCGCCAGACCCTGAGCTGGCTGCCGGTCAACCCCGATACGCAGCCCCTTATGGAGCAGTGGCTTTCCGCCCACCCCAATGATACCGCGCTGCGCGAACATATGCTCCACCCCCCCCCCGGCGGCCCGCCGGACAAGGCGGGGCTCGCGCGCCAGGCCGGTTACCAGCAGCTTAACGCGGGCCGTCTTTCCGCAGCCGAGCAGTCCTTCCAGTCGGCGTTGCAGATCAATTCCCATGATGCTGATTCGCTAGGCGGCATGGGGCTCGTGAGCATGCGGCAGGGTGATACCGCCGAGGCACATCGTTATTTTGAGGAAGCGATGGCCGCCGACCCCAAGACCGCCGATCGCTGGCGCCCCGCGCTGGCGGGCATGGAGGTCAGCGGGGAATATGCCTCCGTTCGCCAGATGATCGCCGCCCATCAGTACACCGAGGCCAAGCAGAAGCTTGCCACGCTGGCCCGCCAGCCCGGGCAGTACACTGGCGCGACCCTGATGCTGGCCGACCTGCAGCGTTCGACCGGCCAGATCGCCGCCGCCGAGCAGGAATATCGTGGCATCCTGTCGCGTGAACCCAATAACCAGCTGGCCCTGATGGGGCTGGCGCGGGTGGACATGGCGCAGGGCAACACGGCGGAGGCACGCCAGCTTCTGTCGCGCGTCAGCCCGCAATATGCCAGCCAGGTGGGGGAAATCGAGGTTTCCGGCCTGATGGCGGCGGCATCACAGACGTCGGATTCGGCGCGCAAGGTTTCCATCCTGCGTGAAGCGATGGCCCAGGCCCCGCGTGACCCGTGGGTGCGCATCAACCTTGCCAATGCGTTGCAGCAGCAGGGCGACGTGGCTGAAGCCGGGCGCGTGATGCAGCCTGTGCTGGCCAATCCCGTTACCGCGCAGGACCGCCAGGCCGGTATTCTCTATACCTATGGCAGTGGCAATGATGCGATGACCCGCCAGCTTCTGGCCGGGCTGTCGCCTGCGGATTATTCCCCCGCGATCCGCTCCATTGCCGAGGAAATGGAAATCAAGCAGGATCTGGCCAGCCGCCTGTCCATGGTGTCCAACCCGGTGCCGCTGATCCGCGAGGCCCTTTCCCAGCCTGATCCGACGGGCGCGCGCGGCGTGGCGGTGGCCGACCTGTTCCGCCAGCGTGGCGACATGGTGCATGCCCGCATGGCGCTGCGCATCGCCTCGACGCGCACCATCGATCTCTCGCCTGACCAGCGCCTGTCCTACGCCACCGAATACATGAAGATCAGCAACCCGGTGGCCGCCGCGCGCCTGCTCGCGCCGCTTGGTGACGGCACGGGTTCGGGTGCGGGCAATGCGTTGCTGCCCGAGCAGATGCAGACGCTGCAGCAACTGCGCATGGGCATCTCGGTCGCGCAGTCTGACCTGCTGAACCAGCGGGGCGATCAGGCGCAGGCCTATGACCATCTTGCGCCCGCCCTGCAGGCCGACCCGGAGGCAACATCACCCAAGCTGGCGCTCGCGCGGCTGTATAACGGCCACGGCAAGCCGGGCAAGGCGCTCGAGATCGACCTTGCGGTGCTGCGCCACAACCCGCAGGATCTGGATGCGCGGCAGGCCGCGGTGCAGGCCGCGGTCAACAGCGACCACAACAGCCTTGCCACCCGTCTCGCCATGGATGGCGTGCAGGAAAGCCCGATGGATGCCCGCGCCTGGCTGGCCATGGCCGTGGCTGACCAGGCTGACGGCCACGGGCAGCGCACCATCGAGGACCTGCGCCGGGCTTATGACCTGCGCCTGCAGCAGGTTGAGGGCACGCGGGCTTCATCCAGTGCGGCCGTAGCGCAGGAAGAGGCGCTGGCGCCCCCGTCGACCAACCCGTTCCGCCCGCGTGGTTATGGCCACCAGACGGAACTCGGCGCGCCTGTAACCGGCGGTTCCTACAGCGCCGAGGCGGCATCGCCCGATACGTCGGACCAGATGCTCTCCTCCATTGCCGGCCAGATCCATACGCTGCGCGAGAACCTTGCCCCCTCCATCGATGGTGGCCTCGGGTTCCGGTCGCGTTCGGGCGAGCATGGCATGGGTCGCCTGACGGAGGCGAACATTCCCATCGTGGGGCGCCTGCCACTGCAGGCCGGTGCTTCCGCCCTGACCTTCTCGATCACGCCAACCATGATCTGGTCGGGCCAGCTCAACACAGGCTCCGTCTATGACGTGCCGCGTTATGGTACGTTCATGGCAACGCAGGCCGCCAACCAGTGCGCGGGCCACAGTTCGTGCGGGGCGCTTGATTTCCTCGGTGCCAACCATACCCAGCGTATTGCGGCGGGTGCAGGCGAGGCCGGATTTGCGCCGGATGTGCAGTTCGGTAATAGCTGGGTGCGTGCCGATGTCGGCGCCTCGCCCATCGGTTTCCCCATCACCAACGTGCTGGGTGGCGTCGAGTTCTCGCCGCGGGTGGGGCCGGTCACGTTCCGCGTCAGCGCCGAGCGGCGGTCGATCACCAACAGCGTGCTGTCTTATGGTGGCCTGCGTGATCCGAACTACAACAGTGAGGTCGGTCGTTACGCGCGCCAGGTCTATGGTCATGAATTGACCAAGCAGTGGGGGAGCGAATGGGGTGGGGTGGTGACCAACCACTTCCACGGTCAGGTCGAGGCGACGCTGGGCAACACCATCCTGTATGGTGGCGGTGGCTACGCGATCCAGACCGGTAAGAACGTGCAGCGCAACAGCGAGCGTGAAGCCGGCATCGGCGCCAACACGCTGGTGTGGCATAACGCCAACATGCTGGTGCGCATCGGCGTGAGCCTGACGTATTTCGGTTATGCCAAGAACGAGGATTTCTATACCTACGGGCAGGGTGGTTACTTCTCGCCGCAATCCTATTACGCGGCGACCGTGCCGATCCGCTACGCGGGCCAGCACAAGCGGTTGGACTGGGATGTGACGGGCAGCGTGGGCTACCAGGTGTTCCATGAGCACTCGGCGCCCTTCTTCCCCACGTCATCGCTGCTGCAGTCCGGCGCCAATTACGTCGCATCGAATTTTGTGCAGAATGCCCTGCCAACGGATTATCTGTCACAGGAAACGGTGAACAGCGCCTATTATCCCGGGGATAGTATTGCTGGTCTTACCGGTGGCTTTAATGCTAGGGTTGGCTATCGCTTTACACGCAATGTTCGTCTTGATCTGTCGGGGCGCTATCAGAAGGCCGGTAACTGGACTGAAAGCGGCGCCATGATTTCCGCACACTATCTTATTATGGACCAGTAATGACAACTTTGAACGCAAAACCGGACTTTTCGCTTTTCCTGCAGGCCCTGTCCTGGGAGATCGATGATCAGGCCGGGATCGAGGTCCGCAATGACCTGTTGCGCGAGGTCGGCCGGGGTATGGCTGGTCGTTTCCAGCCGCCGCTGTGCAACACCATCCACCAGCTTCAGATCGAGCTGAACGCCCTGCTGGCCATGATCAACTGGGGCTACGTGAAGCTGGACCTGCTGGCCGAAGAGCAGGCCATGCGCATCGTGCATGAAGACCTGCCGCAGGTGGGCAGCGCGGGCGAGCCCGCCGGCACATGGCTCGCGCCGGTGCTGGAAGGGCTTTATGGCCGCTGGATCACGTCGCAGCCCGGCGCATTCGGTGACTATGTCGTGACGCGCGATATCGATGCGGAAGACCTGAACTCGGTCCCGGCGCAGACGGTGATCCTGTACATGCGCACCCGCAGCGCCGCGACCTGATTCTGGTCAGCCGCGCCATGTGCGTCAAAACCCTGCCTACAGGCGAGTCCGTGCCCTGTAGGCAGGGTTTTTTTGCGTACACGGCCCCCATTCTTTGCCCTGTTTTTGCGCTAGATCATGCGGCGCGGGGGCCGGGTGCTTCACAAACGGGTTGAGGAGATGGCGGCCGCGCCGTCACTGTCCAGCCCCTGAAGGAGGAGCCTGCCACATGAGACTGTCCCGCAAGATATTCCTGTTATCCGCCGTGGCGTGTGGCATGGCGGTGGCCCAGGCGCCCGCTTTCGCGCGGCATGCGCATGATGGCGGGGGCGACCCGGCCGATGCCCGGGCGCGGCAGGTGCTCGCCTCCATGAGCCTTGAGGACAAGATGTCCCTGCTGTTCAGTGTTGATGGCGGTGGCTTCAATGGCAGCGTGGCCCCTCCCGGCGGCCTGGGCTCGGCGGCGTACCTGCGCGCGCCCAAGGGTTCGGGCCTGCCTGACCTGCAGATTTCCGATGCGGGGCTTGGCGTGCGCAACCCGGCGCATATCCGCAAGGACGGGGCGGCGGTCTCCCTGCCGTCGGGCCTGTCCACGGCCAGCACGTGGGATATGGACATGGCGCGGCAGGCCGGTGTCATGATCGGGCGCGAGGCGTGGCAGAGTGGCTTCAACATCCTGCTCGGGGGTGGCGCGGATCTGACGCGCGACCCGCGCGGCGGCCGCAACTTTGAATATGCGGGCGAGGACCCGCTCCAGACCGGGCGCATGGTGGGCAGCACCATTGCGGGCGTGCAGTCGCAGCATGTGATTTCCACGCTCAAGCATTATGCGATGAACGATCTTGAAACCTCACGCATGACCATGAGCGCCGATATCGACCCCGTGGCCATGCGCGAGAGCGACCTGCTGGGATTCGAGATCGCCCTTGAAACCGGGCATCCCGGTTCGGTCATGTGCTCGTACAACCGCGTCAATGACCTGTATGCCTGTGAAAACCCCTACCTGCTGACCACGACGCTGAAGCAGGACTGGCACTATCCCGGTTTTGTCATGTCCGACTGGGGGGCCACGCATTCCTCCGCCCGTGCGGCGCTGGCGGGGCTGGACCAGGAATCGGCAGGCGACCATGCCGATGCCCGCCCCTATTTCCGCGCCCTGCTTGAGGCCGATGTAAAGGCGGGCCGCGTGCCGCAGGCCCGCATCAACGACATGGCGGAGCGCATTGTCCGCTCGCTGTTCGCGGTGGGGCTGGTGGACCATCAGCCGCAGCGCAGCGCGCTTGATGTCGTGACCGATACCCTTGTGGCCCAGAAGGATGAGGAAGAAGGCGCGGTCCTGCTGCGCAACCAGGGCCACATCCTGCCGCTTTCGCCCACCGCGCGCATTGCCGTTATTGGCGGGCATGCCGATGTGGGCGTGATTTCAGGCGGCGGGTCCAGCCAGGTCGATCCGATCGGGGGCGAGGTGGTGAAGGGGCCGGGCAAGAAGGAATGGCCGGGCGATCCGGTCTATTTCCCGTCCTCGCCGCTCAAGGCCATGAAGGCCGAGGCACCGCAGGCCCGCATCACCTATGATTCCGGCACCAATATCGCCTCTGCCGTGCGGGCGGCACACGCGGCCGACGTGGTGGTGGTGTATGCCACGCAGTTCACGTTCGAGGGGATGGACGCGCCGAGCATGCATCTTGATGGCAATGCCGATGCGTTGATTACCGCCGTCGCCGCCGCCAACCCGCGCACGGTCGTGGTGATGGAAACCGGCGACCCGGTGCTGATGCCGTGGAACAACAGCGTGGCGGGCGTGCTTGAGGCATGGTTCCCCGGTTCTGGCGGTGGTCCGGCCATTGCGCGGCTGCTGTTTGGCAAGGTTGCGCCCTCGGGTCACCTGACCATGACCTTCCCGCAGGCGGAATCGCAACTTGCCCACCCCGATATCGCGGGTGTGACGGCGGATAACGTGTTCGAGATGCAGTTCCACACCGATCAGGAACTGGTTTACGATGAAGGCAGCGATGTCGGTTACCGCTGGTTCGACCGCAACCATTTCAAGCCGCTTTACCCGTTCGGCTATGGCCTGACCTACACCACGTTCAGCACCGATGGGCTGAAGCTGGCCGAACGCCATGGGCAGGTGACGGCCACATTCAACGTGCATAACACCGGCACGCAGCCGGGCGTGGATGTGCCGCAGGTCTATGTCGGCCTGCCCGATGGGGGCGCGCGCCGCCTGGCGGGGTGGCAGCGTGTCAGCCTGGCGCCGGGCGAGAGCCGCCAGGTTTCGGTGCAGCTTGACCCGCGCCTGCTGGCGCATTTCGATGGCCGGCATAACCGGTGGAGCGTGCCCTCGGGCACCTTCCGCGTCTGGCTTGCATCATGCGCCACCGATGACAGCCAGCAGGCCACCATGCACCTGCATGGCCGGACCATGGCGCCCTGAGGCGGCACATGAGGAGAAGGGCGCCGCTTGGGGCAGCGATCATGGTGGCTGGCCTGTTGCCTGCCTGCCCCGTGCAGGCGGCCAGCCCCGCATGGCCCGATACGCCTGCTAACCGCGCGCGCCTGATGATGAGCGTGCAGGAGCTGGAAATCACCCTGCTCACCCACCCCAGCGCAACGTTGGCGCTCGAGGACTGGTGCGCAGTCCACCATATGGCCGAACACCCCGTGGTGGTGGCACAGAAGGCAGACCTGCCGCAGCCCGACCCCGTGCCCGCGCGGGTGCGGGCCGATCTGGGCGTGAGTGCCACGCAGCCCGTGCGGCACCGGCAGGTCAGGCTGGCCTGTGGCCCGTATGTGCTTTCGGTCGCGGATAACTGGTATGTGCCCGGTCTGCTGACGCCGCAGATGAACGCCACGCTGGAGGGGACGGATACCTCCTTCGGCCATGTGGTGGCGCCGCTGGATTTTACCCGCGAGCGGCTGGAATTTACGCGGCTGTGGTCCCCCTGGCCGGGACCGGCTGCGGGGCAGGCCATGGCGATGATCGTGGCCCCGGCTGAAATCGTGCGCCAGCGCGCGGTGCTGCGCGACGGGCAGGGGCATGCCTTTAGTGAGGTGGTGGAAACCTATACCGACCAGACCCTCGCCTTTCCGTCTCGGGATCAGGGAAGCCCCGATCCCTGAAGAGGTTTCTGGCGAAGCTTTTTTTTAAAAGCTTCGAAGAAATCAGCCTTTTTGAAAAAGGGCGGCACCCGAAGACTTTCATTCATTCTTTCCCTGCCGTTTGCAGACCGGCGGCAGGAAGGCTACGCCAGCGCATGCGACCCTGACCGGAGCCCGAACCCCATGACAGATTTGCGCGACCCCAACACGCCAGCCGAGACCGTGCGGCAGGTACTGGGCCTGCACCCCCACCCCGAAGGCGGCAGCTACCGCGAAATATGGCGCAGTACGCCAGCCGATGGCCCGCGCGGCGCGGTCTCGACCATCAGTTTCCTGCTGGCGGCGGGCGAGCGCTCGCACTGGCACCGCGTTGATGCGGCCGAGATCTGGTGCTGGCAGGGCGGCAGCCCGCTCGTCCTTGAAATTGCCGCAGGGCAGGGGGCTCCGATCGAGCGGATCGTGCTTGGCCCGCTGGCCACGCAGGGGCAGGTGCTACAGGCGGTGGTGCCGCCGGGGGCATGGCAGGCAGCCCGGAGCGAGGGGGGCTGGAGCCTGATGGGCTGCCAGGTGGCGCCCGCCTTTGTTTTCAGCCAGTTTGAACTGGCCCCGCCCGGCTGGACGCCACAAGGAGAAAACGCATGACACCCCCGCAATGGCTCATCTGGGCGCGCGACCTGCAGGCACTGGCCCAGAGTGGCCTGACCTATGCCGAAAGCCCGTTCGACCGGGAACGCTATGAAAGCATAAGGCAGATCGCAGCCGACATGATGGCCGCGGGCAGCCATGCCGACATGGCGCGCGTGCTCGACCTGTTCAGCGATCAGGACGGCTATGCCACGCCAAAGCTGGTGGTGCGCGCCGCCGTGTTCGATGCGCAGGGCCGGATACTGCTGGTGCGCGAGGTGCTGGACCATGACCGCTGGACCCTGCCTGGCGGCTGGGCGGATGTGAACCTGACCCCGGTGGAAAACACGGTAAAGGAAGTGCGCGAGGAAAGCGGCTTTAGCGTGCGCGTGACCAAGCTCGCCGCCGTGTGGGACCGCGACCGGCAGGGCCACCCGCCGGGACCGTTTTCATGCTGCACGCTCTATTTCATCTGCGAACTGACCGGCGGCAGTGCCAAGACCAGTATCGAGACATCGGAGATCGGCTGGTTTGCTGCAGACCACCTGCCCACCGACCTCTCGCTTGGCCGCGTGCTGCCCGGCCAGTTGGCCCGCATGTTCGAACACGCCGCCAACCCCGACCTGCCCACGGATTTTGACTGAAACCTTAAAAAACAATGACTTGATAAAGTAGTAAAAGTTTTTGGGTGCCGCCTTTTTTCAAAAAGGCGGCGTCGCAGCGTTCACGCAACCCACAGGCCGCCCATTGAAAAACCAGCCGGGATTTCCATATCCAATACAAATTGTAACCCGACGACATTGCAACAGACAGACTGGATAAGCCATGACGGAACAGACCACCACGACCCCGCCCGAAGCCACGGGCGAACAGCATGAATTCAGCGCCGAGGTCGGCCGCCTGCTCGACCTTGTGGTGCATGCGCTCTATTCCGAGCGTGAAATCTTCCTGCGTGAACTCGTCGCCAACGCGGCGGATGCGACAGACAAGCGTCGCTTCGAGGCGCTGACCGATGGCGCGCGCGCCCTGCCTGAAGATGCCAAGATCCGCATCAACCCCGACAAGGATGCCCGCCTGCTGACCATCAGCGATGATGGCGCGGGCATGAGCAAGGAAGAGCTTGCCCGCAACCTCGGCACCATCGCCCGCTCCGGCACCCGTGCCTTTGGCGAGGAACTGGCCAACGCCAAGCCCGAGGACAAGCCGAGCCTGATCGGCCAGTTCGGCGTGGGCTTCTATGCCGCCTTCATGGTGGCGGACAGGGTGGACGTGATCTCGCGCCGCGCTGGCAGTGACGAGGCCTGGTGCTGGTCCTCCACCGGCAAGGGCAACTACACCATCAGCCCCGCCACGCGTGAGAAGGCAGGCACCGACATCATCCTGCACATCAAGGAAGACGCGAACGACTTCCTCGATTCGTGGCAGCTTGAAACCATCGTGCGGAAATGGGCCGACCACATCTCGTGGCCGATCACCATCGTCAAGGACGATGGCGAGGAAACCTCGGCCAACAAGGGCACCGCCCTGTGGCGCAAGCCGCGTGGCGAGATTGATGAAGAACAGCTCAACGAGTTCTACCGCCATGTGAGCCACAACTTCGACACGCCCTGGGCCACGCTGCACTGGCATGCCGAAGGCACGATGGAGTTCTCGGCCCTGCTGTTCATTCCCGGCAGCAAGCCGTTCGAGTTTGCCGAGCCGGTGCGCGAGAGCCAGATCCGCCTGCATGTGCGCCGCATGTTCATTACCGATGACGCGGGCCTGCTGCCGCCATGGCTGCGGTTCGTGACCGGTGTGGTCGATACCGAGGATCTGCCGCTCAACGTCTCGCGCGAGATGCTGCAGGCCACCCCGGTGCTCGCCCGCATCCGCAAGGCCGTGACCAACCGCGTGATCTCGGAACTCAAGACCCGCAGCAAGGACGAGGCGGATTTCGAGAAATTCTGGGACAATTTCGGCCCCACCTTCAAGGAAGGCATCTGGGACGACGCAACCCACCGCACGGAACTTGCCGCCATCGCCCGCTTCCGTTCCAGCACGCAGGAAGGCTGGACCACGCTCGATGCCTATCTCGAGCGCAAGAAGCCCGAGCAGGAAGCCATTTACTACCTGACCGGCGACCGCACGGAAATGCTGCCCTCCTCGCCGCAGCTCGAGGGTTTCCGCGCGCGTGGCATCGAGGTGCTGCTGCTGTCCGACCCGGTGGACTCCTTCTGGCCCGAGCGGCTGGGCGTGTACAAGGACGTGCCCATCCGCAATATCAGCCAGTTCCACACCGATCTGGAAAAGTTCGGCGCGCCGGAGGAAACGCAGGCTGAAAAGGATGCGCTGGCAGTCGTGATCCCCGCACTGAAGGAAGCGCTTGGCGATGCGGTGTCCGACGTGAAGGGCACCAATCGCCTCGTCAACAGCGCCGTGGTGCTGGCCGCCCCCGAATCCGGGCCGGACCTGCAGATGATCCGGCTGATGAAGCGCAGCGGCCAGCAGGTGCCCGACACGGCGCCGGTGCTGCAGGTCAACCCGGCCCATCCGCTCATCGCCGATCTCGCCACCCGCGTGAAGAATGGCGACCCGGTGCAGGATATTGCGCTGACGCTGATGGACATGGCCCGGATCCAGGATGGTGAAAGCCCGAAGGACCCCACCGGCTTCGCCCAGCGCCTGACCACGATCCTCACGCGCCTGCCGCTGACGGACGGCCCGCAGGGCTGATCAGCCCTGCGCTGAAGGGTATGCTCCCAACGTCCCGCCATGCGTTGTGCATGGCGGGATGTTTTTTTTCAGGCTTCAGCCGGGCCGGGCGCAGGGGCTTTTCATGTTCCGGTGTAGCCCTGCGGGCTGACTGCCTGTATGATCCCGCCCATGCGGGAACGGTTTACGCTGCCTTATGGCAGAAAAACCGCAACGGCAGCTTTATTCAAAGTATTCAGGCGGCAGGGCCTTGAACGCGGTCCGGCCGGATGCTTCCCTACACGCCCTTTTGTGTGTTCCGGTTTTTGGATGGCGGCAAATCTTATATGAAAATTGATAACGTCTCTTATCGCAGTGTCTGGGTGGATGCCGATGATGGCTGGTCGGTCCATATCTTTGACCAGACCCGTCTGCCCTGGTCGCTCGATATCCTGCGCCTGACCGGGCGCGATCAGGTGGCGCACGCCATCCGCACCATGCAGGTGCGTGGCGCGCCGCTGATCGGT
Organism: Komagataeibacter melomenusus; assembly: GCF_013155395.1. Lineage (GTDB taxonomy): Bacteria > Pseudomonadota > Alphaproteobacteria > Acetobacterales > Acetobacteraceae > Komagataeibacter > Komagataeibacter melomenusus. The sequence goes on along the minus strand of NZ_JABJWC010000009.1, from coordinate 21,726 downwards.
GCGGTCGCGGCCTACGGGCTGGCGCTTGCCCTGCGCCATGACAGCAGTGATGCCGCCATGGAACGTGACGCAGCACTGCTTGCCGCCACCCGCCCCACGGCAGTCAACCTGGCCTGGGCCATCAGGCGCATGCTCACCCGCCTGCGCACCACGCCCCAGGCCGACCGCGTGGCCGCCGCCTATGACGAGGCCGGGCGCATCTGCGATGAAGACGTGATCCAGAACGAGGCCATCGGCCGGCAGGGGCTGGAACTGATCGGGGAGATCGCTGCCCGCCGCCCCGGCCCGGTCAATATACTCACCCACTGCAACGCGGGCTGGATCGCCACCGTGGACTGGGGCACGGCGCTTGCGCCCATCTACATGGCGCATGACCGTGGCATTGACGTGCATGTGTGGGTGGATGAAACCCGCCCGCGCAACCAGGGCGCCTCGCTCACCGCATGGGAACTGGGCAGCCATGGGGTGAAGCACACCGTCATTGCCGATAACGCCGGTGGCCACCTGATGCAGCATGGGCAGGTCGACCTCGTGATCGTGGGCACCGACCGCGTGACCCGCACGGGCGATGTGGCCAACAAGATCGGCACCTACCTCAAGGCACTGGCGGCGCGTGACAATAACGTGCCCTTCTGGGTGGCGCTGCCGTCGACCACCATCGACTGGACCATCAGTGACGGGGTCAGCGAAATCCCGATCGAGGAGCGTGACGGCCGCGAAGTCACCCATATCCAGGGCCGGGATGCGGAAGGCCGCGTGACAGGCGTGCAGCTTGTGCCCGATGGCAGCCCGGCCGCCAACCCGGCCTTTGACGTCACCCCCGCGCGCCTCGTGACCGGCCTGATCACCGAGCGCGGGCGCTGCCCGGCCACGGCGGACGGGCTGTGCGATCTCTTCCCCGAATACGTGTGAGCACGGCCCCGCAGGCCGGGGCTGCTCACCTATGACCTTGACAGGCGCGGGCGGGATTGGCTTTGTCGCGCCTGCAACCGGGTGCGGCCCCTTGTGGCCATGCCCCCCAAATCTGGTAGAATCAGGACAAGAGCATGCATCCCTATCGTACCCATAGCTGCGCGGCCCTGCGGGCTGCCGATGCCGGGCAGACGGCCCGCCTTTCCGGATGGGTACACTCCAAGCGCGATCATGGCGGCCTGCTGTTCATTGACCTGCGCGACCATTTCGGCATGACGCAGATCGTGATCCCCGCAGGCTCCCCCGTGCTGGAAACCGCCGAGCGCGTGCGCGTGGAAAGCGTGCTGACCGTGACGGGTGACGTGGTGCTGCGCGATGGCGCCACCAAGAACCCCAACCTGCCCACCGGCGAGATCGAACTGCGCGCGCGCGAGATCGTGGTCCAGTCCAGCGCCGACGTGCTGCCGCTGCAGGTGGCGGGCAACGAGCACTACCCCGAAGACCTGCGCCTGACCTACCGCTACATCGACCTGCGGCGCGAGAAGGTGCACCGCAACATCATGCTGCGCGCGCAGGTGATCGCGAGCCTGCGCAAGCGCATGACCGACCTCGGCTTTGTCGAATTCCAGACCCCGATCCTGACCGCGTCATCACCCGAGGGCGCGCGTGACTTCCTCGTGCCCGCGCGCATGCATCCGGGCAAGTTCTACGCCCTGCCGCAGGCCCCTCAGCAGTTCAAGCAGCTGGCCATGGTGGCGGGGTTTGACCGCTATTTCCAGATCGCACCCTGCTTCCGTGATGAAGCGGCGCGCGCCGACCGCTCGCCCGGTGAGTTCTACCAGCTTGATTTCGAGATGGCGTTCGCCACACAGGAAGACGTGTTCGCGACCCTCGAGCCGGTGATGGAAGGCGTGTTCCGTGAGTTCGGCGGTGGCCGCATCGTCAGCGAAGGGCCGTTCGAGCGCATTCCCTACGCCACGGCCATGGACGTCTATGGCAGCGACAAGCCCGACCTGCGCAACCCGCTCAAACTCTCGGACGTGACCGAGGCGTTTGCCGGTTCCGGCTTTGGCCTGTTTGCCCGTATTGCCGCCGATGGTGGCCAGGTCCGTGCCATTCCCGCCCCCGGTGCGGGTGACCGCCCGCGTGCGTTCTTTGACAAGCTCAACAACTGGGCGCGTGAATCGGGTGCTGGCGGGCTGGGCTACATCATCTTCGCGGAAGAAGGCGGCAAGGGGCCGATCGCCAAGAACCTCGAGGCCGAGCGTATCGAGGCCATCCGCGCCAAGACCGGGCTGAAGGCAGGCGATGCCGTGTTCTTCGTAGCGGGCAAGGGCGATGAGATGGTCAAGTTCTCGGGGGCCGTGCGCACCCGCGTTGCGACCGAACTCGACCTGATCGAGCAGAACGCCTTCCGCTTCTGCTGGATCACGGACTTCCCGATGTACGAGCGCAATGAGGAAACGGGCGAGATCGACTTCTCGCACAACCCGTTCTCCATGCCGCAGGGGGGCATGGACGCGCTCCAGAATCAGGACCCGCTGACCATCAAGGCCTATCAGTACGATATCGTATGCAACGGCATCGAACTCTCATCGGGCGCGATCCGGAACCACCAGCCCGATGTGATGATCCGCGCCTTCGAGATCGCGGGCTATCCGGCCAGCGAGGTCGAGGCCCGCTTTGGCGGCATGCTCAACGCTTTCCGCTACGGCGCGCCGCCGCATGGTGGCTCGGCGCCGGGCGTGGATCGCATCGTGATGCTGCTTGCCGATGAGCCGAACATCCGCGAGGTGATCCTGTTCCCGCTCAACCAGCAGGGCGAGGACCTGATGATGGGGGCCCCCGCCCCGGTCGAGCCGCAGCGGCTCAAGGAACTCTCGCTCGCGCTTGACCTGCCGCGCCCCAAGCCCGGCCAGAAGAAGGACTGAGTGCGATGCACGCCGTGATGGACCCCTCCCTCACGGCGCGCCGCATTGTGGCGCGGCGCATGTATCATGGCGGCATGATGGCGGGCATGGTGGCCGTGGGGCTGTGGCATGGCCCGGCGCGTGCCGCCCCGCCTGCGGGCATGGCGGCGCACCGGGCGGTGTATGACCTTGTGCTGTCCGCCGTGGGCGATGGCGATGTGGTGACGGCGGAGGGCAGGCTGACCTTCGTGCTGTCCGACATGTGCACGGCCTGGTCCACCCAGCAGCAGTTGCATGTGCGCACCGTGGGCCGGGGGGGTGATCAGCACGACAGTGATTCCGATTACGCGGTGCTGGAGGACAAGGATGGCGCCTCCCTCGTTTTCCGTGCCGACCAGAGAGAAAACGGCCAGCCCAGCCCGCGCATAGCAGGCGAGGCGCATATGCGCCCCACGGGCGGCAGGGTGCATTATACCGCGCCCAGCGTGCATGACGTGGCGCTGCCCGCGGGCACGCTGTTCCCCGTGGCGCACACCACCAGCGTGATCGCGGCAGGCCAGGCGGGCCAGGGCGAGATCGCGCCGCCTTTGTTCGATGGCACGGTCGAGACCGGGGCGCTGAGCACCTACGTGCTGCTGCTGGCACGCGAGGCGCCGCCTGTGGCAACGCCGTTTGCAGCCCTGGCCCCGCTTGGGGCGCAGCGGGTGCATATTGCCTACTACAACCCCACCACGCGCGACATGGGGCCGATATTCGAGCAGGGCATGCGTTATTTCACCAACGGGGTGGCCGACCAGCTCGACCTCAATTTCGGGCAGTTCCGGCTGGCGGGCACGCTACGCGAATTCCGGCTGCTGCCGGTGCCCGATCACTGCCCGCCGGCCGCTCCGCTCAGCCCGCAGCATCGGCCACTGTAACAGCCAGCGGCACATGGTCCGATGGCTGGGCCTTGCCGCGCTCGTCACGCGCGGGCAGGGCGGTGAGCAGCCGTTCGGCCACGCGGGGCGAGAGCAGGGCATGGTCGATGCGCAGTCCGCTGTCACGCTGCCAGGCGGCGGCCTGATAATCCCAGAAGGTATAAAAGCGCCCCACCGGGTGCAGCGCGCGCAGCGCATCGGTCAGGCCGAGCCAGAGCAGGCGGCGGAAGGCAGCACGGCTGGCCGGGCGCACCAGCGCATCATCGGGTGCGAGCGCGCCGGGTGCGCAGTCCTCATCGGTGGGGCAGACATTGTAGTCGCCCAGCAGCACGAAGTCCTGCCCGGCTGCAAGCATGGCATGGGCGTGGAGGGCCAGTGCCTCCATGAAGGCAAGCTTGGAGTCGTAGCCTGCACTGCCGCCGGAATTGCCGTTGGGCAGGTACAGATTGCCAAAAACCAGCCCGCCTGCGCGAATTTCCACGTAGCGGGCCTGTGGCGGGTCGGTCTCCCAGCCGGGCAGGGCGGTGTGCGTGACCTCATGCGGCAGGCGCGTGAGGATGGCCACGCCGTTATAGCTTTTCTGCCCGACCACGATGCTGTCATAGCCTGCCGCCCTGAATGCATCGGCGGGGAAGATCTCGGTGGCGCACTTGATCTCCTGCAACGCCAGCACGTCGGGCTGCTCGCGGGCAAGGTAGTCAAGCACATGGTCAAGGCGCTGGCGGATGGAATTGACGTTCCAGGTAACGAATTTCATCATTCCACCGAGAAGCTGGTGCCACACCCGCATGATGACGCCGCATGCGGGTTGCGCACCGTGAAATGCGCGCCCATCAGGCTGTCATCAAAATCGAGCACCGCGCCACTCAGCAGGTCCATGCTGGCGGGGTCAACGAGTACGCGGGCAGTGCCTGCGGCAATCACGATGTCATCGGGGCGGGTTTCGGGCTCAAGGGCGAATTTATACTGAAAGCCGTTGCAGCCACCGGCCTCCACCGCCACCCGCAAAGCAGGCTCGCCCGTGGGGGCGGCGGGCTGTTCATCCAGAATTTCGCGCAGGCGATCTGCTGCCGAATCCGATACGCGGAACATCTCGGCCGGGGGGGAAGGGGGCGTGGACATCGGGTTTCACCATGATCTGTGCACGCAGGCCGGCACCACTGCATGTTGGCGGCGGGCCGCGGGCGGGTTATGGATGTACGGTGATATGGCCTTTACCGTTTCATCCATGGCTTGGTCCTGATCCTATATGAGCACTGCACCCTGCGCTGTCCAGACCGCTCCGGCCCATGGCCCATTGCAGCGCGACCGTGGCCGCCCTGTGATCGAATCGATCCCGGCCATCGGCGCCTGCGCCAGGCCCCTGCTACGGGTGGGGGGCGTGACATGGCAGGTGCGTGCCGGGTCGCGGCCGATTATACTGCCGGTATGACGGGTCGCTGCACAATGGAGGCATATCGACGGTTGACGGACCCGTCCCCGCCGGGGTGAAACACGCGCAGCACGATCCTCCGCCTGCCACCGCCGTGGCGCGATGCCGGCGGGCCATTCCATGCCGGGCCACAGCGCCTGTTATCGTTATCTGTTGGGAAACCAAGCCGCATGTCAGACAGTCTGTTCGCCCGTTACCTCACGCATGTGCGCGATGCGCTGCGCGCCATCATGCCCGACCTGCCCCCGGCAGCCCTTGAGCGCGTTGAGGTAACACCGACCCGCGACCCCGCGCATGGCGACCTGGCCACCAATGCGGCTCTGGTCATCTCCAAGGCGGCCCGCCGCCGCCCGGCCGAGATCGCGGGCGAACTGGTCACGGCGCTGGCCAGCGTGCCCGGCATCGCGCAGGCCGAGGTGGCGGGGCCGGGCTTTGTCAACATGCGCCTTGCGCCCGCCGTGTGGCAGGCCGTGGCCCGTGACGTGCTGCACGCAGGCGAGGCCTACGGCACGAGCAGCGCAGGCCGTGGCGTCAAGGTGAATGTGGAATATGTCTCGGCCAACCCCACGGGGCCGATGCATGTGGGCCACTGCCGTGGCGCCGTGGTGGGTGACGTGCTGGCCAACCTGCTGGCCAAGGCGGGGTATGACGTTACGAAAGAATATTACATCAACGATGCTGGCGCGCAGGTGATCGCGCTGGCCTGGGCTACGTACTGGCGCTACCTGCAGGCGCTGCACACTACCGTGACGGAGGCGGAATTCGCAGCCGTCGTGCCCGGTGGCGCGATCCAGTACGGCGGTGACTATCTGGTGCCCGTAGGCGAGGCGCTGGCCAAAAAACATGGCGACAGCCTCGCCGCCCCTGGTCTGAAGCCCGCCGATCCCGCCCTGTGGCTCGAGACCGTGAAAAAAGAGGCGGTCGATACCATGATGGGCATGATCCGCGCGGATCTGGCCGCCCTTGGCGTGCATCATGACGTGTTCACCAGCGAGGCGAAGATTCTGGCCGATGGCGAGACCGACCGCGCCATCAAAAAGCTCGAGGATAAGGGCCTGATCTACGAAGGCGTGCTCGAGCCCCCCAAGGGCAAGCTGCCCGATGACTGGGAGGCCCGCCCCCAGACCCTGTTCCGCTCCACTGAATTTGGCGATGACGTGGACCGGCCCCTGCGCAAGTCGGATGGCTCGAACACCTATTTCGCCAATGACATCGGCTACCATGCCGACAAGATCCGCCGGGGTGCGGATGTGCTGGTCGATGTATGGGGTGCCGATCATGGCGGCTACGTCACGCGCATGAAGGCTGCCGTTGCGGCACTGGCTACCGATGGCCGCCCGGTGCTTGATGTGCTGCTCTGCCAGATCGTGCGCATCGTGCGCGATGGGCAGCCGGTGCGCATGTCCAAGCGCGCGGGCACGTTCGTCACCCTGCGCGACCTGATCGATGAGGTGGGGCGTGACGCGGTGCGCTTTACCATGCTTACCCGCAAGGCCGACGCGCAGATGGAGTTCGACCTTGACCAGGTCGTGGCCCAGAGCCGCGACAACCCGGTCTTTTACGTGCAGTATGCCCATGCGCGCTGCTGCTCGGTGCTGCGGGCGGCGGCGGGCCTTGCCAATGCGGGCAGGCTGCCCGGCGGCCTGACCCCTGCCGAGCTGGCAACCGCCGACCTGTCGGGGCTGGTGGCGGATGCGGAACTGGCGCTCTTGCAGCGCATGGCGCAGTGGCCGCGCATGGTCGAGTCGGCGGCCAGCGCGCATGAGCCGCACCGCATTGCGTTCTATCTCAATGAACTGGCCTCCGATTTCCATGCGCTGTGGAACCGGGGCAAGGATGACACGACCCTGCGCTTCGTGCAGGAAGATGACGTGGCCGCAACCCGCACGAAACTCGCCCTTGTCGAGGCGACGGCAACCGTGCTGCGTTCGGGCCTGAACGTGCTCGGCGTGCAGCCGGTCGAGGAGATGCGATGAGTCCTGACGATACCCCGCCGCGCAATGGTGGCCCCGATGACCTCCGGCGGGACAGCCCGGCAGCACCCGATCCCTATGCCGAGCGCCCGCCCACGCGCGAGCGCATGGGCACGGATTCCAACCCCGACCTGAACACGCGCGCGCCCATGGAGCCGGCTGATGATATCGGCCAGCGCCCATCCGCGCGTGGGGGCCGGGGTGGCACCGATTTCAAGGCCCTGCTGGCGCGGTTTGCGGGCAGCAGCCTGCTGGGCGATGACCCGCTCACGCGCAAGCTGGTCTATGGCGCGGCGGGGCTTGGCGGCATTCTGGTCCTGGCGATTGGCGGCTGGTCGCTCTTCGGCCACCATGAAGGCGGGATTGCGGTGCTTGGCCCCCCGCCGGGGCCGGTGCGCGTCAAGCCGGCCGATCCGGGCGGCATGCAGATTCTGGGTGCGGGCGATGGCATGGCCGCTGATGGTGGCGTGATGCGCCTCTCGCCCCCGCCCGAGCAGCCCCAGCCCGATGCCATGGCCCGGCAGTATGGCCCGCCACCGGGCGGCGACAGCGCCGATGGTGGCAATACCCCTGCGCCAGCCACCACCACGGCCGCCGCCCCGCCACCTGCCGAGACGCCCGCCGCGACCGAGCCCGCCCCGCAGGAGGCCGCCCAGAAGCCCGCGGAACCGGTAAAGCAGGCCGAGGAGGCACCCGCCACCCTGCCGCCGCCGGTGCCGCGCGCGCTCAATGAGGGCAATGGGGCCTATGGCGTGCAGCTTGCGGCCCTTGATTCGCAGGAGGCGGCGCTGAAAAACTGGAGCAGCCTCCTCAGCCGTTATCCCGGCGTGTTTGGCCCATACCAGCCTGCCGTCATCAAGGCGGAGCGGGGCGGCAAGACATTCTACCGCCTGCGCATCAAGGGGTTGAGCAAGGCGCAGGCGGCATCGGTGTGCGAGAAGGTCAAGGCCAAAAGCCTGCCGTGTGAACCGGTCCATTCCTGAGCGCACTCCATGACCCAGCCAGATGAGGCGGGGCGGGGCGCAGGCGCGCCTGCCCTGCAGGGGCAGCCGACCTCGCCCATCGTGCATCTTGACGGGTTTGACGGGCCAATGGACCTGCTGCTTGAACTCGCCCGGGCGCAGAAGGTGGATCTGTGGCGCATTTCCATCCTGCAGCTTGTCGAGCAGTTTCTGGTGGTGGTGCGGACCATTCCCGCCGTGCGGCTGGAGCAGGCGGCGGACTGGCTGGTGATGGCGGCATGGCTGGCCTGGCTCAAGTCGCGCCTGCTGCTGCCCGAGGATGACGGCGAAGACATTGATGCCGAGGATGCGGCAGCCCTCCTGCACGAGCGCCTGCTCGAGCTTGAGCGCATGGTGCAACTGGGCCGCTGGCTCGGCGCGCGTGACCAGCTTGGCCATGAGGTGTTTGAACGCGGGCAGGCCGAAAGCCTTGTGGCGATCGACCGCTCGGGGCTGGCGGTGGATGTGCCGCAACTCATGCGCGGTTATATGGCCGCCATGCGGCGGCGCGCGCGCAAGGCCACCTACCAGCCGCGCCCGCCCCGGTTCTGGACCGTGCAGGATGCGCTGGAGCGGCTGCGGCGCATGCTCGGCACGCTCATGCCCGTGGGCTGGTGCGAGCTCGAGGCCTTCCTGCCCCCTGCCACCGGGGCGGACAGCGCTGGCCCCCTGGCCGAGACCGGCCGGAGGGCCGCCGTGGCGGGCACGCTGCTGGCCAGCCTGGAGATGGCGCGCAATGGCACGATCGAACTGCGGCAGGCGGAACAGTTTGGCCGCATCCTGCTGCGTGAACGGATGGCGGCTGACCACCCCGCCGCCCCCATGCAACCAGAAGGCGAGAGGCCCTGATGAACGACCCCGAGCAGCCTGATCTCATCGCGCCCGTGCAGGACGGGGCGGAAGACATCACGGTGCGTGATTTTTCGCTGCGCCTTGTCGAGGCCCTGATCTTCGCCCGTGCCGACCCGCTCAGCACCCGCGCCATTGCCGAGGTGCTCGGCGCGCAGGGCGGCATCCCGCATGATACCGCCGACCGCGATGCCTATGTGGCAGCCACGCTGGCCGCCCTTGGCGCGCAGTATGCCGGGCGCGGGGTGGAACTGGTCGAGGTGGCGGGGGGCTGGCAGTTCCGCACAGCCCCTGACCTTGCTCCGCGCCTGACCCGCGTGATGCCGCGCCCGCGCAGGCTGGCGCGCTCGACCATGGAGACGCTGGCCATCATCGCCTACCACCAGCCCTGCACGCGCGCCGAGATCGAGGAAATTCGCGGTGTGAGCCTGAGCCAGCAGGTGCTCGACACGCTGCTCGAGGCCGAACTCATCATGCCGCTGGGCCGCAAGGAAGTGCCGGGGCGGCCGATCCTGTGGGGCACGTCAAGCGGCTTCCTGCGCCATTTTGGCCTCAAGGACCTGGGCGACCTGCCCCGGCGCGAGGAACTGCTGGTGGATGTGCCCGATGCGGCATCCGAACCGCCCGGTGGCATGCAGGCGGCGGACGGAGGCGATGATGCGCCGGATGAGGTTCCTGACGCGCCCGTGGCGTGATAGGTGTGCGGAGCAGGATGATGATGTACGGTTCTGCGCGGGCCGCAAGGGGCGGGCGCGGTAGGGAAGGAACGGCTGATGTTCGATTTCGCATGGTCTGAATTTGCCCTGATCGGGGTGGTGGGCCTGCTGCTGATCGGGCCGAAGGACATGCCTGTCGCCATCCGCACCGTCACCGGGCTGATCAAGAAGGCCCGCGGCCTTGCCACCGAGTTCCAGTCGCATGTGGATGAGATGGTGCGCGAGGCCGACCTGACCGAGGCGCGCGACCAGCTTGGCCAGCTCAAGCGCATGAACGTGCGCGACAAGATCATGAGCGCCATTGACGGCGATGGCGCCCTGCGCCGCTCGCTTGATGATACGCATGAGGCGGCGCAGTCCGCCATGTCCGCACCCGTTACAACGCCTGCATCATCCCTGCCCGAGCAGGCCATTCCCTCACGCCACTACATCCCGCCCCTTGTCGATGCAGACCCTGCGGAGGTGGACGCACCCGATGCGCCCGATTTCCTGCCACCCCGCGCCGCCCGGCGCATCGCCGCCGAACTGCCGCGCCTTACCCCCCCTGCCTTCCTGCCGCCAGTCCGGGTCATTCACCGTGGCCAGCGCGTTGGCGTGAACCCCGCAGGGCAGGAATAGGAACACGATGGACGCCCAAGACGAAAGCCCCAACCCGGACGCCATTGATGACCAGCCCATGCCGCTGCTCGAGCACCTTGTCGAACTGCGGCGCAGGCTGCTGTGGTCGATGGTGTCGTTCGTGGCGTGCTTTGCGGTCTGCTACTACTATTCCGAGCAGATCTACTTCTTCCTCGCCAAGCCGCTGGGCGACATCATGCGCCAGAAGGGCGAGCAGCCGCACCTGATCTATACCGCGCTGTACGAAGCCTTCTTCACCTACATGAAGGTCGCCTTCTTCGGCGCGGCCTGCCTGTCATTCCCCATGGTGGCGGTGCAGGCATGGATCTTCATCGCACCCGGTCTGTACAAGAGCGAAAAGCGGGCTTTCGCGCCCTTCCTCGTGGCCACCCCCATCATGTTCGCCATCGGTGCCGCGCTGGCCTACTACTTCATCTTCCCCGCCGCGTGGAAGTTCTTCCTGTCGTTCCAGACGGCGGACGGGCAGGACGGGTTGCAGATCGAGCTTCAGGCCAAGGTGTCGGAATACCTCTCGCTGGTGATGAAGCTGATCCTGGCGTTCGGCATGGCGTTCGAGCTGCCGGTGGTGCTCACGCTGATGGCCCGCGTGGGGCTGGTCACGTCAAGGGGGCTGGCGAAGGTGCGGCGCTACGCCTATGTGGGCGCGTTCGTGGCGGCTGCCATTCTCACCCCGCCCGATGTCATTACCCAGACCGGCCTGGCCGTGCCGCTGATCGGGCTGTACGAAATTTCCATTCTCTGCGCCCGCCTTGTCGAGCCGCGCAGACCGCCTGAAGAAACCGAGGAGACCCCCTGATGCACGACCTGCGTGCCCTACGCGCCGACCCCGCAGGCTTTGATGCTGCCCTGAAACGGCGCGGGGCGCCCGCCGTGGCCGATGGCGTGCTGCTGCTGGACACCGAGCGCCGCGCCGCCGAGACCGAATTGCAGGAGCTTCAGGCCAGCCGCAAGAAGATCTCCAAAGAGATCGGGGCCTTGCGCAAATCCGGCGCGGATACCGCAGCACTTGAAGAGCGCGTGGCCCATGGCAAGGCGCGGATGGAAGCACTCCAGACCCGGGTTGCCGAACTCGATGGCCAGATTCGCGGCACGCTCGAGCGCCTGCCCAACCAGCTTGATCCGTCGGTGCCCGATGGGGCGGATGAAAGCGCCAACGTGGAAGTGCACCGCAATGGCGTGGTGCGCGAATTCAGCTTCACCCCGCGCGAACATTTCGAGCTGGGCGAGGCGCTGGGCCTGATGGATTTCGAGACCGCATCGCGCCTGTCGGGGGCGCGCTTCGTGGTGCTGCGCGGCGCACTGGCCCGCATGGAGCGCGCCCTGGGCCAGTTCATGCTCGACCTGCACACCACCGATAACGGCTATGAGGAAACAGCCGTGCCGGTGCTGGTCAATAACGAGGCCATGTACGGCACCGACAAGCTGCCCAAATTTGCCGACCAGTCCTTCCGCACCGAAGATGGCCGCTGGCTCATCCCCACCGCCGAGGTACCGCTCACGGCCAGTGTTTCGGGCCAGATCCTGCCCAGCTCCGTGCTGCCGCGCAGGCTGGTGGCGCTTTCCTCATGCTTTCGCAGCGAGGCGGGGGCGGCAGGGCGGGATACGCGCGGCATGCTGCGCCAGCACCAGTTCCAGAAGGTGGAGATGGTCAGCATCACCACGCCGGAGGAAAGTGATGCCGAGCACGAGCGCATGACCCGCTGTGCCGAGATGGTGCTGGAGAAGCTGGGCATCCCCTATCGCCGCCTGCTGCTGTGCGCGGGGGATACCGGCTTTGGCGCGGCCAAGACCTTCGACCTCGAGGCCTGGCTGCCCGGCCAGAAGGCGTGGCGCGAGATCTCGTCGTGCTCCACCACGCGCGACTTCCAGGCCCGGCGCATGAATGCCCGCTACCGCGCGGCCGATGGCAAGCCCGCCTTCGTGCACACGCTCAATGGTTCCGGCCTTGCCGTGGGCCGCACGCTGATCGCGGTGATGGAAAACTACCAGAACGAGGATGGCACCATCACCGTGCCGGAGGTGCTGCGGCCTTACATGGGCGGGATCGACATCATCCGCTGAAGAAAATCAGAAGTTTTTGGGTGCCGCCTTTTTTCAAAAAAGCGGCTTCTTTTCGAAGCTTTTTGAAAAAAGCTTCACCAAAAACGTCTGTTCTGTTCAGCGCCTTTTGCGGTGGGGGCGCTTGCCTTTGGGGGGAGCGCCATCGCGGTTGCCGCTCCTGCGCCCCGGCGGGTTGGCGCGGCTGTCGGGGCGGAAGGGGGAGGCGGATGTGGCCCGCGCGCGCACGCTCTGCTGGCGCAGCACGTCCTCGATCCAGTCATTCAGCCTTGCCGTGGTTTCCTCCGCATCCTCGCGGTTGACGTAGGCTTCGGGGAAGCGGAGTGCCAGCCACCGCCACGCCACCAGCCGCTTGTGGCGCTTTTCGGCGCGTTCAAGCTCCGTGCGCTCGGCGCGTTCGGCGGGCGGCAGGCGGCCCGTGCCCGGTGGCGGCACGCTGTTGCCCGCCGCGTGGTCCGCAGCCCAGTGCACGAGGCGCTGGATGCCGTTGTCACGGTCATCCACCGGGCACATGGCATAGACCCAGCGCTGGGCCAGTGTCAGGTCCGGCACACCTTCAAGGGCGGTGGCGATGGCGAAGGCCTGCTCCATATTGGCCAGGCGGTAATTGGGGTCATCACGCCGCAGCACCGCGCGGCGGATGCGCACCAGCACGCCGAACAGGCTGTCGGAGCCGATCTCGGCGGCAACCGCCTGCACGATGTCGGCATCGGGCTGCACCTGCGGGCGCATGTCCTCGATCGGCTGCGGCGGCGCGTCCAGCATGGCGCGGATGAAGGACGGGCTGCCCACGCCCTCCAGCACGGCCACCACGCCCTGTTCATGCTTGCCAAAGCGCCCGGCGCGGCCACCGATCTGCTTGACCTCCTGCGGGTTGAGGTCGCGGGTCTGGTTGCCGTCATATTTGCGCAGGGCCGCAAACACCACGCGGCGGATGGTCAGGTTCAGCCCCATGCCGATGGCATCGGTTGCGATCAGGATATCGGCATCGCCGTTATTGAAGCGCTGCGCCTCCGCCCGGCGCACCTCGGGGCTGAGCGCGCCATACACCACCGCCACCCGCTTGCCATGGGCCAGCAGCAGCGCGCGCAGGTCGAGCACCTCGCGGCGTGAGAAGGCGATCAGCGCATCATGCTTCTGCAACTCAGGCAGGCTGACCGCGCGCTCGGCTGCGACCAGCGGGCTTTTGCGCTCCAGGCGGATTTCATCCACCGGGTCGCCGCACAGTTCGGCAATGCGCCGGACCATGGGGATGCAGTCCGGCGCGCCGAGAATGAACAGGTGACGCGCGGGTGCGCCCATGATGGCCGCCGTCCACGCAGCGCCCCGGTCGGGGTCGGTGAGCATCTGGGCCTCGTCGATGATGGCGACATCGACCGGGTTGTTCAGCGGGCACATCTCGACTGTTGCAGCAAGGTGGCGGCTGCCGGGCACGTCGATGCGTTCCTCGCCCGTGGCGAGCGAGGTCGGCACGCCGCGCGCGGTCAGCGACTCGCGGAACTCATGGGCCAGCAGCCGCAGCGGCGCGAGTGCGAGCCCGCTTTCGGCGCGGGCCAGTGCATCGAGTGCGGTGTGCGACTTGCCGCTGTTGGTCGGCCCCGTAACCAGCGTGATGCGCCGGTTGAGCGCGCGCGCGGTGCGGAAGTGGGCGGCGTAGCGGTCGAGCGCCGCCACCTGCGCAATCACGGCATTGCCCACGCGTTTGTTGCCAAGGTCGGGGGCCAGTGGTGCGCGTTTGTCGCCCTCCGGTCCTTCGCGCCGCCACGCGGGCAGGTTCTGGCGCAGGGCCATGAGTTCGGAGGGGTCGAACTCCCAGCGTTCCTGCCCACCCGCCTGCGGCACGCGGCGGGCGACGGGCAGGCGGTTCTCGGCAATCCAGCGTAGGGCCTCGCGCTGCGAGCAGCGCAGCAGGCCCGGCACGTCGCTGAAGGGCACGAGGCTCTTTTCCCAATCGCGCAGGCGCTGGACTTCCTCGCGCCGGCGGGTGCGCGCCGTGTCCTCTATGCGGGCATCGCGGTCGCGGCGACTGCTTTCCGCCGCATCGAGGCTGGCGGCAAAGGCGGCCGGGTCGGCCAGGGCAAAGGCATCGGCCACCGCCAGCGCCAGGGTGCGCAGTTCACCGGGCGAGAGCATGCGCCCCGTGCCATCGAACAGGTCGGAGCGGATGTTCTCCACCGCCTGCTGTGGCGTGTCGCCCTGGGTGCGCAGTTTTTCATGCAGCACGGGCGTCAGCGCCGCGAGCAGGGTGGCATCGTCCGGCTCGGGGGTATCGACCGTTTTTGCCGCAGCCTCGGTATCCGCGCGGGTAACCCACACCTGCCCTGCCCGGCGGGTGAGGTCCATCAGGCGCGAGCCCCACGGCTTGCGGCGCACGGTACACAGGGCGGCGCGGAAGGTCGCGTCATCCACGCGCTCGGTGCCGGGGGCCAGCTTGCGGGCGATCACGCGCTCGAGCTTGGGGCGCTCGCGGGTTTCAACATGCAGGCCGGTGGCGGCGATGGCGGCATCGAGCGCCAGCGCGGCAGGGGCTGCGGTGGACGCGTCGCGATCGGAAAATTCTGAACTCATGTTTCCTATGTGCGTCATCCATGCGGCGGGGACAATGGACTCCGGCTTGCATCGGTGGGGGAAATCATTGAATAGAAGCCCCCATCGTACGCGCCTTGCGTGACAGGCGTGCCGTAGAACGGGCCTTATGCGGCAGGTTCAGCCACCCGTGGCGCGTGATATGTTTGTTTTGTGCTGGAAATCCACGTTGTGGATGGCCTAAACATGCCCGCCTTAGCCATATCGTTGTGGGCGGCGCATGTTTCAGGAAATCCTGTGTCTGCGTCATATCCAGCCGGGAGAATGATAACCAGATGTCCGATACGTTGATTATGCCAACCAGTGAGACCATGCTCACCGGCCTCGCCCCGGTTGAGGGGCAGTCCGGCGTGTTCCATCTTGCCGAACCCACCAAGGAATACGGCCACCTGAATGCCGAGACCGTGCTGTCCGTGCATCACTGGACCGACCGGCTGTTCAGCTTCACCACCACGCGTGATCCCGCGCTGCGCTTCGAGAACGGCCAGTTCACGATGATCGGCATCGAGGTCGAGGGCAAGCCGTTGCTGCGCGCCTACAGCATTGCCAGCGCCAATTACGAGGACCACCTCGAATTCCTGTCCATCGCCGTGCCCGATGGCCCGCTGACCTCGCGCCTGCGCCACGTCAAGGTGGGTGACAAGGTACTGATCGGCCGCAAGCCCGTGGGCACGCTGCTGCTTGATAACCTGCGCCCGGGCCGCAACCTGTATTTCCTGTCCACCGGCACGGGGCTTGCGCCCTTCATGAGCCTGATCAAGGACCCGGAATGCTATGAGCGTTACGAGCACGTGATCCTGAGCCATACGGTGCGCATTTCGGGTGAACTGGCCTATGCCAACCACATCCGCCACGAACTGCCCGAGCATGAATTCCTCGGCGAGGACGTGAAGGGCAAGCTGCTCTACTACCCCGCCGTGACGCGTGAGCCGTTTGCCGTGACCGACCGCATCACCAAGCTGATCGAGACGGGCAAGATCTTCACCGATCTCAACATCCCCGCACTCGACCCCGAGCATGACCGCGTGATGATCTGCGGCTCGCCCGAGATGCTGGCCGATACCGAGAAGTTGCTCCAGGAGCGCGGCTTCGACGAGGGCAACAACTCCCACCCCGGCGCCTACGTGGTGGAAAAGGCGTTCGCCGAGCGCTGATCCCGCCCACACCCCCGGCCATTTGCCATGGCCGGGGTTTTTTATAGCCCCCGCCCCGCGCAGGGCGGGTCATTGCCGGAATGCGGCGTGCTGTGTCCCGTCCGGCCGAGACAGGATGCACAACCGGCATGAGTTATGATTTTGATCTGTTCGTCATTGGCGCGGGCTCCGGCGGCGTGCGCTGCGCGCGCATTGCCGCCAGCCACGGGGCGCGGGTTGCCGTAGCCGAGAGCCGCCACTGGGGCGGCACCTGCGTCAATCTGGGTTGCGTGCCCAAGAAGCTGATGGTGCAGGCCAGCGACTATGGCGACTGGGTGGATGACAGCCACGGCTTTGGCTGGAACACGCAGCGCGGCCACAATGACTGGGCCGCGCTCATCGCTGCCAAGGACCGCGAGATCGCCCGGCTCAACGGCATCTATGTCACGATGCTGGAAAAGGCTGGCGTGGCCCTGTTTACCGGCCATGCCACCATCGAGGACGCGCACACCCTGCGCATCGACCCCTCGCCACTCGCCCCGCATGAGGCCCCGCGCCGTGTCACGGCCGCGCGCATCGTCATTGCGGTCGGTTCCACGCCCACCCTGCCCAAACTGCCGGGCGTGGAATATGCCATCTCGTCCGACCAGGCGTTCCACCTTGAAGAGCGTCCCGCCCGCGTGTGCCTGGTGGGGGGGGGGCTATATCGGCGTGGAGTTTGCCGGTATCTTCCGCGGGCTTGGCTCGACGGTGGACCTGGTTTACCGCCAGAACCTGCCGCTGCGTGGTTTTGACGCCGACCTGCGCCACGCCCTGCATGATGCGATCGACCTGCGTGGCATCCGCCAGCACGTGGCGGCTTCACCCACCGCCATTGAAAAACAGGCCGATGGCAGTTTCGTTGTCAGCCTTGATAACGGCACCCGCATCGAGACCGACTGCGTCTTCTTCGCCACCGGCCGCCACCCCAAGGTGACCGGGCTGGGGCTTACGCAGCTTGGCGTGGCGATGGAGGAGAACGGGCGCATCATCGTTGATGACAAGAGCGAGACGACGGTGCCCGGCATCTACGCCATAGGCGACGTGACCAACCGCCTCAACCTGACCCCGGTCGCCATTGCCGAGGGCCATAACCTGGCCGACCGCCTGTTTGGCAAGGCCCCGCCGCGCGAATGGTGCTACGCCACCACGCCCAAGGCGGTGTTTTTCACCCCCACGCTGTCCAGCGTTGGCCTGACCGAGGCGGAGGCCGCGAAGGAAGGGGATGTGGATGTGTATGTCAGCCGCTTCCGCCCCATGCGCAACACGCTGAGCGGGCGCGAGCAGCGCACGTTGATGAAGCTTGTGGTCGATCAGGCCAGCCAGGTGGTGGTCGGTGCCCACATGCTGGGCGATGACGCGCCCGAGATCATGCAGGGGCTGGCCGTGGCCGTGACGGCACGGCTGAAGAAAGCTGACTGGGACCGCACGATCGGCATCCACCCCACGGCGGCGGAAGAATTCGTGACCATGCGCACCCGCACGCGCGTGACACCACGCAGCGCAGGTTAAAAAGTTAAAAAACAGTAAAAGTTTTTGGTGAAGCTTTTTTCAAAAAGCTACGGAGGAATGCCGCCTTTTTGAAAAAGGCGGCTCCCAGAAACTTTTATCTGAATACAGGCTCTGCCCAATAAAAAAACCGCTGCGGGTCATCCCGGCAGCGGTTTTTTTTATGTCTGGCGGCTGAATGTGTCAGCGCGGGGCCACCCAGCCATTGCCGGTGGAATCGCCAAGCTGGCCATCGCCATTGATGCCGCTGCTCTGGTAGGCCGTGCCGAAGCGCGACAGGTCCGTGCCCGTAACCGAGTCACGATGCACATGCTCCAGATGGTCGGGGTCGGGGCCGTGGTTGAGTTCCATCGACGGCGCTTCCTCATAGCCGGGCGGCAGGTGGCCGCGCTGGCCGTGAACGGTCATCCGGTCTTCATCCTGGCTGTTTGCGTCGTCCTGGCTGGCCGGGGCGGCCATGGCCGTCACGCTCAACAGGCACAGCCCGGCCGAGAGGGCGGTTATGAGTTTCCCACGTGAGGTGGCCATGATCCGTAATCCTTTTACCTGAGAGGGCAGCATGCCAAGGCTTTTTTGCTAAGGGAAGCGGTGACGTGGCAGGCCAACCATACCTCTTTTACATATGGGTGCCCCCGCCGCGCAATACGACCCCACGAGGGCGCGCGCCACCTGAGTTGTGGCCGCCATGCAACATTTATGGCGCCTGTCCCGTCCCTGCTATCACAAAGCGCCGCGAACAGGCTTTGCCATATGGTGGTTTTTTCGACATAAAGGCGGCCCTTCCGCCCGTGGGCGGAAAGGAGTGTCTTGTATCAAGAGGAATTAGGATCCGACCCATGAGTGCGACGCACAGCCACAACAGTTCTTCCCGGCAGGCCTGGACGCCGGAGAGCTGGCGGTCGTTTCCCGCGCGGCAGATGCCGCGATACCCCGACGAGACAGCCCTGGGCGACGTGGAGGCCCGCCTGCGCCGCTACCCGCCGCTGGTCTTCGCAGGCGAGGCCCGCCGCCTGCGCGCCCACCTGGCCAAGGCCGCCACGGGGCAGGCCTTCGTGCTGCAGGGTGGCGCGTGTGCCGAGAGCTTCAGCGAATTCACCGCCGATATCGTGCGCGACACCTTTCGCGTGCTGCTGCAGATGGCGGTGGTGCTGACCTTTGGCGCCAAGGTGCCGGTGATCAAGATCGGGCGCATGGCAGGCCAGTACGCCAAGCCGCGCTCATCGGATACCGAAACCAAGGATGGCGTGACCCTGCCGTCCTATCGCGGTGACATCATCAACGGCTCCGACTTCACCGAGGCCGCGCGCATTCCCGACCCCAGGCGCATGGAAACCGGCTACTTCCAGTCGGTCGGCACCATGAACCTGCTGCGCGCCTTCGCCAGCGGCGGCTATGCCAACCTCCATGAGGTGCATCGCTGGAACCTCGGCTTCGTCGAGCGCTCGCCGCTGGCCCAGCGTTATGGCGAACTCGCCGGTCGCATCGGCGAGACGCTGGACTTCATGGCGGCCTGCGGCCTGAATGCCACCACCACGCCCCAGATCGACGAGACCGAGTTCTATACCTCGCACGAGGCCCTGCTGCTGCCTTACGAGCAGGCGCTGACCCGCATCGATTCGACATCGGGCGAATGGTATGACTGCTCGGCCCATTTCGTGTGGATCGGTGATCGCACCCGCCAGCCCGATGGCGCGCATGTCGAGTTCCTGCGCGGGGTGCGCAACCCCATCGGCATCAAGGTCGGCCCCTCCACCACCATCGAGGACCTCGAGCAGCTGCTCGACATTCTCAACCCCGGGGATGAAGCCGGGCGCATCTCGCTCATCTCGCGCATGGGGGCGGGCAAGGTGCGCGACCACCTGCCGCCGCTGCTCGACAAGGTGATGGCCACCGGCCGCACGGTCACGTGGCTGTGCGACCCCATGCACGGCAATACCAGTTCGACCTCGACGGGTGTGAAGACGCGTTCGTTCGATGCCATCCTCTCCGAGATCCACGGCTTCTTTGATGTGTTCGAGGCCGCGGGCGCCAGCCCCGGCGGCGTGCATTTTGAAATGACGGGCCAGAACGTGACCGAATGCATCGGTGGCGCCCACCGCCTGACGGAAGATGATCTGGGCGAGCGGTATGAAACCTTTTGCGATCCGCGCCTGAATGCGGAACAGTCGCTGGAGATGGCATTCCGTCTGGCCGAGGAACTGAAAACGCGGATGCACCGGATGGCTGGCGGGGCACGCTGACCCCGCCGCCCCGGAGCGGGAAGGGAGGGGACATGACCCAGGGTGAACCGGCAGGCCGTGACAGGCTTGCCAGTGCTGCGGATGACATGATCGCAGCCCGCACGGATGCGTATTTCAACCGCACGCGCGCCATTGTGGAGCATTTTGGCGACAGGAAGGTGACCTATGCCGTCTTCCTGCGCCGCCCGGTCATTTCCGCCCCCCGGCTCATGACCGAGTGGCTGCGCGCAGTTGGTAGTGCGCGCGGCATCACCATTGACACCACGCTTCTCTACCCCGAGGGCACATGGGTGGGGGCGGGTGAGCCGCTGGCCTACGTAACCGGCTCGTTTGCAGCCCTTGCCCCGCTCGAGACACTGCTGCTCCAGCGCCTCGGCCCGGCCTGTGTCGCGGCCCATAATGCCTACCAGATGGCCATGGCGCTGCCCCATGTGCGCTTTCTGGCCATGGAGGCCCGCCATTGCGCGGGCTTTGGCATGCAGGAGCAGATGGCCTATGCCGCCTCCGTTGGCAGCCATGCCGCCCAGAAGGAAGGGGCGCATGGCTTCATTGGTGGCGCGAATGACGCCACGGCCCATTATTTTGGCACCACCCACGGCCTGGGCACCATGCCGCATGCGCTGGTGGGCTATGCGGGCTCGACCCTGCGGGCGGCCGAGATGTTCCATGAGGTCTATCCCGCCATGGACCTGGTGGTGCTGGTTGACTATTTTGGCCGCGAGGTGACGGATGCGCTGGAGGTATGCCGGCACTTCCCCGAACTTGCGGCACAGGGGCGGCTGGCCGTGCGGCTCGACACGCATGGCGGCCGCTTTCTTGAAGGGCTGGACCCGCAGGCTTCCTATGACGTGCTCGAGCGCCACACGCCGGGCACCATCCGGCGCTACCGCTCGGACAAGGAACTCAGCCACCTTGTGGGCACCGGGGTCTCGGCTGCCGCCATCTGGCGCATGCGCGAGGTGCTGGACGAGGCGGGTTTCGCGCATGTACGCATCATCGCCTCATCGGGGTTCAGCGTGGAGAAATGCCTGAGCATGGCCGATGCCCATGCCCCGGTGGATGTGATCGGCACGGGCTCGTTCATCCCTGATCGCTGGTCCGAGACCTATGCCACGGCGGATATCGTGGCGTATGACGACGTGCCACGGGTCAAGGCGGGGCGCGAGTTCCTGCTGCGCCGCACGCCACACGACCCGGAATAACGAAAGGCTTCATCTTGTCAGAAAACATCTTTGCCCCCGAGGGCGGCTGGCGCGTGCGCATCATCGACCTGTCAGGTGGCGCCGAGGACAATATCGTCGAGGAGGTGGGCGGCTTCCCCGACCTGATCCAGGCCAATGCCTTTGCCCGCGCCTATGTGCGCGACAGCATCGAGCGCTGCCGCATGGCCGGGCTTTCGGCAGCCGACATCCTCAAGGCCTGGTTCGCCTTTGGCGAGGACGCGGAGGTGCTGGAAGCAGGCGAGCAGGGCTGGCGCTCGGCCAATGAACTTGATGATTTCGCAGCCCATGCAGCCACCCCCATGGAGCGTGATTGGCGTGCCTTCGACCCCCGCCGGGGCGATGATGAGGAAGAGGCCTGAAAGCCCCGCAGGGCAGGGAAAAGTTTTTGGTGAAGCTTTTTTCAGGGCCTGTTGGGAATTATCGTGAATTGATGATTGCAGCGGAGAGATAAATCATCGCTGCGAATGATCTGTCTGTCTTGTCGCTCCGCGTGGCGATACGCTTGAACTCCTTGAGCTTGCAGAAGAAGTTCTCGATGAGATGGCGCGCCTTGAACAGGGCTTTATCGAACGGGCGTCTGTCGAGACGA
>NZ_JABJWC010000099.1 GCF_013155395.1 Komagataeibacter melomenusus | reverse complement strand
TGGAGGGTTCTAAAAACCTCTTGGTATTGAGGCCTACGCTGTGATTCCATTTTTCTGGTTCTGGTTGGAGGAATGGCGCTATGAAACAGGCGGGATTTTTTGACGTTGAAGAGCGACTTGCTCGGTTAAGCGGTCTTGGCGACCAGCTCGAAGCGTTTTCCCGGACTGTGGATTTTGAGGTGTTCCGCCCGGAACTGGACAAAGCACTGGCCTATTCAGACGGGAGCAAAGGCGGGCGTCCACCGTTTGATCCGGTGCTGATGTTCAAGATCCTGGTGATCCAGACACTCAACAATCTGTCCGATGAACGGACGGAATACCTGATCAACGACCGTCTCTCCTTCATGCGCTTTTTAGGTCTGGGGCTGTCGGACCGTGTACCTGATGCCAGAACGGTATGGCTGTTTCGAGAGCGTCTGACCCAGGCTGGTGCGATTGGTGGTCTGTTCAATCGCTTTGACGCAACCCTGCGTAACGCTGGTTATCTGCCGATGTCAGGCCAGATCCTGGATGCCACGCTGGTAGCGGCTCCGAAGCAGCGCAATACCAATGCGGAGAAGGCGGATCTGCGTGAAGGACGGATCCCTCAGGACTGGCAGGACAAGCCGTCAAAGCTGTCCCACAAGGACAGGCATGCGCGCTGGACCCTGAAGTTCACGAAAGCGAAGCGACAGGAGGACGGGAGTATCCCTGCAACAGATCTGGCCATCCCGTTCTTTGGCTATAAATCGCACATCTCCATCGACCGGAAATTTCGGCTGATCCGCAAATGGAAGACGACAGATGCCGCCGCCAGTGATGGCGCGCGATTGAGGGAGGGCCTGCTTGATAAAAGCAATACAGCTTCAACGGTCTGGGCAGACACAGCCTACCGCTCAAAAGCCAATGAGGACTTCATGGAAAAGCAGGGCTTTGTCTCGAAGGTTCACAGGAAAAAGCCGCATCTCAAGCCTATGCCACGCCATATCCAGAGATCCAACGCAGGAAAGTCCGTTATCCGGTCGCGTGTCGAGCATGTCTTTGCCGATCAGAAATCACAGACGGGGCTGTTCGTCCGAACCGTAGGCATAACGCGGGCCACCATGAGGGTCGGGCTGGCCAATATCGTCTATAATATGCGCCGCTTTCTCCTCTTGGAGCGGATTAACGCCGCCGCGTAGCAATCCAGAGCAGGAAACCATCGCTCTGCTCAAAACCCAGAGTAAAAGTTAGACCAGGGAAGCAGCAGTCAACACGCTAAAAACCTGAAATCAGGCACAAGAGAAGTCAATCAAAGGTTTTTCGAACCCTCCA
>NZ_JABJWC010000098.1 GCF_013155395.1 Komagataeibacter melomenusus | reverse complement strand
TGTCGGTGGCGATCCTTGGCCGTGCCCGTCATCTGCTGACCAGTTTCGATGCCCGACCGGGCGAAGTCCTGATCGCCGCCATCGACCTGCGCGGCCGCTGGCACGACCCGCACCCGTTCTGGGATGCCAGTTCCGCACTGTGTCACACTGAGGGGGCGGCACGCCTTCGAGATGATCTCGATCTCTTGCCCGGCATTGCCGAGGACGGCCTGAGCCGCGCCGCCAAGGATATCAGCATGGCCGGACTGCTGGGCACCGCGCTCATGCTGGCCGAATGTTCGGGTATCGGCATGACCATCACGCTCGATGACATTCCACGCCCCAACGATGCACCAATGGAACGCTGGCTGTCAGCCTTCCCCAGCTATGGCTATCTGCTGACGGCCCGGCCCGAGGATGCCGAAGCGATCATGGCCCGGTTTCATGGACGGGGCATTGCGGCTTGTGTCATCGGTCGGTGCGACAGCACGCAGCGGCTGGATGTCACATGGGCGGACGAGAAGGAAACCTTCTGGGATCTCGCCCGGACGCCGCTCATGGGGTGTGCGCCATGAGCCTCTCCATCGGCATCCTGACCCATTCGACCAATCCCCGTGGCGGCGTGGTGCATGGCATGGCGCTGGCCGAAGCCCTGTGCGACGCAGGCCACGACGCCACGCTGATCGCGCCGGATGTAACCGGGGCCGGTTTTTTCCGTACGCCCCGCTGCGCCACAAACTGCATCCCGGCCGTGCCCGAGACCGACCTGCCAACGCTGGTGGAACGCCGTATTGGCGAGATCAGGGACGCCCTGCGTGGGCAGCATTTTGACGTGCTGCACGCGCAGGACCCGATCAGCGCCAATGCACTGGCCGAACTGGTGGAAGAGGGACGGATACCGGGCTTTGCCCGCACGGTCCACCATCTTGACCATTTCACGCACCCGGTCCTTGCCGCGCGGCAGGAACGGGGGATCAGGGCGGCGGCCGAACTGTTTACCGTCAGCACAATGTGGGAAGATGTCCTGCGCAACGACCATGGCCGTAAAGCCCCGGTCGTGGGCAACGGGGTTGATCCCGTGCGCTTTTCGCACGTCCCAACCGCGCACGATGCCACGTTGCGGGCGCGGTATCATCTGCCTGCCGACCGTCACCTGATCCTGTCCGTGGGCGGGATCGAGCGGCGCAAGAACACGCTGCACCTGATGGAAGCGTTTGTGGCCCTGCGCCGCGAACGGCCTGATGTGCATCTGGTTGTGGCTGGCGGGGCCTCGCTGCTGGATCATTCTGCCTACCGCACCCGGTTCATGGCGCGTCTGCGCGAAAGCGGTGCGGCCGATCATGTCACCATCACCGGGCCGGTTGCGGATGAGGACATGCCCGCCTTCTACCGGCAGGCGGATGTGCTGGCCTATCCGTCCGTAACCGAAGGGTTCGGCCTGTGCCCGCTGGAGGCGCTCG
>NZ_JABJWC010000097.1 GCF_013155395.1 Komagataeibacter melomenusus | reverse complement strand
ACCTCTGGGCTCGCCTCAAGGAGTGGCGCGCTGTCGCAACCAGATATGAAAAAACAGCAACG
The DNA here is from genome assembly GCF_013155395.1 of Komagataeibacter melomenusus. Taxonomy (GTDB): domain Bacteria; phylum Pseudomonadota; class Alphaproteobacteria; order Acetobacterales; family Acetobacteraceae; genus Komagataeibacter; species Komagataeibacter melomenusus. Next base: position 1,378 of record NZ_JABJWC010000097.1, on the reverse strand, counting down.
TCGTTCCTCGCGGTCATCCACATCGCTGCCGCAGCAGACTGGATCAAGCCCTAACAGGCCCTAGAATGCCACGACTGAACATAATGGCTGAGATGGACGCTCCGAGCGCTGCGCAGACCATTCTCGCCTCAAATTGCCCCACCAGTTCTTCCAGGACAAAAACAGCACCTGCGGCTGGCGCATTGAAGGCCGTTGCAAGACCTGCTCCCGCGCCAGCGGCAAGAAGGGCACGGCAGTCTGCACGTCCCAGTGAGAGCCGTCGTGCGATCGCATCGGCTACTGCGGCTCCCATCTGTACGCTAGGCCCTTCGCGTCCCAGGGCCAGACCACTCCCAATCGCCAGTAGACCGCCGACGAATTTGACCGGGATGAGTGGCCATGACGCCGGGCCGGTAATGCCCGATAGCACGGCTTCGACATGAGGAATGCCGCTGCCTGCCGCCAGCGGTGCAAGGCGGCGTACCATTTCTACAGCTGTCAGAGCTGCCAGGGCAACGCCGACGACCAGAAAGAAGCCTCCCCACGGCGAACCATGCAGAAACCGAGGGGCCATCTCCGTTCGCGTGAATTCCAGCCACTCCAGAAACAGGCGAAAGGTTCCGCAGATCGTACCGGTTGCGATACCGATCAGGATTGACGCTGACGCGAGGAAAACCAGACTGCAGGAACTGTCGGTTCGTTCTGAGTGCGGTGTTCTATCTGGCACCTGCTGTAGCACGGCGTCTTCTTTCGTTGACTGAGGTTCCCCGGCTTCGAATGCGACATCTGCGATCCGGGTCGCTGTTCATGAGGGACCCGTTTCCGGGCTCGGAGCAGTTTTTTTCTGAATCTCCTTCTGCTCGGTCTTTTCCATGAAACCTGTAGCAAGGACGGAATATAGTGGATGGGGACAGATCATTCGCGACACTCCGAACGCCAGAAATGCGGTTGCCAGAAGCGCCAGCGTGACCTGCTGGTTATCGCATATCTCCATCACGATGATCGTCGCTGTGAGCGGAGATTGGGCAACGCCACAGAAATATGCCGCCATCCCAAGCAGAACTACAGCACCTGGAGAGGTGTGGGGTAGGAACTGTCCGATCCACCCGCCCATGCCAGCACCGATAGCTAGGGACGGTGCAAACATGCCGCCAGGTATGCCAGAACAAAAGGTGATTAGTATGGAGAGGTATTTCAGGAAAAAGAAGGAGGCTGGATAATGGAGGGTGCCGTCTATGATTCCTCGCGCCTGGAGATAGCCCGTACCATAGCTCGCCCCGTCAGAGACTAGGCCGATCAGGGCCAGAAGCAGACCACATAAAGCGGCAAAACCGAGAGGGAAACGTGCCGCAAATGGGCGAAGTGATCCTGGCAGTCCCTTGGAGAGGCGAATGACACA
>NZ_JABJWC010000096.1 GCF_013155395.1 Komagataeibacter melomenusus | reverse complement strand
CCTCGGGCGAACCTCCTCAATCAGAGGTTCCCAGATCGCCCATGTCTCGTCCGTAAAGGTGCCTGTTCTGTCTCCTTCTTCCATCCCTACAATATGGGAAGAAATTCAAGATCTAACAGGCCCTAGAACTGATTCCAGAAGTCGTGCGGGATCGAGGGGTTCCATTTCGTTGTTCCATGCCCCGGACTCAAGTTGCGCCAGCTTGAGCAGCGAGGAAAATATTTCCAATGCGGCATCCAGATCCTCGATTGCACACTCGACCTGCTCATGCATGGTATCGGAAGGTCCATGTGCCCCAATGGCGCGCTCAAGATTCTGGCGCATACGCGCCAGCGGGCGGCGCATGTCGTGCGCGATGTCATTGGAGACCTGTTTCAGACTTGCAATCAGGTATTCATTCTGGTCGAGCATCGCATTGAGGCTCTCCGAGAGATGATCAAGCTCATCATCCGTGCCACGTAGCGGGATGCGGCGAGACATATCGCCCTGCATGATGCTCCGTGCCGTCCTGCTTATCGTCTCGATCCATTTCAGGATCAGGTTGCTCAGGAAAAGGCCGCCCGCTACCCCTATCAGACCAAATCCTGCAATGCCCCACAGGATCGTTGTCCATAATGCGCGTTGGAGATGCGTCAGGGGCGAGGCATCCATGCCCACGAAGTAATAGCCGCCGTCATCAAGGCGATAACCTATTCCATAAACGATATCCTGGTTGATTTCTTTCGGCAGGCGATGGGACCATGCCAGCCAGCGTTCGCCCGGCACTGGTCGCAGATGCAGCATGTTGCCTGCGACAATGACCTGTCCGGAGTCCTGAAGCAAATAATGGAAACCGGGTTCATGTTCGATCAGTCCTTGCACAACTGGCAGGAGATGACGGACATCCGCAACACCAGCATCTGCAAATGTCTCATGGCTCTCGTTCTCCACTTCCCGGCGGATCTGCTGGCGCATGGTTGACTGGCTGTAAAGGCCTGACGTTATAGTCATGACCATGCCGCCCAATATAAAAAGACCGGCGAACAACGTGACGATACGAAACGACGTCGTGGCGATGATACGTCGTGTCTCCACATTTCGGCGTCGGGATATCCTATTCCACGACATCATTGGACATATTTATCATGTAGCGACATCCTCTCAGGATATGGATGACCGGACAAGATCCACCCGTCCCCGATCATGACAGGTCCGGTTGGCATAGGCTCCAGCCCTGTGGCCTGACTTTACCCTCAATGGTCTTTCCGCGTTAACCCCTTTGCCTTGTCCTGTCCGGAGAGAACTTACCGTCTTTTATTTTTTATATGCCTGCGCGTACGTAGTATTTGTTTTAATACCGTATAAAATATAATACATATACATCCACATTTATGATATGTATCACATGAAATATTGATATTATTTATTCTGTATTCAATTTGGAGACATGGTCGATACATTAAAAAATGCCAATAATTGTCTATCCATCGTCATGGATGGTGTCATGTAACAATGATTCTGATAACCTGATCAAGAACTCAGTCTCGCTGGGCGGGACATTAAATTTGTTGATTGGCCTGCTTCATGACGCTGGTAACACGCCCCCGCCTGCTTTTGGTTGAAGATGACCACGCAACTACGGATTACGTGCGGCAGGGACTGGAGGAAAGCGGAATTGACGTAGTTTGTGTCGCTAACGGGACCGATGGATCGCAGCATGCCCTGTCGCAAACGTGGGATATCGTCATTCTGGATCGCATGCTGCCTGGTCTGGATGGACTGACAATTCTCATGCGCATGCGCTCTTATGCCATCATGACGCCAGTCCTGTTCCTGACGACGATGGATGGCGTGCCAAGCCGTGTCGCCGGTCTGCGGCATGGTGCGGATGATTACATGATCAAGCCATTTGCATTACGCGAGTTGGTCGCGCGCGTGCAGGTACTGCTTCGTCGATCATCTTCCTTCCAGCATACAACAATAATGAATGTGGCTGACGTTGAACTCAATCTGCTGACGCTTGCAGTGACACGGAATGGCGAAAAGGTTCTTCTGCAGCCTCAGGAACTAAAACTTCTGGAATATTTCATGAGGAATGCAGGCACGGTGCTTTCCCGGCAAATGTTGCTGAAGGATGTCTGGCATATGGATTTCCCGGTTCGTACGAACATCGTCGAAACGCATATTTGTCGTC
>NZ_JABJWC010000095.1 GCF_013155395.1 Komagataeibacter melomenusus | reverse complement strand
CCACGCTGGTAGCGGCTCCGAAGCAGCGGAACACCAATGCAGAGAAAGCCGATCTTCGGGAAGGACGTATTCCTGAAGACTGGCAGGACAAACCCGCAAAGCTGTCGCACAAGGATCGTCATGCGCGATGGACACTGAAGTTCACGAAGGCGAAGCGGCAGGATGATGGAACCATGCCCTCCAGCGATCTCGCCATCCCGTTCTTTGGCTATAAATCGCATGTTTCCATCGATCGAAAATACCGGTTCATCCGGAAATGGAAAACAACGCATGCCGCCGCCAGTGATGGCGCGCGATTGAGAGAGGGGCTGCTGGATAAAACCAATACAGCCTCAAGTGTCTGGGCTGACACGGCCTACCGCTCAAAAGCCAATGAAGACTTCATGGAAAAGCAGGGCTTTGTCTCCAAGGTTCATCGCAAAAAGCCGCATCTCAAGCCTATGCCCCGGCATATCCAGAAATCGAATGCAGGAAAATCCATTATCCGGTCGCGTGTCGAGCATGTCTTTGCCGATCAGAAGTCACAGACGGGGCTGTTTGTCCGGACTGTCGGTATCAGCCGAGCCACCATGAGGATCGGGCTCGCCAATATCGTCTACAATATGCGCCGCTTCCTCTTCCTCGAAAGATTGAACGCGAGCGCATAGCCATCCAGCGGAGGACAACTCCCAATCTGCTCAAAACGCAGACCGGAGGCCATCGCAAAAACCGTCAATCAAATCGCCAAAACCCAGAAATTACCGGCCAAGCACATCAATCAGGGGTTCTTCGATCCCTCCACATCGTTTTTTTCACAGATGACAAAAGAACGCGTTTTTCACGCTTTGAAACACCATCAAAGAGTCTCAGAGCGCTGAACATTTCTTCAGGTTCCGATGGAATATTCTGATTTTTATTATGACTTCTCATCATTTTGGACACATACGGACTCTGGAAGAGGATACGTTAAACAACCTGTTGGTTCGACAACAGCACCAGACGTAAGAACGCCTTCCTGCGTGTTCGTCAACGACAGGATATGGATCACCGTCAAACCTTTAGAAAGAAGATAATCTGAAATAATGCGCCGATGACACCGCCACCAAAGAACCTCTGCGCACATTAAAACAACCGTTTCATATCGGCTCGCTTCGATTAAAGTTGCTAGACCTTTCTGAAATTCATCGCTTAAAGCATAGTCGGCATAATTATGAAAACTTTGCACACGCCAGAATGCATTAATCGTAGGTGCAACGGTTCTAGACCGCGGACGTCTCCCGCCTAACTCCGGAAAATGACGATAAATAACGTTTACTTTCCCAAGCGCTTCAGACAGGACATTACCATTGTAATCCCGATTACGCCTGGAATACGGAAACGCACGAACATCCGCCACGAATGTAATATGATAATGACAAATAAGTGTTATAAACTCGTCAAGGGAATGCGTAGAGTGACCAATCGTATAAATCGTCTTACATTTAACCTTGGTCATTTTACAGTGTCTTCGGCTGCATAAGGAAAATTACCATGTCTTCACAAACCTTCAGAATTGGCGACATTGTTTCATGGAACTCTGAAGCCGGTTATGTCACAGGTAAAATTACGAAAATTCACACATCACCATTTCTCGTCAATGGGTATCATCATCATGCGTCAGGCCAGGAACCTCAATACGAGATTGTCAGCCAGAAAACTGGGCATATAGCATTTCACAAAGGGTCGGCCCTACAGCTACAGATGTAAGTGTTCATATACTTCACAAAGAATGAACTGGATCAGAATCGTAAAACTCCAGTTTTAGCCGGACCAAACCAGATAATTTTAGGTAATGCGTCTGCTCCGGTTTGATAAGGCCTGGTTCACAAGGTGTCAGATGCCTGACTTCTCCAGTGTCAACGTACACGAGCGTCGCAGTTCCTTCCAGAATACGGATAACTGCCCATACGCCAGCCTTCGTGGCATGACGCTGACGCAGACCTGCGGGAAGAGTTATCGCATTGAACTCCGACGTAATACGATACGGTTTCATGGCTGCTTCCTGATATCACGAAAAACAACCTTTATCGCATCGATATTTCCACTATGGTTTCTTATGATATCCATATTGAATACAACAACAATCTGCGAACCATTCCGTCTTAAAGCCGGCACGGTGAGTGTACGATCTGAATTAAAACCTGTTACTCCCTGCTCCACGACATAAGACCAACCAGAGGTGGACCCGTCTGTTCGGACAGTTTTTGGGTTTGAATAAGCTATACCCGGTTGTTGTTATGCCGCCATTCTGACGGCGTTGCTGTTGGCCATCTGGTCCGGGGTTAACGCCGGACCAGATGG
>NZ_JABJWC010000094.1 GCF_013155395.1 Komagataeibacter melomenusus | reverse complement strand
TTCCAGGGCAACCCGTGATTTGAACTCCGCCGCATACCTCTTGCGCGTAACCTTGCCCATAAAACCCGTTCTCTCTCAGGTCGGATTATAGCTTATTGCCCTGTCCGAAAAATGGGGACCACCTCTACCTTTCCAGTGCCGTTCACGTAATTTTTCCGGTATAATCAGATCAAGTGACTTCCCAATAGCTTCCTCCGCCGCAAAACCAAACATCTGAACTGCGTTGTCATCCCACAACTCGATGATGCCTGAGCGATGGACCCGGACAATCGCATCGTCACAAATAATGGGAGAATTCTTTTGATCTGTTTCAGAAAAACTTAAATTCGGCATGGAACATAATTCCTAAAAACGTGATTACGGATGAATACTTTTTATACGTTAGCGTCAATACCTATATGTCCTGCTCATCCAGAAATTTCTGGAGAACAAGAGCGTGATTATGAAGCGGATCATGCGCAGCATAAAGAAGAGTGATCCTCCCTTTTTTCATAAGGTTCTCAAGTTTTTTGATGTCGGAATTTCCTTCAGAAAGCTCATGACGATACCTGAGTTTGAATTCATCCCAGTGAGCCGGGTCATGATCAAACCAGTGTCGAAGATCGGAGCTTGGAGCAGCATTCTTTAACCAATAATCCATTTTAACATCTGATTTGTGCAACCCTCGAGGCCACAATCGATCCACAAGAACACGAACGCCATCTATTTCCGAAGGCAGATCGTAAACTCGTTTTATCCGAACGTCGTGTCGAGATTTCATGACAGACTAATCCTTTTTGGTGTCCAGAGACACACTCCTAAAAAGTCTTTGTGTCCATAGCGGGTAAAGCGGATACAATTTGATGATAAAATCACCACTCATGACCAAAGCACCACCTGCAAAGACAACATCACCAGGCAGGCGCATCCATTGCCAGAACAATGTCGTATCATAGAATGCAGCACTCCGTGCATAAGCGTAACCATGCTCGTAAACAGCCAGGAGCTGCGACCAGCCAACGGGGAAGAAATTCAGAACAGTCCAGAGAATGAGACCTGCATTGTATAGCCAGAATGCCAAGATCCCTGGTCGCTCAGAAAACGTTTTCTCACCGGCATGGATATAGCGCAGACAGAAGTAAATCAGACCAATTGCCAGTTCACCAAAGGAGTCAAACAAAGATGCATGTGCATGATTTAACGTTAAAAATGTACCATGTTCATAATAGTTGACCAATGGCGCATTCAGGATACCTCCTCCATAAACGCCCGCACCAACAAAATTCCAGAAAGCAGCGCCAATAATGTACATATAGCCAACGCGATACTGGAAATCTCCGTGAGCATTGATCAGGCGATAATGATGAATACCCTCCATGATGAGCAGAACCAGTGGAAGCACCTCAATAAACGAAAACATTGTTCCAAATGGGATCCAGATACTGGGCTCTCCTGCCCAATATAAATGGTGTCCAGTACCAATCACTCCACCAAGAAAGACGAGAATGACTTCAAAATACATTCCGCGCTCGGCCAGCTTTCGTGACACCAGCCCCGTTGCCATAAGAGTCCATGCCGTCATGGTTGCAGCAAAAAACTCAAACGATTGCTCAACCCACAGATGAACGACCCACCACCTCCAGAAATCAGCCAGTGTAAAAGATTTCTCGATTCCTGTCAGAGGCACCATTCCACAGACGTACAACAGGGCAATATTTACTGTTGAGGCCCAGATCAGGTGTTCAAGCCGGATACGACCTGTCCAGAAATCACGAGCAGCATCTATCCAGCCAGGCACTGTTGGCCAGAGAGCGCGCATGACAAGCGCACTCCACACGATTAAACCTGCAAAGAAACCAATCTGCCAGAACCGACCAAGTTGGATGTAAGAGAGCCCCTGATTGCCGAACCAAAACCAGTTTGTATCTATCGCTCCCATAATACCGAGATAGTCTCCGACGAGACCGCCAACCACAACAAATGCCGTAACCCAGAATAGAGCATCGACAAGCCATCCCTGACCTCGTGCTTCTTCGCCTCCGGCGATGACCGGGGAAAGGAACAGGGCAGCTCCAATCCACGACAGGCCAATCCAGACTATAGGTGCCTGAATATGTACATCACGCATAAAACTGAACGGGATGTAACGATTGACATCAAAACCATAAAAGCTAGACCGGTCGTAATACATGTGAGCCATGATCGAGCCAACAAGTATTTGTATAAGTATCAAGGCCGAAACCAGCAGAAAATATTTCCATATTTTTCTCTGACTCGATGTTAATGGACGTGCAGGAACCAGAATACACTCGCGTAAACTAGGGCCTGTTAGATCTTGAATTTCTTCCCATATTGTAGGGATGGAAGAAGGAGACAGAACAGGCACCTTTACGGACGAGACATGGGCGATCTGGGAACCTCTGATTGAGGAGGTTCGCCCGAGG
>NZ_JABJWC010000093.1 GCF_013155395.1 Komagataeibacter melomenusus | reverse complement strand
CTCTGGGCTCGCCTCAAGGAGTGGCGCGCTGTCGCAACCAGATATGAAAAAACAGCAACGTCGTTCCTCGCGGTCATCCACATCGCTGCCGCAGCAGACTGGATCAAGCCCTAACAGGCCCTAGTATCAGCATCATCAAGCCAGTATTCATAGATAAACAGAACGACACCAAATGCGAGAAAAACAAAGCCAAAACTCGCCCACGTCCATATAAATGTGGTCCCCGTTGGTGTATTCCCAACCAACGGTTCATACGGCCAGTTCTCCGTCCATGAATAGGTCTCGCCAGGGCGATGCGCCACAGTCGTCAAAGCTGAATACATGAGAAAATCGGCTGTTTTTAACGCAAGCGCTGGCGTGAGAGCCTGTGTCGCATTCCAGCCGGAAGAGCGGTCTGTCCTAAGAAACGACGCCGCTGTTTCATCACGTATTTTTACAAAAGCGTGGGATACGGCATCGGGTAACACAACCGTGTCTTGTGTCAGATCGATGCCACGAAGATCCTCACGCATATGGGTTGTCGCAACCGTCTGCTTTTCCGGAGACAGATGGGAAAAGGTCCTCTCTCCGACATCGTGTGCATAATTTTCCCGTGTTGAAAGCGCAATATTTTTTAGTAAGGATGCTGTGTAATCTTCTCCATAATACGAGCCCATACCATACAGACTGCCATAATCCATCAGGTCTGCTTTCTGGAACCCGCCTTTACCAGCGATAATGTCATCTGCAGTCATGATGACATCCCCGGACCGGGAAACAAATCTCTGAGGCTGAGGTGGAGCACCCTGATATGTCCTGAGTGTTGTCCAGAACAGCAGCATCGCGGTAGCAAACCCGACAACAAGTAAAACCCACTTCAGGACAGTGCTGACAGGATCCCTGTCAGGACGATTGACTAATGACGTCTTGGACATCCTGAACGGACTTTCTGGCTAAAACTTTAAGAAAACAGAAAAAAAGCGACCGGACGACCTCCTCCTTTCTGAGAAGGTCGTCTGACAGGTTTCAGATCACCAGAGCCGGATCAGATGCGGAGCCAAAAATCTCATAGCGGATCTGAGAGCCTGACAACTGCTCGTTACGCAAAGTTTCAATCATGTCGCGCATGAAAGAATCCGGGCCACAGATGTAATAGGTCGCTGCGTGATCAAGGTTTTTGCGCAGCCAATCTTGTGTAATATGACCTGAATGAACCGTAATACCCGCAGAAGAGACAGCTTCTGGTATTGTTCCCTTGCTACCTGTCAAATGACTGAGTGTTCTATGCAGCCATCCTGATGAAGCAACATTGGATTGCGCAACAGGCTGTCCTGGAAGGTTTCCCGCAGGAACATTGCCCTTTGCAAAAAAGAACTCAGCTGTCAGTTTTCCTGCAGTCGCCAGAGACGTCACAAAAGGCACAAACGCTGCCAGATCAACTGTGTCGGCTCCCAGAACATAATGTATTTTACGACCAGAATGTGTTGCGACAAGATCTTCAATCATAGAGATCAGCGGCGTGAGACCAACGCCTGCCGCCAGAAGAACGACCGGGGCATGACTGGCTTCATCCAGAAAAAAATCACCCGCTGGATTAGCGGCCTGAAGAATGTCACCGACCTGCACACTGTCGTGAAGCCACGTTGAGACTACCCCCTGATCATGACGCTTGACGGTAATACGGTAATGGTCGGCCCCAGGTGCTGAAGAAATACTGTAATTACGTCGTTGTGACCCGTGACCCGGAATATCAAGTTTGAAGCTCAGATATTGGCCGGCCTTATGATGAAAAAGCGGCTTTCCATCGACTGGAACCAGATCAAACGAAGTAATGAAAGGCGTTTCTTTGTGCCGTGCTCGGACCGTGAATTCACGCCACCCCTTCCAGCCTCCAGGAGCATGTTCGTGCTCGTCATAGATCTGTTTTTCTCGACCGATCAGGACATCTGCCAGAAACCAGTAAGCTTTACCCCATGCATCAATAATTTCCGGAGTCGCCGCATCGCCGAGAACGTGCTTGATAGCACCGATCAACGCGTCTGCAACGAAAGGATAATGCTCAGGCAAAATGTTCAGGCCAACATGCTTTTCGGCAATGCGCTCGACCATGCCGCCCAGCTTTCCAAGATCATTGATATGCTCGGCATACGCGAGAACAGCCAGCGCCAGTGCTTTGGGCTGCTCCAGATCCCGCTGATGGGAGAGATTAAAGAGATCTCGAATTTCGGGGTGCGACAGAAGACGCTTGTACATTTCTTCCGTAATCGCAAGACCGTGCGCTTTGAGAGCTGGAACTGTCGCAACAACGAGAGCGCGTGTTTTTTCGTCGAGTGGGGCGGACATTGTGATTCGATCCTTTAAGGTTCATAGTCCATACACCTTTTGTGTCAGACATCTTGGAAAATCTGTCAAGTAGATGCATGCTGTAGGTATGAAACTTAATTTGCAGACCGATTATGCGCTCCGTGCACTGATCTGGAGGGTTCGAAAAACCCTCTGGTATTGAGGTCTGCTCTGTGATTCCATTTTCCTTGCGTTGATTGGAGTATGGATCATGAAGCAGACGGGATTTTTTGACGTTGAAGAGCGGCTTGCCCGCTTGA
>NZ_JABJWC010000092.1 GCF_013155395.1 Komagataeibacter melomenusus | reverse complement strand
AAGCAGGTCGGCCACGCTGCGCAGCGTGGCCGACCTGCTTGCGGCAGGGCTGATCACGCCCGCGCAGGCCCCGGCGCTGGAAAACGTGGCGCAGCACTACGCCACCGCCATTCCCCCCGCCTTTGCCGACCTGATCGAAACGCCAGATGACCCGATCGGCCGCCAGGTCATTCCCGATGCGGCGGAATGCCACGCCGACCCGACCGAAAACCCGGACCCGATTGGCGATGACGCGCTCTCCCCCGTGCCGGGCATCGTGCACCGCTATGCCGACCGCGCGCTGCTCAAGCCGCTGCTGGTCTGCCCGCTTTACTGCCGCTTCTGCTTCCGCCGCGAGCATGTCGGCCCTGGCGGCGGCGTGCTGGATGAGGCCGCCCTTGAGACAGCCCTCGACTGGCTGCGCACGCACCCCGACATTCATGAAGTCGTGATGACCGGCGGCGACCCGCTCATGCTCTCGGCCCGTCGCATGCGCGCGATCATGCAGGCGCTTGAGGAGATGGCGCATATCCACACCATCCGCATCCATTCCCGCGTGCCGGTGGCCGATCCTGAACGGCTGGATGAGGAGATGGCGGCAGCACTCGAGACCACGCGCTCGATGTGGCTGGTGGCGCACATAAACCATGCCCGCGAACTGACACCCGCCGCCCGCGCCGCCATCCGCCGCGTGCAGGTGCGCGCCATACCCGTGCTGGGGCAGTCCGTGCTGCTGCGCGGGGTCAATGACACGCCCGAGGCGCTCGAGGCGCTTTTGCGCGCGCAGGTCGCTGCCCGCATCCGCCCCTATTACCTGCACCAGCTTGACCCGGCACCGGGCACCGCGCGCTTTCATGTGCCCATACGCGAGGGGCAGCGCCTGCTGGCCAGCCTGCGCGGGCGGGTGACGGGCATCGCCTGGCCCACTTACGTGCTCGACATTCCCGGCGGGCATGGCAAGGTGCCCATCGGGCCGGATTACCTGCACACCGGGCCCGATGGCAGGCTCGTGGCACTGGCGCCCGATGGCACGCAGCACCGCCTTGCGCGCGAACAGGGCTGAAAAGAAGGGCGCCAAACCTTGCCCTTGAGCGCGCGGGGCGCTAGAAGCCGAACCGCCATACTTCCCACAACCATACAGGGACCACCATGAAGCAGCAGGCAAACCTGATCCGTGCCGGGCAGGTCATCGAGCACGACGGCCGTCGCTGGACGGTCCTGAAGCAGCAGATCATCACGCCAGGCAAGGGCGGCGCATTCATCCAGGTGGAAATGCGCGACCTCAAGACCGGCAACAAGACCAATGAGCGCTGGCGCACCGCCGATACCGTTGAACGCCTGATGACCGAGGAGAAGGAATACACCTACTCCTACATGGACGGCGACAACATCGTGCTCATGGACCCCGAGACCTTCGAGCAGCTTCTCCTGCCGCTCGACCTGCTCGGCGATCAGGCCCCCTTCCTGCAGGACAACATGACCCTGGTGCTCAACCTGGTGGAAGGCGACCCGGTTGGCGTCGTGCTGCCAGCCCAGGTAACGCTCGAGGTGGTCGAGGCCGACCCGGTGGTGAAGGGCCAGACGGCCAGTTCGTCCTACAAGCCCGCCCGCCTGTCCAACGGTGTCAAGACCATGGTGCCCCCCTTCATTGAAGCAGGCGAGCGCATCGTGGTCCGCACCGAGGACAGCAGCTACGTCGAGCGCGCCAAGTCCTGAGCCCACAGGGGGCGGTGGCCTGCCCGCCCGCAGGCTGCCACCCGCCTTTGCCTTCACCCCTTACACCCGTTCCACCGCCGAACCAGACAGGACCGATCACCGTGGCAATGCGACTCTCTCCCCATATGACGGTGATGCAGAACGCTGCCCAGAAGGCCGCACGCCGCCTTCTGCGTGACTTCAGCGAAGTCGAGCAGCTTCAGGTCAGCATCAAGGGCCCTGGCGATTTCGTCTCGCAGGCCGACCTGCGGGCCGAAACCACCATCCACGAGGAACTGGCCCGCGCCCGGCCCGGCTATGCCTTCCTGATGGAGGAAAGCGGTGCCTCGGGCAGCGAGGGCTGGACATGGCGCTGGGTGATCGACCCGCTCGATGGCACCACCAACTTCCTGCATGGCGTGCCGCACTGGGCCATTTCCATCGGCCTGCAGCGCCGCCTGCCCGATGGCACGATCGAGATCGTGGCAGGGCTGGTGTACAACCCCGTGGCCAATGAGATGTTCTGGGCCGAAAAGGGCGTGGGCGCGTTCCTCAACGACCGCCGCCTGCGCGTATCCGCCCGCCGGTCGATGAACGAGGCGCTGTTCGCCACCGGCATTCCGTTTGCCAAGGTCTCGGCGCGCAACCGCCTGTCATTTGCCCGCACGCTGGGTGCGCTCATGCCGCAGGTTGCCGGCATCCGCCGATTCGGTGCCGCTGCCCTCGACCTCGCCTGGGTCGCGGCAGGCCGGTATGACGGGTATTGGGAACTGGGCATCAAGCCGTGGGACTGCGCGGCCGGCATCCTGCTCGTGCGCGAGGCCGGTGGCTACGCAACCGACCCGGCGGGCGAGGATCTGAACGATCTCGCGGCCTCCATCGATGCGGTGGTGGGCAATCCCCACATGCACGGCCCGCTGCGCGAACTCGTGGCCAGCAGCATCGACTGATGCGCGGCAGGGCCCCTGTGGCCCGTTTGTCGATTGCGCGCCCGCCTGCGGCCCGGTAGCCTGCCGGGCATAATGCAGCACTCATTCCCCTTCCTCCCCCGCCGGTCCGCGCGCGTGCTGGCCGTGCTGGGCGTTGCCACCTGCGCCCTGCTGGGCAGCGCGCACGCACAGGTCACCACCAGCAAGAGCGCGCTTGACGCCCTTGGTGCCCCCAGGAAACGCCCTGCCATGCTGCCTGATGGCGGCAGCATGAGCCTGTCGGGCGCCACCATGCCTGATGCGGCGGACAGTGCCGCCACCGCCCCGCCCGCTCCGGCCCAGG
>NZ_JABJWC010000091.1 GCF_013155395.1 Komagataeibacter melomenusus | reverse complement strand
CTGCCACCCCTCGAACGCCTTGTGGTCGTGGTCGCGGGTGATCCGTTTCATCAGTTCGTCAATGACGCGGCCGGGAAGGATGAACGCTTCGGCCGCGTCATTGACGAACTGATGAAACGGATCACCCGCGACCACGACCACAAGGCGTTCGAGGGGTGGCAGAAGCCCGAGCCTGACCGGTCATGAGTGACGAACGCGAGCTGGATGACGGGCTGGCCGCGTTCGACCAGCTCGGCCGGGAAATGGCAGAGACAAACCGCCTGCTTCGGGCCGTCCGAACCGATCAGGACACCCGGAACCGGCAGGAACAGGACCTGTCAGCCGAAATGCAGACTGCGCTTAAACAGGCCACAGGAGCCTCACAGAAGGCGCTACAGGCCAGTCAGACCGAAATCCGCGCCAATCTACTCTGGACAGGATTGACCAGCCTCCTGATCGCTCTAGCGGGCTGTGGAGCGGGATATTACCTCGGCCATCAGTCCGGGTGGGAACAGGGGCACGCAGACGGATACCAGAAAGCCCGGAATCAGGAGGCCGCCGCCAGTTGGGCCAACACCCCGTCCGGACAGCGGGCCTATGGCCTCGATCAGCTTGGGAGCCTCGATATGCTGGCCCTGTGCAAAGGGGATGGCTGGACCATGGAACGCCAGAAGGGTCGGACGGTCTGCTTCCCGAACGCGGACGCCAAGGGGAACGTGACCGGCTGGTATATCCCCTGACCGTCACCGGGAAGGGAAAGCCTGCCAGACACCTCATCGCTTCCTGAGCCATTTTCTCTTGCCCGATTCTGCCGGCGTCACAGGGTCCGGGCGAGCGCGGAGCGGGAGCGGCGTAGCCCGCCCGCAGGGCGCCGGAACAGACCCCGAAATGGCAGTTTTCCACCGGAAAAAGGGGGGACAACAGGGGGATTAGATTCTTTTCTCTTTCTTAGGGATCGCCACACTCCGCAGAAATCCGGAAAAAAAGGCTTGTTTTAAGTCCCGGAATCCGGGACTAATTGATCCCGGAATCCGGGACTTAAAAACGGGTTCTCCACAAGGAGCGGAGATCATGGCCCAGATTGTGCGCCTTACCACCAGACAGCAGCGATCCGGACAGGAAGAAGCGGCACAGGCCGCCGAGCAGCTCTCGCTCCTGTCCGAAGAACTTCTGAAGCATTTGCCCGGAGAGGCGCGTATAGCCATCTCAAGGGCCACGCACGCGCTACAAAAGGCCGCGCGACCAGACACCACCGAAGGACTTTGGCCGGGAGGTTTCACCATGTTGAGCCGTATGCAGACCGCCGCGATCTGGGACGCCATCCGCGCCCTGCCATCCGATGACCGGCCGCATCAGGTCCGCCATGCCTTCGATCTGGTGCTGCTCAATCTTCGGCAGGATACGGGCGAGGTACTGCTCACCCGCGACCAGCTTGCCGAGGAAATCGGCTGTGCCCCCAAACACGTCAGCACCATCATGGGGACACTGGAAAAAATGGGCGTAATCCGCCGCGAACGGCGGAAAATTGAAGGTATGCAGGGCCGAGGCGTGGCTGTGTATTTCATCAACCCGCATGTGGCATGGAATGGCTCGCTGGACGTCCGCAAGGCGCAGGCCGCAGAAACCCGGTCGCCCATGCAACTCGAACTTCTCCAAGGGGGTGCGTCATGACCGACCTGTCCGACGAACTGGCTGCCAAGAGAGCCGCAATCCGCAAGGCTCGGAACAGCACCAAACCGGCCGTCCCGGCCGAACAGGTGCTGGCAATTCTAAAAGCTGATCTGGTCCGCGTTCAGGCAGCTATTGACGCCCTGCCGCACGAGGAACGGCGTGCGGGTTGAATGGTCCGATGAAGCCCTGACAGACCGGGCTGCCATCGTTGATTACCTACTTCCCCGCAACCCACACGCGGCCAAGCGAATTTTGCTCCGTCTGATCGACGCCACCACAGACCTTGCCATGTTTCCCAACATCGGCCGGGAAGGTGAGGACGGCACCCGCGAATGGGTCATCGTTCACCCCTATGTTCTGCTCTACGAAGTCAACGAATCGGCGCATATCGTGCGAGTTCTTCGCGTCTGGCACATGTCTCAAGATAGGTAATAATTAAGAATTTCGATCTTTTGGATAGGAAGAAATAAACTTTCCAGTATTTAAGGATATTAAAATGACGAAAAAACTTATCCCATTTGGCGAATATGAAAAAGTAAAACAGGTAATTGAAAATTACTTGATTTCTGTAAAAGATGGAGACACAAAATTACTACCCAATTGCTTTAATGAAAAATCCATCACATACGGTTTTGTAAATGACAATCTAATTGGCGGAGATGGAAACCCAACTTTAGAATTCATAAAAAATCATGGAAGCTCTCCGAATATTAATTTCATAGTTAATATTGTTGATATAACCCCTAAAACAGCAATAGCGGTTATAGTTACAGAAAAAGACGCTGCAAATTGCGATTGCAAGGAATATATAACACTGATAAATTTAGATAATTCATGGAGTATTATTTCCAAAATATTTATTCAATTTGATGAATAATCTAAATACTCATATTCCTATCAAAATCCCATCTCCGGCCCGCTGTCGTAGTCCCGACCTCGGCTCCTGCCACGTGACAGACCTCGAGACCGGGCCTGCTCGGCCTCTTTCTGGCGCTGCTTCTGCCGTTCCAACCCGGCAGCCATTCGGGCTTCCTCGGCCGCCCGAATGTCCTGCTGGCGTCTGATCTCGGCCTGACGCGCCAGCTCCTGCCGCTGGCGTTCAGCCTCCCTCTCCCGTTCCATTCTCTGCCCGATCTTCCGGGCCAAACCGACCGCCAATCGCGCCCGTTTCTCAAGGCCGGAGAACAGCTCCTGCGCCTTCTCCACGACCTTGCGGGCCGTCTCAAGCACCCGGTTCCGCTCGCGGATCTCCGCGTTCTGCTTCCCGAGATCCGTCACCGGCTCCCGGCCGGGGATCTCGCGGGCCGCCTGACGCTCCATGGCGGTCGCTGACACCCCCATGTGCCGGGTCGGCTCCTGCTCCTTCCCCTGGCGCTCGAAGCTCCGGTGATCCACCCGCTGTTCGACCTGGTGCCGTTCCAGCGCCATGTTCACCTGGCGCGCCCATACGCCCCGCATATGCTCAATCTCGGCCGAGGCGGTGCTGGCCACGTCCAGAACCCGCGTCTTGGCCCCCAGACCTTCCGCCCCGGCCGTCCGGGTGGTGGTGAGGATATGGGCGTGATGGTTCCGGTTGTCCCCTTCCCGGCCGGGTTCATGGATCGCCACATCCGCAACGACACCGTACCGCTCCACCAGCTCACAGGCGAAATCCCGAGCCAGTTCTTTCCGTGCGCCCGCGTCCAGCTCGGCCGGTAACGCCAGTTCGTATTCCCGGCCGGTCTTGGCGTCCTTTCGCTTCTCGGCCGCCTCGGCTGCGTTCCACAGGGCGTTCCGGTCCTGTGCCCAGTCCGCGCCATCCGGGACCACGATGAACGCATCCTCCACCCCCTGCTTGCGGGTGTAGTCATGCGTCAAGCCCTGCCGTTCGTCCGTCAATTCCTGACCGGCACGATAGGCAGCAGCAGCCACGACACTGCGACCGTCCGAACGCGAGATGGATTTGACGGACAGGTGGTAGATCGCCACAGCTCGCTCCGTTCAGGAAGGGTTCAGGGAAGGAACGTCCCTGACGCACGCATTGGAACAATGCTAAAGTGCGCCCTTCACTCCTTTGTCGCAAGGGTTGTTTGCGCCTCATGAGGAATCAAGGAAACTTCCGAAAAATCGGGTATCCTGAGCGGTGACACGGTTATGTGGATTCTACGACAGACCATTGCACCCGTATGGTGCCGGAGGAAAAATGACACCCATCGAAAAGGCAAAACAGCAGGTCGAACAGGCGAAGGCCCGGTATCAGGCTCTGCTCGCCAGACAGAACGCCGAGGAACGCAAGCTGGACACCCGGCGCAAGGTCATTCTCGGGGGGCTGCTGATCGACGCGGCCGGGAAGGATGAACGCTTCGGCCGCGTCATTGACGAACTGATGAAACGGATCACCCGCGACCACGACCACAAGGCGTTCGAGGGGTGGCAGAAGCCCGAGCCTGACCGGTCATGAGTGA
>NZ_JABJWC010000090.1 GCF_013155395.1 Komagataeibacter melomenusus | reverse complement strand
GGTGGGGGGGGATGTGCGCGGCGACCTGTTCCGCTACCTCAGCGGGCATGACGCGACCTATTTTGCCGACCGGCTTTCCGGCGCCCTCGCGGCCCGTGTCTCGGCAGCAGCCGGGGCAGTGGTGGCGCTGGAGAACATGGCGGCGTGGAACCTGCTGCCTTCGGTGCTGAACCTGTTCCTCGCCATCATCACGCTGGGCACGGTCAGCCCGCTGATGGCGGGGGTTCTGGTAGGCATGACGCTGCTGCTGGGGCTGTGCATCTACCTGCTGGCAGGCCACGGGCAGGAGATGCACCTGGCCTACGCGGCGGAAGCGGCGGAGGTGGATGGCGAGATGCTGGACGTGATGCAGAACCTGCCGCTGGTGCGCGCCTATGGCATGATGGGGGTGGAGCATGGCCGCATGCGCCAGCGCATCAGCGGCGAGATCGGGCTGCACACGCGCTCGCTGCGCTACATGGAAAAGCTGCGGATGATCCATTCCGTCGTCACCGCCTTCATGACCACGGG
Source organism: Komagataeibacter melomenusus (assembly GCF_013155395.1). GTDB lineage: Bacteria > Pseudomonadota > Alphaproteobacteria > Acetobacterales > Acetobacteraceae > Komagataeibacter > Komagataeibacter melomenusus. The sequence continues at coordinate 3,630 of NZ_JABJWC010000090.1, read as the reverse complement.
GCTGCTGCTGTGGGCCGTGCTGTTGTGGCGCATGCACCGCGCCACCACGGGCGATGTGGTGATGGTGACCACGCTGGGCTTCCTGATCCTGAACTGCACGCGCGACCTGGCCTTTTCCATGGTGGAGGCGATGAAGCACGTCACCCGCCTGGCCGAGACGCTGGGCCACCTGCTGGTGGCGCATGAAGGCAGCGGCGTGGCCGAGACGGTGGTGCTGCCGCCCGCAATGCTGCGCGGGCATGTGCAGTTGCGTGATGTCAGCTTTGCCTACCCCGGTGGCGCGCCGGTGCTGTCGCATTTCAACCTCGATATTCCCGCAGGCACGCGCGTGGGGCTGGTGGGGGTGTCGGGCTCGGGCAAGAGCACGGTGCTGGCCCTGCTGCAGCGCCAGCGCTTCGTGCAAACGGGGGCGGTGGAACTCGATGGTGTCAACATCCTTGAACTGGACGAGGCCAGCCTGCGCGCCGCCATGGCCGTGGTGCCGCAGGAGGTGTACCTGCTGCGCCGCTCGGTAGGCGAGAACATCCGCTACGGCCGGCCTGATGCCACCGATGAGGAGGTGAAGGCCGCGGCCGAGGCTGCGGGCTGCACCCGTTTCATCAACGCCATGCCGCAGGGATTCGCAACCGTGGTGGGCGAGCGGGGAGTCATGCTCTCGGGCGGGCAGCGCCAGCGCCTGGCCATTGCGCGTGCTTTCCTGCGCAATGCGCCCATCCTGATCCTTGATGAAGCGACCAGCGCGCTTGATGGGGAAAGCGAGCGCCATGTCCATGCCGCCCTTGAGCGGCTGATGGTGGGGCGCACGGTCATTGCCGTTGCCCACCGGCTTTCCACCCTGCGCGGGTTTGACCGGATCGTGGTGATGGAGCATGGCCATATTGCCCAGACGGGCACCATGGCCGAACTTGAGGCCGTGCCCGGCCCGTACCGTGACCGGCTGCTGGCTGCAGGCGACCTGCTGCGCCCCGTGCCGGGTCTTGCGCCCCTACCCTGAACAGGGCTGGACACACCGCCTGTTTTTGCTGGCCTGCCTTTTCAGGCCCTTATCTCGACTCACGCCACAAGGAAAACCCATGCAAGCCCCAACCCACCGCATAGGCCCCGAAGACCTCGTGCCCATGGTGGCCGCCACCCTTGCGGACGAGACGGACCTGATCGCCAACATGGCGAATATCGCAGCGCTTGTGTTCGAGGCGCTGCCAGACATCAACTGGGCCGGATTCTATCTGTGGAAGGAGGGCATGCTGGTGCTCGGGCCTTTTCAGGGGCGGGTGGCCTGCACGCGCATTGCGCCGGGGCGGGGCGTATGCGGCACGGTCGCGCAAGAGCGCAGGACACGGCTGGTGCCCGACGTGCACGCCTTTCCCGGCCATATCGCCTGTGATGCAGCCTCTGCCGCCGAGATCGTGGTGCCTGTCCTGCACGGGGAACGGCTGGTGGGCGTGCTGGACGTTGACAGCCCCCGCCTCAACCGTTTTACCCTGGTGGACCAGAACAGGCTCGAGCAGGTCGTGGCCCTGCTGGTGGCGCGGATGACGCCCTGATCAGGCAGGCATGCCGTGGGGAGCACCAGAATAGCCTTGGGGCGTCATCTTGCGTTACGCGGTCATGGCATTGGCGACAATGGCTTCAAAATCAGGGAGAATCCGGTTCAGTTTCCGTACCAGTTCAGCATCGGAAATACCCCTGACCCAGAATAATGACTCCTTCCATTTTATATCCATTTCCGGGCCAAGGCGTTCGGCCCCGTCGAGCGCATCAAAGAAATCAAAAAGCCTTTTTTCACAACGCTTCGTCACATCCGGAAGAACCGGTTCATTGTCCGAACCGATTTCCAGCGGATGCGATCATTCGTCTGCCTGCCCCGTTCCGCCAGGCCCTGATGGCCTGCGCCTTTATTCAAAGTAATTCCGGGTAACTTTTAACAAAAACATGGTATTCATAACAATTGATTAACGTTATGTACATGCCATGGAGGCAAACCCTGGCAGCCGTAAGGCACGGATAAGGGGCATAAACGATAAGAAATAGCGGTTAACCGCCAAAAACGGTGGAATTTTCCCTTTATGTGCAGGCAGTTTGTGTTGCCATTTTCGACAGATATGAAATATATGTAGAACAGACATTCCCAGTTTCTCCTGTTTTGTCGAAAATAAATAGGCATACAGTACAGGAATAAGTTCTTTGGCGTAAGACACGGAACGCGAAGGAATTTCTGTAACGGAAGATAATTTATGGCACGATTGGCAGAAGATAATGGCACGACGATAGAAATCATTCAGGAGGCCATGCTCCTGCTGGGGATCAAGAATCAGGCCAAATTGGCCGAGGCCATCGGTGTATCCAGATCTAGTATAAATCTGCTTATGCTCGGGAAACGGGATATGAGTTCAAACACGCGGCTATGCCTCATCAGTTTGCTGAATAACAAGAAGAACGAGTTACTACGCAAAGCTCAGGATACGGAAAAGATGATTGAACGACTCCAGAAGCGGCATATCAGCGTAGCTGAGGCAGAGATACACAAGGCCACCGGGGCGCCATCGTCATGCATCGGAAATAGGTCTGATGGCTACAGATAACAATGCGGCCCGCGGGCAGCACCCGGCCAGAGAAGACAGGCATACAGTCTCCACCAGTGACAGCAGGTGGATGACATATGCCATGTTGTGCGAACGTATCAACAGGTCATGGAAAACCCATGCCAGCAGGCTTGAAACAGAAATCGCCACACATCTGTACAATATTTCCGACCTGCGCATGCATAATGCCGGCCTGTCTGCCGTTGTAACGTCCATGATGCGGGCACAGGGACTGATGGAAAGTCATCCAGATGCCGCGACTGCAATCGAGGCCATAAAAGCACATCCGGATTACCAGTCGGGGGTGCAGAGATACTGCCACCAAATGACCGGTCGCCATGCCAGCCAGCCACCCGATCCGCTCCCCTGCCCTCATCATCAGCGACGGGAATAAGGCTTTTTCCCCAGGATAGAGAAAACCGATGTCACCCTCGAATCCCCTTAAGTCAGATGAAAGCTATAGGGCTGTAGCCGAAAAAAACGAAACCGATGTCCAGGCATGGAAACTGTATTCCCGACGTTTGGAACACCGGATTGGTGAACTGAGGCGGCAGCTAACCTTCAGGATTGCATCGGACGCAGGGCATGTTGCCCAGGTCCGGGAACTGGTCAAGGAACATCCCTGCAGTGCGCTGCTGGGCCGGACCGATATCCTGTTTCGCGATGGCAGACCGAAATCCCATCTCAGGCTTGTTTACGAACGGTCGTTCGACCACATACTTCGCGAATATGGTATCGAGAATCCGCAATCATATCGCCTGGACTGAACAATGCTGTCATGGCTGACAGTGATGCCCCCCATTTGGCAGTCCGCACGCGCACCATTTCCTGATACGGGGAAGTAACGGTTTTTAGAGGCCCGCTTCCGGCAGTCTGGCCTGTCTGGTACGACTTTAGAAAAATGCGTTGCGGTGCCTGAAGGAGAAGGCATCTACAGTGCGGGCATTGCCTGGTGGATGGCCGCAGGATGCGACCAGGAATGGCCGGTCATCTTCATTGTTTTCTGTCAGCCTGCGGGGCGGGGTGGGCGGCTTGATCGGGCGTGGCC
>NZ_JABJWC010000008.1 GCF_013155395.1 Komagataeibacter melomenusus | reverse complement strand
CCGCCACCTCGTGCAGCGCTCCCAGCGCCAGCCCCCCGCCCGGCAGACGCGCATCGATCTCGCGCACGCCAAAGGGCAGCATCTTACGGCGTCGGTCGCTGTGCCCTTCGAGACGGCTGATCGCGGCCCGCAGCGTCTCCAGACCGGGTTTTTTATTGAGTTCAGCAGTCATTTCACGGCTCGATGTCCCTTGTGCAGGCGCATTTCATGATTATATGTTCGTGATTTGTTCTGATGCGGCGATGGAAGTCAATGCAAATTCGCACTGCCTCAGGCATGATGCAGGACGCATAACCACCCGGAATTATTGGTGAAGGTAGCTTAAGGAATTGAATTCAGAGACTTCTCCCGCCTCAAACGGCGACGATTATCTGTCCCGTCTGAATGACGCGCAGCGACAGGCCGTCACGCACGGGACCGGAGTCTCGCCGGGCGGGGCGGATTCATCCCCGCTGCTGGTCATCGCCGGGGCCGGATCGGGCAAGACCAACACGCTGGCCCATCGGGTCGCGCATCTGATCGCATCGGGCGCCGATCCGCGCCGCATTTTGCTGCTAACCTTCTCGCGTCGGGCCAGTGTCGAGATGACGCGGCGCGTGGAGCGGATCTGCAAAACAGTGCTCGGCGACAAGGCTGGTCCTCTGGCCGACGCGCTGGCCTGGGCCGGGACGTTTCATTCCATCGGCGCCCGGATGCTGCGGGAATATGCCCAGCAGATTGGCATGGACCCGGCCTTCTCGATCCATGACCGCGAGGATTCCGCTGATCTGATGAATCTGATCCGGCATGATCTGGGGTTTTCGAAAACCGAAAAGCGTTTTCCCGGTAAAGGCACGTGTCTGGCCATTTATTCCCGTGTGGTGAATTCCGGCGCACCGCTCGCTGACGTGTTGCTGAAGCATTATCCGTGGTGCGCGGGGTGGGACGCGCAGCTCAGACAGCTCTTCGCCGGTTATGTCACGGCCAAGCAGGAACAGGGTGTGCTGGATTACGACGATCTGCTCCTGTGCTGGGCACAGATGGTCAGCGACCCAGTGCTGGCGGCCGATATCGGCGGCAAATGGGATCATGTGCTGGTCGACGAGTATCAGGACACGAACCGGCTGCAGGCGGAGATCCTGCTGGGCATGAAGCCGGATGGGCGCGGGCTGACGGTGGTGGGTGATGACGCGCAGAGTATCTATGCCTTCCGGGCCGCGACCGTGCGCAACATCCTCGATTTTCCGGCTTCCTTTAATCCTCCAGCGCGCGTCGTGACGCTGGACCGGAACTATCGCTCGACAAGGCCCATTCTGGATGCGGCCAACGCGGTGATTGGGGAAGCAGCCGAGCGGTTCACCAAGGATCTGTGGACTGAACGGGCCTCGGATGAAAAGCCGCGACTGGTCACCATCTGGGATGACACGGCCCAGGCGAACTATATCGCGGATCGTGTGCTGGAAGAGCGGGAGGCCGGCACGCCAATGAAGGAACAGGCGGTGCTGTTCCGGGCCTCGCACCACAGCGGCACACTGGAGGTGGAACTGACAAGGCGCAACATCCCGTTCGTGAAGTTCGGCGGCCTGAAGTTTCTCGACAGCGCCCATATGAAGGATGTGCTGGCTCTGCTGCGTTTTGCCCAGAACCCGCGCGACCGCATTGCCGGCTTCCGATGCCTGCAGCTTCTGCAGGGCGTGGGGCCGACCTCGGCCCGGCGCGTGCTGGATACGATGGGCGAGAGTGCCCATCCTTTCGAGGCGCTGAAAGATGTCAAAGCCCCGCAGCGCAGTGGCGAGGCCTGGACAGGGTTTGTGAACCTGCTCACGGCTCTTGGCGGCCATCAGGTCGGCTGGCCGGGCGAGATCGCGGCTGTAAGCTACTGGTATGAGCCGCATCTGGAGCGGCTACATGAGGATGCCTCCACCCGTCTGGCCGATCTGGTGCAGCTGGAGCAGATTGCCGGGGGGTACCCGTCACGGGAAAAATTCCTGACCGAACTGACGCTGGACCCGCCGGATGCCACATCCGATCAGGCCGGCGTGCCGCTGCTGGATGAGGATTATCTGATCCTCTCGACCATTCATTCCGCCAAGGGGCAGGAATGGAAGAACGTGTTCGTGATGAACGCCGTCGACGGCTGCATTCCGTCCGATCTTGCGACAGGCGAGCAGGACGACATCGAGGAGGAACGCCGGCTGCTTTACGTCGCCATGACGCGGGCGAAGGACAGTCTCGATATCATGGTGCCGCAGCGCTTCTATGTGCACGGTCAGCACAGCAGGGGTGACAGGCATGTCTATGCCTCACGCACCCGTTTCATCGACCGGGACATGCTGTCCCTGTTTCAGTTCGTATCCTGGCCGGTCGTGAAGCCGGAAGAGCAGGCCCGGCAGGAAGCGGCGAAGTCGGTGCGGATCGACATGGCCGCCCGTCTGCGCGGCATGTGGTCGTAAGGGAGCAGGTGGATGTGCAATCTCTATTCCATGACGTCGAACCCGCAGGCGATCCGGGACATTGCGAAAGTCCTTGAGGACCGCACGGGTAATCTCCAGCCACAGCCCGAAATCTATCCGAACACGATGGCGCCAATTGTGCGGAATGGCGAGAATGGCCGTGAACTGCTCATGGCCCGCTGGGGCATGCCGACACCGCCCGGTTACCTCAAGGGGCACAAAGTCGATCGGGGTGTGACCAATATCCGCAACCCGACCTCGACATGGTGGAAGCGCTGGGAGGGCGTGGCACATCGCTGTCTGGTACCGCTGACGGCGTTCTCGGAACCGGAGCGTCTGCCTGATGGGAAATCGCGGCCCGTCTGGTTTGGGCGGAATGATGGACAGCCGTTGGCCTTCTTTGCCGGCATCTGGTGTCGATGGACGTCCGTGCGGAAACTGGCGGACGGCGAGACGACGGATGATCTGTACGGGTTTTTGACCACCGAAGCCAATCAGGAAGTGGGCGCGATCCATCCGAAGGCTATGCCCGTCATTCTGACACAACCGGACGAACTGGATGTTTGGATGAATGCGCCTGTCGGCGAGGCTTTACGTCTTCAACGACCCTTGTCGGATGGCATGCTTGCTTGTGTCGATCCTCCGCGGCCTTTGGAATGACTGCAACGGGCGGGGACTCCGGTCAGTCCGCTAATCGGTTCCGGATGCGACAGGAGTTAGTTGCAGTTCCAGCATCTGTTAAAATGTATAGAAACTGGATGTAAATGATGGTCCAGTCTTGCGCAGCCCTCCCAAAACCCCAGGGATAATCCATGCACATTCCAGCTGCTTTTCGAGAAGACGACCCTGCTACATTGCGTGCGATCATCCGCAACGCCCGTCTGGCGCAGTTTGTCACCGCGACAGCCAAGGGGCCGATCGCAACACCGCTGCCAATGTTTCTGGACCCGGACGAGGGCGAATTGGGGGTGCTTTACGGGCATCTCGCCAAGCCCAACCCGCAATGGCAGAAACCCGTGCTGGGCGAGGCGCTGGCAATCTTTATGGGCGCGGACGCCTATGTCAGCGCTGGCTGGTATCCTTCAAAGCAGGTCAACCACAAGGTCGTCCCGACCTGGGATTACGAAGCTGTTCAGGCATTCGGTCCGGTAGAGTTCTTCAGCGATGCGAACCGCCTGCTCGATGTCGTCTCGCGCCTGACCGACCGGCACGAAGTGCACCAGAAGGCGCCGTGGCATGTCACGGATGCGCCGGATCCCTTTATTCAGGGACAACTCAAGGGCATCGTCGGGCTGCGCCTGCCGATTACCCGGCTGGTGGGCAAGCGCAAGATGAGCCAGAACCGCTCGGCCGAGGATCGGGCGGGCGTCGCCCATGGGTTGGCGGAAAGCAGCGATCCGCTGGATCGTGCAGTTGCCGGCATGATTCCGCTGGATGGCAAATAAGACAGCGCTTCCAGTTCTTGACATATCGTTCCAGAACGTCGATATGTCAGGACATGGCAAGACCCAAGGCATTTGATCGGGACGCAGCTCTGGCTGCAGCAACGAAGACTTTCGCGACCTATGGGTACGAAGGAACGTCGACCGCATTACTCGTCAAAAGCATGGGGATCGGCCGTCAGAGCCTATACGACACTTTCGGGGACAAGCATGCGCTGTATCTTGAAGCGCTGCAGCACTACTGCTTCGACAGTGTAGGACAGATCGCGGCAGCACTCCAGTCGGCCGGTTCTCCTCTGGCCGGAATTGAAGCCGCCCTGCTGGGCTTCGCGGCCCGCATTCAGGATGACACCATGTGTCTTGGCGTAGGCTCAATATGCGAATTTGGCCGACGTGACCGGGAAGTGGCCGCAATTGGCAAATCATCGGCCGCGAGCCTGCAGAACATTTTTGCCGCAACGATCCAGCGCGGCAAGGATCTTGGCGAAATTCCGCCGGAGATCGACCCGAAGGATGCCGCACGGTTCATCAATGCAACGTTCATCGGGCTGAAAGTCATGGCACGGGGGGGCGCAACACACGACGACCTGCGCGCCACCGTACAGATGGCCCTGCGCTGTCTTGGCTAGGCGAAAGCCCCCCTTTTTTGCTCTTTATTTGACTGTTCGTTCCATAACCATAAATGAACAGCCAGCAGATCGACCAGGAGTTTTCAACAATGAGCCTTTCACTGACCGGAAAAGTTGCTTTTGTTACCGGCGGATCGCGCGGGATCGGCGCTGCCATTGTCCGACGCCTCGCGGCAGACGGTGCAGCCGTGGCCTTTACTTATGCCGCCTCAGCCGATGAAGCCAACAAGGTCGCGTCCGAAGTCACTGCGACGGGGGACAAGGCCCTCGCCATCAAGGCAGACAACATCAGTGCCGACGAAATCAGGGCTGCCGTCTCCCGCACGGTCGCGGAGCTGGGCGGTCTCGATATTCTGGTGAACAACGCCGGCATCGTGCTCGGCGGCCCGGTGGACGAATTCGCGCTCGACACCTTCGACAGGATGTTCGCCGTCAATGTGCGCGGCACGTTTGTCGCGATTCAGGCAGCCGCTCCGCACATGAAGGAAGGCGGCCGGATCATCAATAACAGCAGCGTGGTCGCGCATTACACCGCATTCCCTGGCTCCTTTGCCTACGCGATGACCAAGGGAGCCGTCAGCTCCATGACGCGCGCCATTGCCCGCGATCTCGGACCGCGCGGAATCACCGTCAATGCGATCGAGCCCGGCCCGACCGAAACCGACAACATCAAGAACGATGCGATGCGCGACATGCTGCGTCCGCGCATGGCACTCGGCCGTCTGGGGTCGGATACGGAAGTCGCGAGCTTCGTGTCCTATCTCGCCAGCCCTGAATCCAGCTTCATCACGGGCTCCCTGCTGACGATCGACGGCGGTTACTCCGCCTGATCCCGGCCGACCGGAACCATTCCCAGCAAAGGACAGTCCAGATGTCAGATGCAGGAGAAACAGTCCGGCAGTTCGTCGCATCCTTCGAAAAGAGGGATGCGGACCTGATTGGGACATTCTTTGACGACACCATTGTGTTTTCCAACCACGGCGATCCTGAAGTGCGCGGAAAAGAGAACGTCGTGAAGGTCTGGAAGCGGGTCTTCGAGACCTTCGCGCAGGTGCGCTTCGAGACGATCCATCAGGCCGTCAACGGCGCGATCGTGCTGGCTGAACAGATCCATCACCTGGCCCTGCCGGGTCGCGAATCTGCCGCCATCCCCAACATGGCGACCTATGAGGTCCGCGATGGCCGGATCGTTCTCTGGCACGATTACAGCGACGGCCAGTCCGCCCGCGAGGCCCTGAACGCCACGAAGCCGCTTGCGGCTCCGCAGTCGTGACCTGACACACATCCCTTTTATTGAACCATTCCAAGGAAGACTGACATGCACGCTATCGTAATGCGCGAACCGGGTGGCCCCGAGGTTCTTGAACTGGTCGAAAGGCCCGACCCGGTGCCGGGGCCCGGTGAGGTTCTGGTCGATGTGGCCGCGGCCGGCGTGAACTTCATGGATACCGGCGTCCGGCGCGGGATGTTCTGGACAGAAGCCGATCCGAAGATCCTCGGCGTCGAGGGCGCGGGCCGCGTCCTGTCCGTCGGCGAAGATGTTGAGGATTTTCGGCCGGGCGAGCGCGTGGCCTGGGTCTATTCCCCCGGCAGCTATGCCGATCGCACCGTGATTCCGGCGGCGGCACTCGTGCCCGTTCCCGATGCGATTGACGATCAGACAGCCGCATCCGTCATGATGCAGGGCCTGACAGCCAGCCATTTCGCGACCGATTTCTATCCGATCCAGCCGGGTGAATTTGCTCTGGTCCACGCGACGGCTGGCGGGGTTGGCCTGCTGCTGACACAGATCATCAAGATCCGGGGCGGCAAGGTCATCGGCCGGGTGTCCTCGCAGGAGAAGGTCGAGATCGCGCGTCAGGCCGGTGCCGATCATATCATCGTGGATGCTGGCGGCAATTTTGCCGAAGAAGTCGTGCGTCTGGCTGACGGCGAAGGCGTGCATGTCGCCTATGACGGCACGGGCCCTGTGACGTGGCGGGCGTCGCTCGATGCTCTCCGCCGCTCCGGCACGCTCTGCTGGTTTGGTCCGGTGCTGGGTGGTCCCGGCCCGATCGAGATCACCAGCATCCCGAAGAGCATCAAGATCGGCTATGCGGTCTTCCTGGATCACATCCATACGCCGGACCTGCTGCGTGCCCATTCGGCGCAGCTTTTCAACTGGATCATCGAAGGCAAGATGAAGATCCACATCGGCGGCACCTACCCGCTGGCCGACGCCGCCCGCGTCCATGCCGACATGGAAAGCCGCAAGACGACCGGCAAGCTCCTGCTGATTCCGTAAAAAATGGAGAAGCCGGGATTATTCAGGGATGCGGAGTAGAGCGTTCCTGAATGCTTCTTTGCGTTATATCAGGTCACGTTATGGGACCTGTGATTCTGAGCCGGAATACCCTGATCGTAAGAAAACGGATACTATGACCATTTCATACTGCGTCATGCAGTTCATCGGAGCAAACAGGAAAGAACTGTCAAATCCATGTCAGCGTTTGGTGCACTGAAACAAAGTAATAAATAACCGAAATGAAGATCATTCGTCCCTCTATTCCTTCCTGATCAGTTCCAGACCCTCCTCGCATTTTGTCACGAAAAACTCGGAAAATGGTGTTTAAATTTCGTTGAATCGAAGAGGTTATTCTACTCGTAGCGGGACAACATCCTCCTTATCTCCCTTATCTCCCTTATCTTTTTTAGGAAAAGGCCTATGACGATCAATGGCCTTTTGCCGAAGACCGCATAAGAAGGCTGCGGTCGAAAATCCTGCTCTGTTGCCGGGAACAAAGAATAAAATGCTTCAGCCCTCTCGGGACCGAATAGATAGTAATAATGAAGCATATGATGAACAGAATGTTCACATAACTCATCTGACGTATAATCTGGCCAAAAGCAAATATGGAACTGACGATTTTGAAGAATGACTTATAGCTCTGCATGGTAATGACCCACATAGCGAATGAAAGAGCGACAAGAGCCTGCACTTCCGAATAAACTGCGCATACACATGGTCCCGTCCGTTCGGACAGTTTTGTGGGCTTGATAAGCTATACCCGGTTGTTGTTATGCCGCCATTCTGACGGCGTTGCTGTTGGCCATCTGGTCCGGGGTTAACCCCGGACCAGATGGCGTCGGCACGTCATGATACGCCTCATCGGGCGTTCGTCCAGCCAGCGCCGTATGCGGACGCCTTTCGTTATAGTGGGCGATCCATCTGCCAAGCCCGGCCCTCAGTTCTGATCCGGTCTCGAACGCGTGCAGGTAGACGCATTCATATTTCAGCGACCGCCACAGACGCTCGATGAACACGTTATCCAGCCATCGCCCACGCCCGTCCATACTGATGCGGATCTGACGCTCTTCCAGTATCCCGGTGAAACGGGGTGTCGTAAATTGCGACCCCTGGTCAGTATTGAAAATGTCCGGGGCGCCATAGCGCATGAGGGCATCCTGTAGCGCCTCGATACAGAACTCCACGTCCATCGTGTTCGACAGACGCCAGGACAGGACCTTGCGCGTGAACCAGTCCATGATCGCCACAAGATAGAGAAATCCCCGTTTCATGGGAATATATGTGATATCGGAACACCAGACCTGGTCAGGCCGATTGATGACCAGATCCCGTAGCAGATATGGATATTTCCGATGTTCCGGATGGGGCACGGTCGTGCGCGGCTTCTGGTAGATCGCCCGCAGGCCCATGGTCGCCATGAGCCGCCGGACCCGCTTGCGGCCCACTTCATGTCCCAGGCGGCGCAGATGCCATGTCATCTGCCGTGAGCCATAATACGGCGTTTCCAGGAACTGGGCGTCGATCAGCCGCATCAGCTCCAGATTGGCCTCGCTCTGTGGCACAGGCCGATAGTAGACGCCCGACCGGTTGAGTTGCAGCAGCGTGCATTGCCGGATTATCGGCAGACGCGCTCGCTTCGGGTCAATCATCTGCCGCCTCTGATCACGCCCAACCGAGCAGAGGCATCCCGCAAAAAATCCCGTTCCACCAGCAACTGGCCGATCTTGGCGTGCAGTTTCTCTACATCAGCAGGGCTGACTAAAGGTTCCGTTACTGACTTACCAGAAAAAAGGCTTGCCATGCCTTCGATCGCCTGGCGCTTCCATTGGGCGATCATCGTCTGATGCACGCCATGTTTCGACGCCAACTCCGCCAGTGTCAGTTCGCCACGGATCGCCTCCAGGGCAACCCGTGACTTGAACTCCGCCGCATACCGTTTCCGCGTAACCTTGCCCATAAAACCCGTCCTCGTTCAGGCCAGATGATAGCTTATCGCCCTGTCCGAAAAATGGGGACCACTTCTCATGTCTGCTATACGGAAAACAAAAAAGATCTCTACAGGTCTCGAATGAGGCGTATGCCGCCCGTCTGCTCCGGCATCACTGAGCAGACGGGCAGTTCAGGAGGCATTGCGGAATGTCGGCTGTCGGACTGGATAAGAAGTCAACCGGGCAGTCATATGAAGACAAAATGGAAACTCTTCTATTCGATAATTGAATGAGAAAAGCGGATATTTTTATGATCGATCTATTGTATATAGATTTTGTATGTGCTTAGAATTTTGGGAAAAATAACTTAGAAAAATGATGGTGTTAATCATAGTAGTATAATAATTCTAAACTATTCATCAGAAACCGGTTGTGGCGCAAATTAAATGTCAACGAAGAATGTCTTTAATTCAGATTTCTTTCTAAATGCAACGCTGGAGCAGGTTGCCGAATCTGTTTTAAAATTCATATACAAACACTTCGGAACCAATAAGTTTACAATTCACGAATTGATGATGAAAATATCCACGTCTGATTCTTACTCAAAAAATAGAATTGATTATAATAAAAGAATTGGTAACTCTTGGACGTTTTTGGAAAGCAACTATTTAATAGTAAGATACATAGATCGTTATGCCGGAATAGAATGGAATAGCCATAGTGAGGAGAGGGAGTTGGGAGAAAGGGCTCTTTCTCTTGATCTTGAGTCAGATATTTCTACTTATATTTCTAGCTTTCGTATTAATAAATCTTTTTTGCATGATGTATTGCAGGATAACGTGTGGTCATTATGGGAAAACGGAAATTATATAAATGCCATTACAGAATCCATGAAGTGGGTTGAGATAAAAGTTAGAGAGAAATCAGGGTTATTGCCATCGGATACCTCAACATCATTAATGAAAAAAGCTTTTTCTGTAGATAGGGGAAAATTAAAACTTTCAAATTTCAATGAAAGTGACAGCTCTTCGAAATCTGAGCAGGAGAGTGTCATGTTTCTTTTTTCTGGTGCGGTTGGATATTATAGGAATCCGGCTGTTCACAGAGAGATCGAATTGCCAAGTTCAAATGAAGCCATGGAAGTAATTTTATTTGCAAACAATTTATTGCGCATCTTAGATAATTTATTACATACACAATAGATTTTTAAATTATATCATAATATGATTGACCTGGTTCATATCCTGCGGCGCAGGCCTAACTGAAACAAATATCGTCGATTGCGCTGCGCGCCGCGTCCTGGAGTATATTGATGGCTCGAGATGCCACGCGTCTGATTTATGCCTTCATCTTGACCAAAGTGTTCCCGATGTAAATGCTCACATGGCTGGTCGAAATGGTTGAGCCAATGAGCATGGCCGCCTTGTTATGCTATAATTGGACCAATCACCAAGGTTTTCGTAAACTGTATATTGATTGAGGAAAAGCAGAAGAATTCATGAAGATAGTCTATCTTGGAAGGCCAAGTCAGCGTCACACACCTGAGCCAAAGCTTGCAGGTGACGTAATCGAACTATTAGCTAATAATTGGGACGATTATGGCAACAAGACTACTTTTGCGACAACCTGCCGAATATCGGGGGAAATCGTTAAACTCGGTCCCCTGAAACTAATGATTGAGGGTGCTTCCACCAGCCAAACCTACCTCGACGGGCTCTTGAAAGGGAACTGGGACGGAGTCTTTCCGATCCCAAATACGAATTATCTCTCGCTTCCAAACGAAGTCGCCTTTTATGAACAGTTGCGAGATCGACTGAGTTTAGACACCGCGCGAGACGCTGCTGTCGTAATGCGCGATGCCAGCTACCTCATCCACCTTCAACAAGACCCGGCTGCCCTCAGCCTAATTGACAGCCAACCATTCCAGGATTCACTTCTACGCGAACGAGGCGAGACCAAATCCTATCTCGATGGCTGGAAGCTATTTTCGGCTGAAGCCATGTCTGTCCTGGATCTCGGTTTCGAGTTCAAAGATGTGTTTGGCGATACGTCTACCCTCAGCCTGAAATTCAAACAGATCAGCATTCTCCCGCACAATGTTAATGTCCTGATCGGTCCCAATGGCGTCGGAAAATCCCAGATCCTGCATCAGATGGTTGAGGACTGGCTTAACACCACGCCTGAAAAGCAGGCAAGTAAAGTAGGCTTCGTTGAGAAACCAAATCTTAGTCAGGTGGTGGTCGTTTCCTATAGTCCGTTTGAGCGCTTTCCAGTTGACCTGGAAACACAAGAACTGCAAGACAAAGATATCTATCGATATTTCGGCTTCCGTGGCCGATCTGTCAGTCGAAAGCCTGGACGTTTAGGCGGAATTTCCCTAACCCATCAGGCGCCGAAGAAAAACGCAGCAGCTTCATTGCTTGATTGCTTGACAGACGATATTCGCTACAAAGGACTTCGTAGTTGGGCAAACAAGCTGGAGACTGTCGAGCGCGTGCTTCGAACAGCATTCGCCTTCGACTATGCCGCTATCAATGTGGGCGAAGCGGTTGGACCCGCTAAGCAATTCTATTCCGACAGCACTCCCATCGACGATCTGTCATTTGATCTCGATGACCGGCGCTATCTTCCAATCAGCTCTGACCGGATCAACGAACTTAACGTAGATAAGGTCAGAAGCGCCTTTAACGCCGCCGACGGCGTGACATTTTTCCGCGATAGCAAAATCGTTCAATTAAGCTCCGGTCAAAAGCTATTCTCGTTTATTGTCATCAATATTCTGGGGGCAATCCGGCGTGACAGCTTGATCCTCATCGACGAACCTGAGTTATTCCTCCATCCGACCTTGGAAATCCAGTTTATCGACATGCTGAAGACGATCCTTGATCGCTTCAACTCTAAAGCTTTGCTTGCTACGCACTCACTCGTCACAGTCCGTGAAGTTCCAAGCGAGTGTGTGCATGTCTTAGCACGAACCAAAGATGGTCTCTCAATTCGCACCCCGCCTTTCCAAACCTTTGGCGGTGACATGCAACGTATCAGTTCCTATGTCTTCGGCGACAGCGAAGCCTCCAAGCCGTTTGAACGCTGGATCGAAAACAAACTGGAAGAGCTCGGCTCGGCCGAAGCTCTCATTGCGGCGCTTGGCAATGATATCAACGAGGAGCTCGCGATCCAGATTCAGGGCATGGAGCGCGAGGGATGGTGATGCACCTACCACTACCCGTATCCGCCGCTGACCATCTTACTCTCATCGATGAAATCGTGGCGGAACGCACACACGAACCAAACAAAACCTTTTTTAACGGTATCGCCAACGAGTGGAAGCAGCGCGTCAAAGACTATTTGACCCACGGAGGCTCGCCAGAGCACATTCGCGAATGGTCTGCGATCATGCAGAAGACAAAAACATTCCAGAACCTATACAGCCATCCTGCTGATGGGTCATCACAGGGCAAGATGCTACAAAGTTTGCGGGATCACGATCTGGACATTTGTCCGTCATGCGGGAGTCCTGCAGTGACGGAAACTCTCGACCATTATCTTCCAAAAGGAAAATATCCTCAATTCGCGGTAACGCCAGCCAATCTGACGCCGATGTGTGACCCGTGCCAACGCCGTAAGGGAGAAAAGACTGGCAACGCGGCAACACCTCGCTTTTTCATCCATCCCTATTTCGACACTTTTTCTCTGGAGCAGATTATCCAACTGACTATCGATCCTCCGTTCACGACGCCAACTTTTACGCTTGAACCTCACCCCGACCTGCTGACTGTCGAAAAACAATTGGTTGAATCGCATTTGCAGAAACTCCAAATCGCCCGCCGTTACATCCGCTTTTTCCGGAATGAACACCGGCGCTTGCTCCGCAATGTGACCAACTTGCGCGCTAAGGAATTGGATGTCATCCAGAACATTGAAGTCTGGCAGAAAGGTCAGGCCCATCCAACGCCAAACAGTTGGCAACATTTGTTTTACGAGGCCGTCATGAGAAATGACGCCTATCGCGCTCACCTTGTCAGCGGGCCATTGACACCATTGCCATAATTGCAACTTGTCTTATGCATTTGGGGTCGCTGCATGCGGCAAAATCAGGAAGGGGACGGGTCGGTAACAGGCAGACCATAATGGGCCGGCTTAGGGTCAGGACCCATTGATATGAGCGGCAGGTTGTGATTCAGTCTCCTCACAGAGGCTGAATCAGATTTCCGCAATCAAATCAATGGGTCCTGAGCCTAAAAGCCTGTTTAGAAATGCAAGTTGATCGGCGGTCCGACGTACGCTTCCTGCGCTTCGGTAATCCGGCTCTCAGATTTAGCCGAATTACGTCCGCTATGTGGAAGTTCGTTTCAAAAAAATATGTCTGAGAAGAGGGCGGAAGCGGTTGGTCCGCTTAGCGAGAGTCAAGCAGACAGGAGGGTTCCGCTTCATCTCGGACGTATGGACTTCAGAACCCATTCTCGCAAAGCGGACACGAGCGATTCAGCACTCGTCTCGAAAGAAGTTGACGTGATGTCCTCTCTCTGGATCCAATCGTCTTGGCCACGTAATTTTCTCAAAAAGATAGTAGTTAATCTCGGCACGTTTCACGATCGGTATTTGATTGACTTTCAAAAGGAATACAAATGAACGCGGCGCAAGCACGGCAGATTTTACGGGGATTGGATGAGGAGGAACCGGCAGTGTTGCCAGTTTCTGTCCTAAAAAATCTTAATGTAAATGATATTCCAGATGGTTGCGGATTTCAAATCGGTACTATCGAAGATAGCATCCATAAAATCGAGTGGAATGGCACCATCTACCGACGTGGCGCGAATTTGGTCGGGGAAGCCGATCATACATGGACGCGCAAGTATTGGTATTCTCCGATTGGTCTGGAACAGTATCTTGATCTTGTCCGTCGAGCCGTAGAGGCACGGCAAAAATCTTGTGGCGACGTTGCGATAACCTATCAAGATGACGATGGGGCGTATATCGCGCTACGTTTCGAAATAATGACAACCGAAACCAATTTGAGTTTGGCCTACGCTGCTATACTCAAAGTTAGCCATCAAGTCGAAGAAGCTGCAACTGCTGCGTCGGACGAAGTTGGCAAGCGGATATCAGAAATAGCCGCCCGCCTATCAGGCTGGGGATCAGAAAGTCTAGATAATCTTGTTGACGCTGTAGAAACCGCATCGACAAATCAGGATAAGGGGCGTTCTTTAGAAGAACTTTGTAGCCGACTATTTGAAACAGTTCCTGGCATGTCAGTCACTCAGCGCATACTTACTGAGACTGAGGAAATTGATATTTCTATTGTAAATGGAAGTGAAGATTCCCGTTTCAAACGGGAAGGAGCAATTATTCTCGCTGAGTGTAAGAATTGGTCCGGGAAATGCGGAAAAAATGAATTTGTCGTATTTCGTTCTAAAGTTGAAAATCGTAGTCGGAGAGCAACACTAGGTTTTCTGATTTCGTGGAACGGGTTTTCTGAAACGATCACAAAGGAAATGCTAAGAGGTAGCCGTGAAGAGACATTGATTATACCGCTTACAGGTCATGACATACGTGAAGCAGTTCGGAACATGAATTTCTCTCAAGTATTGGCAAAGACATGGGACGCTGCTGTCTCGTTGTAAATTGCCACATATCGACATTTTGTATTGTTTCAGTGAGACGCAATCACAAAAATTGCAGGTCATTCGCCGGTATATATGATAGAACGCATGCGTATAGATCGAGAATACCACAATATTTTCGGGAAATTAGGGGCTGTTATGACTGCACGCGAAGGCGCTTTTGAGTTCGACGAGAATGCAAGTCTTGACGAAAATCTATCTGCATTCGGAAGCCATATCAGCCAATTGGATGCGGCGCTTGCCGCAGATCTGTGTGACCGCTTTCCGATCTTGCTCGATGGAAAGTACAAGGCCGAGGAAATATGGGATCGATTACTCGATATCTGCGTCACACCGCCAGCAACGGAAGCAGCTGCTACGGCTCATGAGCAAACCGCGGCAGCAAACCCCAATGCGCCAGCGGTCGTGCAATCTTTGCCCACTCCGCCCCCAACCGTGACGGGTTGGCTCCTCGAAGGCGTCTTAATCGAGGGATTCAGAGGCGTGAACAACGAAGGTCAGCCGCTCGAACTCAAACTTCACCCGACCAAAGTCAACAGCATTTCTGCGGTCAACGGTGTTGGAAAGTCGTCCGTTTACGACGCAGTGCGCTATGCGATTACCGGAAAGCTGCCTTGGCTCGACGACCTTCCTGCTACCGAACGGGACAAGGATTATTACCAGAATCGCTTTCATTCTACCGGGCAATCAACCATCAAGCTTCAACTCGTCGCTGAACCAGGCTCCGAAAAGTGCGAGATCACGGTAATTCGGAACTCATTGGGGCAGCGCGCGGTTAGTGCCCCCACACCGTGGGACGCGACAGCGATACTGGCTGGGCTCAATCGTGAGTTCGTATTTCTTGACGGTCCGACATTTCAGAAATTCATCGAGGCTGCACCGCTGGCTCGCGGGCGTACCTTCTCTGGGCTTCTCGGCCTATCTGCATACAGCGACCTTCGCCAAGCACTGGCGGGGTTGGCAAACACTCGCGCCTTCAACAGTCATTTCGGCATCACTGCCCATACACAAGCTAAAACCCGTGAGGAACGGGCAGTAGGCGAGTTATCAAGGGCGATCGCCAACGACTACGAAACACTGGTTGGTACCGCCATCGGAACATTGGATGCGACGACTGCAAAAGAAAAGTGTAATGAAGCGCTGACCCAGATCGCCCCGCTCAAACCGGTGTGCCAGGGAAAGGCGTTCGATACCATCAACATCGATGCCTGTATTGAGGCTATCAAAGATGCCGAGGGTGGACCGAAGCGCGAACGGCTCGGTGCCTGTATTCGCGAGCGTGGAAGCCTCGCAAAGGTCAACCACGACGCTCCCGACACGGCACGTGCCGAGCTGTTGGTTACTCGCGCGGCCGAACGGGCGGAGGCATTGGAAAGAACCGCTGGCGACTTGATGCTCCAGCTTTATCAAGCCGGTACAAACGTTATCGAAAGTGGACAGTGGGAGGACACGCACCTTTGCCCGCTCTGTGATGGAAAGGCACCCCGTAGCCTGAAAGAACACCTCGCCTTCAGGCTTTTCGAATTTGAAGCATTGGACAAAGCAACCGCCTTTCTTGCGGCCGAATGGAATGAAGCCGGGTGGACAGAGCTAATACAGCTTGAAGCAGTCGTTGAGACCGTTCCAGAAAAACGCCTGTTCGCAGGGCACCAGGCCCGTGCCGGATCTGGCACAATCACACAGGCTGAAGCAGAGACTTTGGTGCAATACTTGGCAACGTTGCGCTCGAAAGCAACGGAGCTTGATGAGCAGCTCGAGAGGGAACAGGCCCAGTTCGAAAGGGAACTGCCACCGTCATCGGTGGAAGTTACCAAGAAGGTGGAGACCGCGCGACGTCTGCAGGAGAATTGGAGCAAGCTCGATCTGTCACAGAAGGCATTGGTTGCTGAGCAAGCGAGGGAAGATTGCGTCGACCGGATCAGGAGCTTCTTGAAGGGCACATCCAGCGCCTTTGCGACAGCTGAGGCTGGCATGAGCAGCGCCCGGCTTGCGGCAGTCGAACCCATCTTCAAAAGCTATTTCAAGAAGATGTCGTTCTACGGAGTGGAACCAGCTGTCTCTAAGAAGGTGAACAGCGAGGAACTCCGCATTAACCTTGCCCAGTTCTATGGGCTGACGAATGTCTCTCCGCAGGCGCTCCTCTCCGAGAGCTTTCGGAACGCCTTCGCTATATCGCTCTATCTGGCCGCCGCATCACTCTACGGCGGTCTGCCGAAATTCATCGTGCTCGACGACGTGACGTCAAGCTTTGATGCCGGTCATCAGAACTTTCTTGTTGAACTTATCAGGACAACATTTGCGCGGCCTGGCAACGCCGCAGGCCCACAGGTCATACTCTTGAGCCATGACACCATGCTTGAGAAGCTTTTTAACAAGCACACCGGCACAGGAACGTGGTGGCATCAACGAATAGAAGGATCGCCCCAAGTGGCCGTCCTTCCGCAAGCCGGAGCAGTCAATAAGGTCCGGGACCGCACAATATCAATGCTTCAGGCTGGTCAGGTCGACTTTGCCAAGGAAGGAGTGCGGCAATACCTGGAGTACCGATTAAGTGATCTCATCAGCAAACTCCGGATCCCTGTGCCGGTCGATATCGCCTTTAACGACGACAAGCACCTGTCACATGAGTTTCTGAAAGCGATCGAAGCTGCGGTTAAGCTGCACAAGGCGGCCAATATACTCACGCTGGCCTCGGCACAGGAAGTTGGTCTTAACACCAATATGATAACGATTGTCGGAAATTTCCTAAGTCATTGGGGTACTGGCCAAACTGCAGCGTTCTCCGGCCCGTCCTTGCTTGGCGTGATGCAAGCCATTGACGACTATTGTGATTGCTTCACCTTCGAGCCTGCGCCTGGCGCGCCCCGACGATATTACAAGACGCTGTCGCAGCAGCAGTGAGGCATGCGAACGGAATTTTTGGGAAATCGGACAGGGACTTGCGCGGCAGGAATGAAGGCGTGTTGCAGGCGAGTGGCTGCTTTTCCAACTCCATTGCTCCAAAACAGGCGGCCGGCAAGCCCCCCCCCTTCACTGACCTAATCTTCTTCGGCGAGAAGAGGCTCAAAGAGATTTTTCAAATCTTGATCGTCGAAAGTATCTTCCTGCACATCCTCACCGGTCACGGACAACTCTTCATCCTGCGCGGCATTCTCATTCACCTCTTCAATCCGGCTTTGAATGGCACGTTTAGCGCTCTCCACTGCTTGTGGGTTGTACCCGATACGATTGGCGAGTTTTTCAACAGTCGAAATGTAGTCAGAGAGAGTTGAATCTGAGTCCACATGCCCGAGATTGTCACTTACATTCTCGATCATTTCAGGAATTGCCGTATTTATTTCACCATCGAACATATGTCCGAGATTGGCCTTGTTGGTGTCGATCGATGTCACAACGCGTTCGAGGTCATCAGGATCGAGAGAGCCGCCGAGCATTTTGCGAATGGCGCTCTCGATAGCGACGGCCAACGGGCCTGTATCTTTTTTTTCGTTCTGAGGTGCAGATAGTAGGTTGGCGAGGATGGTGGGCAGCGTCCGAGCATCATCCCATGACTTGAATTGGTCTTTTGGGTTGGTTGCGATTGCGACCGCCGTTTCCAAAAATAGCTCAAGTCCGCTCAACTTCCACCATTGAAGCAGCATATTGATACGGTCTGATGTTGTCGTGTTATAGGCACGGAAATTGGTAGGGTTCGAAGAAATACGCTTCCATCTCGGTATCGTGTTGAGCCGTTGCACAAGCGCCGAGAAACCCGCCAAGAATGTCCTCCAGTTATCAGGCGTTAGGTCGGATAACTTTTTGAACTGATCGACTATTTGCATCGCGCACGAGGGCGTGGGGGCTCCTGCCGCCATCGTTACCAACAATTTTCTGTCGAGCAGATAGCGGTAGAGATAATCACGAACGGACGGGTTAATAAATGATATGCGGCCGTTTGCGACGGCGATAAAGCCGCCTTCCAGCACTTTTACGCTGTTCTCAAAATCCTTAGCGTCCCAGGCTATGCCGAATTTCTGGCACAAAAGTGGATGCAGCCCTTCAAATATTTCCTGAATATCTTCAATTTCTGCGCCGTATTGTGACCCAAAATAGAGAGCAAATAAAAGATGCTGACACCGACGTGGTATGTGATGCTGAAATTGCTTGTCCCAGATTGACTCTGGATCATTTAGCTTATTAATAAATATTTCAGGATAATCTTCGGCTGCCACATCTTCGATATGCGATGCGTCAGTCATCCATTCTACGATTCGTGGATTATAGAACTTGTGATCAATAATTTTCTTGATCGTTCCGGTATCATAGAGTGCTCGAATATGTTCGATTGGTACGCCAGCGACGACGAGATGATTGTAAAGAATTCGAGCCCGTATTCGGCGAGTATAAATACCTACATCAAGCAGATATTGCGCCACGTCGAGCCTGTGATCGGCAAGGACATCGGACACAAGTTTTGCATGTTGAAAAACTGGTGCACGGGTCGTGAGGATAAACCTTGCTGTGGGCGTACGACGTACTCGCGCAATAAACCGGCCAAGCTCGGTGTCTTGGGTAGATAAGGCTCTTTCGTCGAGCGCGATGCGACCCAAAAAGTCGTCAAAAAAGAACACCTGCCGGCGACTGTCATTTATCCGCGCAAATCCGTCGTCGAGACTTCGGATCGCGACGAGATCCCAATCTTCCCCGATGTAGGCATACGCCAGCATTTCGGCCAAAGTTGTCTTTCCCACGCCTCCAGGCCCGGAAATGATCAAAATGCGTTGGCTTTCGAGAACTTTTCGTCCCTGACCAAAGCTCGGGTTTTCGGCATAAACGTTTAGTTTTGCGGTGATCTCCGCTCGGGTGACTGTCGTGAAGTTATGTGATGCAGACTGCAAAACTCGTTCGAGGATAGCCGTATCGGATAGCCAAAGTTTGACGTGGCTTTTAGCGACATCGTCATGCTTTCGAAGAAGCGAGTTCAGGTCTTCAAAACCCAATATATCAGATGCGTTGATCAGGCTTGGGCCTATGATATCCGCGAGCGCCTTCTTATTAGCGGGCGTGAGAGAAACCGAAGTGACGAGAATATAGCGGTCCGGCTGTATTTGATCGATCGATGGGCGAGCATTCCGCATTTGCCTTGCCAATGCTGCGAAACCTGACATGCGAAGGTGCTTCGCCTGAAGGATTGTGGTTGCTCCAGATTTTGCGTGGCGTCCGTCAACACCTCCATCGGGACCAGGGCCAAACCCCTCAAATCGACAAGCTAATTCCTCGCCCAACAGGTCTCGTGCAAGATCTTCAAAATCGGCTGGAGAGAGGGAGGTGAAACTGTATGTCACGATCTTACCGCTAAATGTGTCTAGGTCGATACGCAGCGAAGCGTCGCCAATGGTATCTGATCAAGTTAGTTCGAACGATAGCATATCCTGATGGTGGTCGCTTTCTACCGCCAAGCGAAGTGGCTCGAGTTGGTCGGTAGCCGTCATTTGCACAAATGGCACAAAGGACTGTTTTCGGTCATATCTTTCCAATACCCGACATTCCGCTGCCCTGAAGAGTTTCGGGCGCCGCGAGGCGTACGAAAGTCTGGGAAGACCGAACCCGCGACACCGGGACTCAGTTATGGGGAATTTGCAACTGGCGCCACCCCGGGGGAGAGCCTGAGCCAGAGCATACAGGTGCGTTTGTGGAACTGGAACGGGTTTTTATGACCGGATCTGCATGACGCGATGACAGAACTGGCGGTGCAGACAGCGATTTTCCCGGTTTTTCCGGTGATGCGTACAGGAGCCCCGGTTTGCCGGAGTGCAGCCACTTCGGCATTGGGATCGGTCATGCTGTGGTCTCTGCGGGCTGTCATGGTGATCCCCCGGCCGGATCAGTCGCCTGTGGCGGCCCTCGGGACTGGCACCATCGGGGAAGGATCTGGATGACGACCATCGGACCACCACAGCATGGGCACGGCGGTGGCGTGACCGGTTCGGCTTCCGGGACTTCTGGCGCTGGTGTGGATATGACATTCAGCAGTTCCCGCACCCGGGCGAGGCTGGCCTTGCGACTGGAACTGGCCAACAGGCCATAATGGCGGATGCGATGAAATCCCCGTGGCAGGACATGCAGCATGAAGCGGCGGATGAACTCATCCGTGGCGAGTGTCATGACCTGCTGCTGGTGGGCCGCGTCCCGCCGGTAGTCCTTGTAGCGGAACGTCACGCCCTTTTCGTTGAACGCCAGGAGGCGGCGGTTCGATATGGCGACGCGGTGGGTATAGCGCGACAGGTAGGCCAGCACCGCTTTGGGACCGGCAAAAGGTGGTTTGGCATAAACGACCCAGGGTCTGGTTCGCACAGGGGCCAGATACCGCAGAAAGGTACGACGGTCTGCGAGAGGGGCAAGCTGCCCCCGGAAGACCAGCCGGTCGGCATCGAAAAGTGCGAGCAGCCGGGTGAGGAACAGACGGCGAAACAGCTTGCCCAGCACGCGAACGGGCAGGAGGAAGGCCGGGCGCGACGAGATCCAGCGCTGGCCATCGGGCGAGAGACCGCCACCCGGCACGATCATGTGCACATGGGGATGGTGGGTCAGCGCCGATGCTTGAGGCATACGTCGCGTTGAGCAACCGGGCAACTTCATCACGGCTCAGCACGACGGGCAGGTTGCGGGGCTGCGCTACCCGGACCAACTTGCGTGCAAGGTCGGGGCGGTCGAGCGTCTGGGTGAAGAAAAACCGCAGCGCCGACACGATGGCGTTCATGGTCGGTGTCGGCATGCCAGCCGCGTTCTGCGCAATCTGAAACTGGCGCACATCCTCGACTGTTGCCGTGTGGGGTGAGCGGCCCAGAAACGTGGCGAAACGGCCGACATCGCGAAGGTAATTGCGCTGCGTCTCCCGGGAGAACCGCCGCACCGCCATGTCATCAAGCAGGCGCTGGCGAAGGGGACTGATTGCAGCAATGCACAGGGACTCTGTCATCATCCGGCTCCTTCTGGTGGGAAGAAGCCAGAGTGCTTGGCCCGATCAGGACAGTTCCAAATAAAACAGATCGCTCACGCCGTGGTGACAGACCTGCACATCGCACCAATCCCGCGCAGCGGGTTCGTTCTTCCCCCCCATTGCCGTCGTTTCCTGCCGGGAAAAGGCTGCGGATTTTGGGCGCGTTCGGGGCTTTTAGAGTCAGAGGGCTGCGGGGATTTTCGTGACGGGTTGAGAGGATGGGAGAGAGTCTCCTGTCCGCCCGTCATGGAGTTTTTCGCCATGGCGACCACTATTCCCAAAATCAGCCTCAGTTCGTCCCGTGACATCCCGTTCAACCGGCTGGTGCTGTCCCAGTCCAATGTGCGGCGTGTGAAGTCCGGCCTGTCGATTGAGGAACTGGCCCGCGACATTGAGCGTCGCGGACTGCTGCAGAGCCTGAATGTCCGCCCCATCCTTGATGATGCTGGTGTCGAAACCGGTAGCTATGAAGTGCCAGCCGGTGGGCGACGTTTTCGCGCCCTTGAACTGCTGGTGAAGCAGAAGAAACTGGCAAAGACGGCACCCGTGCCGTGCGTCGTGCGCGAGGCCGGATCGGCCATTCTCGCCGAGGATGATTCCCTGGCCGAGAACGTGCAGCGGGTGGCCCTGCATCCGCTGGACCAGTTTCGGGCCTTTCGCGACATGCTGGAGAAAGGCATGTCCGAGGAAGAAATCGCTGCCGCGTTCTTTGTCGCACCGGCCGTGGTCAAACAGCGCCTGCGGCTGATGACGGTGTCCGACAAACTGCTCGATATCTACGAGCAGGATGGCATGAAGCTGGAACAGCTGATGGCCTTTTCCATCAGCGATGATCATGCCCGCCAGGAACAGGTCTGGGACATCGTGTCCCAGAGCCATAACCGCGAACCCTACGTCATCCGTCGCATGCTGACGGAAAAGACCGTGCGGGCCTCGGATGCCCGCGCCCGCTTCGTCGGGCTGGAGGCCTATATCGTAGCGGGTGGCCACGTCATGCGCGACCTGTTCGAGGCCGATGACGGCGGCTGGCTGCAGGATCCGGCTATTCTGGACCAGCTGGTCATCGAAAAGCTGCATGCAGCCGCAGAAGATATCCGCGCCGAGGGCTGGAAATGGGTCGAGACGGCGCTATCGTTCCCATGGGGACACACACGGCAGTTCGTCGAGATCGATGGCAGGGAAGTGCCCCTGACCGATGAAGAGACAGCCCGTCTCGAAGTCCTGCGTGCCGAGCAGCAAACCATCGAGGCTGAATATGCCCAGGCCGATGAATATCCAGACGAGGTCGATGCAAGACTGGGCGAGATAGAACAGGCCATTCTTGCCCTGGAAGAACGGCCACTGGCGTTCGATCCCGCTGACATGGCGCGGGCAGGCGCCTTCGTCAGCCTCGACAGCGATGGCACGCTGCAGGTGGAGCGGGGTTTCGTACTGCCCGAGGACATGCCGGTCGAGCCGGAGGAGGCTGATGATGCTGGCAGTGTCGATGAATACGGTCATCGTCCGCATGATCGGCACGACGACGATAGCACAGGCCAAGGTTATGAGGACAGGGAGGACGGCAGCATCTCTCCCGACATCGAACCCGAGGAGGAAGACGGGATCAAACCACTGCCTGACCGGTTGCTGACCGAACTGACAGCCTGGCGTACGCTGGCCCTGCGGGACGCGTTTGCCAGCAACCCGCATATTGCCCTGACTGAATTCCTGCATACGCTGGTGCGCGATGTTTACTGGCAGACACCAGGCGCGGATTGCCTGGAAGCCTATGTCCGCGAAATCCCGCTGCCGGTCCATTCGCCCGACATGCCGGGCAGTGTACCGGCGCATGCGCTGCGCCAGCGCAACGAGGGCTGGAAACACGACCTGCCCGATGACGAGGATGCGCTGTGGCGCTGGATCGACGGGCTGGACGACGCCAGTCGCATGGCGCTTCTGGCGCATTGCCTGTCCTTCGGGGTCAATGCGCTCTACGAGCGCATGCCCGCCTATGGCGCGGTGTCCCAGCGCAGCGTCACCGAGCGCCTCAGACGGGCAGACCGTCTGGCGTCCGCCCTCAGCCTCGATCTGGTCGAGGCAGGCTGGCAGCCCACGGTCGAGAACTATCTCGGTCGGGTGACCAAGGCCCGTATCCTTCAGGCGGTGCGGGAAGCACGCGGTGCTGAGGCGGCAGAGCGCATCGCCCACCTGAAGAAGCCCGACATGGCGCGCGAGGCCGAGCGGCTGCTGGATGGCTCGGGCTGGCTGCCCGAGGCGTTGCGGACCGTAGGGCTGGCCGATCAGGCACAGGCTGAAACAGTGACGGCAGGCGGGGATATGGAGGCCATCGCCGCCGAGTAGCCCTTATGAGGTCTGGAACTTTGAGACAGCGGCTTCCGGTGCCCGGAAGCCGCTTTTTTCATGTCCGGCATCCCGGAAAGAGGGAGAGGTCGGCTTCGCCTCTGGTGCCGAATAACCGGCATCAGAGGAGAGTTTTCCATGACCACGATCAACATCCTGCCCCCTGCGTCCCGTGGCGCCGCGTCCGGCGGCTTCCGGATCGATCCCTCCCGTGGCGGCCGCAATACCCGCGTATCGTCCGAATGGTTCTCGCGCCCCGACGACGAGCGTTACCTGTCCCTGTCCGACCTGCATGCCGCGACCCTGGCGCGGGCAGACCGGGCCACGGCCCGCACGGTGGAAAGCCGCGCCATCCACGTTGAGGCTTCGCGTGACAATGCCGAACGTCTGGCCCTGACCGTGCCGGGGCAGCATGAGCCGATCGCGCCCACGCACTGGTCGTTCGGCCAGATGTGCAGCCTGGTTGGCGCACCATCCGCGTATCTTCGAAACCTTCCGGCTCCGCTGGCGGCGATCAACCTGCAGCACGGGCTGCTGTCGCATCGGGCCGAACTGGTCAAGACACTGGAAACCGAGGACGGGCGGGTGGAACTGCGCGCCGTAACCGGTCCGGATTACGGCCGCATCTGGGATCACGAACTGGTCGGCGCGGTGCGGAAAATTGCTGGTGACGGCACAGGCGATACCAACTGGAAAGTGCCGGGCGTCATCGACTGGGCTACCATGACCCATAATCCCTATGTGGATATCACCAAGGAAACGACCACGCTCTACGCATCAGACAGGGACGTTTTTTTATTCCTCGTGGACGATACGCACCCGATCGAGGCCGGACGCCTGCCCAATGGCGACCCCGATCTCTATTTCCGGGGCTTCTATGCCTGGAATTCGGAAGTTGGCAGCAAGAGCCTCGGCATTGCGTCATTCTACCTGCGCGGAGTGTGTCAAAACCGCCTTTTGTGGGGCATCGAAAATTTCGAACAGATTACGATCCGGCATAGCAAGTTTGCAGCCTCGCGTTTCGTGCATCAGGCGACACCCGCCCTGCGGAATTTCGCCACGGCCAGCCCGGCCTCGTTCGTCTCGGGCATTCAGGCCTCGCGTCAGGCGCTGGTGGCCAGAACCGATGACGATCGGGAAAGTTTCCTGCGACGTCGCGGGTTCTCGAAACCGGAAACCAGCAAGATCATTGAAACCGTGTTGAACGAGGAGGGACGCAAGCCCGAGAGCGTGTTCGATTTCGTGCAGGGGATTACAGCGCTGGCGCGGACAAAGGCCAACCAGGACACGCGGCTGGATCTGGAGGAGAAGGCCCGCAGGCTGATGGAGCGTGCTTCCTGAAAGCCGCTTTTCTGTCTTTCCGCCAATACGTTTTTACGAGCCCGGCCACTGCGCCGGGCTTTTTCGTTTCGGGAGTTCTTCCGATGGCTGATTTCTTCACGCATTTTTCCTGCGTGCTTGATGTGGGCACAGTGGAAAACGCGGCCAAGGCGCTCGATCTCTACAATGAATTCATGGACGAACTGGCGGCGGAAGATCCGCCATCTGACGGTTTTGTCCTGTCGATCGTGCCGGAATATGGGGGCACGAAACTCTGGATGCACGATGAGGTGACCGGCGATCCGCATCAGGTCGTGGAATTCGTGCTACGCTGTGCGCGAACATTCCGGTTGCGGGGCCGATGGGGATTCCAGTGGGCCAATACGGCCTCGCGTCCCCGGATCGGGGCCTTCAGCGGTGGCGCGCATCTGCTTGACCTTGGCCGGCGCAGGACGATTTCATGGATGACCACCGATCGCTGGCTGGCGATCGCCCTGGACGGAGGCGATCCCGACACAGGAGGGGAGGGCGATGACCGTGCATAATGCGGGCGATCTCGCGCGTCGTCTGGCGGAAAACGCAGAGGCGGTGTGCCGTCATTACCTGTCGGCCGGGCGGCGGCATGGTAATTACTGGCTGGTCGGTGATGTGCGCAATACACCAGGACGGTCGCTCTATGTCCGCCTCCATGGTCCCTCGGAAGGGCGGGGCGCGGCTGGTCGCTGGACCGATGCCAGCACGGGTGAATTCGGCGATCTGCTCGATCTGATCCGTGAAGCCCTTGGTCTCGCCGATTTTCGTGATGTCGCCGACGAGGCGCGCAGCTTTTTGGCGTTACCGCATCCCGAACCTGACCGGGCGGGGGATCGCCTGCGGACGGTCCCATCGCGGCGAGCAGAGACGGGTGGCACAAGTACGGACGCTGCACGCCGTCTGTGGGATGCCAGCCGACCTCTGTCGGGCATTGCAGACGTCTATCTGCGAAGCCGCGATCTGACGGACCGTTCGGGGCTGGCCGCGTTGCGTTTCCACCTCGACTGCTATTATCGCGCCGACACTGACAGTCCGACCGAGACATGGCCCGCGCTGATTGCCGCCGTGACCGACCTCGAAGGTCGCGTGACCGGCGTGCATCGCACCTGGCTGGCGCACGACGGGCGCGGCAAGGCGCCTGTCGAAATGCCGCGACGGGCGATGGGCGACCTGCTCGGTAACGCCGTGCGTTTTGGTACGACATCCGACGTTCTGGCGGCGGGCGAGGGTATCGAGACGGTGCTCTCGCTCCATGAGGTCATGCCCGATCTGCCACTGGCCGCCTGCCTGTCCTCGGCGCATCTCGCCGCCATGGTGTTTCCAAATACGCTGCGCCGCCTCTATGTGCTGCGCGATGACGACCTGGCCGGGGACCATGCGGTAACGATCCTGCAGGCTCGGACGCAGGAGGCCGGGATCGAGTGCCTCGTGCTGTCACCGCGTCTGGCGGATTTCAACGATGATCTCCGCTATCTCGGGCGTGGCGCGATGCGGGCGATCCTGCATTCCCAGCTTGCCCCGCAGGACGTGGCGCGGTTCCTGCATCCGGTCACGTACTGAGGCGGGCCGGGAAGGGGGTGTGAGGTCCGTCTTCTTTCCGGTGTGGCGCGGGGTTGTCCTGTATCCGGATGAGGCGCGCCCGCAGCCTTTCAGGAAGGGGAGCGGGCGTCAGCCAGGCCGGGCCTGCAATGGCGGAGACGGCTATTTTCCGCCGCGCGGGACTGCGTCCGCGCTTTGCATCGCGAAGCAAAATAGCCGTCTCCCTGCCATCCTCCACTGCGTTCCGGCCGCGCGTCGTGCCGCGCGCGGTTCCGGCCCGGTCTTCGTCTGCCGCTGTCCGCCCCCGGAAAGGCCGCGAGGGGCGCGGCCAGAACCGGAGGACAAGCCCATGACCCGCACACAGGACGATTTCGAACCCGCACACGCCACCTCTTCCACCGCCCATGTGCTGGCGGAACTCCAGCTTTACGGCCACCGTCCCTTCGAGGACGAGCCAGACCCGAGGCCGTTGCCCGACGCCAGCCAGATCGAGGGCGCGGTGGTCGACATCTTCGATGCCCTGTCCGCCACGCTGACCGACACCCGGCTGGAACCCGATCTCGAACCGCTGCTCTGGTCCACGGTCAATGTCTTCCATCGCATGGTCGGGCAGGTGGAGCGCGATCTTGACCGCAACGAAGCGGCACAGAAACGCAGCCAGCAGGAACAGGACGGCAGCGAAATCCGCTCGGTGGAACTGGAGCGCCTCATTGCCGAGGGGCTGACTTTGCTGGAGCGACGCAACGCTTACGAGATTTTCCGCGACCTGGCCTGCGACCAGTTCGAACGCCTGACAATGTCGCCCTGGCGCCCGCGCTCCGGCTCGCTGGTCAGCCGCAGCACCCTGACGGCTTCCATGATCGACAGCCGTGATTTCCTCAGTGCCCGCCGCAAGGCCGAAACCGAACTGCTCGTGCCTCCGGGGCCAAAGGTCGCGGTCACCGGCGGGCTCGATTACGAGGACCATCATCTGATCTGGAACCGTCTGGACAAGGTGCGCGAGAAGCACCCCGACATGGTGTTGCTGCACGGTGGCTCACCCAAGGGCGCGGAATTCATTGCCTCTCGCTGGGCGGACCACCGCGAAATTCCGCAGATTGCCTTCAAACCCGACTGGAACCGGCATGGCAAGGCGGCCCCGTTCCGGCGCAACGACGCCCTGCTGAAAGCCCTGCCCATCGGGGTCATGGTGTTCCCGGGATCGGGCATTCAGGACAATCTGGCCGACAAGGCGAAGCAGATGGGTATCCCGGTCTGGAGGTTCCAGAAAGAGAGTGGCATCTGACAGGTAGTGCGGAAACCGTGCCGAGAAATCGGCATGGTAGCATCGAGCTAGCGCGTTGACTGCTTTTCAGTGCTTAAAATAAATAAGGCATGACGCGTCCAATCCGGCTATCCAATGACGGATTGTAGCATATTCTGCCGTCGATCCCGATCGACAATATTGACCTTTACCTTAAAACACGCCTGATTAACTTAGTGATATCTATAACTTGCTTTTTTTCGGTTTCGGCTGATGCAGCCTTCTTTTCACATTCGGCTTCAATGCGTTTCGGACATCCTTGTCGACGGTTGCAAGATCGAACCACTCGGGATCGAAATGGCCACCACACCAGGCCTTGGTTTCCCGATGCTCTGGATCCTTGGGGGAGCCGAGTACCTCCAGAAACCGCTCATAGCCTGAAATGCCGCCAACGTCCTCGGGCGGGCGGGCACGCGCGCCGTCAACACAGGTCGCGTGGTGGGGAGCGCTTTCGAGGAAAAGCAGATCTTCGATTTCTACGGTGTGGTGCCAGTCGTCGCCAAAATCATAGACGTAGGTGAACGCCGTGCCCGCGTTGCGGAAATCGCGCAACCGGACCTGGCGCTCGTCAAAGACCTGGGGATCGCCGATGGCCGATCCTTCCGCAGCCTCAATGGCATTTCCGTAACGCAGTCCCCCGATCTCGAACTCATGGAGATGATAATTCCACCAGTTAAAGGCCGCCTGGATAGCGAGGTGAAGCTGCTCCAGGTTCCATTCACTTGGCACGACGAGACGCCGCCAGACGGCTGGTTCGATCTCGTCGATCGAGACTCTGAGCTGCATAGCGTTGGGAGGTCCAAACATGGTTCCAAAAAAATCGGCAATGCCTGACAAAGTCAAGAAAGTTGCGTGTGGCGGGGTGTAAGATCAGTGCTGATTTCTCGGCACGGTTTTTACAGAGCGTGGTGGGCGTGATTTCCACGATGGTCTGTGAAAATAGCCAATCTGACGCCTGATCCGCAATGACGTCGGGCTCCCCAGCCGCTGCGAGTCTGATGGCTGGAGACACGTTCGTCCACCCCTGGTCGGCCCCCGCCCGGAGAACCGGCGGGACGGATTTCGGTGGTAGCCCCGTGCGCCTGCGGGGACGGTCCATGGATGAAAAGCCCATGGCATCCCCATCGGCGAAAGGGCCGGGACGGCAGGCTGCGAACGAGGAATCATCCGGATCGCTTTGACGGGATGCGCCTGTGCCGGGAGTGGGGCCTGTCGCACCGCACGACGCAACCCTGCCCATGAGCGAGGAAAGGGGGCGTAACATCGGGAACGGAAACACGACCACCGGACGGGGCCAGTTTCCCACAGTGGCAGGGTGACAGTCTCGCGCCAGATTGCATCGTCACCCTCTGAAGGACCAGTCATGCCGGCATCGTATCTCCGAGGGGCTGTCGGGTCCGCACACCATGGCCTCTGATTGATGGCTGATCTAGCCGAAGACCGGCTACGCCTCGATCGGCTGGCCGCAACGGCGTGCCAGAACTTTCTTCCCCTGACGGCTGCGCCGTCATTCCTCGCGGGACAAGAAAGTTCCGGCCCTGCCGTCCTCCGCTGCGCTGCGGCCCCGAGGGGTGCTCTGCCGCTCGCCTCCGGCTGGTCGATCGCCATCGAGGCCACGGTGGTCGCGGCCCGATAACAGCATGGAGACACGACAATGGCTAACATCGGTTCCTTCAAGAAGGTGGGCGAAGGCTTCGAAGGCGAAATCGTCACCCTGGCCCTGCAGGCCCGCAACGTCCGGCTGGTGGCCGAAACCAACCGTCCCAACGACAACGCCCCCAACTACCGCGTCTATCTGGGCAGGATTGAACTCGGTGCGGCCTGGACCCGCCGCTCCAGCGAAGGGCGCACCTATCTGAGCCTGAAGCTGGATGATCCCTCTTTCGCCGCCCCGATCTTCGCCAACCTGTTCACCGACGAGGACGGCGAGGGCTACTCCCTGATCTGGACCCGGCCGCGCAGCCGGAACGGGGACTGAACCTCCCACGACCAACCCCGCCCGGTCTCTCCGGGCGGGGCCTTCCGGGCTTTCTGGCGGGCTCTTCCCGGGCGCGGGCGATCGTGCTGGTCGCCCGACGTGAGACGCAGGCGGAATACGAGGCTTTCCCTCAGCCTTCCCATTGTACCATGCGCGAGGGCGCACCGCGTCAAGGACGCGTGGTCCCCCCAATTTTGCCCGACGCACCCGTGCCGGGCGCGCCAGACAAAATCGGCTCCCCCACGCGCCGGCGAGCCGGTCGCCTGCGGCGATCCCTGACCCGGTCCGCCCCGGCATGAGCCGTCCGTCCTGTCTTCGAGAAACGAAAGGAGCAGGACGATGACCACGTTACACGACCACATCCAGATGCTGCGGGCCGAACTGACCAGCTTTCATCTCAGCAAACGCGAGCGCCGACAGATCGAGCGCGAACTCAAGGAGGCGCTTGCCCGACGCGATGCCGAGCCCCCCGCCTGACGGGGGGCTTTTTTTCTGGTCAGCCCGTCGGTCTTCTCCGACAGCACTGAAGCCGCCTGAATGGTGCGTGGACGCCGATTCCTTTTTGCCTTCGCCCGGAAAGAACAATGTTGAATATCCACAAAGCGACTATTATAGTCGTATTTCTGGTGTGCAGGCCTTGCGTGTCGGATGTGATCGCGGATGATCACTGGCCGACAGGTAAGGGCGGCACGGGCACTTCTGAACTGGACACAGGAAAGGCTCGCTGAAAAGGCCCTCGTAGCATTGACCGCGCTCAAGCGCCTTGAATCCGAACGCGGTCTGGGCGTTCACGAGGGTACGATCGATCAGGTCCGTCGCGCGCTGGAAGCGGCGGGCATTCTGTTCATCGAGTCCGGACAGGGACGCGGCGTCATGTTTCTAAACGAGACTTCCGATATCCAGACGCGGCAGGGTAGGGGGCGTGGCCGGGTGGAATCGTCCTGATCCGCTCCGTTCATGTCATTTTTCCCCCTTGGGCGCGCTGATTTCTGGCGGGGCATGCGAGCCGGGCCGGTCAGCAATCCAGATCTTTGTTATCGAACCGATCTGGCAGCGGTATCATGAGGAACCGTCATGACGGAGCCGTCTTTCCTCGATCATCCCCCTCTCACCCAACGGGTGAACGCCTACGACGAAGCGCATCTAGGGCTCTATCTGCGCCTTCTGGTCGCGGACGAGGAAGGGGCGGACTGGCGCGAGGTCGTTGCGGTGCTGTTTGGCCTTGATCCCGTCTGTGAACCCGAACGCGCCAAGGTGGTGCATGATAGGCATCTGGCACGGGCGCGCTGGATGACCGAAGCAGGTTTCCAGCATCTGCTGCAACCGCGCCTGCAATAGCCGGGCTTCGCCCCGGCTCCCGCATGCGCCCTGCGCTTCTCTCCCCGATAAAAAATCAGGGTCTATGCATTCACGCTCCCAATCTGGCTGATGGAAGCTCCCCCTTTCGCCGCATGGGGGGACAGGCAGGGAGGCCCGCATGCCGACATCCTTCTGGCGTTCACCGGAACTGCGCGACCATATCAGCCGTCTGGACCGCTCCGGTTTCGCCGTCGAATTTCTCCGTCGTAACACCACCTATCGCTGCGATTATGCCCGCCTGCAACGGCGGATTGGCCGCCGTGGCGTGGATTCTGCCGCCGAGTGTGCAGCGTTCACCCGACGCTGGGGGCTCTGCTTTTGTCCATGCACCCGATGAACCCGCCCGTCAGGGGCACATGGTCTGGCGGCCCGAGGTTTCACCGGCCACGCTGATTCTGACATCCGCGCCATCGGATTTCGCCATCGTGACCCCGATCAATCCGGCGGTGCTCGGAACTATTCTGGCCCGTCATGATGCGGAAGACGACACGTGGCTGGTGATCGGCGATGTGGCGGGCGATCTTTACCTTCGGCTTCTGAACCCGCTGGCCATCGGTAGACCCGCCGTGCTCCTGCCGATGGATGACGCCGCCGAACTGCGTCTCGACGTGGCGCTGCGTTTTTTCCGCAGGCAGCGCGGCCAGCGTGTCGGTCTGCTTCCGCGCGCCCTCCGGCTCACCCCATTGCAACGCGCGCGGCAGATGCTGCTCCTGCTCGCCTTCGATATTCACGAAGCTGGCGGCACCACCCGCGATATCGCCATTGCGGCCAATCGCTCATGGCAGGCGGATTTACCGGCAGTGGAATGGCGCAACACGGCGGCGCGGCGCCATGCGGAGCGCCTGATTCTTGACGCCCGGAACCGGGTCAGCGGCGGCTACCTGGATTTCTTACGCGGTCGGTAACATAGTCGTTTTTGCTTCTTCGCGCTGCGTTTTCCCATCAGTTCAACGCTGCCATATGCCCGGCTGCGCCCGGCGTCTCGGGCATACGCTCCGACGCGTGGGGGTGGACACTGACATCGAAAAATCTTCGTCCACCCCCAACGCCTGCTTTCTCCGCCACCGTCATCCCGATCCGCCGCACCATCCCCGCGGCGCTTCGAGACCAGATGGAGGCGTACTATGTTCGACCGACACGCGCCGTCACCGGCGCGCTACCTGCGCACACATCAGGCCGCGCAGATTCTTGGCCTTTCTCCCCGCACGCTGGAAAAATACCGCTGCCATGGCAGTGGCCCGACCTTCCGCAAGCTTGGCGGTCGTGTCGTCTACCTGATCGACGACCTCGACGCCTGGGCTACCGCCAGCGCCTGCCGTTCCACGTCTGATCCGAATTATGACGAGGCCCGCTCTGCCGGCCTTGATCGCCGGTGAGGGGGGGATGGACATGCAGGCCCGCCACACCCTCACGGCCAGCGAGCGCAGCAGGCTCCTGCCATTCGTTGTCTCCAGCGGCGAGATCAGTCCGCGCGACCAGCGCGATCTGATGGAGCGACCGTTTTTCTCCCTGTCCAAAACGAAGCGCACGACGCCAATCCTCTACGCAATAGGGGACACGCGCGTTGAGGTGTTCGGGATGCCCGAGCACGGCATGGCGACGATCTGGGACGCTGACGTGCTGATCTGGGCCGCCAGCCAGATTGTCGAGGCGGAAAATCTCGGCCTGACAACGTCACGCTTCCTGCGCTTCACTCCCTATCAGCTGCTCACCGGCATTGGCCGACAGACCGGGGCACGGGATTACCGGCTGCTCAGGGCGGCACTCGCCCGGCTCCAGTCCACCGTGGTCGCCACCACGATCCGCAACGGCCAGAACTGGCGACGTCAGCAGTTTTCCTGGATTACCGAGTGGGAAATCTGCGCCAGCCGCAACGGTCGCGCCGTTGGCGTCGAGATCGTCATTCCGGAATGGCTCTATCGTGGCGTGATCGACCGGTCGCTGGTGCTGGCCATCGACCCGGCCTATTTCCGGCTTACCGGCGGCATTGAGCGATGGCTCTACCGTGTCGCCCGCAAACACGCAGGGCGACAGCAGGCGGGCTGGGCTTTCGAGATCGGGCATCTGCACCAGAAATCCGGCAGCC
This sequence comes from Komagataeibacter melomenusus, assembly GCF_013155395.1. Lineage (GTDB taxonomy): Bacteria > Pseudomonadota > Alphaproteobacteria > Acetobacterales > Acetobacteraceae > Komagataeibacter > Komagataeibacter melomenusus. Next base: position 84,862 of record NZ_JABJWC010000008.1, on the reverse strand, counting down.
TGATGCGTCCCTCGGATTTTGCCATTCAGATCCGGCGTGCCGCCGCCTCCCAGCCCTTGCCGGGCTATCATCTGGGTATTGAGCATGCTGGCGCGCGCGAGTTGCTGCGCATCCTGCCAACTGATTTATCCACACATCCTGTGGATAACTATGTGAATGGTATCGGGACTTCACACGCATCCACTATCGGGACATCACACGCAGGACTATCGGGACTTCACACGCACAAACCCCAGCTAAGTCTTTGGCCTGAAACGGCGATTCCGGCCCTTAACTTATCTAACTTAGAATCTAACTCTTATGTTGATGGGAAGCGCCGTTCTGCGGATAACCCCTCTTGCCCGTCCATTGCCCCCTTCAAGGGGCCGGGAGACGGGCCATGACCCGGCACTCTCCCATCTCCCATCGGCATCCGGCGGCACTGACACATGTCGAACTGACCTGGATCGATAGGCGCATCGAACACTGGCTGCGCTTCGGGCATTGCAGTGACGAGCAGATACTCGATGACCGCCGCCGCATTTCCAGCTTTGCGCCAGGAAGTGTTTTCGCCTTCGTGCGCTGGGCGTCCAATGACCTCGGTATCACCATCTCCCGGCTGGATATCGTGCGCGCGGTCAGGGCTGGCGAAGTGTTCCAGACTTTGCCGTTCGTGCGTCCTGGCGGCGAAATCCTCCTGCGTGTGGATAGCTGGCCAAGGGTCGAACATGTGCTCCGGGCGGTCGATGCCATTGAGGCGCTGGGTCTCGATCCGGCGGACGCGGCGCCCGAATACTGGCGGCATCTCCACCATCGCATCACTGCCGGACATGAGCCCCGTGCCTATACGCGCGCGCAGCATTCAGCATGGCTCAAGCGGCGGCAGGTGACGTCATGACCCGGCGTGGCTGGCTCTTTGCGACCTATTTCGCCGTGCTCGGTGTGGGCGCGTCGATGGTCGTTCATCCTGCGCCACGCCTGATCTGGAACGAGACGGCAAGCGTGCCCGTCGGGTTGTACCGATTGCACCCGGTTCCCGCGCCGCATGTCGGTGATCTGGTCGCTGTCCGTCTGCCCGAGCGCGAGGCGATGCTGCTGGCAACGCGCGGCTATCTCCCTCTCGGTGTGCCACTGCTCAAGCCCGTAGCGGCTATCGCAGGGCAGTCCGTGTGCCGTACGGGGCAGCGCGTAACCATCGACGGAAAATTCACTGGCGACGCGCAATCCCTCGATCACAGGGGCTGTCCATTGCCCGTCTGGCAGGGGTGCAAACACCTCGTTCCTGGCCAGGTCTTCGTCATGAACCCGGCTGAGCCACGCAGTCTCGACGGGCGATATTTCGGCCCGTTGTCCCTCTCCACCGTCATCGGGCGCGCAACTCCAGTCTGGCTTCCGTCCGGGAGCAGGCAGCCTGCCACCGTGACCTTCAATCCGTCCCTGAAAGGTCAATGAAATGGCACAGATCGGTCTTTTCACGCGCACGAAAACCGGCTTTGCCGGGCGCATCCGTACCCTCTCCGTGGTGCAGGATATCCTTCTCGTTCCGGCCGAGTTTTCCGACGCCGAACATGCGCCGGATTACCGCATCCATCTCACCGATGCCGATGGCCCGGAGGTTGGTGCTGGCTGGAAACGCACCGGCGAGAGGGCTGGTGACTACATCGCCGTAGCCCTCGACGACCCCGCCTTTGCACAACCGATCCGGGCCAATCTCTTTCGTGCCGGTGGGGAGCGTGCGGTCTGGGTGCTGAACTGGACGCGCCCGTCAAAACGTGCCGAACGTGGGGAGTAAGGCAATGCGATGCACGGTTCTCTTCGCTGTCACCATCTCGTCGATGGGTATCCCTGTGGCCGCTCTTCACGCGCAGAGTGTAACTGTTTCGGTGTCCGGCGGTGCTGATCCCTATGCGGCTTCCATTGCGGAGGCCGTGCAGCGTTTCGATATTCCCGCTACGTGGATACGGGCTGTCATGGGCGCAGAAAGTGGGGGCGATACCGACGCGATTTCTTCAAAGGGCGCACGCGGGCTTATGCAGATCATGCCTGCGACCTGGAACGATCTGCGTGCTCGCTACGGTCTGGGAAGCGATCCGTTCGATGTGCATGACAACATTCTCGCGGGCGCTGCGTTCCTGCGCGAGATGCACGATCGTTACGGCTCGCCGGGCTTTCTGGCAGCCTATAATGCCGGACCGGGGCGTTATGAGGATTACCGTGATCGGCAACGTCCGCTGCCACCCGAAACGCGCGCCTATGTCGCCGGGTTGCTGCCTTTGATCGGTCAGGGCGGGACTGATTCATTGCTGTCAGTTTCGCATCCCGACCCGCTGTTCTGGACCCGTGCGCCGATTTTTGCCGCGCAGTCGGACGACGCGAGGAAAGGCGTTCCGGTTGCAATGAAGCTGCCGTCGCATGGTGTTCGAAGTGACATCATCGCGCATGGTCTCGCGCCTGTCAGGCCGCTTTCGGATGGGTTGTTCGTTGTCTCTTCCGCATCGGGAGCAATGCCATGAATGCGCGCTTTGCAGCTCTCGCTTCTATCGGTTTTTCACGGTTCATGGGTAGTGCCCAGGCCAGCGGACATCATCGCAGGGTGGGTGCTGGCAAGGGAGAATGGGCGCTCTGGGGCAGGGGGAACGAGAGGCGAGAGGCGAGATAAAAGGGCGCACATTGCGCCTCGGTTGGGGTGTCGGTTTTCCTGCGTTTTTTCGTTCTTTCAGCAATGTTTCCTCTTCTTTGGCAATGTTTGCCGACCCTGTTTTCCTTTGTTGCACCAGCCTTTTTCGCACATTGGAGGGTCCAATGGCCCGCGAGAATGACTTCCGGCCCCGTCTGGGTCGCATCCGCTCGCCGCGCGCCCAGCGGCTCAAGCCCTTCGTCGCCCAGGCCCTTGCTTCGGCCCAGCGTGCCGGTGGCGGCGGGTTCCGCTCGGGCCGCAACGGCAGTGGTTCCCGTTCGTCCTTCGGGCGTGGCCGCATCGCGGCAGCCAGGGCCAATCGCCTGCTGACCAGCCGAGCCCGCCGCGTGACCGTCAAGGCCCGTGTCGTACGCCATAGCGGGCGCAAGGCGCCGCTCGCCGCCCATCTGCGTTACCTGCGCCGGGAAGGGGTCACGAAGGACGGTGAGAAGGCACGGCTCTTTGGTCCCGGCATCGACGATGCCGACCCGAAGGCGTTCGCCGAACGCTGCGAGGACGACCGTCACCATTTCCGTTTCATCGTCTCGCCCGAGGACGCGCCCGACATGGCCGACCTCAAGGGCTATGCCCGCGAACTGGTCGGGCAGATGGAAAAAGACTTCGGCACGAAACTGGACTGGGTGGGGGTGGATCACTGGAACACGCAGCACCCCCACGTCCATATCCTCGTGCGCGGTGTAGCCGAGGATGGCAGCGACCTTGTCATCTCGCGGGATTATATCAAAGACGGGTTGCGCGCCCGTGCCCAGGATCTGGTGACGCAGGAACTCGGGCAGCGCAATGACATCGAAATTCACCGCGCCCTCGAACGTCAGGTCGATGCCGAATACTGGACCCAGCTTGACCGGCAGCTTCAGCGCGATGCGGGGCGCGATGGCGTCATCGACACGGCGCCTTCGCCTGGTGAGCAGCCCGATCCGTTCGGGGCATTGAAGGTCGGACGCCTGCGTCGGCTGGAAGGGCTTGGTCTCGCCCATCAGGTTGGAGAGGGGCAATGGTTGCTGGATGAGACGGCCGAGGCGACGCTGCGTGAACTGGGCGAACGCGGCGACATCATCAAGCGCATTCACCGTTCCCTGGCCGAGCGCGGGATCGAGCGGAGCACGTCGAGTTATGTGCTGGCGGGCGAAAGCCTGGATGTTCCCGTCATCGGCAGGCTGGTTGATCGTGGTCTGGACGATGAACTGAAAGGCACGGCCTATGCGGTCATCGACGGCGTGGACGGGCGTACGCATCATATCCGCTTTCCCGATCTCGATGCGACCGGGGACAGTGTAATGGGTTCGGTGGTGGAACTGCGCACCTTCGATGACCGGAAGGGGCAACGGCGTGTGGCGCTGGCTGTGCGGTCTGATCTGTCGATCGAGGATCAGGTGATGGCGCGAGGGGCCACCTGGCTCGACCGGCAGGCAGTGGCGCGCGACCCTGTTGCATTGGGGCAGGCGGGCTTTGGCGCCGAGGTCCGTGAGGCGATGGAGCGCCGGGCGGAGCAACTGATTGAGCAGGGTCTTGCCGAACGTCACACGCAGCGGGTGGTTCTGGCGCGCAACTTGATCGGGACGCTCAGGGACCGGGAGGTCCGGGAAGTTGGAGAGCGGCTGGCCGTCGAGACGGGACGGACATTCAGCCAGTCGGGTTCGGGGGAGTATGTCACCGGCACCTATCGTCAGCGCATGGTGCTGGCCTCGGGTCGCTATGCGATGATTGATGACGGGCTTCAGTTCCAGCTTGTGCCCTGGACGCCATCGCTGGAGAAGCAGCAGGGCAGGCACGTCTCCGGTGTCGCGCGCGACAATGGCGGGATTGACTGGAGCTTCACCCGGAACAGGGGGCTGGGTTTGTGAACCAGCGCTCCTGTCAGTCCGGCTGGGGTTCCCACGGGTTGAGCAGGGGGACACCGCATGGCAGGAAATCCGCGACGTTGCGGGTCACGACCGTCTTGCCATGAACCAGCGCGGTCGCGGCGATGAGGGCATCACGTTCCGAACGGGGATCGGGGACATGGAGCCGGGCGCAGCGCAGGGCTACGGATGTATCGACGGGAAAAATACGCCCTTCGAACGCAGGAAGGACATGCTGTTCCAGCCAGGTCCGCAGGATCGTGCCAGTGGCTCCGTCGCGGCGCTCCACGCGCAGGATGCCGTTTTCCAGTTCCATGACGGTGATGGCGGAGAGATACAGATCTTCTGCCTCCACGCTATCCGCCCATGCCGCGACATTCGGGTCGGCTTTCCCGGCACGGATTTTTCTCAGTTCTGAAACGACGTTCGTGTCCAGCAGGAACATCAGGAAAAATCGGCCGGGCGGAGTGTGATATTGGCGCGAGGCGGATCGAATGCGATGTCCGCAGCTTCCGGCATCGCCAGAGCGTCCGCGATCTTGCGCGGATGGTGTGTCAGACGGCGGTATTCCTCAATACTGAGCAGGACATGGGCCGTGCGTCCCCTGTCGGTGATGAACACCGGTCCCTCGGCCGCCGCCTTCTTGGCCCGGCTGGTGTCCTGGTTGAACTCGCGGCTTGAAAGTGTGGTGATGCTCATGTCCGGCCTCCAGACTGCAATGTAGGAACATTACTACATAATGAGAGGGAGTGCCAGAAAATCCATGTCTGGTCGGGGTTCGCATCATCGTTGGCCGCAGCACCCGTCCAGCCACAAGACCCGGTTATCATTCGACTCCCGCGACCTTCGCTCAATGTGATGACGGTCTGGGCCGCACCGGACAAGTATTTTTTCCCTGCCATGCGCCGGGATGCGACGACGCGGGAAAAGCCCTTGCGGAACGGAAAATGGCCGCCCGACCTGTTCCTGCGCAAGGAGGAATCGAAAATGCCGGGAACCAAAATTCAATGGGGACAGGTCGCGGTGGTCCTGTCCATTGTCGTCCTGTCCTGGTGGGCCGCGACCCAATGGACGGCCTGGGAACTGGGCTTCCAGCCTGAACTCGGTCGGCCCTGGTTCGTGCTGTTCCATCACTGGTCGGTCTACGCGCCGCCGCTGTTTTTCTGGTGGTGGTTCGAATTCGACGCCTATGCCCCGAACGTCTTTGCGCGCGGGGCGTGGATGGCCGGATCGGGTGGGGTGCTGGCTTTCGCCGCCGCCGTGACGCTGTCGGTCCATCGCGCCCGTGAAGCCAGGAAAATCGAAACCTACGGGTCGGCACGCTGGGCGGACCCGGACGAGATCGCGAAAGCCGGGCTGCTTGACCCGGATGGGGTGGTGCTTGGCCGGTATGGCAAGGCCTATCTGCGCCATGACGGACCGGAGCACGTCCTGACCTTTGCACCAACGCGCAGTGGCAAGGGTGTCGGTATGGTCATCCCGACGCTTCTGACCTGGCCTGGCTCAGCTATTGTCCACGACATTAAGGGCGAGAACTGGGAGTTGACGGCGGGATTTCGCGCCCGTTTCGGTCGCGTCGTGCTGTTTGACCCGACCAATGCGATCTCGTCCGCCTATAACCCGTTACTGGAAATCCGGCGTGGAGAGTGGGAAGTCCGCGATGCCCAGAATGTCGCCGATATCCTCGTGGACCCGGAAGGCAGTCTGGAGAAGCGCAATCACTGGGAGAAAACCTCACACTCCCTGCTTGTCGGCGCCATCCTGCATGTCCTCTATGCCGAGCCAGACAAAACCCTCGCCGGTGTCGCCAATTTCCTGTCGGACCCGAAGCGCCCGATCGCCACCACGCTGTCGGTCATGATGCGGACAAACCATCTGGGTGAGAAGTGGCCACATCCTGTTGTTGCATCGGCCGCGCGCGAGCTGCTGAACAAATCGCCCAATGAACGCTCGGGCGTGCTCTCCACTGCCATGTCCTTCCTTGGCCTGTACCGTGATCCGGTGGTGGCGGAAGTCACCCGGCGCTGCGAATGGCGCATTGCCGACATCGTTGGAGGGGACCGCCCAGTGACGCTTTACCTGACCGTGCCCCCCTCGGATATCAGCCGCACCAAGCCATTGATCAGGCTGGTGCTGAACCAGATTGGCCGTAGGCTGACGGAAGACTTGGAGGCTGCGGCACAGCGACGGCGCCTGCTACTGATGCTCGACGAATTTCCGGCCCTCGGGCGTCTGGATTTCTTTGAATCGGCGCTGGCTTTCATGGCGGGCTACCGGATCAAAAGCTTCCTGATCGCCCAGTCCCTCAACCAGATCGAACGGGCTTATGGGCCGAACAATTCGATCCTCGACAACTGCCATGTCCGGGTGAGCTTCGCCACCAACGATGAGCGGACGGCGAAACGTGTGTCTGACGCGCTTGGGACTGCCACCGAGATGAAGGCGATGAAGAACTACGCGGGGCACCGGCTTTCGCCCTGGCTGGGCCATCTGATGGTTTCGCGCTCGGAGACGGCACGCCCGCTGCTGACGGCGGGAGAAGTCATGCAGCTCCCGCCAGCGGACGAGATCGTCATGGTCTCCGGTCTCTATCCGATCCGCGCGAAGAAGGCCCGCTATTTCGAGGATGACCGCTTCCGCGAGCGCGTTCTTCCTCCGCCTGATCTTCCGCGCCCGAAAGATGGCCGTCCCGACGACTGGAGCACGCGACCGTTGCCGCCACGCCCACCGGCGCCGGATGCCGGGGCGGAGCCGACGGAGGACGAGGGGGATGAAGACCCGAAACAGTCTGCCCGCCGCCGTCAGCCAGAACTGGGTGAGGGAACGGTCGAGAAGAAGGAGCCGATGGAAAATGAATTCGCACCCGACCCGACTGACGAATTCGACGACATCGCGCCCCGTAACAACCGGATGAACGATCTCATGCGCGGTGTGGCCCGGCAGGCATCGCTCGACTGTGGCGACGAGCTGGAACTGTGAGGAAAGTATGGTGATGGCAAAAAAGAAAGCCCAGATCTCCGTCTATCTCGACCCTGATGTGATGAAGACCCTCTCCGCCTATGCCGCGCGACGTGCGCAGCCGATGTCCCTGATCGTGGAGGCTGCCGTCGCTTCCTTTCTGTCGCCCGACGGGGAGGAGCGCCGCGAGGCTGCAACATCGAAGCGCCTCGACCGGCAGGACCGGCGTCTTGCGCGGCTGGAGCGCGATATCGGCATCACGGTGGAGACCCTGGCGCTGTTCATCCGCTTCTGGCTCACCACGACCCCGCCCTTGCCTGAACCGGCTGCCAGGGCAGCACGGGCGCAGGCCGGGGCGCGTTACGATAATTTTGTCTCGGCCCTCGGTCGCAGGCTGGCCCAGGGACCGAGACTCCAGCAGGAAATTCCAGACGATGTTTCCGATCCTGCCTTACAGGATGAACCGGATTCGTAATTTCCGCACCCTGCAAGTATTTTTGCCCTACGTTTCCCCACCGCCCTACGACGCATGAATTCCTGTTGAACCGCGTGGTTTCCTGCCTTTCTTAATTGCCCCGTTGCTGTCCGCGCATCGTGTTCGGCTCATAGCGGGGAAAATCATGTCAGTTTCCAGCATCCATGAAAGGGCCACGGTACGCGGCATGTCCATGCTGCGCACGGCGATGGGACCGGCGATTGCCCGGCACCTCGCTGATCCTGCCATTGTCGAGGTGATGCTCAATCCCGATGGCAGGCTGTGGATCGACCGCCTGTCCGAGGGGCTGGGCGATACCGGCGACAGGGTTACGCCGGCCGATGCCGAGCGCATCGTACGCCTGGTCGCGCACCATGTCGGGGCGGAGGTGCATGAGGCAGCACCGCGCGTATCGGCGGAACTGCCAACCGGTGAGCGGTTCGAGGGATTGCTCCCGCCCGTCGTGACCGCCCCGAGTTTCGCCATCCGCAAGCCCGCCGTGGCCGTGTTCACCCTCGACGATTATGTCGCCGCCGGAATCATGACGGTGGGGCAGGCGGTATTTCTGCGCCGCGCGGTCGCGGAACGGAAAAACATCCTGGTCGCCGGCGGGACATCGACCGGCAAGACCACGCTGGTCAATGCGCTGCTGGCCGAGGTCGCGAAAACCGGTGATCGCGTCGTGCTGATCGAAGATACGCGGGAACTGCAATGCACAGCCCCCAATCTGATCGCCATGCGTACAAGGGATGGTGTCGTAACCCTGTCCGAACTGGTGCGGTCCGCCCTGCGCCTGCGGCCCGACCGTATCCCGATTGGTGAGGTGCGCGGCCCCGAGGCGCTGGACCTGCTGAAAGCATGGGGCACCGGCCATCCCGGCGGTATCGGTACACTACATGCCGGATCAGTGCTCGCGGCCCTGTATCGGCTGGAACAACTGATCCAGGAGGCGGTGGTCACAGTGCCACGCGCCATGATCGCGGAAACCATCGACGTCATCGCGGTCCTGTCCGGACGCGGCACGGCCCGCCACCTGTCCGAACTGGCAGAAATCGATGGCCTAGATCCCGTGACGGGTGCCTATCGCATCCGTCCGGTCAGCTTCTCGTCTCCCGAAACATCCTGCTCTGCCAATGGAGAGTCATCATGAGGCCGCCTTCACGTCTGCGCGCCGTCGTGTGCGCTGTCGCACGTCCTGACTGGCATGTGCGGGATCTCCGTGTATTCGGAACGTCCCTGTTGCTGTCGTTTGCTTTCGCGTCGTCGGCATGGGCGTCAGGATCCAGCATGCCGTGGGAAACCCCGCTCAACGAGATTCTGGAATCCGTGCAGGGACCGGTCGCCAAAATCATCTCGGTGATCATCATTACCGTGACCGGCCTGACGCTGGCCTTCGGGGAAACATCCGGCGGGTTCCGCCGCCTGATCCAGATTGTCTTTGGTCTATCCATTGCTTTTGCCGCGTCCAGCTTCTTCCTGTCGTTCTTTTCGTTCTCCGGTGGGGCGCTGATCTGATGGCCGTGGGATATGACGATGATGCCGTGCCGGGCTTCCATGTCCCGGTGCATCGCTCGCTGACCGATCCCATCCTGCTCGGTGGTGCGCCCCGCGCCGTTGCCATCGCCAACGGCACGCTGGCGGCAGCGATCGCCCTTGGTCTGCGGCTGTGGCTGATCGGGGCCGCATTCTGGATCGTCGGCCATGGGCTCGCGGTCTGGGGTGCGAAACGCGATCCGGTCTTCATCGAGGTGGGACGACGGCATCTCCGTTATCCCGCCTGGCTTCGTGCGTAGAGGGAGGACAGGGCCATGATGTCCCTTGGCGAATATCGCAACCGAAACTCCCTGCTGTCTGATTTCCTGCCCTGGGCCGCGCTGGTCGAAAAGGGCGTCGTCCTGAACAAGGACGGCAGTTTTCAGCGCACCGCAAAAATACGTGGTCCCGATCTCGATAGCGCAACACCAGCGGAACTGGTCGGTGTGACCGGAAGATTGAACAATGCGCTCCGTCGCCTTGGCTCAGGCTGGGCGGTGTTCGTGGAAGCGCAGCGCGTCCCGGCGACACTCTATCCTGACGGTGACTTTCCCGACGCAGCCAGCCAGATGGTCGACCTGGAGCGCCGGGAGCAGTTCGAGGATGAGGGCGCGCATTTCGAGAGTCGGTATTTTCTGACCCTGGTCTGGCTGCCACCGGCGGAATCATCAGGTCGCGCCGAGCGTTTTCTCTATGAAGGCAGGGAACGCGATGGTCCCGATCCGCATGGCATGCTCCATACGTTCGTGGACCGCACGGATCGGATGCTGGCCTTGCTGGATGGCTTCATGCCCGAGGCGGCATGGCTGGATGACGGTGAGATGCTGACTTATCTGCACAGTACCATCTCCACCCGGAACCAGCGGGTCCGGGTGCCGGAAATTCCGATGCATCTGGATGCCCTGCTGGTGGACCAGCCGCTTTCGGGTGGTCTGGAGCCAAGGCTGGGCGATGCCTTCCTGAAAACCCTGACCATTACGGGTTTCCCGTCGCGGACTTTCCCCGGAATCCTGGACGACCTGAACCGGCTGGCCATGCCCTATCGCTGGTCCACCCGCGCCATCCTGCTGGACAAGACCGACGCCACCAAGGTGCTGACGAAAATCAGGCGCCAGTGGTTCGCAAAGCGCAAGAGTATCGCAGCCATTGTCCGCGAAGTGATGACCAATGAGGCGTCAGTTCTCGTGGATAACGATGCCGCCAACAAGGCAGCCGATGCCGATCTGGCGTTGCAGTCGCTGGGCGCGGATGATGTCGGGCAGGCTTACATCACGGCCACGGTGACGGTGTGGGATGGCAGCGCCAGCATAGCGGCGGAAAAACTTCGCCTCGTGGAAAAGATCATTCAGGGCCGTGACTTCACCTGCATGGCGGAAAGCCTGAACGCGGTGGAGGCGTGGCTGGGATCTCTGCCGGGGCATGTCTACGCCAATGTGCGGCAGCCCCCGATCTCGACCCTGAATCTGGCGCACATGATTCCGCTTTCCGCCGTGTGGGCAGGGCCGGAGATGGATGGGCATTTCAAGGCCGCACCGCTGTTTTATGGCAAAACGGCAGGGGCCACGCCGTTCCGGTTTTCCCTGCATGTCGGCGATGTGGGTCATACGCTAATCGCGGGACCGACCGGGGCAGGTAAATCCGTGCTGCTGGCGCTCATGGCGCTCCAGTTCCGTCGCTATGCGGGATCGCAGATTTTTGCCTTCGATTTTGGCGGGTCGATGCGCGCGGCAACGCTGGCGATGGGAGGCGATTGGCGCGATCTCGGGGGTGGACTGACAGATGCCGATCTGTCTGGAGAAGAGGGCAGCGGCGTATTACTTCAGCCGCTGGCGCGGATCGATGATCCGGATGAGCGCAAATGGGCCAGTGAATGGCTCGGTCAGATCCTTGTCGGCGAGGGGGTGGCGCTGACCCCGGAGGTGAAGTCTCACCTCTGGTCGGCTCTGAATTCGCTGGCATCGTCGTCTGCCCGTGAGCGGACCCTGTCCGGCCTGGTCGCGCTTCTCCAGTCCAACGCCCTGAAGCAGGCGTTGGCGCCCTACTGCCTCGGTGGTCCCTACGGCCGCCTCCTGGATGCGGATGCCGAGCGTATCGGGGATGCCGATGTGGTGGTGTTCGAAACCGAAGGTCTGATCGGCTCGGGCGCGGCCTCCTCCGTTCTGTCGTACCTGTTCCACCGCATCGAAGGCCGTCTGGACGGCCGGCCGACCCTGCTGGTCATCGATGAGGGCTGGCTGGTTCTCGATGACGGGGATTTCTCCGGCCAGTTGCGAGAGTGGCTGAAAACCCTGCGCAAAAAGAACGCCAGCGTCATCTTCGCCACCCAGTCCCTGTCGGATATTGCCAATTCCCGCATTGCTCCGGCGGTGGTGGAAAGCTGCCCGACACGGATATTCCTGCCTAACGAGCGGGCGATCGAGCCGCAGATCATGGCGCTCTATCGGGATTTTGGCCTGAACGACCGACAGATCGCCATCATCGCGCGGGCCGCGTCGAAGCGGGACTATTACTGCCAGACGCAACGCGGCAATCGCCTGTTCGAACTGGGGCTCGGGCCTGTCGCACTCGCCTTATGCGCAGCATCAGGGAAGGACGATCACAAGCTGATCGATGCAGTGCTGGCGGAACACGGCCGGGACGGTTTTCTCCTCGCGTGGTTTGACGCGCGGGGCGTGTCATGGGCGGCGGATCTGTTGCGCGACGATCGCGGGGCGGAGGACGTGCCATGACGGAAAGACATTGCCAGCTTCGGACCGATTTTTTTGCGCGTGTGAGAGAAAAACATTTCCATCGCACTGCTCTTGTCGCCTCTGTTACGCTGGCATTCGGTGCAACGTTCGACCTTTCACGACCGGCCCGTGCCCAATGGGCGGTCTATGATGGGGCGAACCACGTCCAGAACGTGCTGATCGCGGCCCGCACGCTTCAGCAGATCGACAACCAGATCACATCTCTTGCCAATCAGGCGCAGATGCTGGTCAACCAGGGCCGTAATCTGGCGAGCCTGCCACTGTCGACATTGTCGACGCTGCAATCAACGATTTCCCAGACAACAGCCTTGCTCGCGCAGGCACAGAACATCGCTTATTCGGTGACCTCGGTCGAGCAGCAATACCAGCAGGCGTACACCTCAATCTCGTCCGGCATGTCAGACAGTGCCCTGTTCAGCCAGGCACAGACACGGTGGCAGAATTCCGTGGGCGGGTTCGAAGATGCCCTGAAGCTTCAGGCTCGGGTGGTAGGAAACATCCCCAGCGACAGTTCGGCCATGACCCAGCTTGTCTCTTCCAGCCAGACCTCCACGGGCGCGTTGCAGGCGGCGCAGGCAGGAAACCAGCTTCTGGCGCTACAGTCCCGTCAGTTATCCGACATTCAGGCCGAACTTGCTGCCAATGGCCGCGCCACAGCCCTGCAACAGGCGCGCGATGCTGCGACGGAAGCGGAAAGTGAAGCCCAGTATCAGCATTTTTCACAGCATGACGCCTATGTGCCCGGCACGGTGTCCATTTTCGGCAGCAGCGGGAACTGACCGCCATGGCGATGGGCAATGTGGGCGTTATCGACACTTTCCTGAATACCTTCACCACCACCATCGACAGCGGCTTCGGTCTGGTGAAGGGGAATGTGATCTCACTAGCAGGAACACTGTCCGTGCTGGATATGGCGCTGGCTGGCCTGTTCTGGGCCTGGGCTGCTGATGAGGACATCATCCAGCGTCTGGTGAAGAAGACGCTCTATATCGGATTCTTTTCCTTTCTGATCAGCAATTTCTCCAGTCTGTCGAAGACCGTCTTTGACAGTTTTGCGGCCCTTGGCCTGAGAGCCGGTGGCGGCAATCTGGCACTCGGAGACTTCCTGCGGCCCGGCCGACTGGCATCCACGGGTTTCGATGCAGCCCAGCCGCTTCTGGATTCAGTCCATAATCTCCTTGGTCCTGTCGCCTTCTTTACGAACTTCATTCAGATCTTTGTGCTCTGTCTGTCGTGGCTGATCGTGCTCGCGGCGTTCTTCATTCTGGCCGTGCAGCTTTTTGTTGCCCTGATCGAATTCAAGCTGACCACGCTGGCGGGTTTCATCCTGATCCCCTTCGCCCTGTTCAGCCGCACCGCCTTTCTGGCGGAAAAGGTGCTGGGCAATGTCGTCTCGTCGGGTGTGAAGATCATGGTGCTGGCGGTCATTTCCGCTATCGCGTCGGTTCTGTTCGCCCAGTTCTCAACCTCCTACGGCAGCGACGTTCCCACGATCGGGCAGTCCGTCTCGGTGGTGCTGGCCTCCCTTGCAATTGTCGGCCTGTCCATTTTTGGCGGCAGCATCGCCAATGGGCTGATTTCCGGCGCACCGCAGCTTGGCGCGGGAGCGGCAGTCGGTACCGGCATGGCGGTTGGCGCCATGGGTGCTGCTGCGGCGGCCGGTGTCGGGGCTGTTGCTTCCGGTGGTGCCGCAGCCCTCGGCGCCACGGCTGCCGCCGCGCGGGGAGGGGCCGCGATTGCCGGGGCTGCTACCTCCGCCTATTCGGCCGGAGCCGCAGGCGCGTCTGGCGGCGCGGGCAGCATGGCCGCCGGGATCGGAGGCATGGGCCGGGCCGTCGGTGGAAATGTCGCGAATGCCGTCAAAGGGGCGGCTTCGCGTGCCGGTTCATCCCTCAAGGAAAGCTATGCCGCCGGTGGACGCTGGGCCGCGCGCGGGATGGGGGAGGGAGGCGAAGGCGGAGCCGGGGATAACGGACCGGCACCTTCTGGAGGCGGTGGTCCTGCCGGAGAAGGGGATGGCCCCACGGGTGGCGGCCCTACCGGTGAGGGTCCGTCTGGTGGAGATGGTGGCGGTTCCGGCGAACCGCCCCGCTGGGCTCAGAAGATGAAGCGCCGCAATGCCGCCGCTCATGCTGCTGAGGCCGCCCATGTTATCCGCTCCGCCGATGGCGGGGGCGGATCTTCCTCCATCGATCTGTCGGAAAAGGAATGAGGACGATGTTCCGTCGCTCCACCACCCGCTACGGGACCACGCCCGAGCCTGTCACGCCCTATCAGAAAGCCGCGCAAGTCTGGGACGAGCGCATCGGCTCCGCCCGTGTACAGGCCCGTAACTGGCGGCTGATGGCGTTCGGCTCTCTGCTTCTGTCCGCAGGCCTTGGCGTAGGGCTGGTCTGGCAGTCCGCGCGCGGTACCATCACGCCGTGGGTCGTGCAGGTCGATCGGCTGGGGCAGGCGCAGGTCGTGGCCCCCGCGATAGCGGGCTATATGCCCGCCGATCCGCAGATCGCTTGGTATCTGGCGCAGTTCGTTCATGACGTGCGCGCTCTGTCGTCGGACCCTGTGGTGGTGCGGCAGAACTGGCTACGCGCCTATGATTTCACCACCACGTCGGGCGCTCAGGCGCTTAACGATTATGCCCGCCTCAATGATCCGTTCTCGCGCATCGGGCATGAGCAGGTCGAGGTGGACATCGCCTCGGTGATCCGGGCGTCTCCCGGCAGCTTCCGTGTCGCCTGGAGCGAGCGCCATTACCGCGACGGCGCGTTCACCGGCACCGAACGCTGGACCGCCATCGTGTCGGTCGTTCTGCACACGCCACGCGATGCCGACCATCTCAGGAAAAATCCGCTCGGAATCTACGTCTCCGCCATCAACTGGTCGAAGGAGCTTGGTCAATGACGCGCTTCATTTTCGCAGCCCTTCCTGTGGCGCTGCTCTCGCTTGCCGGTTGCGCGGGCAGTTACCATCCGCCCGTCATCCGGTACGATGACGCCGCGCGCGCGACGAGAATTCCCGATCCACCGAAGCCCGTGCAGGTGGTGGAGGTGCCACAGCCACTTCCTCTGCCGGGCCAGTTCAAGCCACTGCCGTCACGACGCACGGCCCATCCGGTCCCCGAGGTTACTGATCCGACCACGCGCGTGACCCAGGCTAATCTGGCGGCGCGCATCCAGCCGACGCGGGCCGGTTTCATCAATGCGGTGCAGGTCTATCCCTATTCTCCGGGTGCCCTCTATCAGGTCTATACCTCGCCAGGCGAGATCACGGACATCATGCTCCAGCAGGGTGAAAAACTGGTGGGCACCGGCCCAGTTGCTGCTGGGGATACGGTGCGCTGGGTCATCGGTGACACCGAAAGCGGAGAAGGGGCGACCAAACGCATCCATATCCTGGTGAAGCCGACCCGGCCGGATCTGACCACTAATCTGATCATCAATACTGACCGACGGACTTATCTGGCGGAATTGAGGTCAACACCCCCCACATACATGGCGTCGGTCTCGTGGAACTATCCCGAGGACGATCTGATTGCCCTGCACCGGCAGGACGACGCGGCCGATGACTCTGCCCCAGTGGACGCGGGGCTGAATCTCGATACCCTGAATTTCCGCTATGCCATCCAGCCGGTGAAAGGCGGCACGCCGCCCTGGTTACCCGGCCGGGCCTTTGATGACGGTCACAAGGTCTATATCGCTTTTCCATCCGGGATCGGGCAGGGGGAACTGCCGCCGCTCTTCGTGCTGGGGGCGGATGGCGGCCCGGAACTGGTCAATTACCGGGTGCGGCAGAACTGGATGATCGTGGATCGGCTGTTCGCCGCCGCTGAACTGCGGCTGGGCGATAAGCATTCCGAGCAGCGGGTGCGCATTGTCCGCATTGACGGCAGGAAGTCATGACCGGGCAGGCTCACACAGTGGGAGAAAATTCTGCGGCTCCGGCCACAGGGGGAAATTCCGCAGCATCACCGCCGCCACCTGATCTGCGTCTGCGGACGGAACGACCGCGTGTCGTGCGGCTTTCCCGCACCGTGGTCTGGTCGCTGGGCGGGGTTGGCATGATCGCGGTGGCCTTCGCGCTGGGCTATGCCCTTCAGGCAAGCCATCGGGTGTCATCCACGCCTGCCGCGCAGGACGCGGATGTGCGTCCCTCTGCCGACGGGCTGGCGGGACTGCCGTCCGACTATGTCGGCAAGGATGTGCCGAAGCTGGGACCAGCGCTGCCCGGTGATTTGGGGCATACCATCCTCCACGCACAGGAGCAGGGAAAGGCAGCCTCGGGTGGCGACGACCGCCGTGCCGCGCAGGAGGTCGAGGCCGCAATCGCCAGCAAATTGTTCGTGCAGACGGGAGAACGCGACCGGGGTACCGACCAGGCAACTCCGCCCACATCGGGTGCATCTGCGTCCCAGGCAAATCCATCTTCTTCGACCGACGCCCAATCAGGCAACCGTGCCTTTCTGGCAGGCCAGCCTGACCGCGCGACGACCAGCCCGGATCGCATCATGCCGTCAGCTTCGCCTTATATCCTTCAGGCGGGCACTGTCATCGCGGGGGCGCTGAACACGAAAATCAGCTCTGACCTTCCGGGTCAGATTACTGGCCATGTCACGCAGAACGTCTATGACAGCCCGACCGGTCGTTTCCTGCTGATCCCGCAGGGAAGCCTGCTGTTCGGGGCCTATAACAGCGGCATTTCTTTCGGGCAGCAGCGTACCCAGATCATCTGGACCCGGCTGATTTACCCGAACGGCGAGAGCCTGGTGCTGGAAAAACTGCCCGGTGGCGACGCCATCGGCCAGTCCGGCCTGTCCGATGAAGTGAACAACCACTGGGGCCAGCTTTTCAGGGCTGCCATCGTGACCACGCTCCTGAGCGTCGGATCAGAGGCCGGAACCAGTCAGAGCGAGAACAATCTGGCGCAGGCCATCCGTTCTGGGGCCAGCAATGGGTTTTCCATGGTTGGTAACCGGTTGGTTGATCGCAGCCTCAACATCCAGCCGACCCTAACCGACCGGCCGGGGCTGCCTTTCACCTTGATCCTTAACCGCGACCTTGTCCTGCAACCTCGCCACGCAAAGGAAACAGCACCATGACAACGCTGCGCATCACTGAAATTCCGGATGAAAAGCCGGTCCGCATGCCCGTGGACTTACCGGCGGACCTCCATCGTGATCTGGTGACTTACGCAGCACTGGTCAGCCAGAATGGTCAGCCCGTCGATCCAACCCGTCTCGTGCCGCACATGATCCGTGGATTCATTGCATCTGATCGAGCTTTCGCGAAGCTTAAGCGTGCGCGAGCTAAGCAGATAGTAAGCAGAGAAACTTAGTCTATTCGAGATTCTGCTTTCCCAAGAAAACAAGTATTTTATGTGCGACGGTCGACAAATTTCTATCGCGCCATCCAATGCCGTAATCAAGATGTGAAAAACCGTCGCCGTCGCGCACTTCTAGCACAGTTACCTGCTCAAGGATCGTACCTGGAAAAAATGCGAGCCAGCCAGCCGGCATGAGCGTAATACCATGTCCGTTAATGACGAGAGCGATCGTCCGCAGACTTATGATTTCTTCCCTACACACTGTTGGTAGAAAGCCAGCAATGCTTGCTTTGCGTTTTAACAGTGTAGACATGTCCTCTCCTGTATCATCGTTACCGAAGACAAAAGTTTCTTCCCGTAAATCGCTCCAACATGTCGTGACAGACGAAGCAAGAGGATGGTTTGTCGGTGTCACAGCGACAATTCGATCGCTCCACAGTGGTAAGGTAGCTGCGCAAGATTCGTTCAGCGGAAGGGCTATAATTACTAAATCAACGATACCGTCGAAAAGAGCCGAAATTACATCTCTCTTGGATACGTCACGATATATAAACGAAATACCGGGATAAAGAATTCTATACGGTTCGATGAAGGCCGACACCCGTCCTGGCGGTACATTACTTTGTATTCCTATTGATACGATACCGCTTTCACCCAAGGCGCATCTCCGAGTATATTCATAAAGAGCATTTGTGTCGTGCAACAGAGCCTCAGCTTGTCGGAGGAATGCTTCGCCGACTGGCGTAGGCGTTGTGCCAGATGATGTCCTGCGGAAAAGCTGAATTCCGACGCGCTCCTCAAGTAGCCGAAGTGAACGACTGACTGCGGACTGTTTGGAATTTAGAGCGCGTGCCGCGCCATGGATGCTTCCTTGAAGAGCAATTGCGCATACGCATTGCAGTTCCCGTAGATCAAGAGGAGGGTGTCTTACCATTCCATTTCTTTCCTCTCATACAAATTAAAATTCGACAGTTTGTAGTGTGAGTGTTGTAACGCACAATAATATAATTTATGTATACATGAAAAATATAATGTAATATTTATATGTGTCTTATATACCACAATTAATACCTAGATATATTTATTCGCATCTATAGATATGCGCGCATGACTCTAGTTTGTAGGCAGAGATAAGATTGTCGGGTCCATTCTCCCAGCAACGGCAACAATTGCAATAACAGCAATAGAAAGTGCAATTTCGGCTATTGTTCCGCGTTGAAGATATTTAAGGCTAACCGTAATGTTTCTTTTCTGGCGTAGATTTTTCACGTATACATAGCGGTTGACGCAGGCGATACAGACCATACCGCTCGTTAATCCCAGCTTGAGAATGAGTAGTGTAGAATAGACAGTGACATGCTTCGGCCATCCCCCCAGGATATTCAGGCCGAGTCCAGAGCCGGTAAGCAGGACCAGAAGCACCGCGATATGCCCCGCAGCCGAGTACCGTGCTAACGCCACTTGCATGGAGCAATCCCACTTCTTTTTTCGTGTATCACTGACAAGCATGGCAACGGGGATGAGGCCCCCGCACCAGAAACTACCTGCAAGCAAATGCACGGCCTGGAAGAACATCGCGCCCACACCGATCATGCGCACGTGACCTGTCAAGGCTGTCGCCGTCAGAAGCACGCATGCGGGTATGACCGACAGGACCGCGCCGCATTTACGCCAAGTTAGAAGTAGAAGACAGACGCCAGCTACGGCCTGAATGATCCATGCCTGTCCAATGGTGGTGTCAACAAGCACGGCTTTGCTTAAAGTCGGCGAGAAGGCATCCTGCCATCCATCTCCGACCTCGGAGACTTCGGCTGGCAGTGTTGCAACGACGATTACCGTCGTAAAAACGCTCCCCCATGCCCAAAACTTTCCCAGGCGGGCAGAGAGTGCGTTTCCGAGTTTGCGCGGAGCCAGCCACCCTGCAAAAAGCAGGCTACCTGTAAGAAAGAGCGCCAGGCTGTCTCGTGCGGCGCGACATAGGATCAGGAAAGCATCCGGTGTCATCGGTTAGTAACTGTGAACCCGTAGACGCCATGAGTCTTGTGTCCATCGACGGCAAGGGCGTGCCAGGTTACGGAATATCGTCCAGGCACGAGGTCAATTTTGAGCGGGATCGTCAGAGTCTTGCCGTCATCCGACAGGGAAACGTTTCCTGTTTCTATAACATTACCCTTGGGGCCAGTGACAACGACGCCGGTGAGCTTGACAACTACTGCTTCAGTAAAGCCTAGCGTCAGGCTCTGCGGCGCCGTTCCCGTGCTATCCGCAGCGGGTATTTCGGCGTTCAGGTGGGCATGTGCATAGGCAGGGTCCGCCATCTGCAGAACGAAGTTCCCTGCGAGACACATAGAGGCAACGATTTTACGGATAGAAGTCATGTTTACTTTCCTTGCTTGGTGTGAATTACAGCAGAAAGACAAATATTTTCAGAGAAAAAAGTCTCTTATTGACCAACGAAAAGGATACCTTCGACGCAGCTATGCTGTTGAAAACAGAATAGTATTGAAAGCTTTCGCCATGCGTTGCTCAAGCTCATCAATGTCTTTTTTAGAAATAATGAGAGGTGGTGCTAAAATTATGCTATCGTGTGAGATTCTTATCAGGACGCCGTGTTCCATACATGCTTTCACAACTGACCGTTTGATGTCTCTCTTCTCATCATTTCGGAAATCAAGCTCCCTGTAGCTACGGAATCCGACTTCAATCGCGCTTAATAATCCGATTGTCCGTGTGGATCGGACCAGTTCGTGTGCCGCAAGTTTCGAAATCATCTTTATCCAATGTTCTGAAATATCCCGCACATGATCTACTATTCTTTCATCCTCATAGATTTTTAGCGTTTCAAGGGCGACGGCAGCGGCAACAGGATGTGCGTGATATGTGCCGCCATGATGAAACCCATGGTGCATAATCGAGCAGTCCACCAATGCGGAGTGAAAATCATCATTCATGACGACCGCCGAAATCGGTTGATAGGCCGCTGAAAGCCCCTTCGATGCGACGAGGCAGTCGGGCGTCTGGTTGACGGTCTGGCTTCCCCACATCTTTCCGGTTCGACCGAAGCCCGTCACGATTTCATCGAAATAAAGAGGAATATCGCGCATCGACAAGACGTTGCGTATTGCTTCAAAATATCCTTCCGGCGCTGGGTACATGCCGCCAGCAATCGAGACTGGCTCGCAGAGGAAGGCCGCGATATTTTCGGCACCCGTGTGATCTATCAGTTCTGCCAGTTCCAGCGCCAGGCGATGTGCATAATCTTCTTCTGTTTCTCCAGCCAACGCGTCACGTGGCCAGCGGGGTTGCGCAGCATACAGAATATCGTCACCCGTCAGATCGAATGAATTGATAATGCTTTCGATCCCGCCAAGTCTCGTGGCAAATATCGTCGATCCATGGTAGCTCCCCCGACGCGTGATTATTTTATGCCGTTTTGGATTTCGTTGTTTATTGATATACCAAGTCGTTTTAATGAGAGTTTCGATAGCTTCCGATCCGGTTGTGGCGAAAAGAACGTGAGCGTCCGGTATCGGCGCTGCCGCGCTGAGCGCGTCCGCAAGCGCGTGGACGACAGGGACCGTCCGGTTTAGCGCGGTGGGATAGACTGGCAGCTCTCGCATCTGGCGTGTGGCGGCTTCGATCAGGCGTTCATTATGAAAGCCGAGCGTAGCGCAAAACAGTGCCGACACCGCGTCGATATAGTCTTTACCCGAAGAATCGAAGACGAAGACACCAGATCCAGATACCATATCGACGCCTGATGACATGGCGGAGTTGCTAAGATGCGATAAGCCGTACACCAGTCGCGAAGTCATCATTGTGCGCCTTTACCAGAGGGAGAGGCTGAGGGCAGAGCCAAAGGGCAGGTCTTTCCCGGATCTGAGAACGCCGGGTTGGTGAGGAAGCTCTGATCCGTCAGGGAGTTCAGGAAGGCGATCACGTCCGCGATCTCCGCCTCGCTGATATCGAACGGCTCTATGAACTGGTCGCGCAACGGGTTCTCTCCGTGTGGCCCTGTCGCCGACCGACCTCCCTTCGAGTAATGTGCTGCCAGCACGTCGTGCAGCGTGGCGATGGAGCCATCATGCATATAGGGACCCGTCAGAGCGACGTTGCGCAGGCTTTCCGTGCGGAATTTCCCCTCGTCCTCGGCATTGCCTGTCACTGTCCGCAGCCCGTGATCACTGGCAGGATAGGCCCCCTTGCCGTCCTCGTTATACAAGCCGGTATTGTGAAAGCCTGTTTCTGGAAAGGGCATGTTAGCCGCGCGGATATTGTCGGTCAGATTCAGGCCATTATGGCAATGCGAACATTCGAGCTTCTCGCCGAAGAAGAGCGCCTCGCCTCGTTGCGCGGCCGGGGACAGCGCCGTCTTGTCGCCATGCAGCGAGTGGTCGTAGGGACTGTCGAAGGACAGCAGCGTGCGCTCGAAGGATGCAATCGCCTTCGTGACCGTGGAGAGTGTGATCGCGCCCTTCGCCTCGGGGAAGGCGACACGGAACAGGCGCGCATAGCAGGGATCATCCGAGAGCCGGGCGAACAGCGCCTTTTCCTGGCCGCCCATGCCCAGCTCGACCGGTTGGTCGCTGAACATCGGGATCAGCATCTGCTTTTCCAGAGTGGTGAGCTGTGGATTGGCCCAGGTGTAGCTCGGCAGATAGGCTACGTTCGCCAGTGGCATCGGCGTGCGTAGTCCCGGCTCGCCATGCGCGCCTACATGCGTCGGGACACCAGAGGCAAAGCCCAGTTTCTGGAGATGGCACGACGCGCAGGCGAGCGTCCCATTCTCCGATAGCCGTTTGTCATAAAACAGCCGCCGCCCCAGTGCGACCTTCTCTGCCCTCATCGGATTGTCGGACGGGACGACTGGCGCAGGCGCCCAGGAGGGGATGTCCCAATGCCACGTCGTGGGCCGGGTTGCGGCCGATAGAAGCAGCGCCCCCCCACCCAGAAGGGCCATCTGGAGAACTTTGCGAAATAACGTGCGCATCTTATCGACCCCGAAATACCGACTGAGCCGGCGGAGAGGTCTCTGATCCGAATGGCAGGCCGAACTCACGGAACACACCTGCGCAATCCTTGTCGTCCGGTCCAGACATGCAACCTGGCGCACTATTAATCTGGTTGGTGCTGACATTACTCAGAGCGAGCAGTCGACTTATGTCGAGCTTCACGGTCTGATGCGCCGGATCGAACTCCGGCAGCGTGACCGTGACGAGGTTCGGGGCCGTGCACGCGCCCTTCGGCGCCTCGACCGCGCTGGCGGACTCACAGCCGGTGCTCCCGATATGGACAGGGAAGCCGTGCGGTCGCGCTTTGTCGCCAGGCTTCGGAATCATCGTGATGTCGAGCGTGAAAAAACGATATCCTGACTGCCAGGTCCAGAACATGCTCGTCATGTTCAGTGGTGGCTGTGCAATCGTAGGATCGCCGTGATTGGCGGCCATAGGCAGCCCAACGGTGAAGCGCAGGCCGGTGAAATGGCCTTGCGGCCAAACAAAACTGATAGCCGAGTTCGGCGACGGAGTCGTATCGCTGCATGGAATATTGCGATCGATCAGGTCGATCAGCGCTATCCCGTCACGCTGCCAGAGGCCGGACGGCCCTGGCTTGACCAGCACCGCACGGCCGTCCTTCGTGAGCAGCGCCACATCGTGGATGTAGAAGCGTAGATCGTTGATGCGGACCGTATTGTCGCTTGTCCCCACCGGGCTTATGGTTCTAGCACAACTTACCGGCTGGTTTCCGAATGCCGCCTGGAAAGTAAGGCGCCCGAGCTTTGGTGCTGCGTGGGCTTCGTTTGAAGAAAAGGCCGGGAAAATAAATAGACCCATCCCAATGAATAACAAAAAAAAATTTATTCTATACACTGACGGCGCATAGGTCAAATTGCTCACAGTATGCGGCTCCATCCAGGGAATACAGAAATTTTGTTATCAAAAATAAGGAAATACGACGGAATATCATCTTCCGGGCTTAAATCCGCACCAATTTCAATTTCTTGAATTTCTCGTTGCAGATCTACCGCACGGCACTTCCAGCCGACAGTCCAGTTTTGTTTGATACCGCGGTAAATGGCGATGCCTAGTGCTTCTGTGCGATCAGATATGGCCCACCGAGCAGCTGCAGCTCCCGCCAATTCCGATAGAATGATTTCGGAATTAGAACTATTCAGCATCTCATTTTCTTGCAACCAAATGATAACCCAGAGGTGTAATGGCCAACCAAAACAAATTTTTCGCTCAGAACCCCACCTCATAAAGGGCCGAAAAATATTGAATCCGTCTTGATCACCAGAAAAATCCAGTAGGGACGGACATGGATCATAAAGAGCATGCCAATAACCGCGCCACGCAATATCTAATCGCACCAACGCGCGCCTGTTGTCAGAAAACAAAGAAAACTGATCTGGGCGCGACATAAAGTCTATGACATCGATATCACGCAAATATTTTCTATGATTGTTCATTGTATACACTCTGGTTTTTCGATTTCAAGCGAAGGCTGTTTAAATCTTCCACTATAAGGTCGTAATCAAAATTTCCGTCTCGTTCGTAAGTAATTGTAGTATTTTCACGAAAAAACAGATCAGCATAACGATCTATGAAGATCTCCGTTTCTGATGAAATCTGCTCCGAATGTGAATCAATTAAAATATTATTATCGCTTGGTGCTGGAGTGTATCCTGCAACATGATAGTGTAGCGTTTTCGATATTACATTCTTCCAGTCGTCTATGTCTGCGCCCGTATTCCTAGAGGCACAAACAGCATTGGATATATCAAACAACACATTACATTCAGTTTTCTTTGATATATGCTCGAAGAAAGTTGGAGCTTCATAAGAACCGTCGAGCAGTGAAGGATAATTCTCTAAATATAGAGTATGACCAAGCATATCCTGCCATCGCCGAATTTTATCAAAATATATTGACCCTATTGCATAATTTATTTCGGCGAGTTGATAAAAATTAGTTCCGTTATGCTCGAAAAGTGCGATATGATCGGAAATATAAAGTGGCTGAAACGCCTCAGACATTTGCGTTATTCTGCTTGATATATACTTTAATTCTTCCTCACCTCGCTCCAAAAAACGGGATTGCATAATATGGAATGCGACAGGGCAAGGAAATTTCTTTGCAATTTCTGTTGGATTGAGATGTAAAAAATTGTCGATCAGGAGTTCGACGTAATCTATATGTCCCTCGTCAATAAGGGACATAATAGATGAGTAAGATTGGCCGCCAGTGAAATTTATGCCAATAGAACCGTTACACATCGTATACCTCCTAGGGCGAGACTGGCGCGGAAAGGCGCCAGTCTCTGTATTGTTTTAAGCGTTATAACCGCAGACACCCGAACCACACTGCAGTCCGGCCCGGACAGGTACAGAAATTTGTTTGGTTTTAAGTATAGTTATAGTAATAATCATTTCATACCTCCAGTAACCACAATAGACATTCTATGTGGCGTCTAATTATACGTAAAAAACAGGAAATAAATCAATGGAATTACGTGTAATAATTTGATTTATTTCAGAATAACCTCCTGGCGATTGTCAAAATCTATATGATAGATCAAAGCGAAAGCTGCGACCTACTTCAGGAAAATCAACGTTTGTGGAAGCCATTTTATACATACTGTATTCCTTGTCGAATAAGTTGGTAACAGCAAAATTAATTCGCCAAGGCTTGCGAGGAGGTGCCCAGGTTGCGAGTATGTCGTGCACCATATAGCCGGGACGCCGACGAATAATAGTTGCATCGTAGTTCTGAGCGTCTACGGCCATGAGGCTGTACATTAAAGTCAGTCCGATGTTCGGAAAACGGTAACGCATATCAGCGGCAACTTTATCTGGAGGCGAGTACAACCCAGCACCGGTCCGAGCGTTTGTGACTCTTATGTGGCTGAAGCTCAGATCAAACCCCCAGTTTCCTATGTCGTAATTACTATGTAGCTCAATACCGTAACGTGTGGCGTGTCCAACGTTCTGATATTGATAAATGGGTCTGTTTTTCCCATATTTTCCATTAAAACGCCCGATAGCAACTTCTTGAATGAGATTGGTTACGTCTTCGTAAAAACCTGTAGCGCGGACGCTCGCACGATCGTGCTCGCTAAACAGTGCGCTCTTTGTATAAGTAAATCCGCCTTCGTATGTTTTGGCAGATTCGGGTTTTAGATTTTTGTTAGAAACAAAATTTGCGAACCATTGATTGCCTGTCAAATCCATGTCGCTTTGCGCTGGGGTGGGAGCATTATAAGCTTTCCCCCAACTGAGATATATCATCCATTCGCGTGTTGGTTGCCACGATAATGTTATTTTTGGAAGAATAGCACCGTTTGAGCTATTTGAGAGACCTTTCCCGTGTTCAGGAAAGGTATTGTATCTATCGTAACGCAAGCTAGGGGAAAGAGTGACATGGTGGCGAAATTTTATTTCATCTTGCCCGTAAACCCCATATACCTGCTGTTGTGCGTTGGGTGTATTTGAACCAGATGTGGTGTACGTATAAAAATCGCGGTAGTAATTTACGCCTCCAGTAAATTTATGTCTTCCAAACAATCCGAAATTACGAAAGTATGATTTTTGTAAGTCGAAACCATAGGTCTCAAGGACAGTGGACCCGCCATTAGAGTCCATGCTGTTCGGCACCTGCTTTGAGGCCATTTTCGTTCTGTAAAGGGTCAGCCTTCCATCTTCCTCGCCTTGCTCGTTACGTGTTGTGAGGTGCAATGTTGACTCGTCCTGTCGGACATTTTGCTCTTGGCAGGTAGAACAGTGGTAAGTGGAAGGACCTTTTTGTGGCACTGAAGATCTATAGTTTTCATCAAGATAAAATTGCTGACCAAAATCTATTCTAATTCGGTCATTGATGTCATATCCAAGTTTAAGTAGTGCGCTGTGGCTTTGCCCGTCATTGGGTGAAAGTCTCTCGCCGCCCCCTAATCGTATCGAGTTGAAGGTTTGCCCAGAATAAGCAAGAAGCGCATCGAACTTGCCCCATTTTCCGTATATTTTTGCTGATCCCTTCCCATTTCCGTTGGCGCTTTGATAGCCGCCATCAATTTCTCCGCCCAAGCCTTGACCCGGTTTCAGAAGGGACTTTGCGTCAATAGTCTTAATTGACATAACTCCGCCGAGACCACCTGTTCCATAAAGAGTGGACGCTGATCCGGCGACAACTTCTACACTCTGGATAAAGGCGGGATCGATATAAAGCGGCGCTTCAATCCCTTGGGAATCCCAATTACGCCGTGCGCCATCGACCATCAAAATGATCTCGCGTCCCGCAAACCCACGGATTTGGGGAACCTGACCTTCCATACGCGCCGTGCCGACCATATCGACATCAGGCAAGCGATTGAGGGCATCTGAAATCGTGGAAGATTGCCTCATTTGGATGTCCTGACGTGTTATCAGGCTGACCGAGGCGGGAACGTCCTGGATCTGCTGTGGCGTTCGCGTGGCTGTGACAACGAGCCGCTCAGCTGCGTTGCTGGATATAGGGACGGCTGCTCCTGTTTTTACGTGAGCGCCGAGTTGTTTTGACGTGTTTCGTGATGACTGTTCCGGAGTTTTTTTAATCGCTGCCTGCCTGGTTGATGCGGCACTCTCACGCTCTTTTCCGGGCAGTTCATTGGCATGCGCCGCGAAGGACGGGATAAGAAAAATTGCGGCGGCAGAAAGTAAGTGCGCGCGGTGGAACGTGTGTGCGCAAACATGTGTCGAAGACATGGAAGCTGATCCTGAGCTGAGAATATCGTTCAGCCAGCAGGACGGTCATTGTCTTTTTCGTCATTAGTTTATGACGTCAGCGACGCACTATGCGTTAAGTGAACGCGTACGGTCGATGAATGACAGCTTAAACGGCCTGCGGGCGCTAGAAGACCGCAGACACAGGGGGGCCACAGGAGAAAGGAACACCAAGTGTGATGACAGGTGGAGCACGGGGGTTAACGATGTTGACGTGGCGTTGCCAACGAATAAACGCCAGTGCCAGCAAGATCACGAGAGCTGTGAACAGGAATACTGGCAGGTGCAGGAGGGGGCATAACGGACAGCTTCCATCGTGATGAGAAGGATGCCCGGACATGTGGTCGTGGTCGCCCTCATTGTCGGCTGACACAGCCTGCGTCACATTGTCCATTGTCATGCCAGGCATATCCGCACAGACGGAGTGCTTATGTGGCGTGTGATAAAGATGTGGAGCGATATCAATGCCTGTCAGGCGCAGGATGGTAGCACGAGGCATTTCTCCCGGCATTGCCTGACTCTGGATCAGGAGTTGCCCCAGAAAGCCCATGAGCGTGAACGCGACCAGAAACCAGCGGCTCAATGAAGAGCGGGGCGCAGGATGTATGGCATGGGCCATCTTTTGAAAACATATGCTCCTGTCACGGTAGACTTTTTATAAAATCCATTATGGTTGCGAGCCTGTCAACCCGATATTGCACACACATGGCAGGCATTCCTACCAGGATGCTTGAAGAGCCCATTTTGGCTTGGCGGCGGCTTTGTTTCGCAAATACGTGGAAGATCGCCGAAGTTCACATCCACGTTGCTACTTTTAACCGCTTCACAACGCTCGGAACCTCAATCACTTAGGCGGTCGTATAACAAAAAACATAAGAGCGTTCAGCACGACCAATCAGTGAATTGTGCAACAAAGCCGAATATATTTTTAGGTATTTTTAAAAATAGTTCTGTGAGGCAGGGCATAATTGACGTGTTCAGATGTTGCTCTCGCTGCCTCCTGAAACAAGTGCCGTAAAAATTTTCAAATCGATCCCTTTGACTGCACGCTGGATTGGTTCTTTCTTGAGGTGAGCATAACGTGCGGTCGATTTGAGATCGCGATGACCCAGCAGTTTCCCGATCATGACCAGATCCTCGCCGAGTTCCAGCGCATCGGATGCAAAGGAATGGCGGAGATCGTGAATGCGGACATCATGCAGCCCGGCTTCCTTTCGGATGCGCCGCCACGGCTTCTCCAGATCGGTCAGGTGACCACCGTCTTTCCGTCCCGTGATGACATAGGGATTGCCCTCAACCCGCGTGATGTCTCCAAGCAAGCCGATCGCACTCTCGCCCAACTGAACCGTGCGGGCACCATTTTTGCTGTCAGGTAATCTGATTATCCCTTCGTCCAGAAAAACATATTCCCATTTCAGACGTTGGATTTCCCGCAGGCGGCAACCGGTTAAAAGCAGGAGTTGGAACGCGTTGACGGCTTCCGGCATTGCGGAACGGCCGTCGTCGAGTGCTTTGCCAAGACGCTGATGTTCTTCTGTTGTGAGGTAGCGCTCGCGCTTCTGCTCCTTATAGCGTTTCACGCCCCTGCATGGATTGACGTTGTCTGTCCGCACACCCCAGAGGATTGCCAGAGAGAACATTTTCGACAGCACACCCAGAGTCCGGTTCGCCTGATACGGGATATGGCGATAGGCGTGGTGGAATGCGACCACATCCGAGTGGGTCAGGGTGGCCACCATCCGGCTGCCAATTTTTTTTATAATGAACAGGTCAATCGCGCGTTGATATTCGGCTTGTGTGGTTGATTTCAGATGCGTCTTTACATGCCGTTCAATGAAAGTCTTGCAGAACTGACTGATTGTGGGGGAGGTCCGCTCTTCGCCGCGTTCGGTGTTTGGGTCGTTGCCGTCTTTCACACGAGCGAGGATTTTAATCGCTTCATCGCGTGCTTTGTCTGCCGTCCAGGGACCATGATGGCCGATCGTATAACGTCGGAACCGGCCATTGGCTCGATAATGAACCACGTAGCTCATCCGACCCGAAGGCCAGACCCGCAGGGCGAAGCCGGCGACCTGATCGTCCCAGACGATGTAGTCCTTCTCAGCAGGCTGGAGGGTGGCGATTATGCGCTTTGATATCCGGGGCATGGCTGCCTCCACAGGATGCGTATAGGATGCAAGTGGGATTGAAACGTCAGCGTGAGTAAGCGTAGACAGAAGAGCCAAAATGAACGACTTATTCAATTAAAATAATAGGATAGTAGTGGTTCTTCGGGATGCGTCGGGGAATTTCGTGGCAGGGCGTAGCTCTTGCCTACAAACTCATAACCTGAAGGCCGCAGGTTCAAATCCTGCCCCCGCAACCACTGATTCCCACATTGATGTTTTCGCAAGTCCTTTCAATGACTTGCCTGATTTCGTGTCTTTCTGGTTCACGAATCTCAGCAGCGTGCCAAGCTCGCCATACAGCGTTGCGAAGATCTCGCCGCGCTTGTCGCCGGGGGAGAGAACGATCTTCTCGACCAGCGCGCGGACAGCCTCGGACGCTTCGGCCCGGTCCTCTGGCTGGTTCAGGCTCTCGGTCAGACGCTCCACCTTCTTCTTGAACATCGCCGCGACATTCGGATGAATGTCGAGTGTATCCTCCAGTTCGGAGGAGAGCAGGGCGTTCAGTTCGACTTTGCGCTCCCGTAGTACTCGCATCCGTTCCTTTATCTCTGGCTCGAACATCCCGTTTTCGATTGCGGTCAGAATACCGGCGATGCCTTTCTCGACTTTAGCCAGTTCGGCCTTCCAGCCGGCGCTGTTGGCACGGCGCTCATGATTCAGCCGGTTGGTCTCTTCCGTATAGGCTTTCATGGCTGCAGCGGCGGCTTCGGGTGTCATCAGTTTGTGTTTGAGGCCGGCGAGCACGCGTTCTTCAAGATCAGGGCGCAGGATCGTCGCCTTGTTATGGCAGGAACGGTTAGCGATCCGGTTTGAGCAGGCATAACGGTCCTTCTCGCGGAGCGAGTAGCTGCCGCCGCAGACGCCGCAGAAAATCATCCCCGAGAACAGGGATTTCGGACGACGCATACCGTTCATCCGATTCGCGGCTGATGTCCTGACCGCCGCGATGACGTTGACGTATTGGGCGGCAATCTTTGCCTGACGGTCGCGGACCGCCTGCCAGAGTGCGTCATCCACGATGCGCAGGTCGGGCACATCGGTGATGATCCACTCGGATTCAGGGTTCAGCCGCGATACCCGCTTTCCGGTTGAAGGATCCTTGATATAGCGGAGCCGGTTCCAGATGAGGCGGCCCACGTAAAGCTCGTTGTTGACGATCCCCGTGCCGCGCTGGGCGTGGCCCCGGATCGTGGTGTCGATCCACGGTTTACCGTTCGGGCCAGGGACGCTTTCATCATTGAGGGTCCGCGCGATCGCGCGTGGGCCGACGCCAGCCGCGAAATCCTTGAATATCCGACGAACCACATTGGCCTCGTTGGGGTCGATCTCCCGGTCACCCCGGATTGGATCGCCCCGCGCGTCCAGCTTCTTGATGACCTTGTAGCCGTAGCACAGACCGCCGCCGGACTTGCCGTCCTCGACGCGCCCCCGAATGCCACGATGGGTCTTCTGCGCCAGGTCTTTGAGGAACAGGGCGTTCATCGTGCCTTTGAGGCCGACATGCAGTTCGCTGATCTCGCCCTCGGCCAGGGTAACGATCATGACGCCTGCAAACTTCAGGTGCTTGAACAGGGTGGCGACATCTGCCTGATCGCGGCTGATGCGATCCAGGGCTTCGGCCAGTACGATGGTGAATTCGCCGCGTTGCGCGTCCTGCAAGAGAGTCTGGATGCCGGGGCGCAGGATCATGCTGGATCCGGAGATGCCTGCGTCCTTATAAGCGCTGGCGACCTTCCACTTTTCGCGTTTGGCGTGCTCGCGACAGATGCGGAACTGATCTTCGATCGAGGCGGCCCGCTGGTTGTCGGAGGAATAGCGGGCATAGAGCGCGACACGGACCATGGCAGGACTCCGGGCATCATCTTCCAAAAAGAGAGGGTGTCAGAGCTTACCTTGCTTCCACCCGCCGGGTGGTAGTCAATTCGTTGGCGTCGCCATCACGTTTTTCGGGCAGGCCCTGCTGGATGGCGGGTGCGGCGTTGGCGCTGCTTCTGACGCTCATAACCCTCGCGAGCCATCTGACGACCGATGAGCCGCGCCAGGCGGAGCACGCTGGCATCCGTCACATAAGGTGCGGCTGTCTCGCCGTCGGGAAGAATGATCTCGATCCGCGCTTGTCGATCTCGTGCGTCCATGACGGTTTCTCCAGACGATACTGAAGCCATTGGACAGGGTCATGCGTCATGGAAAAGAACAAAATCATCTTATGCGGTTATCGGCGGTGTTTGTGTAAGTAATAGGATAGATGAACAAACCTCAACGGGCAGACATGGAGGCTGTATGTCACGGTGAGCAGTGGTTTTCAGTTTCAATGGATTCTGCCGCCAGAAGCGATCAGATGGGAGATGTTGAACCGAACTCCACGGCGTACGACTGGTTTCGCCTAATATCGGACGCATAAGTAAGAATTCGTCTTTTCGTAAAGCGGACATAAATCCTAAAATAACAATAGGCTATCCGGTTGTTAGCCATTAGCGCTGTTCCTTTCCGAAAAGCCAGCACGGTCCGCGCCTTCTGCGATATGCTGACATACGTCTGGAACAGCATGACATGCATCGTTTGGGTCGCACGACCGGTTCATTGATCTCCACTTAATAATTAGTGGAGATCAATGGATCCATTTAATACACGACCTCTAGCAACGGTGAACCGAAGCGTCGCAAGTTCTTCGACAACGACAACCGCGGTAGTACACGATTGCGTCATACTATTAAGTTTTGCTGATGGGTTCGAGTTTGGTTGTCGCAGCTCCCAAAAGTCCAGCTGATCAGAGCAACTCCTTGAGCTCGCGGTGAGCTGGAAACTCATCCAACGCCGCGCCGATCAGGCTCTCGCGCGAAATATCACCGCCGCCGCCTAGAGAGATCAGACGGATCGCAGCGAACCACTGTGCACGTCCGTTGCCGTTCAGCTTGAGGCGCGAGACATCGCCGCCTGCCCGCAGCCAGATATCCTGATCCGTCGGGCCGAGCGGGAAGAGATCCGGCATGATCTGTTCGAGATCTCGACGGCGCTGGGCAACGCTTGGCGAAATCGACTTGGTGCCGCCGTGCATGAGTGCGACGGGAAAATTCTCCTCTAAGTCGCTCGCCTTGAATACTGGATGCTGTTGCCCCTGGACGGACTGCCTTACCGTCTCGGACACGTGGTTGAATAGGTCGAATACCCGGATGGCACCGTCGCTGGCGGCGGTGGCAGCGCCCTTGAGGCCAGTGAGCATTGCGGTCGTGAATACGCTGTTTCGCTCGTGTCTGAGCACCAAAGACGTTTCTGCTGCACGCGACGATGCGAACACGACCCGGCCGGCACCCCTCGCTAGTTGCTCCAATGACTTCTCGTCGAACCCGTTGTCGATCACCTCTTCTGTATGTTCCCCAATTCCGGACTTGAGGGTAACTGTGCCGGCGGCATGGCATGCATCTATGACAAAGATAACTCGAGGTGCCTTGATGGCGGTGATCGCGGAGGATAGCTCGGCCTCGCCGAGCGTCGTTCCCGTGACGTCTGTTAGATTGCAATCATAGGGGACGAGCGCGCTCGTCGCAGCGGCATCCTTGCCGATCCGTACACCATGGCCCGAAAAGAAGATCGCGACGGTGTCATC
This sequence comes from Komagataeibacter melomenusus, assembly GCF_013155395.1. Lineage (GTDB taxonomy): Bacteria > Pseudomonadota > Alphaproteobacteria > Acetobacterales > Acetobacteraceae > Komagataeibacter > Komagataeibacter melomenusus. The sequence goes on along the minus strand of NZ_JABJWC010000008.1, from coordinate 51,782 downwards.
GGTGGTAGCGGCCGCCGCGAGATCAGCGAGCGCTCGGCGAATGTTTTCCAGTGTGGCCGCCTCGTCGGTGAGGACAGTGACGTTCGCCTCCGGATAGCCGCAGTATTTGGGCGACTTGAGAATCTCGGCAGTATCGAGCGCGTCGTTGAGCACGGCGGCGGGAAGATCCTCGACTGCCGCATAGTTGGCGATACCGATGACCAACGCACGGCCTTTGTCGAACGTCATTTAGAACTCCATTGAATATTATACGCTGCCGATTCAGTTCTGGAACAGCGGGTCGTTGGCCATTAGCCTAAGGTTATAATTCTCGGGGAAATCGGCCCGCATCTGCTGAATTAGCCTTGAGACGCGCGGTTTTTTTCCATTCTGGATATCGCGGACTGCGCCACGCCAACGCTCCTTGCCGGTACCGTGATGGCGCAGATCAGAATCTTGTCCACCGGACCGCTCCCATAGCGCGTCTTGATCCGGCCCGTTTGGAAAGAGCTGGGCGGCCAGTTCAGCAAGCACATCCCACTTTTGGGCGACGCTGACAGGCGAGAGTCTGAGGAGCCAACGATCGAGAATGCCGACCTGATCGAGACAATGGCAGAGCACCGGCGCGACATCTCTGCGGCCACCACGGCAGATCGAGATTAAGTCGTCAACGACGTCACGTCGTCCGCGCGATGCGAGGCTACGTCCAAGCAGATCGGCATCGGACATGGTGAGAGGCTGAAGCGCATGGATTGCTGCCAAAACCCACCGGCGGAACCGCGCATGGTCGATCTTGCCGAGTCCCTCGATGATGCGAAGTCCTTCCGCAAGCGTCTTGTTCGGGAAGCGCATGAGGAGTTGGTCGAGCCGTGGGTCACGGACGATTTCTTCAGCCAGTTCAGGCTCGATTGAGGTGTTTTTCTGACCGGTGCTCGCGTTTGCGAACCATGCATCCTTCGTTGCTGTGAGGAGGCAATTCCGGACGAGCTTCGGCACTTTGTTCCAAACCTCGTTCCTCCGCTGGTAAGCTGTTAGGTCCGCCAGCGGCGATATGGAAAGAAGCTGAAGTAGCTCCGCCGACGGCTTGCCGCCGTCTATCTGTTCATCGAGGAGTTGGTCGAATGCCTTCCGTGGATCCTCGGGGCCTCGCCACGCTCCGGATTCGATCTTAAGTGCTGCGGCCCATATGCGTCGGTTCGGCTCGGTCGACATGTCACGCCTCGCCAGAAGCATCGGATCTTTCGCTACTGCCTCACCCGCGATCGCGAGTACCCGTTCGTCGGGGACGCTGACCACCGCGTCAAGGAGTTCTCCGGGCGTCGCGTGGCGTATTGCGATCCGCATTGCGAAAGTGTCAGCACCGGGCTCTACGGCGCTCTGGGCGCTTGCCGCATCTGCGGGCTTCATGCTGGCCGCCGCCGCGACGGCATGCAGCCGAAACAGCTTATGCTTGGCGGCAGAAGCGATGATTGGCTTCGCGGTAACGGTATCTAGGTCTGTCGGGGCCGCAGCCTCAAGCGCTTCTAGTCCCGTCTGATCGCTCGCGACAAGCGCGACGAGCGATGGGGAGATGCGTGGCTCGGACTTCGCCCAGCGCCAGAACCCGGCCGCAAACTGGCCATTCTTCGTCGCCACAGAACATTCTAGGCCGCGCCTCGTAGCCTCGCGCCAAGGCACGATGGCATTGTTAGTGATCAGAGTGTCGGTGATGATAGTCACCACGTCAGCATCGTCGGAATGAAGGTAGTTGTTCTGTTCGACCCATGTCTCAAGCGCCTGCCAGACGCGGCCGCTGGTTTCGAACCCCCGAAACGCGAGGTTGCGCAGTGTTAGGATCTCTGATGGCCGAGCTGAGGGGATTACTTCGACGAGGCGGTTGACGATGTGCCTTTTCTCGACCACGCCCAGCTTAGGGTCTGGCGAGAGCCGCTCGATTAGCCTCGCGGCTGAGATGAGCCGTGGGACGGTATCGGGCGTCGTCGTTGCCATAGCGTGTGCCTGCTCGAGCAACTGGAGTTCGTGGAAGTCGTTAAGGTTGGCGCCGATCCTGTCACTGAACTCCAGCAGCACTGCACCATCGGCCGAGCCATCGATCATTCCTGCGGCTCGGAATCGTTCGGTGCCGCTGCGGCCGACGATCCGCTGTCCGCCTTGCCATCGCCCGATGAGGGAAGCAGGTGTGCAGACGATTGTTGGCTCGGGATTTTCCAGCACGTCCCTTGGGCCGAAGCTCAGACGAAAGTCGAGCCTCCGCCGCAGGGCAGGCCACAGGCGTCCCCACAGCGCGACGATGAGTCTCTCGAACCCGTCCGATCCGATCCGCACCACGGGGCCGGCACCGCGGCTGATAAGTGCCTGGGCTGCGTCTGCGAGATCGAATGTCGCAGGCGGCATTCCCGGTAATGAAGGTACCTCAAGCGCATCAACCACCGCAGGCGCCACGTCGAACGATGTGATGAGGTGCGCGAGAAGCGGACGGAGATCATCCATAGCGGCTATCTCGTCCAAGTCGCAGATCAGCGCGTGAGTGACTACCATGCCCGACCGGCCAGCCGTCGGATCGCTGAACATACGCGCGATAACGTACCGGTTGCGGACCGGAAACCCCGACGTGACGGGTGACCAGTCCGCCCCTGGGGGCTCAGTGTCTGGCAGGTCTAGACGCTGCGCCAACTCGCTCGCGAACTGGTGGTCTCCGCTCGCACATATGAGGGCATGCCCGTGGTTGACAGTGCCAAAGATCGCCTGGTCGACGTGCATCTTCCTTTACCGGTCCACTCGAGCGCTGGCGTCGAGAAGGTGGTAAATCGGCAAGGTAAGGTCGCTGCTCTTCGTACCGTTCGCGTTAATGACATACCCGAAGTGCTCGGGCCCCTTGCTGGCATATTCTGTGTCGCGACTCGTTGGATTGAGCGGACGTTCGAGCGCGGAGAGGCCCATGATCAGCGGTTGCCGCCAGTTCGACTTTACGAACGCCGAAACGAGCGGCAATCTCACTGCCAGAGCCTCCAATGGCGTCGGTGCGATCGCAGTTTCGTCCCAACACGTGAGGAGTATGCCAAGGCGAGGGAGGCAGTGCGACCTTGACATGGACCTATAGGTGAAAATGAGCATTTGAAGTAGTTCCACCAATCTGGCCTGGTCGGAAGGATGTACCTCCCGGTTTTCGACCGGGACGCCCTTCAGATCGACCAGCCGCTTGGAGAATATGTCGTCGCCGATGCTCGTTTGTTGAAGGCGGATGAGTAAGAGCCAGGCATCGGCCTCGTGGACACGCCTTTGCCACGCATCAGGGAGCCGCCGGTTCTCGATCACCGACTTGATCTGCTCCCCACCATATTCGGGCCAAACCAGATTACCTTCGCGCCCGGCCGCGTTAACTATTGGCCAGACGCTGTCGACGTTGACGGACCGCGCAGTATGTCCCGCAGCGCGCCCTTCATCAAGGTTTTCCAGCGCGGCTTCAAAGGCCTCAAGGTTGGTGGCCGCACCATTCATGCGCAGCGCTCCCGGTATCCGCATGAGACGACGTAGCAGCTGTGCCCCGTAGTGGGTCTTGCCCACGCCGCTCTCGCCGATGAGAAGGATTGAGCTGGACGTCTGGCTCACGGCTTCCGGTTCCCGTAAATAAACAGGGGGTCGTCGGACGTCGATAAAGGCGGCGGCAAACAAAGCCCGCGTCGTCTGACTCTGGTTGCCCACTGGAGGAGCTCGATCAGTCCGGTACCCTTGTTCCCCGCTGGGTCATCGACGGATGTTTCTAGCACGCTGACCGAGTGCTCGACCACCTCGCGCATCGCATCGGTGACGGCACCGCGAACGGCCTGCTCCATCTCCGGAGAAATATCGACGTCTGATTTGGTCCAGACGAGAGCTACGGGACGGCCATGACATTCAGCACCCAAGCGCATCGCAATGCGTTGCAGTGAGCCGCGAGCGGTCCCCATTGATTCGCCGGCAAGAGCCTCGCGGTCGGCCACGATAATGAAGGCGTCGGCATTGTCGGATACCCAGCGCGCGCCTGCCCCTTCTTCAGAATCCGCATTGATGGCCCATCGCTGGAACCATTCGCCGGGCGCATCGGTGAAGAGATAGTCGACGGATCGCTGGCCGTTCTCGGCACTGAAGGTCAGATGCAGGAGACCCGGTGCCCTTCCACCGTGGCTAGTGGTGTGAGCAGGAAAGCGCGGTGCTTGGCCCGGTGCCCACCGCATCGAACCTGCGACTGCCTCCCACCCAGAGAGCGTGTAGGATCCGGCGAACAGCCGGTCTTTGGTGTCGGCTAGGCCTCGCCCAAGTAGGAGGTACCATGCTGCGAGCAGGGTCGTCTTGCCAGCGTTCTGTGGCCCCACAACGCCAATTACGATCGGCTTGCCACGGCCCGAAACGAATCCCAGGTCTGTGAGACCGAACGCGCTGCCGGACCACGGCATTAGCATCTCGCCAGAAAGACTTTCGTCCGCAGTATCGGTCACCTTGGCGCCGTGCCAGATCGGGCATTTCGACAGGTCTGTGTGACCGAGCTCGCAGCTAGTGTCAGGGACAAAGCACGTAGTTTGCGTGCACTTCTTCATAGGTCAGTTCTTCTTCGCAGAGCGACGCTTGGCAGGCGAGGCGTCTTTCGTCGCCTTCGATGCCTGGAGTTCTCGGAAGAGCCATCCTGCCCACGCGACCGCGTCCAGTTCAGAGGCAGCAGGGACGCCCGTTAACCGCTGAAAATCGTCCGCATTTTGGGCGTCGATGCGCGCAGGGTGACCTATCAGGGCGAGAAGCGGCCCACGGCCATCTGGCGCCGCTGCAAGCAGGGCAGCCGTGGCGCGAAGCGAAGCGAGATCGCTGTGGTTCTGGGCCTCAGCAACTAGGTCGCGCACAGGCCGCTTGCCGTGATCCCCTGTACCCTGCAGGTGCAGGACCGCCTCGCTGAGAAATGCCGAAACGCTCGCGGGCGAGAACAATGGCACCGCCTTGAACAGGTCAAGCGCCATAAGCGCGGCGGCGACCGAAGGCAGGAGTTCACGGTAGCTCTTGCCTGCCGAGGGAGAATATAATGCCTCGCGCCACCACAAGAGATTGGTGCGCCGCTGGAGCCCAGCGGTGGCGACGCTGATTGATTTGAGTGTGTTGTCAACGTAGCCGGAAACCACTTTCGCCAATTTGCTGAATGGTTCGGCCAAATCCGGCTGCCTGACTTCGATCTCGGCCATGGCAGCGTTGATTGCGGTGGCAATCGCCGTTCCAGACCGTGTTCCGAATTCGTAGACCCAAGGCTGAAGCTGGTTTTGTAGCGGCCAATTTTGATTACCATTTGTCGCGACAGCACCTTGCCCAGGTGATTGGTACGATGGGCCAGCAGCCGCTTGCATGCCTGCCTGCAGGTCGCTTGCAGACGCCTCGCCGATCGTAACTTCAGGTGCAGTGAAGGTAGGGACTTCGTATTTCATCGGAGGAACCGATATGGTCTCCGGCGTCGCCCACTCTTCCTCTGCTCGTGCGTCAACGCGACGCTCGACCTGTTCGACAATGCCGATCCAGATGTCACGCTCATTGTCAACGGGTAGGAGAGGGAGCGCGTTGCGAGCCGATGCGACGAAACACACACCGACCCGGTCGTCTTCTTCCGCAGCGTCAACCAGCGCATCAAGCAAAATAGCGCGGATCACCGTGATAGGTGTCGCCGCGAAAGTGTTGCGGTAGGTTGCCCACCTGTTTTGGAGCGTAGCCAGCGCCTCTCGGACCACGGGATCGTCCTCGGGCGCGCCGGGGTCGAACGCAATCAGCGAGTAGCTCAGCGCTTTAGAGGGGGTCTTTTTCAGTATGCCTGCAAGATCTTTCGCGGCCTGCGAGAGTTTTTGTAACTTGGTGTCGTCCCCGCCAACGTCGATAAGACCTTTGTTCAAAAATCCTTGAAGTGTGGCGTTGTCCACTCTCTCATCCCTCTATATAGCTCGAATTTAATTCTAGCATATAGAGCAGCTAAGCCACGACTCAAGACTACGACGTGTCGTCATTTAAGCAGGATGATGATTGAGGCGAACTGCACGGCTGCGAGGAAGGTCGATTTGAGTTTGTTGTAGCGGGTAGCGATGGCTCGGAACTGTTTAAGTTTGTTGAAGAAGTGCTCGATAAGGTTTCGCTACCTGTAAAGAACGAAGTCCGTTTCCCGTTGTGTTGTTCTGTTGCTTGTTGACGGGATAACCGGAGTAATCCCCCGCTCTGTCAGCCGGTCGATCAACCGGTCCGCGTCATAGGCTCTGTCGGCTAGGAAGGCATCCGGATCGATCTTTTCCAGAAGTTGCTCTGCTTGAGTGATATCGGTATCCTGACGCGGTATGATGTCGATCTCCGCCGGGTTGCCTAGGGCATCGCAGATGGCATGGATCTTTGTGGCCAGACCGCCACGGGATCGCCCCATAACCTGATCCACTCCCCTTTTTACAGGGCTCCGGCACGGTGCTGATGCGCCCGGAGAATCGTGCTGTCGATCATCATGTATTCATTGTCGTGATCCGCAGCCAGACATCGAAAGATCCTTTCGATAACACCAGTTTCGCACCAGCGGCGCAAACGCCGATGCACGTTTTTCCAGTCCCCGAAACGGGCATGAAGATCACGCCAGTGGATGCCAGCGCGGTAGCAATACAGCACGGCTTCCACGAACAGACGGTTGTCCGCAGCCGTGCCGCCGACATGGCCTTCCCGACCGGGTAGAAGCTCCTTTATCCGCTCCCACTGGTCATCGCGTAAACCATAGCGCCGCATCTGTCTGCAGAAGTGGTCCCCATTTTTCGGACAGGGCGATAAGCTATCATCTGGCCTGAACGAGGACGGGTTTTATGGGCAAGGTTACGCGGAAACGGTATGCGGCGGAGTTCAAGTCACGGGTTGCCCTGGAGGCGACCCGTGGCGAACTGACGCTGGCGGAGTTGGCGTCGAAACATGGCGTGCATCAGACGATGATCGCCCAATGGAAGCGCCAGGCGATCGAAGGCATGGCAAGCCTTTTTTCTGGTAAGTCAGTAACGGAACCTTCAGTCAGCCCTGCTGATGTAGAGAAACTGCATGCCACGATCGGCCAGTTGCTGGTGGAACGGGATTTTTTGCGGGATGCCTCTGCTCGGTTGGGCGTGATCAGAGGCGGCAGATGATTGACCCGAAGCGAGCACGCCTGCCGATAATCCGGCAATGCACGCTGCTGCAACTCAACCGGTCGGGCGTCTACTATCGGCCTGTGCCACAGAGCGAGGCCAATCTGGAGCTGATGCGGCTGATCGACGCCCGGTTCCTGGAAACGCCCTATTATGGCTCACGGCAGATGACATGGCATCTGCGCCGCCTGGGACATGAAGTGGGCCGCAAGCGGGTCCGGCGGCTCATGGCGATCATGGGCCTGCGGGCGATCTACCAGAAGCCGCGCACGACCGTGCCCCATCCGGAGCATCGGAAATATCCATATCTGCTGCGGGATCTGGTCATTGATCGGCCTGACCAAGTCTGGTGTTCCGATATCACATATATTCCCATGAAACGGGGATTTCTCTATCTCGTGGTGATCATGGACTGGTTCACGCGCAAGGTCCTGTCCTGGCATCTGTCGAACACGATGGACGTGGAGTTCTGTATCGAGGCGCTACAGGATGCCCTCATGCGCTATGGCGCCCCGGACATTTTCAATACTGACCAGGGGGCGCAATTTACGACACCCCGTTTCACCGGGATACTGGAAGAGCGTCAGATCCGCATCAGTATGGACGGGCGTGGGCGATGGCTGGATAACGTGTTCATCGAGCGTCTGTGGCGGTCGCTGAAATATGAATGCGTCTACCTGCACGCGTTCGAGACCGGATCGGAGCTACGGGCCGGGCTTGGCAGATGGGATCGCCCACTATAACGAAAGGCGTCCGCATACGGCGCTGGCTGGACGTACGCCCGATGAGGCGTATCATGACGTGCCGACGCCATCTGGTCCGGGGTTAACCCCGGACCAGATGGCCAACAGCAACGCCGTCAGAAGGGCGGCATAACAACAACCGGGTATAGCTTATCAAGCCCACAAAACTGTCCGCACAGACGGGCCCACCTCTTGCCTCCCCGAAAAACAGGAAACAGTCACCACATGAAACCAGAAAGTACAACACTCAGGCATCACTCTCAGGCGGTAACTGACGACACGCCGTAGAGCGATCCTTGACTTTTATTTTAGTGGAAGTGCGACAGGGCAATTCATTATTGTACAAGACAGCCCCCGCGCATAAGTAATCCCAATTGTAAATGTTCTACCACTGTTCAGCGGCGATCTCTATTATGGTTAAAGGACACTTTTTAAAGCGTTTACAACACCGTAGTGAGGTAAATATCCAGCAATACCATGAGTGTTGTTCGTAAAATTGTTGACAGTATCGTCGTCTTCAATGCCCGCTGCAAATTCTTTTTGCAGAGCTTTGCCCAGCGTGACGAAGTCCGATGGATCATAAAAATTCATCCATCTTTTTACGCAATCCGGCTTCATCCGAGGTGGTCCGAGCTTCTGCTTGAATACTTCCAATCCCAACGGAGAACCCATGGTTATTAGAAGTGGGATATCGATTTCCGTTCCCCGCTCCTGCATTTCCCGCAAGAGTCTGAATGCGATAACCGTTCCCAGTGAGTGCGTGATCAGAACCTGTGGGCTCCTCTGCAGATAAGGCCGGATAATATTGTCCACCGCATTGCCAGCTCCGGGCGACGATAAATAGGTGTGGGCTTGCTTCAGGACGCGCAGCAAAACTGATCCCTTTAACGGAGATATCTTTTCCAGCGCACGCACGAGACCAACTAGAAACCGACCCAAAGTGCTATCCATTGGGACGGCATCATGTTCCAGTTGTCCCGCAGCAACAATGTCGGCCATTGTGAGGTTTTGTTCAGATGCCGCTTCTTCGAGTGCGGTTGTGAGAAAGGTCATTTCATCTTTGTCGTCGATGTTCACGTCGGTCTGACCGGCACCCATCGCCACCGCTGCATTACCAGTTGTCCAATCGGCAAGAGTTGTGCCGTAGTAGGCCATCTGGGTTTCGGCCCCCTTGAGAAGCCCAGGGGCTACGGTGTGAAGACTCTCGATCCACATCTCGAGAAGTTCTTCTTGCGTTGACCTTTCTTGTCCGATTCCATGTATCATCAAAACTTTCAAAAGTTCGGCTCCATATCAAATTTTCGAATTAGAATTTCAGCACCTTCCCGGCTGAATGAGGTAAATTGGGACGGAAGCAGGAAAGGCATTGCGTCCCTGATGCTCTCTGCAGACTCAAGTTCCGGTTCTTCGACGAATTCCCACCCCTGACGCAACCAAGGCCAAAGGCCAGCGACAGAGCCAGAAATTTGATCGGTCGCTCTTGTGACCCAGTGCGGCAATTTTCTATTTTCCGAAGAAACCTCGCGTGCGGTCACTGACGGCACCTCAGCCGAATAACCACGTCTGTCCCAATGAATGGGCAGCAATCCCATATATGCGATATCAAACGGAATGCTTTGACCATAATGGCAGTAGAAATAGGCCATCCGACGAATACTATCGATGTCGCCACTATAGTCGTAAAGATAGCTCGATATCGTACCCAAAATCGGATTGAGATGTTTCATCTGTCTAAGTTGAGCAGCTATGCTGTCAACTTGGTCGGCGGTGAGTGTTCCCGCTTGAAGATTTGTTATGGCTTCCACAGAAGAGTTAATCTGATCCTGCGCTTCGCCCCAGCGACTGGCACAGGCCCACCCGATCACGCCGTGTTCGTCACGGCTCAGGATGGTTAGAAGGCCCCCATAAACAACAGTCGACGCAAAAATGCCATCACCGAATTCGATAAGGATCTGAACCGAACGTTCGCATGGAACTTTCACATGCCACTCGTGTAAACACCTGCGTCTCACGCCAAAACCCGGTGCCATACTTGTCCAAATTCTTACGGCTGGTTGCCCAAGCACGACAAGATTTGTACTGGGAAGGAAGCGTCTTTGTCCAAGAGTAAAATTGCGTCGGATGTCTAGCTGAAGCGTGTTGACGCGCGTGGCTGCAGCAGCCTTCTCCACAATATTAAGTGGCGGGGTAATCTTGGATTGGATGACCTCGCTGTCGGGCGCCGAACTCGACGGCGTCTGAGGAGGCTCTGGCCACCGGGGAGTGTCGAAATTGCCATTTCCGGACTCGTTACGGCGGAAATAGATGATATGATCCCTTGGAGTGCCTACGATGTTTTCAGGAGAGCATTTGAGGCGGTAGCACTCACTAATCTCTGTCATCCTAGTTTTACTGAAGAGGTCTAGCGACTCTGGTGTAACACAGTCTTTGAGGTATCTGTCGAACGAGTCACTGCGATGACCACTGAGCCCTTCAAGCATCACAGTAGAAAAGATACATCGGGCGGGCGATTGCTCGTCGCCGTTTAACATGTACGCTTGACCGCCGTCCGCTACGGCGTTGAAACGGTCAATGATCGGAATAGTTTCTTGATACGGTCCGCAAGGCAGAATACCGTCCGGGGTGAGGTCTGCCATGTCCATTCCAGTCGGAAGAGAACGACAAGCATCGCTTACTATCGTAAGGTTCTGGATGCCGTGGCGATATAGTCGTCTTTTCAGTACTTCCACCGATATGGCACGCAGTTCGGTGTTCCAGTCGGTCGGAAGCCATAGGTTTTGCTCGGCGCCGGACCGGCAACCATGCCCTGCGAAATGTAAGATAAAAGCCTCCACGACTTCATTGCCCGGAAGGAGGGCAAGAAGCGCGGTGCGAATACGGGAAACTGTTACCGGTTCTCCCCCGTCATCCGTGATGATCTTCGTGTTAAAGTCGGCTTGGTCGGCCCATTTCTTCATTTCCATTGCCGCCGTAATGGCGCCGGGCAAGAAGGACAGTGGTTGTGCCTTTGACACCCCAATCGTCAAACACAATTTAACCAAGTTGACTTTCTCCTACACAAGGCAACCGTTGAACGTGGCGCACGTAGTAGATGTAAAGGCGCTTATTAAACAGTTACAGAAGGGGCAACCTCAGATCTACCCTCTTTCAAGCGGTTTTTCTGTTTCTCGGAACAAATTCAAAGGGAGGGACAGCGTGATACCATAGCGTAATAATGACCATTTTCTATTCATTTTGTCCGACAGCGGACAATCTGCTCACCCCCCATTACCGACATTTTTCTGCCGGGAAAGGGGAGAGCGTGCTGGCTCGGGTGCAGCCGTCAGAGTCAGAGGGCTGCGCGGATTTTCATGACGGGTTGAGAGGGTAGGAGAGAGTCTCCTGTCCGCCTGTCATGGAGTTTTGCGCTATGGCGACCGCCATTCCCAAAATCACGTTGAGTTCCTCTCGCGACATCCCGTTCAACCGGCTGGTGCTGTCCCAGTCCAACGTGCGGCGTGTGAAGTCCGGCCTGTCGATCGAGGAACTGGCCCGCGACATCGAGCGCCGCGGTCTGCTGCAGAGCCTGAACGTCCGCCCCGTTCTTGACGGCGAAGGGACCGAGACCGGTACCTATGAAGTGCCTGCTGGCGGACGACGCTTTCGGGCGCTCGAACTGCTGGTGAAGCAGAAGAAACTGGCGAAGACGGCGCCCGTGCCCTGCGTCGTACGTGAGGCCGGATCGACCATTCTCGCCGAGGATGATTCCCTGGCCGAAAACGTCCAGCGCGTGGCCCTGCACCCGCTGGATCAGTTTCGTGCCTTCCGTGACATGCTGGAAAAAGGCATGTCCGAGGAGGAAATCGCCGCAGCGTTCTTTGTAGCGCCGGCCGTGGTCAAACAGCGGCTGCGGTTGATGACCGTGTCCGACAAGCTGCTTGAGATCTACGAGCAGGACGGCATGAAGCTGGAACAGCTGATGGCCTTTTCCATCAGCGATGATCATGCCCGCCAGGAACAGGTCTGGGACATCGTATCCCAGAGCCATAACCGCGAGCCCTATGTCATCCGCCGCATGTTGACAGAAAAAACCGTGCGGGCGTCGGATCGTCGCGTGTGCTTTGTCGGGCTGGACACCTATCTCGCGGCCGGTGGGCCTATCATGCGCGACCTGTTCGAGGCCGATGACGGCGGCTGGCTGCAGGATCCGGCCATTCTGGACCGGCTGGTCATGGAAAAGCTGCATGCAGCCGCCGAAGACATCCGTGCCGAGGGCTGGAAATGGGTCGAGACGGCGCTGTCGTTCCTATGGGGCCACACACGGCAGTTCGCGGAGATCGATGGCACGGAATTACCTCCGACTGATGAAGAGACGGCCCGTCTCGAAGCCCTGCATAGCGAGCAGGAAAGCATCGAGGCTGAATACGCCCAGGCCGATGAATATCCGGATGAGGTGGACGCAAGGCTGGGTGAGATCGAACAGGCCATTCTTGCCCTGGAGGAACGGCCTCTGGCGTTCGATCCCGCCGACATGGCACGGGCCGGGGCCTTCGTCAGCCTCGCCAGCGACGGCACATTGCAGGTGGAACGGGGCTTCGTATTACCGGAGGACATGCCGACGGAGCAGGAACAGGCCGATGATGTCGGCGGCACCGGTGAATACGATCACGCTGCATATGACGGGCAGGATGAGCGTGTTGCTGATGATGGCGGCGATGTGGGCGGGGAGGGCGATACTTCCGCTCCCGACGTCGAGCCCGATGAAGAAGACGGGATCAAACCACTGCCTGACCGGCTTCTCACCGAACTGACGGCCTGGCGCACACTGGCCCTGCGGGATGCGTTTGCCAGCAACCCGCACATCGCCCTGACCGAACTGCTGCATATACTGGTGCGCGATGTATACTGGCAGACACCGGGTGCGGATTGCCTTGAAGCCTATGTCCGGGAAATCTTGCTGCCGATCCATTCGCCCGACATGCCCGGCAGCCTTCCTGCCCACGCGCTGCGCCAGCGCAATGAGGGCTGGAAGCACGATTTACCGGATGACGAGGATGCGCTGTGGCGGTGGATCGACGGCCTAGACGATGCCAGCCGTATGGCACTGCTGGCCCATTGCCTGTCCTTCGGCATCAACGCGCTCTACGAGCGCATGCCCGCCTACGGCGCAGTGTCCCAGCGCACCGTGACCGAGCGCCTCAAGCGGGCTGATCGACTGGCGTCAGTCCTCAGCCTCGATCTGGTCGAGGCTGGCTGGCAGCCGACCGTCGAGAACTATCTCGGCCGGGTGACCAAGGCCCGTATTCTCCAGGCAGTGCGGGAAGCACGTGGCGACGAAGCGGCCGAGCGCATCGCCCACCTGAAGAAGCCCGACATGGCCCGCGAGGCCGAGCAACTGCTGGAGGGTTCGGGCTGGTTGCCCGAAGCGTTGCGCACGACAGGTGGTGCAGAGCAGGTGTTGGTTGAAACGGCAACGGTAGACGAGGGTATGGAGGCCATCGCCGCCGAGTAGCCTTTATGAGGTCTGGAACTTTGAGACAGCGGCTTCCGGTGCCCGGAAGCCGCTTTTTTCATGTCCGGCGCCCCGGAAAGAGGGAGAGGTCGGCTTCGCCTTGGGTGCCGAATAACCGGCATCAGAGGAGAGTTTTCCATGACCACGACCACCATCCTGCCCCCTGCGTCCCGCGGCTTCCGTATAGATCCATCGCGCGGGGAGCGCAGTGCCCGCGTATCGTCCGAATGGTTCTCGCGTCCCGATGACGAGCGTTACCTGTCCCTGTCCGACCTGCATGCCGCCACACTGGCGCGGGCGGATCGGGCCACCGCTCGTACGGTGGAAAGTCGCGCCATTCGTGTCGAGGCGTCCCGCGATAATGCCGAGCGTCTAACCCTGACCGTGCCGGGGCAGAATGAGCCGATTGCACCGACGCACTGGTCGTTCGGCCAGATGTGCAGCCTTGTTGGCGCACCGTCGTCCTATCTGCGCAACCTTCCGGCTCCACTGGCGGCGATCAATCTGCAGTACGGGCTGCTGTCGCACCGCGCCGAACTGGTGAAAACGCTGGAAACCGAGGACGGGCGGGTGGAACTTCGCGCCGTGACCGGCCCCGATTACGGTCGCATCTGGGACCACGAACTGGTCGGTGCGGTGCGCAAGATCGCTGGAGATGGCACGGGTGACACCAACTGGAAGGTGCCCGGTGTCATCGACTGGGCGACCATGACCCATAATCCCTATGTGGACATTACCAAGGAAACCACGACGCTCTACGCATCGGATCGCGATGTGTTCTTGTTCCTCGTGGACGATACACACCCGATCGAGGCCGGACGCCTGCCCAATGGTGACCCCGACCTCTACTTCCGGGGTTTCTATGCCTGGAATTCGGAAGTCGGCAGCAAGAGCCTTGGCATTGCGTCATTCTATCTGCGTGGAGTGTGTCAAAATCGTATGTTGTGGGGCGTCGAAAATTTCGAACAGATCACGATCCGGCATAGCAAGTTCGCCGCCTCGCGTTTCGTGCATCAGGCCACGCCGGCCTTGCGGAATTTCGCCACGGCCAGCCCGGCGTCGTTCGTCTCTGGCATTCAGGCCTCGCGCCGGGCGCAGGTGGCCAGAACCGATGAGGATCGCGAAAGTTTCCTGCGGCGGCGCGGGTTCTCGAAACCGGAAACCACCAGAATCATCGAAACAGTGCTGCACGAGGAGGGACGCAAGCCCGAGAGCGTGTTCGATTTCGTGCAGGGGATTACCGCACTGGCGCGGACGAAGACCAACCAGGACACACGACTGGATCTGGAGGGCAGGGCACGCAAGCTGATGGAGAAGGTCGGATGAGCGGGCCTGTCATCAGAAAGTGACGTGGTGGGGAAGGGGCGGCGGACAAGGGCCGCCGCCTTTTGCCTGTCGGCAGGTCAGTCGTTCAGGCTGTCCTTGAGCGCCTTGGCTGGTGTGAAGGCCAGCTTGCGCGAGGCTGCGATCTGGATGGTCGCACCCGTGGCCGGGTTGCGGCCTTCGCGGGCGGCGACTTCCCTGACCTTGAACTTGCCGAAGTTCGGCAGGGTGATTTCATCACCGGCCTTGGCGGCGGCGGTCATCGCTTCGATCAGGGCGTCCAGCACCTTGCGGGTATCGGTCTTGCTTGTGTCGGTGGTGGTGGCGATATGATCGACCAGATCGGCAATCTTCATGAAACTATCCTTTTGCATTCGGGCCTGTGCCCGTTGCCTTTGCCGTTACGGGGGAATCATGGCGGCATCAAGCCTGCAGGGAGGGTGAGATGACCAATGCGCAGTCATGGGATGCTGGCGATCTGGCCCGCAGGCTGGCCGAAAATGCCGAGGCGGTGTGTCGCTATTACCTTTCAGCCGGGCGAAGGCATGGCAATTACTGGCTGGTCGGCAACGTTCACAACACGCCTGGGCGGTCGCTCTATGTCCGCCTGCATGGTGGTCTGGACGGGCGTGGCCGTGCTGGGAAATGGACGGATGGTGCGACAGGACAGCACGGCGATCTGCTCGACATCATCCGTGAAAGCCTCGGGCTGCTGGATTTTCGCGATGTCGCCGACGAGGCCCAACGTTTTCTCTGCCTGCCGCAACCACAGCCACGACAGACCGCTGATCGTGGTCGTTCTCATGCGTTCAGCCACGATATTTCGGGGAAGGTATCTGGCACCGCAGACGCCGCATGTCGGCTCTGGGCCATGTCCCGCCCGGTTGAGGGCACCTTGGCGGAAACCTGGCTGCGCCATCGTGACCTCACCCGCCTGACGGACCTGCCATCGCTGCGTTTCCACCCGGATTGTTACTACCGGGCCGATGCCGACAGCCCGACCGAGACCTGGCCCGCGCTGATTGCCGCCGTGACCGATCTCAACGGCACTCTGACCGGTGTGCACCGCACCTGGCTGGCGCGGGACGGAAAGGGCAAGGCGCCCGTCGCCATGCCTCGTCGGGCGATGGGCGACCTGCTTGGCAATGCCGTGCGCTTTGGCACGGTGTCCGACGTTCTGGCGGCAGGTGAGGGGATCGAGACGGTAATCTCGCTTCATGAGGTCATGCCCGATCTGCCGCTGGCCGTCTGCCTGTCCTCGGCGCATCTCGCCGCCATGACGTTTCCGCCCACGCTGCGTCGCCTCTACGTGCTGCGCGATGACGACCCGGCCGGAGACCATGCGGTGACGACCCTGCAGGCCCGGACGCAGGAGGCCGGGATCGAGTGCCTTGTGCTGTCACCGCGTCTGGCGGACTTCAACGATGATCTCCGCTATCTCGGGCGTGGGGCGATGCGGGCAATCCTGCATCCCCAGCTTGCCCCGCAGGACGTGGCGCGGTTTCTGCATCCGGTCATGCACTGAGGCGGGCCGGGAAGGGGGTGTGAGGGGCTTCTTTTTTCCAGTGTGACGCGGGGGGTGTCCCGTTTCCGGATGGGGCGCGCCCGCGGCCTTTCTGGAAGGGGAGCGGGCGTCAGCCAGACCGGGCCTGCAATGGCGGAGACGGCTATTTTCCGCCGCGCGTGCCGCGCTTTGCATCGCGAAGCAAAATAGCCGTCTCCCTGCCATCCTCCACTGCGTTTCGGCCGCGCGCGGTTCCGGCCCGGCCTTCGTCTGCCGCTATCCGCCCCCGGAAAGGCCGCGAGGGGCGCGGCCAGAACCGGAGGACAGACCCATGACCCGCACACAGGACGATTTCGAACCCGCACACGCCACCTCTTCCACCGCCCACGTGCTGGCCGAACTTCAGCTTTATGGCCATCGTCCCTTCGAGGACGAACCGGACCCGAGGCCGCTGCCCGACGCCAGCCAGATCGAGGGCGCGGTTGCCGATATCTTCGACGCCCTGTCAGCCACGCTGACCGAAACCCGGCTGGAGCCCGATCTCGAACCGCTGCTCTGGTCCACGGTCAACGTCTTCCACCGCATGGTCGGGCAGGTCGAGCGCGATCTTGACCGCAACGAGGTAGCGCAGAAACGCAGCCAGCAGGAACAGGATGGCAGCGAGATCCGCTCGGTGGAACTGGAACGCCTCATTGCTGAAGGGCTGACCCTGCTGGAGCGACGCAACGCGTACGAGATCTTCCGCGACCTCGCCTGCGACCAGTTCGAACGTCTGACGATGTCGCCCTGGCGGCCACGCTCCGGCTCGCTGGTCAGTCGCAGCACCCTGACGGCCTCCATGATCGACAGCCGTGATTTCCTCAACGCCCGCAGGAAAGCTGAAACGGAGCTGCTGGTGCCGGCTGGCCCCAAGGTCGCGGTCACCGGTGGGCTCGACTACGAGGACCATCTCCTGATCTGGAAGCGTCTGGACAAGGTGCGTGAGAAGCATCCTGACATGGTGCTGCTGCATGGCGGCTCACCGAAGGGCGCTGAATTCATCGCCTCCCGCTGGGCCGATCACCGGCAGGTGGCGCAGATCGCCTTCAAGCCCGACTGGAACCGGCATGGCAAGGCCGCTCCGTTCCGGCGCAACGACGCCCTGCTGAAAGTCCTGCCCATGGGGGTCATGGTGTTCCCGGGATCGGGCATTCAGGACAATCTGGCCGACAAGGCAAAGCAGATGGGTATCCCGGTCTGGAGGTTCCAGAAA
Organism: Komagataeibacter melomenusus; assembly: GCF_013155395.1. GTDB lineage: Bacteria > Pseudomonadota > Alphaproteobacteria > Acetobacterales > Acetobacteraceae > Komagataeibacter > Komagataeibacter melomenusus. The sequence goes on along the minus strand of NZ_JABJWC010000008.1, from coordinate 34,345 downwards.
GAGAGTGGCATCTGACAGGCTTTGCAGAAACCGTGCCGAGAAATCGGCATGGTAGCATGTAGCATCTAGCTAGCGCGTTGACTGCTGTTCAGCGTCTAAAAGAAATAAAGCACGACGCATTCAATCCGGCTATCCAATAGCGCATTGTAGCATATTCTGCCGTCGATCCCGATCGACAACATTGGCCTTCTACCTTAAAACACGCCTGATTGACTTAGTGGTATCTACAACTTGTTTTTCTTCGGTTTTGGCTGATGAAGCCTTCTTTTCACATTCGGCTTCAACGCGTTTCGGACATCCTTGTCGACGGTTGCAAGATCGAACCACTCGGGATCGAAATGGCCACCACACCAGGCCTTGGTTTCCCGATGCTCGGGATCCTTGGGGGAGTCAAGTACCTCCAGAAACTGCTCATAGCCTGGAATGCCACCGACGTCCTCGGGTGGGCGGGCTCGCGCGCCGTCAACGCAGGTCGCGTGCAGGGGAGCGCTTTCGAGGAAAAGCAGATCTTCGATTTCTACAGTATGATGCCAGTCGTCGCCAAAATCATAGACGTAGGTGAACGTCGTGCCCGCGTTGCGGAAATCCCGCAACCGGACCTGGCGCGCGTCAAAGACCTGAGGATCGCCGATGGCAGATCCTTCCGCAGCCTCAATGGCATTTCCGTAACGCAGTCCCCCGATCTCGAACTCATGGAGATGAGAATTCCACCAGTTAAAGGCCGCCTGGATAGCGAGATGAAGCTGCTCTAGGTTCCATTCACTCGGCACGACGAGACGCCGCCAGACGGCTGGTTTGATATCGTCGATCGAGACTCTGATCTGCATAGCATTGGGAGGTCCAAACATGATTGCAAGAAAAATGGCAATTCCTGACAAAGTCAAGAAAGTTGCGTGTGGTGAGGTGTAAGATCAGTGCCGATTTCTCGCACTGTTTTCACATAGCGTGGTGGGCATCATTTCCACGACGGTTTGTAAAAACAGTCATGATACATGAAATCTGACATCTGATTCGCAATGACGTCGGCTTCCCAGTTCCTGTGCACCTGATGGCGGGAAGCACGTTCACCCGTCACTCGGAAGGCCCCACCCGGAGAACCGGCGGGACGGAGTTCGAGGCAGCCCCGTGCGCGTGCGGGGACGGTCCATCGGGATGAAAAGCCCATGGCACCCTCATCGGCGAAAGGGCCGGGACGGCAGGCAGCTAACGAGGGACCATCCTGTCCGCTTTGACGGGATGCGCCTGTGCCGGGAGCGGGGGCCTGTCGCACCGCACGACGCAACCCTACCCATGAGCGGGTGAAAAGGGGGCGTAACATCGGGGACGGCAGAAACGACCACCGGACGGGGCCAGTTTACAACAGTGGCAGCGTGACAGTCTCGCGCCAGATTGCATCGTCACCCTCTGAAGGACCAGCCATGCCGGCATCGTATCTCCTGGGGGGCTGTCGGGTCCGCACACCATGGCCTCTGTTGGATGGCTGATCTAGCCGAAGACCGGCTACGCCTCGATCGGCTGGCCGCAACGGCGTTCCAGAACTTTCTTCCCCTGTCGGCTGCGCCGCCATTCCTCGCGGGACAAGAAAGTTCCGGCCCTGCCGTCCTCCGCTGCGCTGCGGCCCCTATGGGGTGCTCTGCCGCTCGCCTCCGGCTGGTCGATCGCCATCGAGGCCACGGTGGTCGCGGCCCGATAACAGCATGGAGATACGACAATGGCTAACATCGGTTCCTTCAAGAAGGTGGGCGAAGGCTTCGAAGGCGAAATCGTCACCCTGGCCCTGCAGGCCCGCAATGTCCGGCTGGTGGCCGAAACCAACCGCCCCAACGACAACGCCCCCAACTACCGCGTCTATCTGGGCAGGATTGAACTCGGTGCGGCCTGGAGCCGCCGCTCCAGCGAAGGGCGCACCTATCTGAGCCTGAAGCTGGATGATCCCTCCTTCGCCGCCCCGATCTTCGCCAACCTGTTCACCGACGAGGAAGGCGAGGGCTACTCCCTCATCTGGACCCGGCCCCGCAGCCGGAACGGGGACTGAACCTCCCACACCCAACCCCGTCCGGTCTCTCCGGGCGGGGCCTTCCGGGGTTTCTTTTTCTACGTGCCCTTCCAGGGCGCGGGCGATCGTGCTGGTCGCCCGACGTGAGACGCAGGCAGAATACGAGGCTTTCCCTCAGCCTTCCCATTGTGCCATGCGCGAGGGCGCACCGCGTCAAGGACACGTGGTCCCCCCAATTTTGCCCGATGCACCCGTGCCGGGTGCGCCGAACAAAATCGGCTCCCCCACGCGCCGACAGGCCGGTCGCCTGCGGCGATCCCTGACCCGGTCCGCCCCGGCATGAGCCGTCCGTCCTGTCTTCGAGAAACGAAAGGAGCAGGACGATGACCACGCACCACGACCACATCCAGATGCTGCGTGCCGAACTGACCAGCGTTCACCTCAGTCGTCGCGAGCGCCGGCAGATCGAGCGCGAACTCAAAAAGGCGCTTGCCCGACGCGATGCCGAGCCCCCCGCCTGACGGGGGGCTTCCGGTTTGCGGCGAAGCAATACGGAGTTTTTCAATCGTTCACCACGATCATATGATCTCCAATTGCCGGGTTCTCATCGGATGACGCGCCGTGGATACTGAACGTCCGGGCAGGCGTCGCCACCCGTTCTCAGGCAAACGAGGGAGGGCGTCATGCCCGGAGCACACTGGCACGACCAGGCGCGGTACGAGTATCTGCGCAACGCGATCCCGGCGGAACTCGGCTGGGAATATCTTCGGCGCAATCGTCGCTATCGCGACGAACAGCGCGCCTGCGCCGACCTGTCTCCCGACGATCCGGCCCAGGCGGAATTCGCCCGCCGCTGGGGTCCGCGATTTCGCCGCCGATCCTGATCAGCGATTCAGCGGGCTGACCGCGCTTTGGTCGCGTCTGGCCCTGCCGACGATCCTGGTCATCCGGCCATTGCCGCCAGCCCAGACGTTGACCCCGCGCCGTCTCGATCTCCAGACGCTGTCCGATGTGCGTTTCGTCGAAACATACGACGGAATCTACATCTGTTGTGTCTGTGCTGGCGTGACCTGGCAGCTCTGGATGGAACACCAATGGCCGGGGCCGCACCATTATGTTTTCGAGCAGGCATACGACAGCTTCACGCCATTGCGGGCTCACGAGACAATCCGCTTCTGGCGGGTGCTCGCGGGATTCCCGGATCCCGGTCCCTGGCACAGGATGTCGGCGCAGTCCATCGCACGCCACATTCTCGCCCTTCGTGTCAAAGACGCTCTTGCCATGGGCGTGAGCGAAAGGGTGATCGCCGATCGTCTTCTCGGTGAACCGACGGCGCGCGCCTATGACTGGCCGGATATTTCCGGCCGTGGGCGGTTTCGTCGTCTCAAGAATCTGGCGGACCGGCTGATTGAAGGCGGTTACCGCGATCTCATGGGCTATCCACTGTCGCGCCGCAGGTGAGTGCAGGGCCGCATCCGTCCGCATTGTTTTGTCCCTGATTTTCATGACGTCTCCCTGATAATAGCGAAGCACAAAAAGCAGTTTTGCCGGAACGTATTTTCGAAGGCGTGCGGCAAGCGGCGGTGTTCGGGTGGTGAAAAGGACTGGTTCCTGTTTCATTTCATGGACGCTTTTGCCGTCGATAAAAACGTCCATTCCCTGAGCCGCCGATTATCCACCAGCGTCCCTCCATACGCCCCGGTCTTTGCCGGGATCTGTATGAAAAAGGAGACATGGTCATGGTGATCGCACCACGCCTGATGCGTGTTCGTGAGGCGGCCCGGTTTCTGGGTATCTCGCTTCGCACGCTCGAAAAACACCGTACTTACGGCACCGGACCGCTCTACCGGAAAGTCGGTGGGCGGGTTCTGTATTCCGTCGAGGACATGATGGCCTGGACCGCCGGGGGGGCGCGCCATTCACCGTCGGAAACGACGTCGAGCCGTGTTTTTCCGGCGCGCCCACTGACTCCCGAAGAACGGGAGAGCCTGTAATGGCCGCCGATGAAAGCTGGCGGGAGCCAGACCGCCGCTTCGTGGTCAGCGGACCGGCGAGCCCGCGTGACCAGCGCGATCTGATGGGCCGACCATTCTTCGCACTGGCGAGACGCCCGCGCTTTGAGCCGATCCGTTACCGGTCCCGACAGATCAATGTGATCGTCCGGGCATCGGCGGACGAAGGTATGGCCACAATCTGGGATGCCGACGTGTTGCTCTGGCTCGCAGGCCAGATTGTCGAGGCTCTCAATCATGGCCGCTGGGTATCACGCCATGTCCGTTTCACGCCCTGGCAATTGTTCCACGATCTTGGCTGGGCAGACGGTGCGCACCAGTACCGCCGTCTTCGCGGTGCCCTGGTGCGTCTGGAGACCACGCGGATCGCCACCAGCCTACGCACCCCTCCTGACTGGCCAGCGCAATCCTTCGCCTGGATCAGTGACTTGGGAATTTCCAGAACGGAGGGTGTGTCGCTGACCCTGCCGATCTGGTTCATGGAAGGTGTTTGCGACTGCTCCCGCGTCCTGACCCTCGACCCCGCCTATTTCCGGCTGGCCGGTGGTCTGGAACGCTGGCTTTACCGGCTGGCGCGCCGCCATGCCGGTCGGCAGAAGGCCGGGTGGACGTTCGATGTGGCGGAGCTTCATGCCCGTTCCGGCAGTCTCACCCCGTTGCGCAATTTCATGATCGATATCGGCACCATCGTGCGCCGCCAGAGTATTCCAGGATACGATTTTCAGCTCGTTCCCGGCGGAAAACCGGGAGTCCTGCGCATTGTTCCAACGGGTCGATCCACAGTGCCTGGGGAAAACCATGTGGATCATACAGTTGCTTCAGATGCGGAACATACCGTTGGTGCAGGTGCGGAATTACCGTTGCTACAGGTGCAAAAACCCGTCGAAGCATCTGATTCAAAAGGAGAAAATGGACCCGTAACTTATATAACTAATATAATAACTTATTATGTAGGGAATTTCGGTCTTTCAGACACCTTCCCGATAGGTCGGTCGGGGCATGGAAAAAAGGCTCGGGAAGTGGTCACGGATCGCATGGTCGGTGTCCCATGACCGCCCGTTCTTTCTCGCCGCAGGGCCATGTGCTCACAACGGTCGAACTGACCTGGATCGAGAAGCGCATTGAGCACTGGATACGCTTCGGCCGCCCCGTCGAGGATCGCATTCTCGACCGTCGGCGCAGGCTGATGAGCTTCGCGCCGGACAGCGTGTTCGCGTTTATCCGCTGGGCCGCGAACGATTTCGGCACCGTGGTGTCCTGCATCGACATCGTGCGGGCCGTGGGCGCTCAGGAAGCCTGCCAGACCGTGCCGTTCGTGCATCCCGGCGGCGAAAGCCTGCTGCGGCAGAGCGGCTGGCCAAAGGTGCGGCGCGTGCTGGAAGCGATCGACGGCGTGGAGGCGCTGGGAATTGATCCTACGACCGCCTGTCCCGATCACTGGCGGCACCTGCATCATCGCCTCACAACGGCGCAGGAGCCACGTCCGTACACGCGCGAACGCCACGAGGCGTGGTTGCGCCGGAGGGCCATGTCATGACCCGGCGCGGCTGGTTTTTCACCACGTATTTCGCCGTGCTCGGCGTGGGCGCCTCGCTGGCGTTTCATCCCACGCCGCGCTGGGTCTGGAACGAAACGGCCAGCGTTCCGGTGGGTCTGTATCGCATCCAGCCCACCGTGCCGCTCCGTGTCGGCGACATCGTCGCGCTTCGCCTGCCCGAGCGCGAGGCCATGCTGCTGGCGACACGCGGCTACCTGCCGTTTGGTGTGCCGTTGCTCAAGCCTGTGGCAGCACTCTCCGGGCAGAGAGTGTGCCGCAACAGCGTGCATGTCACCATCGACGGGAAACCGGCCGGTGATGCGAAGACCGTCGATCATCGGGGCCGCAAGCTGTCGGTCTGGCAGGGCTGCCAACGCCTCGAACCGGGGCAGGTGTTCGTCATGAACACCGCCGTGCCGACCAGTCTGGACGGACGGTATTTCGGTGTCCTGTCGATGAACACTGTCATCGGTCGTGCTGTGCCGGTTCATGTCCGCACTGGCAAGGCGGAGCCGCCGCCGCATTTCGATCCCCTTCCGGACCTGGATGATGCCGTGCGGAAGGGACTGCTCCTGGCTCCGCCCATGCTGCCCGCGAAAGAGAGCGAACCGCCCATCCAATGATGGTGACATGGTCGTCGGATTTTCCGTCATTCCCACTCTGTCTGAAAGGATTTTTCTCATGAGCCAGATCGGATTTTTTACCCGCACTGCCGATGGATTTGCCGGGCGTGTGCGCACCCTGTTGCTGGATGCTGAACTGACCTTCGTGTCAGTGGAAAACAATGGCGCGGAAAACGCTCCAGATTATCGTATTCACCTGGGTGACGGGGATACTGGCCCCGAGCTGGGCGCGGGATGGAAACGCACCGGGGAACGTGCTGGTGAGTATGTTTCTGTGCTCCTGGACGATCCCACTTTCATGCAGCCAATCCGCGCAACGCTGTTCCAGGCCGGACGTGGTGGCCGCGAGTGGCAACTGGTCTGGAACCGGCCTGTGAAACGCCCAGGAGGCCGGGAATGAGTGCCCGGTTTTTCATGTCCGCGGGCGTGCTGGCCGTGCTCGCACTGCCGCTCTCGCCGACGATCGTCCGGGCGCAGGATTTTGATAATCTGGTGCGTCAGGTGGCGGAGCAAAACGCGATCCCGGCGACATGGGTGCGGGCGGTTCTGCGGGCTGAAAGCGCTGGCGATCCCCACGCGGTTTCGGGAGCCGGTGCAATGGGGCTGATGCAGCTCATGCCGGGCACTTGGAAGGATGCCCGGCGAACACTCAATCTGGGGGCCGATCCTTTCGATCCGCACGACAATATCGCGGCCGGGGCAGCCTATCTGCGATGGCTGCATGACCGCTACGGCGATGCAGGGTTTCTCGCTGCTTACAACGCTGGTCCCGGTCGTTATGACGACCATCTGGCGACCGGTCGGCCATTGCCCGCCGAGACGGTTTCCTATGTCGCGCAGGTCCGGACTTTGATCGGAAACCCGATCGTTTCCACCGTTGGATTCCTACCGAAAATCGTGGCCGACTGGCGTGCCGGATCACTCTTCATCGCGGCAGGAAAAATGATCCCGGAATCCATCCGGCCGACGCCGATTTCCGTGGAGAAAAATGCCGTCTCTCTCCATCCCTTTCCGGCCGATTTTTTCGTCTCTCACCTTGCGCCAGAGCAGGATGGGGATGTGCGGGCAGAGGTCATGAAACCATGAGATCAGGCAAGGGAAGAGGGGCAGGGAGGCACGGCAAGATTAAAGGGTGCGGCACTCTGTCCGGCCCGAACCTGCGGTTTTCTCTGTCTGCACATGGGGTTGGCGTCCCGCTTTGCAGCACTGTCGATTTTTCGCGTGGAGTGCGCCGGTTTTCCGGAAACAGGCAGGCTTCCGTCATCCCCCACGGCACTGTGCGGGAAACGGCGGTGTTTCGCGGTGCTGGCCATGTCGTCTGACGACGATACGCGGTTCCGCGTCAGGCCGGGCCGCATCCGGGGCAAGGGGGGCGGAAAGACACGAAGTTTTCTCTCGCGGATGCGCGCCACTATGCGACGGTCGGGGGCGTCCCGCTCGCTCCGAACTCACGGCGGGTCTGGGACGAATGCGCCCGGTGGTTCCGGGGGTACCGCCCCACGTCGCAGCGGGCGATCCGGCGTCCGGAAAGGACGTGGCGCCGCCTTCGTGCGGGCGCGGCATCTCGCGGGCTGGCATCATGCGAAATCCGGTAGCCGCCGCGTTATCGTCAAGTCGCGCATGATCCGTGGGCCGGGCCGTGATGGCAGGGCGCGCGCTCACCTCAATTACATCCAGCGTGACGGCACGTCCCGCGAGGGGCAGCGCGGGCAGCTTTACGGCCCGGAAGCCGATCGCGCCGATGGCGATGCCTTCCTCGAACGCGGGCATGACGACCGGCATCAGTTCCGTTTTATCGTCTCGCCGGAGGATGCCGAGCAGGTGCAGGATATGAGTGTCTTTACGCGCGACCTGATGAAGCAGATGGAAACGGACCTCGGCACTAAGCTCGACTGGGTTGCCGTCAATCATTTCAACACCGGTCATCCTCACGTCCACATCGTCATCAATGGCCGTGACGACCACGGGGATGATTTGGTCATCAATGGCGACTACATTACCCAGGGCGTGCGGGAACGGGCGACCGAACTGGTGACGCTGGAGTTGGGTCCGGAAACAGTGCTGGAGCAACGTCGCAAGCTGGAGAATATGGTCGGGCAGGACCGCTACACACGGATCGACCGGCAGTTGCTGGCGTTGGCGGAAGATGGTCCGATCGACATGCGTGGCGAGCAGGGCGGCGATCATGTCCTGCGCCAGCGGCGGCTTGCGAAGCTGGAGCGGATGGGCCTCGCCAGCCAGACCGAGCCCGGTGTGTGGACGCTCGCGCCGAAGACGGAGAAAACGCTGCGCGAACTCGGAGAGCGGGGCGACATCATCCGCGCCATGAACCGGGCGATGCACGAGCAGGGGCGTGCGCCGGATCCCAGCCTGTTCGTGTTCCATGGCCCGGCTTCACGCGACACGGTGGAGGGACGGATCCTTGACCGCCATCTCTCCGACGAACTGGGCGAGCAGATCGGGCTGGTCATCGACGGGGTGGACGGGCGTACCCATCATGTTGTCGGGATCAACCCGGTTTCCCTGGAAGGGGTGCGAAACGGGAGCATTGTCGCGGTTGGCCCGGAGGTCACAGGCCCCCGTCCCGCCGACCGGGAAATCGTGTCGGTCGCGAGCCGTGACGGTGTCTATCGCGCGGACGCGCATCTTGCGCAGGCACGTTCCATGCCACGTATTCCCGGAGGCGATGCCGACACCTATGTCGCCTCCCATGTGCGCCGCCTGGAAGCCTTGCGTCGTGCTGGCGTTGTCGAGCGGATCGAGGACGGGAGGTGGCAGATCCCCGGCGACTATCTGGAACGGGCTGCGGCGTATGATACGAGCCGCACGAAACAGATGTCCGTGCGCGTCCTGTCCAGTCTCGATCTCGAGGCCCAGGTCTCGGCGGATGGTGCGACATGGCTGGACCGGGGGCTGGTGTCGCGCGGCAGGTCGAATGTGGTTGATGCCGGGTTCGGTCATGAGGTGACCGAGGCCCGCAAGCAGCGTCAGGACGTGCTGGTCGAGCGAGGCGACGCCTGGCACGACAGGGAAGGGCATGTCCGCTACCGCAAGGGGCTGCTGGCGACGCTGGAACGGCGGGAACTGGACCGTGTTGGCCAGGAACTGGGGGCATCACGCGGCATGTCGTACCGCATGATGGCGGACGGGGAGAAAATGCGTGGCACGCTGAAAGAGAAGGTCCGGCTGGCGAGCGGAACGTACGCGCTGGTCGAGAATGCCCAGGAGTTCGTGCTGGTGCCCTGGAAGCCTGTCATCGAGAACCGGATCGGCCAGGAGATTGTCGGCGTCATGCGCGGGGGCACCATGGACTGGCAACTCGGACGGCAGCGGGGGCTGGGATTGTGATGCGGGACAGGCGTGAATCATGTTGCCAATTTTTGCCATACACGACTATCCTGCTCGCATGAGCACCATGAACATCTCTCTGCCAGAAGCCCTGAAAAGCTTCGTTGACCAGCAGGTTGCCGGCCGTGGGTTTGGCACCAGCAGCGAGTATGTGCGCGAACTGATCCGCAAGGATCAGGACAGACAGCGTCTGCGCGGCCTGTTGCTTGAAGGGGGCCAGTCCGCACCGGGCGCCACGGCGGACGCCCCATATTTCGAGCGCCTGCGATCGCGTGTGCGCGGCGTCTGATCATCATGACGACCAGACGCGCGGTGCTGCGCGAGCAGGCCGAGCGGGATATTGATCGGATCATTGACGATTATGTCGGGAAAGCCGGAGGCGCTGTGGCGGACCGGTTTATCGGGGCGCTCGAAGAGGCGATGACCCTGATCGGGCAATATCCTGGCATCGGCTCGCCGCGTTGCGGGTATGAACTTGATCTTCCGGGGCTCCGCGCGCTCACTTTCCGGAACTGGCCGTTCGTGGTTTTCTACGTGGAGCGTGAGGACCATCTGGATGTCTGGCGCATTCTGCACGCCCATCAGGACATTCCGGGCTGGCTGCGAAATCCCGATGGGGACGACAGTTCGGAACAGTGACCGGATGAGGCCGAACCGATTCAGTGATCTTCCATGAGACTGGCAAGAATGTCAGCGGCATCGAGTCCGATGGCGGTCGTGATGTCGAGGAACTCGATCACGTCGATTCGGCGCTCGCCGGTCTCGTATTTTGCAACATAGGACTGGGGCTTGCCGAGCCGCTCCGCCAGTGTGGCCTGGGTCAGTCCCTTGTCGCGCCTTGCTGCGATCAGCAATTCCATGAGACGGTGCTGTCGCGGAGAGCGCAGCGATTTCGGCATAGGGTGCGGTTCCGGTTGAAACAGAGGAACCGTCCCAATAATCCCGTATCGGGATTATCCCATTTTAGGATATGATCTGCGGACCTGAAGGAAAGGGCAGGATCATGACGTCCCAACCCGAGAACGAAGCCGTTCCAGCCGATGAGGCACCGGACTGCCCACTGCTGACAGCGTATGACCATCTCCATCATGGCATCTATCTCCGCATCCTCGATGCCGAGGAAGCAGGCGCCGACTGGTGCGAGGTGGCGCGGATCGTGCTCGGCCGCGATCCGGTAGCCGACAGGGACGGCGCGCGGCGATGCTGGGACTCGCATATGGCGCGGGCGCGCTGGATGCGTGACACCGGCTATCGCCAGCTCCTGACCATTCCCGGCGGAAAGACGCCGCATTGAACGCTCCATCCGATTTCTTACACAAAGACCGCCGATTGCCGCACGGTTCCTGAATTACCTTGCCCCGCGCGTAGTTATTCCTCCTGACGGACGGATCATCCTGTCATGGAGGTCGTCATGTCCGCGTCCCGTGTGGCCTGGGGCCAGGTGATACTGGTCTTCACGATCATGTTGCTGTTCTGGTGGGCCGCGACCGAGTGGACCGCCTGGCGTCTCGGGTTCCAGCCTGAGCTTGGGGCGCCCTGGTTCATGCTCGGGCATCGCTGGCCTGTCTACGCGCCGCCGCTCTTCTTCTGGTGGTGGTATGAGTTCGATGCCTATGCGCCCGGCATCTTCGTGCATGGCGCGCGGATTGGTGTTGCGGGCGTTGTTCTGGCCGTCACCGTGGCCTTCGCCCTGTCGATCTGGCGGGCGCGGGCAAGGCGTCGGGTCGAAACCTATGGTTCGGCCCGCTGGGCCACCGCCCGCGATATTCGTGCGGCGGGATTGCTGGGCGAGAGCGGGGTCGTTCTGGGTAAATACCGCCGGGCCTATCTCCGGCATGACGGTCCCGAGCATGTGCTGTGCTTTGCGCCCACCCGCTCGGGCAAAGGGGTGGGGCTGGTCATTCCGACCCTGCTGACCTGGCCTGGTTCGGCCATCATCCACGATATCAAGGGCGAGAACTGGGAACTGACGGCGGGATTTCGCGCGACCTTCGGGCGCGTGCTGCTGTTCGACCCGACCAATCCGGCATCGGCCGCCTACAATCCGCTGCTGGAGGTCCGTCTGGGGGAATATGAAGTCCGCGACGTGCAGAACATCGCCGATATCCTGGTCGATCCGGATGGCGCGCTGGAGAGACGCAACCATTGGGAGAAAACCTCGCATGCGCTGCTGGTCGGCGCGATCCTGCATGTGCTTTATGCCGAAGCCGACAAGACGCTCGCCGGTGTGGCGAAATTCCTCTCCGACCCGAAACGGTCCATCGAGACGACCCTGTCCGCCATGATGCGGACGAATCATCTGGGGGAGAAGGGGCCACATCCCGTCGTGGCGTCCGCCGCACGGGAACTGCTCAACAAATCGGATAACGAACGCTCCGGCGTGCTCTCTACCGCCATGTCGTTTCTCGGGCTCTATCGTGATCCCGTCGTGGCGATGGTGACCAGAAGATGCGACTGGCGGATTGAGGATCTCGTATCCTCGGCGCGACCGGCCTCACTTTATTTCGTCGTGCCGCCTTCGGATATCAGCCGCACCAAGCCGTTGATCCGGCTGATGCTCAACCAGATTGGACGCCGTCTGACGGAAGATCTGGAGGCGGCGGCCAGACGGCGAAAGCTGCTTCTCATGCTCGACGAATTTCCGGCATTCGGGCGGCTGGATTTTTTCGAGAGCGCGCTGGCGTTTATGGCAGGCTATCAGATCCGGGCCTTCCTGATCGCCCAGTCGCTGAACCAGATCGAGAAGGCATACGGGCCGAACAATTCGATCCTCGACAATTGCCAGGTCCGCGTCAGCTTCGCGACCAATGACGAACGGACCGCCAGACGGGTGTCAGATGCCCTGGGCACGGCAACGGAGCAGCGGGATTCCACCAATTATGCCGGGCATCGCCTGTCGCCCTGGCTCGGGCACCTCATGGTTTCCCGGCAGGAAACTGCCAGGCCGCTCCTGACCGTGGGCGAGGTCCAGCAGTTACCCGACCATGAGGAACTGGTGATGCTGTCGGGCTGCCCACCGATCCGCGCCCTGAAAGTCCGTTACTATCAGGATCGCCGCTTTACCACGCGCATCCTGCCGTCCCCCGATCTGGCAACGTTGGTGCGGGACGGGAATCCCGCCATCGATGTGTGGTGTGGACGGGTGGTCGCAGAGGATATGCCGAGTGTGCCGTCGCCCCCGGATGCCGGATCCAATGCCGACGATACCGACGACGCCAACAGTGGCGTCCGCCGGGAGCCGGAGTTGCCCGAGCATGAGGATATTGCGCCTGAGCGGCCTGATCCGGCCGCCGAGTTCGAAATTCCCGACAGCGATCCCGAGGCCGAGGTGCAGCGCGCGGCGGAACTGCGCCGACAGGGGAACATCATCCGTCAGGCCGGCATGGATCGCAATGACGGTCTGGAACTGGGAGGAAACTGACCATGCACAAGCGCAGCCGACGCCTGAACGTCTATTTCGATCCCGATATCCATAAGCAGCTTGAGGCCCGTGCCGTGCGGCGGGATATTTCGAAATCCGCGCTGGTGGAGACGGCGGTGCTGTCGTTCCTGACGGACGATGCCGCGGAAAGACAGGAAGCCGCGACGTCGCGGCGTCTCGACCGGCTGTCGCGCCAGATGGCCGGGCTGGAGGAAGACGTCTCGATCATGGCCGAGACACTGACCCTGTTCATCCGGTTCTGGCTGACCAGCACACCACCGCTCCCGGATAGCGCCCGGGCCTCTGCTCGGGCCATGGGGCTGGAGCGGTTCGAGGGCTTCCTGACCGCGCTGGAGCGGCGGCTGGCGACGGGGGACCGATTCCTGCGCGACCGTCAGCGTGATGTCGCGGCACGACAGGATCCGTCGGGCACCGATCCCGCCTGAACGCTCCCAATTACATACGCTTTTACCGCATCCCGTGAAATCCTTGTTGCCAGCAGATAAATCCGCTCCCTTCTAATAATCCCCGTCGTCGTCCGGAGAGGCCGGATGATCCGTAAAGACGGGGATTCCCATGGCGGTTACACCGATTGAAAGTGGTGCCCGACAGCGCGGCATGTCCATGCTGCGCACGGCGATGGGACCGGCGATTGCGGGGCATCTCGCTGATCCTACCGTGGTCGAGGTCATGCTCAATCCCGATGGGCGGTTGTGGATCGACCGTCTGTCCGAGGGGCTGGGCGATACCGGCGACAGGGTTACGCCAGCCGATGCCGAGCGCATCGTGCGTCTCGTGGCCCACCATGTCGGGGCTGAGGTGCATGAAACAGCACCCCGTGTCTCGGCCGAGTTGCCAACCGGCGAACGGTTCGAGGGATTGCTGCCGCCCGTTGTGACCGCCCCAAGTTTCGCGATCCGCAAGCCCGCTGTCGCCGTGTTCACGCTCAATGACTATGTCGCAGCCGGGATCATGACCGATGCCCAGGCAGATTTCCTGCGGCATGCGGTCTCGGACAGGAAGAATATCCTGGTCGTAGGCGGGACCAGCACCGGCAAGACGACGCTGGTCAACGCTCTGCTGGCCGAGGTGGCAAAAACCGATGACCGCGTCGTCCTGATCGAGGATACGCGCGAACTGCAATGCACGGCGCCCAATCTCATAGCCCTGCGGACCCGTGAAGGCGTGATTACCCTTTCGGACCTTGTCCGCTCCGGTCTCCGTCTGCGCCCAGACCGTATTCCCGTCGGTGAGGTGCGTGGGGCCGAAGCCCTTGATCTGATCAAGGCATGGGGGACTGGCCATCCGGGTGGCATCGGCACGCTGCACGCCGGATCGGTATTGGCGGCCCTGTATCGTCTGGAACAGCTGATTCAGGAGGCGGTGGTCACGGTGCCACGCGACATGATCGCCGAAACCATCGATGTCATCGCCGTGCTGTCCGGACGCGGCACGGCACGCCGCCTGTCCGAACTGGCGGAAATCGACGGCCTCGATCCCGTGACGGGCGCCTATCGCATCCGTCCGGTCAGCCTCTCTTCTCCCGAAACATCCTGCTCTGCCAATGGAGAGTCATCATGATGCCGCCTTCACGTCTGCGCGCCGTCGTGTGCGCTGTCGCACGTTCTGACCGGCATGTGCCGGATCTGCGTGTGTTCGGAACCTCCATGCTGCTGTGGCTTGCTTTCGCGTCATCGGCATGGGCGTCAGGATCCAGCATGCCGTGGGAAACGCCCCTGAACGAGATCCTGGAATCCGTGCAGGGGCCGGTGGCCAAGATCATCTCGGTGATCATCATCACCGTGACCGGTCTGACCCTGGCCTTTGGCGAAACATCTGGCGGGTTCCGCCGCCTGATCCAGATCGTCTTTGGACTCAGCATCGCTTTTGCCGCGTCCAGCTTCTTCCTGTCGTTCTTCTCGTTCTCCGGCGGGGCACTGATCTGATGGTGGGATATGACGATGACGCGGTGCCGGGGTTCCATGTCCCGGTGCATCGCTCGCTGACCGATCCCATCCTGCTGGGTGGCGCGCCCCGTGCTGTCGCCATCGCCAACGGCACGCTGGCGGCGGCGATCGCGCTGGGCCTGCGGCTGTGGCTGATCGGAGCCGTCTTCTGGATCGTGGGGCATGGGCTCGCGGTCTGGGGGGCGAAGCGCGACCCTTTCTTCATCGAGGTAGGGCGGCGGCATCTGCGCTATCCCGCCTGGCTTCGCTCATAGGAAGGGGAGGGCCATGATGTCCCTTGGTGAATATCGCAGCCGTGCTGCCCTCCTGTCCGACTTCCTGCCATGGGCGGCGCTCGTGGAGAAAGGCGTGGTCCTGAACAAAGACGGCAGCCTTCAGCGCACGGCAAAGATACGCGGTCCCGATCTGGATAGCGCCACCCCTGCCGAACTGGTCGGTGTCACCGGGCGGCTGAACAATGCCCTGCGTCGCCTTGGCTCCGGCTGGGCCGTGTTCGTGGAAGCGCAGCGCGTTCCCGCCACGCTCTATCCCGAGAGCGATTTTCCGGATGCCGCTTCGCACATGGTGGACCTTGAGCGCCGGGAAGCCTTCGAAGATGAGGGCGCGCATTTCGAGAGCCGGTATTTCCTCACCCTGGTCTGGCTGCCACCTGCGGAATCTTCAGGGCGTGCAGAGCGTTTTCTCTATGAGGGCAGGGAACGGGGCGGCCCAGATCCACACGGCATGCTCCATGCCTTCGTGGATCGCAGTGATCGGCTTCTGGCGTTGCTGGACGGGTTCATGCCCGAAGCGGCGTGGCTGGATGACGGGGAGACCCTGACCCACCTGCACTCGACCATTTCGACCCGGAGCCAGCGCGTGCGGGTGCCGGAAATCCCGATGCATCTTGATGCGCTCCTGGTGGACCAGCCGCTCTCGGGCGGACTGGAGCCGAAACTCGGCGATGCTTTCCTCAAGACGCTAACCATCACCGGTTTCCCGTCGCGGACTTTCCCCGGAATCCTGGATGACCTGAACCGGCTGGCGATGCCGTATCGCTGGTCCACCCGCGCGATCCTGCTCGACAAGACCGACGCCACCAAGGTGCTGACGAAAATCAGGCGCCAGTGGTTCGCAAAACGCAAGAGTATCGCAGCCATTGTCCGAGAAGTGATGACCAATGAGGCATCAGTTCTCGTGGATAACGATGCCGCCAACAAGGCAGCCGATGCCGATCTGGCGTTGCAGTCGCTGGGCGCGGATGATGTCGGGCAGGCTTACATCACGGCCACGGTGACGGTGTGGGATGGCAGCGCCAGCATAGCGGCGGAAAAACTTCGCCTCGTCGAAAAAATCATCCAGGGGCGCGACTTCACCTGCATGACGGAAAGCCTCAACGCGGTGGAAGCGTGGCTGGGATCTCTGCCGGGGCATGTCTACGCCAATGTGCGTCAGCCCCCGATCTCGACACTGAATCTGGCGCATATGATTCCACTCTCAGCCGTGTGGGCCGGGCCGGAGAGGGACGGGCATTTCAGGGCAGCCCCTCTGTTCTACGGCAGGACGGCGGGTGCCACGCCATTCCGGTTCTCCCTGCATGTCGGCGATGTGGGTCATACGCTGATCGCAGGACCGACAGGCGCGGGCAAATCTGTCCTGCTGGCGTTGATGGCGTTGCAGTTCCGTCGCTATGCGGGATCGCAGATTTTTGCCTTTGATTTCGGCGGGTCGATGCGGGCCGCGACGCTGGCGATGAATGGGGACTGGCATGATCTCGGCGGTGGGCTGACAGACGCTGATCTGTCGGGAGAACAGAGTGGCAGTGTATCGCTCCAGCCGCTGGCGCGGATTGATGATCCGGATGAGCGAAAATGGGGCAGCGAATGGCTCGGCCAGATCCTTGTCGGAGAGGGCGTGGCGCTGACCCCGGAGGTGAAGTCTCACCTCTGGTCGGCCCTGAATTCCCTGGCATCATCGCCCACCCATGAACGCACGATCTCAGGTCTGGTAGCACTCCTCCAGTCCAACGCCCTGAAGCAGGCAATGGCACCATACTGCCTGGGTGGTCCCTATGGCCGCCTGCTCGACGCGGACGCAGAGCGGTGGGCGACGCCGATGTCGTGGTGTTCGAGACCGAAGGTCTGATCGGCTCGGGCGAGGCATCATCCGTGCTGTCCTATCTGTTTCACCGCATTGAGGGCCGTCTGGACGGCCGGCCGACGCTGCTGGTCATCGATGAGGGCTGGCTGGTCCTGGACGACGGGGACTTTGCCGGCCAGCTCCGGGAATGGCTGAAAACCCTACGCAAGAAGAACGCATCGGTAATTTTCGCCACGCAGTCCCTATCGGATATTGCCAATTCCCCGATCGCCCCGGCCGTAGTGGAAAGCTGCCCGACACGGATCTTCCTGCCCAATGAACGGGCGATCGAGCCGCAGATCGCGGTCCTCTATCGCGATTTTGGTCTCAACGACCGGCAGACCGCCATCATCGCTCGTGCGGCATCGAAGCGGGAATATTACTGCCAGACGCAGCGGGGAAACCGGCTGTTTGAACTGGGGCTCGGGCCGGTAGCACTTGCCCTGTGTGCGGCATCCGGCAAGGACGATCACCGGCTGATCGATGCAGTGCTGGCGAAACATGGCCGTCCCGGATTTCTCCCGGCCTGGTTTGAGGCGCGCGGTATAACGTGGGCTGCGGACCTTCTGCGGGAAGGATCTGTGTCATGAGGCAGGCGGTCTTTCTCTGCGGTACGGCGGCCCTGCTGTCGCTTGGCGTTCCACAGGCCCGGGCACAATGGGCGGTGTATGATGGAGCCAACCATGTCCAGAATGTTCTCATCGCGGCACGGACCCTCCAGCAGATCGATAATCAGATCACCTCGCTGGCCAACCAGGCACAGATGCTGGTCAATCAGGGACGTAATCTGGCGAGCCTGCCGCTTTCGACATTGTCATCGCTGCAATCGACGATTTCCCAGACTACGGCACTGCTCGCGCAGGCGCAGAACATTGCCTACAGCGTCCAGTCCGTCGAGCAGCAGTACCAGCAATCCTATACGTCGGTCTCATCGGGCATGTCCGACAGCGCCCTGTTCAGCCAGGCGCAGACAAGGTGGCAGAATTCCGTAGGCGGCTTTGAGGATGCCCTGAAACTGCAGGCGCGTGTTGTGGGGAATATTCCTTCCGACAGCAGTGCCATGACCCAGCTTGTTTCGGCCAGCCAGGATTCCACAGGTGCTCTGCAGGCGGCGCAGGCCGGCAATCAGCTTCTCGCGCTTCAGTCGCGCCAGTTGTCCGACATCCAGGCCGAACTCGCCGCCAACGGGCGGGCCACGGCGCTGGAGCGGGCGCGGAATGCGGCCACCGAAGTCGAGAGCGAAGCTCAGTATCAGCATTTTTCCCAATATAACGCCTATAGCCCGACTTCGGTTTCCATGTTCGGCAGTAGCGGGAACTGACCATCATGGCCATGAACGATGTCGGCGTTATCGATACCTTTCTGAACACCTTCACCACCACGATCGATACGGGCTTCGGTCTGGTGAAGGGGAATGTGATCTCGCTGGCAGGTACGCTGTCTGTGCTGGACATTGCTCTTGCTGGCCTGTTCTGGGCCTGGGCTGCGGATGAGGACATCATCCAGCGTCTGGTGAAGAAGACGCTCTATATCGGCTTCTTCGCCTGGGTCATCAACGATTTCGATGCGCTCTCGAAGATCCTCTTCGACAGTTTTGCGGCCCTCGGACTGAAGGTCGGCGGTGGCAGTCTGGCGCTGGGAGACTTCCTGCGGCCCGGTCGTCTGGCCTCCACGGGGTTCACGGCAGCGCAGCCGCTTCTGGACTCTGTTCACAATCTCCTTGGTCCGGTCGCCTTCTTTACCAACTTCATCCAGATATTCGTGCTGTGTCTGTCCTGGCTGATCGTGCTGGCGGCGTTCTTCATTCTGGCCGTGCAGCTTTTCGTGGCGCTGATCGAGTTCAAGCTGACCACGCTGGCAGGCTTCGTGCTGATCCCGTTCGCCCTGTTCAATCGCACCGCCTTTCTGGCCGAGAAGGTGCTGGGCAATGTCGTATCGTCCGGTGTGAAGATCATGGTGCTGGCGATCATTTCCGCCATCGCGTCGGTTCTGTTCGCCCAGTTTACGACGTCCTACGGCAGCGATGTGCCGACCATCGGCCAGGCCGTCTCGGTTGTGCTGGCGTCGCTTTCGATCGTCGGGCTCGCCATTTATGGCGGCAGCATCGCCAATGGCCTGATTTCCGGTGCCCCGCAGCTTGGTGCGGGCGCGGCAGTCGGTACCGGCATGGCGGTTGGCGCCATGGGGGCTGCCGCTGTTGCCGCGCCCGCTGCCGCAATTTCCGGAGGTGCCGCTGCGCTGGGCGCTACAGCTGCCGCCGCGCGGGGCGGGGCCGCGATCGCCGGGGCCGCCACCTCCGCCTATTCGGCTGGTGCTGCTGGCGCGTCTGGCGGCGCGGGCAGCATGACCGCCGGGATCGGCGGCATGGGCCGGGCTGTCGGTGGGAACGTCGCGAATGCCGTCAAAGGAGCGGCCTCCCGTGCCGGTTCATCCCTCAAAGAAAACTATGCCGCCGGTGGACGCTGGGCCGCACGCGGGATGGGCGGTGGAGAGGGTGACGAAACCGGTGGCAGCGGGCCGTTTCCATCAGGTGGGGGTGGTCCTGCCGGAGAAGGGGGTGGCCCCACGGGTGGCGGCCCTACCGGTGAGGGTCCATCTGGTGGAGATGGTGGCGGTTCCGGCGAACCGCCCCGCTGGGCGCAGAAGATGAAGCGCCGTAACGCAGCGACCCATGCCGCCGAGGCCGCCCATGTCATCCGCTCCGCCGACGGCGGGGGCGGATCTTCCTCAATCGATCTGTCAGAAAAGGAATGAGGACGATGTTCCGTCGCTCCACCACCCGCTACGGGACCACGCCCGAACCTGTGACCCCGTATCAGAAAGCCGCCCAGATCTGGGACGAGCGGATCGGCTCCGCCCGCATCCAGGCCCGCAACTGGCGGCTGATGGCGTTCGGGTCGCTATTCCTCTCGGCAGGGCTCGGGGCCGGGCTGGTCTGGCAGTCCGCGCGCGGCACCATCACGCCGTGGGTGGTGCAGGTGGACCGGCTGGGGCAGGCGCAGGTCGTGGCCCCCGCGACAGCGGGCTATATGCCCGCCGATCCGCAGATCTCCTGGTATCTGGCGCAGTTCGTCCACGACGTGCGCGCCCTGTCGTCGGACCCCGTTGTGGTCCGGCAGAACTGGCTGCGGTCCTATGATTTCACCACCACGTTGGGCGCCCAGGCGCTTAACGATTACGCCCGCCTCAACGATCCGTTCTCGCGCATCGGGCACGAGCAGGTCGAGGTGGACATCGCCTCGGTGATCCGGGCCTCGTCCGGCAGCTTCCGTGTGGCCTGGACCGAGCGCCATTACCGTGACGGCGCGTTCACCGGCACCGAGCGCTGGACCGCCATCGTCTCGGTCGTTCTGCGCACGCCGCGCGACGCTGATCATCTTCGGAAAAATCCTCTGGGCATCTACGTCTCCGCCATCAACTGGTCGAAGGAGCTGGGCCAATGATCCGTCGTGCTCTCCCGCTGCTGGTCCTGCCTCTGGCCGGATGCGCGCAGCATTACCATCCGCCGGTCATCCGGTACGATGATGCTGTTCAGGCCACGCGTCTGCCGGATCCGCCGAAACCGGTACAGGTCGTTGAAGTCCCGCAGCCACTTCCCCTGCCGGGCCAGCTCAAGCCGCTGCCATCACGACGCGTCACACATCCGGCCCCCGAAGTTGCCGATCCGACCGCGCGCGTGACGCAGGCCAATCTGGCGGCGCGCATTCAGCCCACGCGAGCCGGGTTTATCAACGCGGTGCAGGTCTATCCCTACAGCCCCGGCGCTCTCTATCAGGTCTATACTTCGCCAGGCGAGATCACCGACATCATGCTCCAGCAGGGGGAGAAGCTGGTCGGCACCGGGCCTGTCGCGGCCGGTGACACCGTGCGCTGGATCATCGGCGATACCGAAAGCGGGGCTGGGGCGACAAAGCGGATTCATATCCTGGTCAAGCCGACGCGGCCGGATTTGACCACCAATCTGATCGTCAATACCGACCGGCGGACCTATCTCGCCGAACTGCGCTCCACGCCCGCGACTTACATGGCATCGGTGTCGTGGGACTATCCCGAGGATGACCTGATCGCCCTGCATCGGCGGGACAGTGACGCTGATGATGCCACCCCTGTGGATGCGGGACTGAATCTCGACGCGCTGAATTTCCGCTATGCCATCAACCCGGTTAAAGGCGCCACACCGCCCTGGTTTCCGAGCCGGGCGTTCGATGACGGCCACAAGGTCTACATCGCCTTTCCGGCCGGCATAGGGCAGGGGCAACTGCCGCCGCTCTTTGTGCTGGGAGCCGATGGCGGCCCGGAACTGGTCAATTACCGGGTGCGGCAGAACTGGATGATCGTGGACCGGCTGTTCGCGGCCGCCGAACTGCGGCTGGGCGATAAGCATTCCGAGCAGCGGGTGCGTATCGTACGCACAGATGGCAGGAAGTCATGACCGACACGCAGGATCGTCAGGATGAGGGTGGGGACGTGTCGGCCGACGGAAGCGGATCGGGACCATCATCCTCGCCTTCTCCTCCCGATCTGCGCCTGCGGGCGGAACGGCCGCGCGTGGTGCGTCTTAACCGCACCGTGGTCTGGGCGCTCGGTGGGGCAGGGATGCTCGCCATTGGTCTCGCACTTGGCTACGCGCTGGAGAACAGCAGCCACAAAGCGCCACCCGCCGCCAGCCAGGACACGGATGTGCGCCCGTCCGCCGATGGGCTGACGGGGCTGCCCTCAGACTATGTCGGCAACGGCGTGCCGAAGCTCGGTCCTGCTCTGCCAGGAGATCCGGGATACACTATCCTGAAGGCACAGGAGCAGGGAAAGGCGGCGTCGGGTAGCGACGACCGGCGCGCGCAACAGGAAGTCGAGGCCGCGATCGCCAGCCGGCTGTTCGTGCAGACGGGGGAACGTGACCGCGCCGGCGAACAGACGATGCCGCCCGCGCCGGGCGCTCCTGCCACTCAAGGGCGGGCTTCCACCACGACCGGGCCACAGGCTGGGAACCTTGCCTTTCTGGAAGGGCAGCCCGACCGCGCGACGACCAGCCCGGACCGCATTGCGCCGCCTGCCTCACCTTATGTCCTCCAGGCGGGCACGGTGATCGCTGGCGCACTGAACACGAAAATCAGTTCCGATCTGCCCGGCCAGATCGTGGGTCATGTGACCCAGAACGTCTATGACAGCCCGACCGGTCGTTATCTGTTGATCCCGCAGGGCAGCACGCTGTTCGGAGCCTATAACAGCGGGATTTCCTTCGGGCAGCAGCGCACGCAGATCATCTGGACGCGACTCTTATACCCCGACGGCGAGAGCCTCGTGCTGGAGAAGCTGTCCGGTGGTGACGCCATCGGCCAGTCCGGCCTGTCTGACGAGGTCGACAATCATTGGGGCCAGCTTTTCAAAGCGGCCCTGGTGACCACGCTCCTCAGCGTCGGCTCCGAGGCGGGCACCAGCCAGAGCGAAAACAATCTGGCCCAGGCAATCCGCTCCGGCGCTAGCAACGGCTTTTCCATGGTCGGCAACCGGCTGATTGACCGAAGTCTCAACGTCCAGCCCACCCTGACCGACCGGCCCGGCCTGCCATTTACCCTGGTTCTGAATCGGGATCTGGTTGTGCGACCATGGCATGTAAAAGGAGAAACGGATCATGAGTGATCTGAAAATCAGTGCTCTGCCCGATGAAAAACCGGTTCGGCTTACAATCGATCTGCCCGCGTCCGTGCATCGGGATCTTCTGGCTTATGCGGACGCCATGAACGCCCTGCACCAGCAGAGTGTCACGCCACAGAAATTGATAGCCCCAATGATCGAGAAATTTATGCTCTCCGACAGGGCTTTTCTCAGATGGCGTCAGAAACGTTTGGGTCCTTCACCGTCCTCACCAGTTTAAGAAGCGTCTGGAGCGCTGGATTGTGGTTCTGGCGTGACCACAGGGCATGAAAGGTCAGGGTGATGGGATCACCTGCAAGAGGAAGCAGGCGCACGCCTGGAACCGACAGGCTTGTTGTCGCGGCCGAGGTCAGGGCCACCGCCCGGCGGCGCACGACATCGGTCAGCAGGGTGTCTCGCCCGACAATCATATGTTCGATCCGGGGTGGAGCGCCATGTTGTTCGAGATAGGGAAGGGCCTGCGCCATCAGCCACGATCCCATGCCCTCCCGGCGAACCAAAAAGGTATGATCCGCAAGATCGTTCCATGTCACGGCCTCCTGCATGGCCAGCCGGTCATGCTCGGACAGTGCCGCCATCATGGTTTCGGTCCACAAGGGCATGACGCACAGAATATCATGGGCCAGTGTCCGACGTGGTGGAATGTCAGGGGTAAAGGCAATATCGATCTCGCGTCGTCGCAGGCCGGAGATCAGCAGATCAGGGGCGAATTCGCCCGAGACCAGCCGGACATAAGGCGAATATTTTACGAAACGGTCGAGGATATTGCGCAGAAATCCTCCCGCGCTTGAGGACTGGACACCGACCATCAGCCTGCTTTCAGTGGTGACAGGAAGCAGGCGGGTGGGACGGAGTGCAAGGTCAATAAGACTGACCGCTTCGTTGATGACGGAGAGAAACTGCTGTCCCTCGTAGGTGACATGCACGCCGTTGCGGCGTTCAAACAGGCGGAAACCGATAATATCTTCAAGGGTGGCGATCCGGTTGCTGATAGCAGATTGTGAAATCCGTAAGGTTTCACCGGCCTTTCGGAAATTACGATGTTCCGCCACAGCGAGAGCCTCAACCAGCGAGGTAAGGGATATCTGGCCGCTGACGATCAGACGAAAGAGCAGATTCCGGTCGGTCTGCGCATCATTCTGGTGTGATCCCACTGGATATATCTCCGAACAGGTTTCTCCAGTTTCGCGAAAGTCTTGCGGGCGGAGAACGCATCCCACGCCAGTGGCCGTGTGATCTCACGGATAGTGCACAGCACCGTCTCTCGAGTTTGGCATGGATGGCCCCATGGATCTTGCCGGGGATAACCCATGATTGTTGCACGGGATGCCCTTCGGAAGTTGCAGCGATGCTGCCCCTCGACTTTGGCCTCGAGACGAGGGGCAATGCGTTGATTTTAAATAAGGAAAGTCGGTGTAGTCTCGGGCGGTATAATTTCACCAACTGTAGGAAAAATTACCATAAATGCGCTGAGCCTGACCGTAATAACACGTACCACCGCCGTAACCAGAACTGCACGATGTCACATACCGGGTGTTCGCAAGGTTCGAAATCGCCAACTGTGCACGCAAACCTTTCAGCAATGGCGAAGCATTTTCGAAATCATAGTGAGCACCAACATCAAACAGTAGATAAGATGGAACTTTATAACTATTTGCGTTGTCTGCATAAGTGCTTCCAATATAACGGATGCCGAAGTTCACCCCCAAACCATGAAATATCTTCCTAGGGAGAGTATAATCAGCAAACATGTTCACCATATGGCGGGGGAGTCCAGCAATGTACTTCCCCTGTTCACTCACAGTACCAAGATTGTTTCCAGCCATATCACGAAGTATTACACTTGTATCGCTTTTCGTGGCGCGAGTTTCGTTGAACGAATAGGAAGAAGATAGGCGCAAGTCTTTTGTGACGTTCGCGTGAGCTGACAACTCAACACCTTTCGAAGTAACCGTGCCGGCATCAGCTTCATAACCAGGACGTTCCATATCCGTGATCTGGTAATGATTTTCTTGAATATGATATGCCGCGGCCGTTAAGAAAACATTTGTGTGTGGGATCAAGTATTTCAATCCAGCCTCAAACTGCTTGCCATTTAAAGGCTTTGCTGCCTGTCCATTATACTGAAATGCTCCAGTCTGCGGTATAAATGATGTTGCGTAACTAAAATAAGGTGTAAGCCCGAAATCAAAATTATACGTTAAACCTGCTCTCCACGTGAATTTCGAATCAGATGGATTTTGTCGTTCATAAACATAGGGTTGTGTGACAACGCCATGCCCTGCATCTGTTTCATAATTATCGCCGGTAATTAAAGCATTTTTATAATTATACCAATCCTGCCGGCCTCCAAGAAGAACCGACAAGTGTCCGTATTTTATCTGATCTTGAAAATAAATACCGCTCTGATATTGCGTTTCTTTCATATTATCTAATTCTATATCATCGGGTCCATACAAACTATAATTCAAATGTGTGACGTAATATATGGGATCCCATACGTTTATGGCTCCCGCTCCACTCGTATCGTAAGCGATATTTTGTGCAATGGATATCCGCCTAAAGTCCATCCCTTCCACGAAGGTTTGTTTTACCGGACCGGTGTTCCAGTGTTCTATAAATCTACTGTCGAGTGCAACTGTGGCATCTCTGCTGTTTTGCTTCCATGCCCTACGACTAATATTGCCATTTTCTTGAATAGAACCAAATAAATATAAATTATTTATATGTGTAGACGAATCTTCATATCGGAATGTTTGTTGAAACTCTATGAACTTATTAAATTTATGTTGAAATTGATACTCGAAAGCCGCATCTCGTTCACCGCTGGTATTATATGCCGGGTCTCCAAGATAGAGAGACCTCGGAAGATAACCATGGGTGCCAGGTACTAACGAGCCAATACTTGGGTAGCCGGTATCCTGTCCATCTTCTGGCGTATACATATACTGCCCGATCAGAGTAAGGCTAGTCTTATCATCGATATCCCATTTTATAGACGGCAACACACCGACTCTTTTGTAATGGAGGTAGTCTGTTTGAGATCCTTGCGTAACACCTATTCCCGCTATTCTATATTTTAGATTTCCTGACTTCGTGATCTTATCACCCACATCAAACGTCGCTTCGTAACGTCCGTGATTACCAAATCCAACACTCACATTATGTACAGGTGTTTCTCCGGGTTGTTTTAAGCGCGTGGCAATCAGTCCACCAGGTCCAACTTGGCCATAAAGAACTGAAGCGGGGCCGTTAAGTGTTTCGACACGTTCGACAAAAGCCGTTTCACCTGCTGAACTAGAGCTAGACATGATACCGTCAACATACTGTGTAGCGGCAAATCCACGCATCATGACGGACCCGGTACCGTTAGCATTTCCTCCGGCAGTACTTACGTTCGCGGTCCCCAGTCTTTCAGCGTACACCCCAGGCATATAGCGTAGTGCTTCGTTCACTGTCTGAGCTTGTTGATCTAAAATTTCCTGTTTAGTTATGACATAAACTGAATTAGGGATTTCCGTAATCGGAGTATCCATTTTTGTCCCGGCTTCGGAGTAAGTTGCTACATAGCCGACACCGGGACCGATTGCAGCCTCATGTGCGTTTAAGCTACCGCCTACGCGCACGGGACCAAGCGTGATGTTGGCTGCCGCTTTTTGAACAATAATGACATTTCCACTTGTCCGGGGGCTTAGGCCAGTGCCACCGAGCAGGACATTCATAGCAGCGGTAGGTGTCATAGTTCCGCTGATACCCGGTGAACGCGCACTACGCGTCAGTTCACCCGCAGCGACAGTCTGGATATGCGTGATCTTTGAAAAAGCGGCGAGTGCTCCATCCAGCGATTGTGCCGGAATGGAAAAGGAGAAAGTTTGTTCGGTGGAGCTGACGGTAGCTGCTGCTTTGGCTTGCCCGATGCTGGCGACAATGCCGACCGAGCAGCAAAGAGACGTTGTCAGCAGCAGTCGCGCCATTCCGCACCGCGAGGGGAGGCACCTGGAGTGTGTATGAAATCCGCTCACCTGTTCTGGTTCCCTGTCATCTTCCGGGAATGCTTTCTTATATGAGAAGCATTCTCACTTGCATCTTGTTTGTGAAGACGACGGAACCCGGCACTTTCGGAAAATTTTTATGAATTTATTTTTTGTGATGTGAAAAAGAGTGCTGTCTGAGAGGTCTGTCCGGTGTCGGAAAGGGTATCTTGCTCTTGGATCAGGTCATAGCTGAGCGTGTCAAAGCTGGACGAAGAATCAGTAGAGGACGGTGACATAACGCGTGAAGCGTAGAATCCTGAGTCCAAATGCCTCGTGGAGGGCGTTCAGGGCTGTGTCTTCCTGACCGATGACGAACGTGCCGGAAACGGGCCTGTTACGCCCCTGAATGCTGGCGAGCACGAGCGTCGTGCTGCCATACCGGTTGAGTTCCGCGACGACTTCCGCAAGCGGCTTCTGACGGAAAACGAGGTTCCCCTTGCGCCATGCGCCAATGTCATCAGGATCAACTGCCTGTATGCCGCCAAGACCGCCTGTGCCGTAGGAGATATTCTGTCCTGCCGTTAGCCTGACGTGATCGGGGGGAGGGGGGCCATAGGCAACGTCAACCATACCCTCTTCCACTGCAATGTTTGTCTGTCCGTCCAGATATCTGAGATCAAAGCGCGTGCCGACATCGGTCACTCGGCCTTTGCCGGCAAGAACGTAGAACGGGTGCGCGCTATCAGGGTGGACGGAGAACCATACCTCTCCATGGAGTAGGGCGAGGCCTCGTCCATGTGTGTCAGGCAGGATCTTCAGGGCGCTATTCGGGCTGAGCGTTGCAACAGACCCGTCCGCCAATGTCACCGTTTTCTGTTCGCCTTGGCCAGAGCGGTAATCCGCCTGAAGCCAGTCACTCCACCCGCTGGACAGCATGGCGATGCAGGCGACGGCCAGACCAAGGCTGCCTAACGCCAGGGCCGAACGGCGTGAACTTCGGGGGCGTTGGATGGTGCTGCGCGCTGGCACTGGTGGTTTTTGCGCAAGCGTTATCCTGATGTCCGATGCAAAAGTCTGGATGTCTTCCCACGCCGCCTCATGGTCAGGGCTCTGTGCACACCACTTACGAAAAGCATCCCGATCTGCCTCGGTGACATTGTCTCCTTGCAAGCGATGATACCAGGCATTGGCCGCATCAAATGCGTCACCTGACGGTTCATTCCTGTTCTGCACGTTCAGATATCCAGTCGCCCAGAAGGCGGACATGCTGTCTCGTTTATTGTTTCCGCAGGTGTAACAGGCGACAGGTCGGGATACCATGATCCTGTTTGCGGTGACGCGTAAATGACTGTCACTGATGGTCGCGGGCGTACTGGCGGCAGGCTTTCATGGCGTCACGAAGATGATATTCGACACGGCGGAGGTCCATCCCTTTTTCTTCCGCGATCTGACGGTAACTGCGTCCCTCGAGATGGAAGCGGATGAAGATGTCACGTGTCTCGTCGGGGAGAGCGGCGATTGCTTCTCGCAAAATGGCCCTGCGCTGCTTTTCAGCATGCTGGACCTCGGCATCGGGAACGGGGCAGGGGAGATCGGGGGCTATACTTCCTCCATCCCGGTTGCGTTCACGTCTGATCCGACGGTTATAATCCAGCATGATGTTGGATGCCGTGGTGAAGAGAAGGTGTCCCGGATTGTTGACAGCCTCAGGTTTAGCCAGCCGACTGAGCCGCATGAACGCATCCTGCACCACGTCCGCAGCCTGTTCCGGATCCGCACATTTCCTCCTGGCAAGCGCCTCGACCTTTCGCTGTTCAGAGCGGAAAAGCGTTGTCAGAAGTATGCTCCAGGACGTCACGTGCTTGGTCCATTCATGTCATCGGTCATGACGGGTTTGGGTTGATCCGTAGAGACGAGCAGCATGTCAATGCGACTCATGCCTGTAACGCAAATGAGAAAAAGTCGCAATATTTTCATATTCCACAGTGCCGCAGGAAATGGCCGTCGCTTGGGATAAACCAGAATGTCTTGGTGCTATGGAACGGAGCGGCAAGCGATGTGATCCGCTTTGTTCGATGAAGTGACAGGCAGGCGTTTCAACGTATTATCTAAAAAAATTCAGGGCTCCGAGAAAAAAGCCGGTTTTTGATCGTCTTTGTTAGGTGAGGGAATTGTCGCGGACCGTTTGTGATCAGCCGGTCATCAGCGAAATATTCCCGATTTCCGACGCATACGAAGGCGCGTAGATGTAATGGACCCGGCAGAATTTTACGCAAAACAGAGTTGCGAATCACTATTACACGCACTTGTGAGCGCATGGTTTTCATGACCACCCGCACGCTTCGTCGCTGGTTCGTGATCCATAAATGGACAAGCCTGGTCTGCACGCTGTTCCTACTGATCGTCTGCGTGACCGGCCTTCCCCTGCTGTTTTCCGAGCAGATATGGGACACGTTCGTCGGCGACGATGACCCGCCCTATGAGGTTCTGCCGCCTGGTACGCCCAACGCCAGCCTGGATGTGATCGTCGAGAAGGCGCGGGCGCTCTATCCGGGGCAGATCGTCACCAGCGTCAACCCCGATGACGATGAACCGGCGGTGCTGGTCTCGATGGCTCCAAGCTGGCAGGCGCTCAAGGACGACGAAAATTACCCGGACCACCACTCCGGTCATTGGATCAAGTTCGACGCCCGCACGGCCAGGGTGCTGGAACAGTCGCGTCCCGCCGATGCGCCCAAGGAGCCGCGCACCTGGACCGGCATCATCATGGGCATCTGCAACCAGCTTCACACAAGTCTGTTTGCAGGACTGACAGGCCGCCTGTTTCTCGGCGCGATGGGCGGCGTCTTCGTCGCCTCGCTGGTGTCCGGCACGGTGCTTTATGGCCGGTTCATGAAGCGGCTGCCGTTCGGTTCGGTGCGTCGGGACCGGGCCTCGCGGCTGACATGGCTGGACCTGCACAACCTGCTGGGGGCCGCCACACTGGTCTGGGCGACTGTCGTGGGCTTCACCGGGCTGGTCAACGAACTCCAGACCCCGCTGTTCGGTCTGTGGCGCGTGACCGATGTGCGGCAGATTTTACGTCCCTACGCCAATCTGCCGGTACCCTCGCAGGACCATCTGTCCTCGGTGCAGGCCGCGTTCGATACGGCGGCAAAGGCAGCTCCTGGCAATGAGGTGACCGGCCTCTCCTTCCCCGGCGCCTCCTTCGGCAGCCCCGTGCATTACGTGCTGTGGACCCGGGGTGCGACCCCGCTGCGCGCCCGACTGTTCACCCCGGTTCTGGTCGATGCCCGCACGGGTGAACTGACCGGTGCCTATCCGATGCCATGGTATCTTCGCTTCCTCGAAATCTCCCGCCCCCTGCATTTCGGCGATTACGGTGGCATGCCGCTGAAAATCCTGTGGGCGCTGCTCGATGTGGTGGTGATCGGCGTGCTGGTCAGCGGTGTGGCGCTGTGGGCGGGCAAGCGCAGGATCGCCACCGACGCCCGACTGCGGGCTCTGGGTTACGATCTGGATGATGCGGACGACTTGCCTGCTCTGGTGGAGGGCACGCGATGAACGCCGTCTCTCCAGAAATCCCCACGCCATCCCTTCCTGTGTCGGCATCACGTCACCCCGTTGCCGTCTGGCCGTGGCCGATTGCACTGGGACTACTGACCATCTTCGGCCTGCTGTCCGCCCTGCTGGGCCAGCATGGCGTCTGGCTGGCCCTGTCCTGGGCTGCCCTCTCCATTCCCCTCATCGTGACGGTCGCCTGCGTCCTCCGGGCATGGTGCCGCACACCGTCTGTCAAAGGAGGTCAGTCATGACCCCGATCTCGTTCTCCCCGTGGGACATGTTCCTCAACGCTGGCCCCGTCGTCCGCTGCGTGATGATCCTGCTGGCCGTGGCCTCGCTGCTGACCTGGACCATCTTCATCGCCAAGTCGCTCGAACTGCTGCGCGTGCGGCTCAGGCTCCAGAAGGCCGAAAAAGCGCTGGAAGAGGCCAATACGCTGGACCTTGGCGAGGAATGGACACGGGGGAATTCGTCCATCGCCCACACGCTGGTCATGGCCGCCGAGACCGAGCGCAAACGCTCTGCCGACATTCCTGACGACAGCGAGGGGCTGAAGGAACGCATCGTCCTGCATCTCGAACGGCTGGAGGCGGCCGAGGGGCGCAGGCTCCTGCGTGGCACCGGCGTTCTGGCCACCATTGGCGCGACCTCGCCTTTCATCGGCCTGTTCGGCACGGTCTGGGGGATCATGACTTCGTTCACCGGCATTGCCGCCAGCAAGGCGACCAGTCTCGCCGTGGTCGCGCCCGGCATCGCCGAGGCCCTGCTGGCCACCGCCCTTGGTCTGGTGGCCGCCATCCCGGCGGTGGTGATCTACAACCATCTCGCCCGTCAGACCGCCTCGTGCCGCGCGCAGGTGGCGGATCTGACCGCGCTGGTGATGCGTCTGGTCTCGCGCGATCTAGGCCGCATGCAGGCGCTGACCGCCAGCGGGCAGGTGGTGCGGCTTGGCGCATCGCGCGATAGCCGCTCGGTGGCCGGGGAGTAGCGGCATGATCCGCATCCGCCATACCGATGAGAACCCGCATGAGGCGAGCGAGATCAATGTCACGCCGTTCATCGACGTGATGCTGGTGCTGCTGGTGATCTTCATGGTCACCGCCCCGCTGACCACGGTGAACGTGCCGGTGGACCTGCCATCCTCGACCGAGAAGCCCACGCCGCGCCCGGACGACCCTGTGTTCCTGACGGTGAAGGCCGATCACGGCCTGGCATTGGGAGAAGATGACATCACCATGGACGGTCTGGCAGGTGCCCTGGAAAGCGCCACCAAAGGTAACAGGGACGAACGGATCTTCCTGCGCGCCGACAAGACGGTGGATTACGGCACGCTGATGGGGGTGATGGATAAGCTTCGCACCGCCGGCTACCTCAAGGTCGCACTGGTCAACCTGCAGGGACAGGAGGAAGGCAGTGCATCTGGCACGACAACGGTGCCGACCGGTTCCACAACCTCGGGTAGTGATTCTGCCACGGCTCCCGCTGTAGGAGGCACCCCGTGAGCGGCACGGCTGACATGGCGGGTACAACACATCCTGCTGGCGTGACAGAGGAGACGGTCCCGCCATCCTTTGCCGAGTGGCAGAAAAGGCAGGCCCATCTGGCCCGGCGCCACGATGCACTCCGCTGGGGCCTGTCCTTCCTCGCCGTGCTCGCGGTCAGTGGCGGGGCGGTCTGGTGGATCATGCGCCTGCCGCCACCGGTCATGGCCGTGCCGGAACCGCCCCCAGCCGCGATTGCCATCGACATGGCCCCGGAACCTGTCTCGACACCGACGCCGCCGACGGATGCGCCGATCGGCCTGAAGCAGACCCAGTCCATTCCCGATCCGGCCCCGGTCGAGCCACCGAAGATCACTGCCCCGCCGTCGCCCGCGCCCAATCCGCCAGTTCCGGTGCCCAAGCCCGAGAAACCGCGCAAGATCGTCAGGAAGAGCAAGCCGGTGCCAATGCTCAAAAAGCCGATCCCGGACAAAACGCCGGCCGCCGAGGCCACAACCGCACCACCGTCCTCGGAAGCGCCGCCCGCGCCCACACAGGCGGCCCCCGCCCCCGGTTCGTCATCGGCCCATGCGTCACACGACCCAGTGACCTGGCAGGGTGCGCTGCTGGCGCAGCTTGAAAAGTTCAAGCGCTACCCAGCCGACGCCATGACCGATCATCAGGAAGGTGTTCCGACCGTCACCTTCTCCATGGACCGCAAGGGCCATGTGCTCTCGGTGACACTCGCCAGCAGCTCGGGCCATCCGCTGCTGGATCAGGAAGCCATAGCGCTCCCCAAACGCGCCCAGCCTCTGCCCATCCCGCCGGACAGTGTCGCAGGGGATCCCATCACCCTGACCGTGCCCGTCGAATTCTACATCCACCCCGACAGGAACTGAGGTTTCTGGCCATTCCCTTATTCTGATCGTGACAGGATCATCACCATGCTCGCCTTTTCCGAACACCGTCGTTCTCCGCCCGCCCTGAGCCAGATCCGTCCCGGCATGGGCGCCAGTCGCAGTGCGGTGCGCAAGCTTGAGGATCGCTGCCGGGAGGCGGGCGTGAAGATGACCGACCTGCGCCGGGTGCTGCTGCATGGCATCCTCGAAGCGGGCGCGGGGGCCACGGCCATCGAGATCTGGAAGACCCTGCGCACCATGACCGACGGCCATCCACCCAGCCAGGGCTCGATCCAGCGCAACCTGAACCTGCTCGTCGCCCGCGACATCCTGCGCCGCGACGTCTCGCCCGACCGGCTGTGGCATTACAGCATTGCGCCCGAACGCAAAGGCAGGCTGGCCGTCACCTTTGTCGAGGCGGGCACGGGACGGAAGATTCCGTGCCGGATGCCGGAAGTGGCGGCCCTGTTGCGCCGGGCCGCGGCTGAACACGGGCTGGCCGTGCAGGCCGCCGCCATTACCGTGACACCGGTACCGGCCACCGGGGATGCGGACATTCGCTGAGTGCTGAAGCATTTTTTTATCTAATCGGTGAAAAAATGCAGTGGCCGATCGTCTTTATAGACAGAGCCCTCCCGCAGGGACGGGACATCTTCCTTGAAATTCATCGCCTGGTTCGTCCGTCGCCCGGTAGCGACACTCCTGCTGCTGCTCTCCACCGTGCTGTCGGGCCTGATGGCGTTGCCCCATCTGCCGGTTTCGGACCTGCCCGATATTGACCTGCCGGTGATCTCGGTCTCAGCGTCAAATGCCGGCGGTTCGCCCGAGGTCATGGCCCGCACGGTGGCCGCCCCGCTGGAACGGTAAGGGATATCTGGCCGCTGACGATCAGGCGGAAGAGCATGTTCCGGTCGTTCTGCGCATCATTCTGGTGTGATCCCACTGGATATATCTCCGAACAGGTTTCTCCAGTTTCGCGAAAGTTTTTGGGGCGGGGAGCGCATTCCACGCCTGTTGCCGTGTAACCTCACGGATAGTGCACAGGAGCGTCCCTCGAGTTTGGCATGGATGGCCCCATGGATATTGCCGGGGATAACCCATGATTGTTGCATGGGATGCCCCTCGGAACTTGCAGCGATGTTGCCCCACGACTCTGGCATCGAGATGAGGGGCAACACATTGATTTTAAATAAGGAAAGTCGGTGCAGTTTTCGGCGGAAAAATTTCACCAATTATACGTTAAGTTCCCGTAAATTCGTCTACCCTGACCAAGGTAACATACAGTTTTTGAACATCTCGTTTCATAATATGTGTTGGCAAGATTAGACATTGCCACTTGTGCCGTTAATCCTCTCAAAAAAGGAATTGTCTGTCCAAAATCATAATGAACACCGGCATCAAATAAAATATAGGGTCGTGTCTTAAAAGACTCGACGTTATCCGTATACGTGAACCCAGTGTATCTAGAGGGTGTTATGTACTTTCGTGCGCGATTGGTTCAGTAATGCTGAATGACGCAAGCCCGCAAGCCGTATCCATCTGACGTATCAGACGAAGAATGGTCGTTGGTTGTCCCGTATCTGGTCCTGATGCGTGAAGACGCGGAACAGCGGCGCCATGACTTGCGCGAACTGTTCAACGGGTTGCGCTACGTGATCCGCTACGGGATTGCCTGGCGCGCGATGCCAAACGATCTGCCGCCGTGGTCGGCGGTTTATCAGCAGTCTCGTCGTTGGATGGATGCCGGCTG
>NZ_JABJWC010000089.1 GCF_013155395.1 Komagataeibacter melomenusus | reverse complement strand
CCGTAAAGCAAGCCCCCCACCGATGGCCCCGTCACCGCCGCCGCCTGGAACAGCGAGGAGGACACCGCCGCGGCACGGGGAAAGACATGGGCTGGCACCAGCGCGGGCAGGAAGGTCTGCTGGCAGGGCATCTCGAACGCACGCGCCGCGCCGAACACCATCACCATGGCATAGATCATCCACGGCGTGGTCCATCCGCCAAACGCGGCGATGGCCATGAGCAGCGCCGAGAGCGCCTCGATGGCCTGGCATGTCACCACGATCACACGCCGGTTGAAATGGTCAGCCGCATGGCCCGCAGGCAGCAAAAGCCCCGCCATGGGCAGGAACTGCGCCAGCCCCACCAGCGCCAGCGCCGTGGTGCTGTGGGTGAGCGCATAGATCTGCCACCCCACGGCCACGGCCTGCACGCAGGCCGAAAAGGAGGACGCCGTGCGGGCGGCAAGGAACGCCAGAAGCCCCGGATGGCGGTGCAGCGGCAGGGGGGATGCGGCAGGCGTGGGGCCTTGCGCGCCGGGTGGAGCGGAAACAGGAGGCATGATGGCTGTATCCTAACAGCAGCACTCGTGGATATCCTACGCTTTCCCCATCAAAAAAACGCATCCTCCCGTTTGCAAATCCGCCCCAACACGGGCAAAAGCGGTTGCATGACACACCCTGTAGAGCATGCCACCGTGCCCGGCACACAAGGGGAAGCCCGTGAGTGGCTCGATATCCGGGCCGGCACGGTCGTGGAGGCACGGCCCCTGCGCGACATGCGGCCGCACACCTTCTGGCTCACGATTGATTTCGGCCCCCATATCGGGGTGCGGTCATCGGTGGTGCAGGTCAATCACCGCTATGTCCCGGCCCGGCTGGTGGGCCGCCAGATCTGCGCGGTCATCAACGTGCCGCCCCGGCAGATCGGTCCCTTCCGCAGTGAAGTGCTGACACTGGGCATGCCCGACAGTAATGGAGAAGCCATCCTGATCCGCCCGGATGGCCGTGTTCCCGATGGAGGAAAACTTTTCTGATGGCCAAGAGCTACGCAACCGTAACATGGGACCAGCTGCACCGCGATGCCCGCCAGCTAGCCAGCACGCTGATGCACCGTGGCCCGTTCAAGGGCATTGTGGCCATCACGCGCGGGGGCATGATCCCTGCCGCGATCATCGCCCGTGAACTCGACTGCCGCCTGATCGAGACCATCTCCGTCGTCACCTACGACGAGGAGAAGATGGGCGAGGCCAACGTGATCAAGAAAGCCGAGGCCGCCGGTGATGGCGAGGGCTTCGTGATCATTGATGACCTGGTGGATTCGGGCGTGACCGCCCAGCTCGTGCGCAAGCTGCTGCCCAAGGCGGTATTTGCCTGCCTGTACGCCAAGCCCGCCGGCCGCCCCGTTACCGACCTGTTCGTGGTCGAGGTGCCGCAGGATACGTGGGTGCTCTTTCCGTGGGATACGGCGCCGCTGTTCATTCCGCCGCTGGCCAGCAAATCTGTCGAGAAAGCCTGACCCCTTCCCCCGCCCTGGTCCATTACACGACGTGTTGTTCACCGCGCCTGCCTGTCCCGCTTGCCCGGGGCGGGTCGGGTGCGGTATTTTTTTGCAAGAATGTGCTTGCCAGAACAGCCGTTGCCCCATAGTTTCCCGCTCGTGGTCACGGGGCGTGGCGCAGCCTGGTAGCGCGCGTGTTTTGGGTACACGAGGCCCCCGGTTCGAGTCCGGGCGCCCCGACCATATCCTGGGAGTGACAATGCTCATGCGAGCCCGGATTTACAGGCAGTCAAAACCCGCCGGCCAGTCTGGCCAGGCCATGACCCATACATGGGTGCTGGATTACGGGCAGAACCGCCCCCGCCATATCGATTCCCTCATGGGCTGGACCGGCAGCACCGACACGCCATCGCAACTGCAACTGCAATTTCCTGACCAGGACAGCGCCATCGCCTATGCTACCACGCAGGGCATTGCGTATGATATCGAGATCCCCGCCCCGCGCCATCGCAGGCCCAAAGCCTATGCCGATAATTTCCGCTATGACCGGATACAGAACTGGACGCATTAGAAGCGATCTGGCACAAGGGCAGGCTCGCGCCCTTAGCTCAGTTGGATAGAGCAACAGCCTTCTAAGCTGTGGGTCGCTGGTTCGAATCCAGCAGGGCGCGCCAGATTTCAATGACTTAGCGGCTTAAAAGTTTGCACGGTTTGCAGTGCACTATGGGTCATACGCCCTATTTTGCAGAGCCGTGACCCAATATCTTTTCCAGGATTTCTGAAAAAAGCTTCATCAGAAACTTTCTTATATGACAGCCTGCCTTCCATACGCCGCAAGCGCAGGCAAATAAAAAAAGGCCCGGGCATAACCCCGGGCCTTTCTCCTATTGCGCCAGGATCAGTTGGATCCGCCCTGGTCACCACGGCCTTCGCCACCGTGGCCGCCCCAGCCGCCATGCTCGCCGCCGCGCTCGCCACCACGGCCTTCGCCGCCACCGTGACCGCCCCAGCCGCCATTCTGGCCGCCCTGCTCGCCACCGCGGCCTTCGCCGCCACCATGGCCGCCCCAGCCGCCATTCTGGCCGCCGCGCTCGCCACCGCGGCCTTCGCCGCCACCATGGCCGCCCCAGCCGCCATTCTGGCCGCCCTGCTCGCCACCACGGCCTTCGCCGCCGCCGTGACCGCCCCAGCCGCCACGATGCTCGCCACTTTCATTGTGGTTCGAACCATCGAACTGGGCGTGAGCCGCAACCGGCAGGGCAGCACCAAGAGCAAGGGCCAGTACAAATGCGCGTTTCATGATCGTTCCTTTATATCGACATATCGACCCTCAAGAGATTGGACCGTGCCATGATAAATAAAAGGGAAGATCGTGTAACAAAGAGAATCACAGTCCTCTTTGCTTAAATTCAAAATTATTCAGGAATAGCAAATGCATCAGGAATGATTGTTTATATCATCCTTTACACTCTCGTTATATATATCACCTATTCATTTTTATAGAATAAAATGACATGATGGATCGGCTACACAGGGCGTATATTCTGATGCCCTTAGCATGTGCTGACTTTAGCCATGCAGGATAGGATCAAGACAGCCCCGACCGTCAGGATGGATGGTCGATCGTGATCGGGGCTGCCATCACCAGAAAACGCATGTTTCCGGCGACACACCCTTTATGCGGAAAATATTCCTAAAAAAATGATAACCAGCCTTCTATCCCGCCCTCAAATCGAAAAAATGCCGAGTTGGGCAGCGCGCTAATTTTTTAAAACGGACATTCTTATACGCATGGGCGGCTGCCTGCACAGGGTTGCCGAACGTCCCTTCACCATTAATGCAGGCGAAACGTAACCGGCAGCAGGACATGCGTGCCCTCCAGCGGGCGACCCTGCGGGGTGCACTGCACCTTGCGCGCAGCGGCAAGGGCCGTGCTGTCCAGGTCATCATAGCCGGTGCCGGATTTCAGGCTGACCTGTACCACCTGCCCCTCGCTCCCCAGCACGACATCAACCAGCGCATTGCCTTCCTCATGCATGTGACGGGCCATGGCGGGGTAACGCCAGGCGGGGGGCGTGCAATGGGGCGCGGTTGGCACAGCCGCCGCAGCCTGTGCTGCGCCAGGCACGGCCGGGCCATTCTGCGTTGCCGCAGGGGCAGACCCAACCGGTGCGGCAACACGGGCCTGGGCCGAGGGCTGAGCAGACGGTGACCGGGATTGCGCAACAGGGCGCACGGCAGGTGTTACGGCCGGCCGGGCGGTAACAGGCGGCGTGGCCACGGCTTTTGGCTGTGGCTGTGGCTGTGGCTGTGGCTGTGGCTGTGGCTGTGGCTGTGGCTGTGGCTGTGGCTGTGGCTGTGGCTGTGGCTGTGGCGTAGCCTCCTGGGGGGGCGGTGCAACCCCGGGCTGGTCAAAAAAGACCTGAATGCTGTTTTTTTCTGCTGGGGCCGCGGGCACGGGCGCGCGGGCGGGCAGCAGCCACACGGCAATCAGGCCGTGGCCCAGCACGGCAGCCATGATGGCCCAGCCCGCAAGCAGCCGCCCGCGCCGCCAGCCGGCGGGGCCGGTTGACGTGACAAGAATCCGGCCTGCCGTTCTGTCCTGCTGCTGCACGCTTCCATCCATTGGGGCACGGACGCGGGCTGCCTTGTCATTTGACAAAAAGCCCCCGACCTCCGAGAACACTGTCCTGTTACCGCCTTTATCTTACAACCGCAAAGAACCTGTCCATCATGGGCCAAGCCCGCCACCCCTTCATGCATGACATGCCTGTGATCCGCTGGGTCATGGTGCTGTGCGCGTGCCTGGGGCTATGGGGCCAGTTGCTGGTTGAAAGCCGCAGCCTGCCCGGCGAACTGCCGCGCGGCACCATCATGCGGCTGACGGGAATCGATATCGCTCCCGTCGCAACGCGGTCAGAACGCCACGCAGCGCCGCCGCATCACCACATGGCGATGGCGAACGCACCCCATGAGCATGGCGACACGGCCCCCCATGGCCACGACCATGCCGAAGGCTGCCCGCTCTGCCCGCTCCTGCACCTGCCTGCCCTTGCGCTGGTGGTTCTGCCCTTCCTGCCCCTGCCG
This sequence comes from Komagataeibacter melomenusus, assembly GCF_013155395.1. GTDB lineage: Bacteria > Pseudomonadota > Alphaproteobacteria > Acetobacterales > Acetobacteraceae > Komagataeibacter > Komagataeibacter melomenusus. The sequence goes on along the minus strand of NZ_JABJWC010000089.1, from coordinate 42 downwards.
CCCATGGCATGGGCCGCCCACCGGCACGAACCCCGCCAGCCC
>NZ_JABJWC010000088.1 GCF_013155395.1 Komagataeibacter melomenusus | reverse complement strand
GCCTGAGCGTAACCGGCGCGCGCCTGACCCGCAGGCGCGCGCCGGTTACGCTCAGGCAGCGCATCATCCGCCGCGTGCTCATGCTCATCCCCATGGCGGCCCTCGTCATCCTCGTGGGCCGCATGGGGTGGCTGGACCAGGCCGCCGACAAGCTGACCTTCTCGCGCACGAGCTGGTTCGACAACACGGCGCTTGTCGAGCACTTCCGCACCATTGTCACCCATAACGGCATGACGGCGGATGCGAAGGACTGCCTGCTCTTTGTGGTCAACGGCAACGACCCGGCCGATGCCACCCGCATCCAGGTCATGGAAAAGCATTCCGGCAAATGCCCTGGCGATCGCAACACGCTGCCGCTGCTGTTCACGCTGCGCATCGACCGGCTGGACCAGAAGGCACTGACGGATTGGCAGTCACCCGGCATGTTCCACCCGCTGCCTTGAAAAGGCAGTGATGAGAGACAGCCTGAAAACAACTCATTGATAAAAAATGATAAAAGTTTTTGGGTGCTGCCTTTTTTCAAAAAGGCAGTGTTCTTTGAAGCTTTTTGAAAAAAGCTTCACCAAAAACTTTCTTATGATTTCTGGATGTTTTTCGGGCTAACTTTCCAAACAGTCCCTTATTTTTTCGGGCCGAGAAATGATAAAGATCAGCCATGCAAAATCCATGCCGTCCCCAAAGGAAATAGTGGCAGTGGAGGCTCGTATCGATGCCATTTTCAATAACGAATATTTACAGTTTATCAGGCAGCATAACGGCGCTGAAATCAGGAATGGATATTATGACATTTCCGAACAGATAAGTTCTTATGTTCGATATTTTATAGAAATAGAAGATATTGCCAATGATATCTCCCTCATGGCAGACGACGAGATATCACAATATTTCTTCCCATTTGCGATTGGCAGCGGCGGCACGTACTTCCTGATGAAAAAGAAAGGCGACGCCTGTATATATTATTATGATAGCGACTACATGGGCCATGACGCGATATCGAAAATTGCCCAAAGTTTCAATACGTTCATGAATAATATCAAAAGCGATACTGAAATCAGAATAGAAGGCACCCATAAGGTCGTGCAGGTTACCACAGGGAAACCCTGATCCCGCGCCTGCTTCAGCCCGGTTCCCCGGAAACTGCTCCCGTTTGTCAGCCCTGCCCGCGCAGCACGCGCCGCAGAACATGGGCGCCATATTTTATGGCAGCACGGCCTGCGGGCAGAAAGGCGTAGAAATTGAGGAACCCATGCACCGTGCCGCGCCAGGTGCGGGTTTCGGCCCGGCCGCCGGCCTGCTGCAGGGCGCGGGCGTAGCCGGTGCCTTCATCATGCAGGGGGTCGCATTGCGCAAGCCCGATCACGGCCGGCGGCAGGCCCGCGAGCGAGGGCGCGAAAATGGGCGCAAGCCGCGGGTCATGCAGGTCGGCAGGCGTGCGGATATACTGCTCGGCATACCATTCCATCAGCTTGGTGGAGAGCACGTAGCCCGTGGCATAGGTCTCGCGGGAGGGGACATCACGCTCCCCATACAGCGAAGGATAATAGAGCAGTTGCATGGCAAGCCTGGGGCCGCCCCGGTCTCGCGCCATCTGGGCCAGCACGGCGGCCAGCGTGCCGCCCGCGCTGTCACCCGCAACGGCAATCGGGCCGCCCCAGCGATGCGCCTCGCCCGCCAGCCATTGCAGCGCCGCCCAGCAATCCTCCACCGCATGGGGAAAACGGTTCTCGGGTGCGAGGCTGTAATCGATGGACAGCACCGCCGCCCCTGACTGCCGCGCCAGCCTGCAGCATATGCCGTGATGCGAATTCAGCCCGCAATGCACATACCCGCCCCCATGCATGAACAGCACCACCCCATGCACCCGGCCATAGGGCACGTACAGCCGGGCGGCCACCAGGCCGTCACGCCCCGGCACGCGGCAGTTGATCACGCGCCGCACCTGTAGCGAGGACAGCCTCATGGGAAAACATGGGCGGTCGAGCCTGCGGCGCATGTCCTCCAGCGTATGGGGCTCGACGTTACGCCGCCGCGCGTGCCACCAGCGCATGCCACCCAGCAGTGAGCGGGTGAGCAGGCCAGGGCGGGAAGCGGCGGTTGAATCGGGCATGGAGCGCCTTTCCGGCTGAAAAACGGATTGAAAGAATACAGCCCCCTCATTTATCGCTTGACGCTACGCGCATGCACCGCCAGTTTCCGCATGCCAGACGGTCGGACGGTCGCTGCCACGTGGTCATTCACGTGATGGAGGAAAGTCCGGGCTCCACGGAAAAACGGTGCCGGCTAACGGCCGGCGGGGGCGACCCCAGGGACAGTGCCACAGAAAACAGACCGCCCTCACGGCGGCGCGCGCAGCAATGCGGGCGACGTAGGGGGCAAGGGTGAAACGGTGCGGTAAGAGCGCACCGCATGCATGGTAACATGGATGGCAGGGCAAACCCCACCGGGAGCAAGACCGAATAGGAACGGCGGATGGGCCGCAAGGCGCCATCAGGGGTTTTTCCGCCCTGTCGTTCGGGTTGGTCGCGTCAGGTGCGCAGCAATGCGCATCGCAGAGGAATGATCGTCCCGCCCCGCAGGGGGCGGACAGAACCCGGCTTACAGACCGTCTGGCACTCCTCCCCTTTCATGATTCAACCGCCTTGCGCGGGGTATTCTACCCAGAGTTGTTTACAAGTATTAAGACTAAAGAACAAACCATAAACAACGCACATTCCTGCCATATTGCGCATGACCGGTACGGTTTTACATGCCCCATCACCCACCTGTGCTGCAATAACTGTATTTTTCGGCCATCTTTCCTGCATCTTTAATTGACCCCCCATAAAATCCCATGTTATCCCATGCTCACACCAGATTCAGAAAGGGGCGCACCAACAGGCGCCACGGGGGCTGAGCGCTGGGTTTTCTAAATTTGCCGAGGGAGGGCATCGCGCAGCGTGAGTGTATTCCTGGGCACACACCAGAACCGGCTGGATGCAAAGGGGCGCGTTTCCATTCCCTCCGCATTCCGTGCCGCGCTGCGTGCCCGGGCCAAATCGGGCGAGCCGCTGGCCATCCTGCGTCCGTCCCATCTGCATCCCTGCCTCGAGGCATGGCCCGCTGATGCTTTTGCCGCACTGACCCGCCCGCTGGATGAAATGGACATTTTTTCCCAAGATCATGATGACCTGGCCACCGCCCTCTATGCCGATGCCTATCCGTTCGAGGCTGACCGCGAAGGCCGCATCCTGCTGCCCGAATCCCTGCGCGCCCATGCGGGCCTGACCGACCAGGCCACCTTCATGGGGCTGGGCCGCACCTTCCAGATCTGGGAACCACAGGCCGCAGCCGCCCGCCGGGCCGATGCCCGCCTGCGCGCCCGTGGCCTGACCGCGGGGCGGGGCCTGCCGCCTGCGGGTTCGCCGTCATGAACGCCCCCTTCCCCCCGCACGACCCCGGCCACGTGCCCGTGATGCTGGCCGAGGTGATGGAATACCTCGCCCCGCATGATGGCGGCCGTTACGTGGATGGCACCTTTGGCGGGGGCGGCTACGCGCGCGCCATCCTGGCCAGCAGCAATTGCCGGTTGTGGGGCATTGACCGCGACCCCAGCGCCATTGCGCGCGGCGAGGCGCTTGCCCCCGCCTTCACCGATGATGATGGCGGCACGCGGCTGCACCTGCTCCATGGCGGTTTTGCCGAGATGACGGCCCTGCTGGCGCGCGATGGCGTAACGAAGGTGGACGGCATCGTGCTCGACCTTGGCGTGTCGTCCTACCAGATCGACGAGGCCGCGCGCGGCTTCTCCTTCCGCATGGATGGCCCGCTTGACATGCGCATGAATGACACGGGGCCAACCGCGGCCGATGTGGTCAATACCCTGCCCGAGGAAGAACTGGCCGACATCATCTACCATTATGGCGAGGAACGCCTGTCACGCCGGGTGGCGCGCGCCATCGTGAGCGCGCGCGCCGAAGCCCCGCTGCTGCGCACGACCCAACTGGCCGACGTGGTGCGCTCGGTCGTGCGCCCCGACCGTTCGGGCATCGACCCCGCCACCCGCACGTTCCAGGGGCTGCGCATTCACGTCAATGATGAACTCGGCCAGATCCGCGCCGTGCTGGAACAGGCCCCCAGCCTGCTGGCGCCGGGCGGGCGGCTGGTTGTCGTCTCGTTCCATTCGCTGGAAGACAGGCTGGTCAAGCAGGCCATGCTGCGTGCTGCCGGCCGCGTGCCCGCTCCCTCCCGCCATGACCCACGCGCCATGACCGAGCGTACGGGCCCAACCGGCTTCAAACTCCTGACCGGACGCCCCATCCGGCCGGGAGAAGAAGAAACCCGCCGTAATCCACGTGCACGCAGCGCAAGACTGCGCGCGATGGAATGCATTGCCCCCCCATCCATCGCAGCATCGGAACCTGCCGCATGAGTCGGTTAGTCACGCTTCTCTTTGCCGTGGTGGCGGCTGTGTCCGGCCTGTTTCTGTATAACAAGAAACAGCAGACCACGGCCCTTGACCACCAGATTGCCCAGATCGTGGAGCAGACGGAGCGCACCCGCGCGCAGACCGCCATGCTGCGCGCCGAATGGGCCATGCTGAACCAGCCCGACCGGCTGGCCACGCTGGCCAGCCGTTACGACAAGGCGCTCCAGCCTGTCGCGCCCACGCAGTTCGTGCAGATGTCGGCGCTGGGCGCTCACCTGCCACCCGTGGGCGTGCCGCCGCACCACCCCGTGCCCGCCCCCCGCGCCAC
>NZ_JABJWC010000087.1 GCF_013155395.1 Komagataeibacter melomenusus | reverse complement strand
GCGGTGGCGGGGCCGATGGCGGGGCTGATCCGCCTGCAATGGTGGCGCGACGTGGTGGAAAGCGGCAACGCCCAGCGCCACGAGACTGCCCGCGCCCTGCTGGCCCTGCTGGCGCAGGGGCAGGTGCGGCGCGATACGATCGAGGCCATCATCACGGCGCGCGAGGATGAACTCGATGGCCTGCCTGACCGCACACGCTGGCAGGCGGCCATGCTGGCGGGTGCCGGGGGCATGCAGGTGGCCATGGCCATGGCGGCAGGCATCGGGGATGGCCCGACGCTGGAGCGGGTGCGCCTGTATGGCGGGGTGTACGGTGTGGGGGCACTGGTGCGCTACCTGCCTGCCGTGCTGGCCGCGGGCCGCTGCCCGCTGCCTGATGACATGCTGGCCGAGGCCAACCTGTCGCGCGACGGGCTGCGCACCGGCCAGGCCAGCCCCGGCCAGGTCGCGGCCCTGCGGGGGGAACTGCGCCAGCAGGGGCAGGCCTGGCTGGCGCAGGCGCGTGAGGGCGGCCGCCTGCCGCGTCCGGCCCTGGCCGCAGGCCTGCCCGCGATACTTGGCCTGCGCGACATGAAAGCCCGCGCCCTGCCTGCCAGCCCGCCGCCGCGGGGCGTGGGCGACAGGCTGGCGGTCATGGCCGCGATGATGCGCGGGCGGATCTGAAAACCCGCTCTCTTGATGAAGACAAAAGTTTTTGGTGAAGCTTTTTTCAAATTGGAAAAAAGGCGACACCCAAAATTTCTGATACGGGCGCGCCTGCGTCAGGGCGTGTTGGCCACCGTGGCTTCCATCACGGCAAACAGGGCGGAATAATCCGCGTTGGGGTAGCGCCTGCGGGTGAGCGACAGGCCCTGCGTGGCGGCGGCCATGGCGGGGAGCGGCGCCATCTGCCGGGCTGCATCGGTCAGCAGCAGGCGCATGTCCTTCTGCATGAGGCGGGTGGGGAATTGCGGGCTGAAATCACCCGCCTTCGCGGCCTTGAGCTTGCGCTTGTGGTGCGGCGAGATGACCGGCACCGCGTCGAGCGCGTCATACAGCATGTCGCGCTCCAGCCCCGATGCCAGCCCATAGGTCACGCCTTCGGCCACCACGGCCAGCGTGGAGCCCATGATGCCGTTGATGACGAGCTTGAGCTTGGAGCCGCTGCCAGCGGGGCCTGCATGGATGGTCAGGCGGCCAATGGCGTCAAACACCGGCTGGGCGCGGCTGATTTCTGCGGCCGTACCACCGGCGAGTACCACCAGATTGCCCGATTCCGCCTCCGGCGTGCTGCCCGCCACGGGCGCGTCGATCACGGTCAGCCCCAGCGTCTTGCCCTGTTCGGCCAGGGCAACGGAGGTCTCGGGGGCGACGGTGCTGGTATTGATGAGTAGCCCGCCGGGCTTCATGCCAGCCAGCGCGCCCTCCGCGCCCTGCAGTGAGGCTTCGAGTGCTTCGTCATCAGGCACGCACACGATCACGATATCCGCCTCCTGCGCCAGCGCGCGCGGCGTGGGCACGAAGCGCGTGCTGCCATCGCCCCCCTTGCCCGAGGGGGTATAGGCCACGAGCCGGTAGCCCGCCCTGGCCAGATTGGCCCCCATGCGCGACGCCATGGCGCCAAAGCCGATAAAACCGATCAGGGAAGCGGTGGACATGAATGGTCTCCTTGATTGATGGCGGGCGCGGTTCAGGCCCGTGCCGGTATTGCGCCCCAGCATGCATGAGGGGCATGGGGCCTGTCACGGGGGCCTGTCACGGGGGCATGGGGCGCGCTGGCGGGCAGGTGATGGGCCCGGGTGATGGCGCCCGGATGATGGCTCCTTGGGCCTGAACGGTGGCGCGTGTCGGGGCGTGCCCGCAAACCGGGGCGGCGGGCGGTCACATCTGTGTCATGCGCGGCGGGTGCGGGTTGCGCCCTCGCATAAAGATGATGGCGGGCGGATACGGGGGGCTGTGGCATCAAGGGGAGCAGGCCCTGCCCGCAACCCGAAAGAAGGCCCGAAAGAAGCCATGATGCGTAGCCTGCGTTTTTTTGATGATCTGGCCCTGACCCTGTCCGGCCATGCCCCCATGCGGCTGGGGGTGGTCTATCCGTGCAGCCTGCCCGCCATTGAAGCCGCCGCCGAGGTGGCGCGCAACGCCCTGGCCCAGCCGGTGCTCATCGGCCCCGAGGCGCGGATCCGGCAACTGGCGGCCACGGCGGGCGTGTCGCTTGCGGGCTGCGCCTTCATCGACCTGCCCACGGCGGAAGAGGCGGCCCATCATGGCGTGCGCATGGCGCGTGATGCGGAGGTGGCGGCGTTGATGAAGGGTTCGCTGCATTCGCGCATTTTCCTGCATGAACTCGGCCACCATGAGGGCGGGCTGCGCACGGCGCGGCGCATGAGCCATGTCTATGTGCTCGATGCCCCGCAGGCCCCGCGCGTGCTGCTGGTGAGCGATGGCGCGGTCAATATCGCGCCCGACCTCGAATCCCGCCGCGACATCGTGCAGAACAGCATCGACCTGGCCCACATGCTGGGCATGGCGCAGCCAAAGGTGGCGCTGCTCTCGGCGGTGGAGATGGTCAATCCGGCCCTTCCTTCCACGCTTGATGCGGCGGTTTTGTGCAAGATGGCCGATCGCGGGCAGATTACGGGGGCGGTGGTGGATGGCCCGCTGGCGCTGGACAATGCCATCAGCCCCGAGGCCGCACGCTGCAAGGGCGTGGTCTCGCCCGTGGCGGGGCAGGCGGATATTCTGGTGGTGCCCGACCTCGAGGCCGGCAATATCCTGGCCAAGCAGATGACCTTCATCGGGCAGGCACGGGCGGCGGGTATTGTCATGGGCATGCGCGTGCCGGTCATCCTGACCAGCCGGGCCGACCCGGTGGCCGTGCGCGTGCTGTCATGCATGGTGGCGGCGGTGATGATCCGCCACGGCTATGGCGGGACTCCGCCCGCCAGCATGGACCAGTGCGGATGACGCCGCGCCGCGATGCGTGTAGGGAAGGCCAGCGCCTGCGTGCGGGCCGGTTTTTGCCCGCGCGCGGGCGATTGGGGCGGGGGCCATCAGGGCGGGAATATGGCGTCCTCGCGTAGAGATGATGCAGCGCCCCGGCGCACATGGTGGCAAGGAAAGGGCTGACAGTCCGGTTGCCCATCGTGCATGGGGCCGGCGCGCCGGGTGCCACCGGCGCCAACATGAATGTAATCAGGCCGGGTGTCCCGCGCCGCCGGGCGGGCTGCCCGGTCCAGCCGATGAACAGTCACGCAGCGGGTTTCCGATGCCGATCCGGAGAATGCCATGACCTCGAATCCCTCATCCGCCTCCACTTACGATGTGGTCCTGATTGGTGGCGGAATCATGAGTGCAACGCTCGGCGCCCTGCTGCGCCAGCTTGAGCCCGGCCTGTCCATCGCCCTGTTCGGGCGGCTTGATGACGTGGCGCTGGAAAGCTCGAATGGCTGGAACAACGCAGGCACCGGCCATTCCGCCCTGTGCGAACTGAACTACACCCCCCTGCGCCCCGATGGCACGGTGGACATCTCCAAGGCCGTGAACGTGAACGAGGCCTTTCAGGTTTCGCGCCAGTTCTGGTCCTATCTTGTCGAGACCGGGCAGATTGCCTCCCCGCGTGATTTCCTCAACCCCATCCCGCATATGAGCTTTGTGTGGGGGGCGGAGAATGTTGATTTCCTGCGTCGCCGTTACGCGGCCCTGCAGCAGCACCCGCTGTTTGAGGGCATGTCATTCACCACCGATGAAGGCCAGATGCGCCAGTGGATGCCGCTGGTCATGCAGGACCGCGCGCCCGGCCAGCCGCTGGCCGCCACATGGCACCCGGCGGGCACGGACGTGAATTTCGGCGCGCTGACCCACCGCCTGATCGACCTGCTGGCCAGCAAGCCCGGTTTTGACCTCAACCTCGCCCATGAGGTGGAGAACCTGACCCCCACGGGCGACGGGCAGTGGGATGTCGCGGTCCGTACCGTGCATGGCGGGGGCGAGCGCAAGGTGCGCGCCAAATTCGTGTTTGTCGGCGCAGGCGGCGGTGCGCTGCACCTGCTCCAGAAAAGCGGCATCCCCGAAGCCCGTGGCATTGGCGGCTTTCCCGTCAGCGGGCAGTTCCTGCGCTGCACCAACCCCGATGTGGTGAGCCAGCACCATGCCAAGGTCTATGGCAAGGCCTCGGTCGGCGCGCCGCCCATGTCGGTGCCGCATCTCGATACCCGCGTGATCGATGGCAAGCAGGGCCTGCTGTTCGGCCCCTATGCCGGGTTCTCGACCAAGTTCCTCAAGCAGGGGTCGTGGCTGGACCTGCCGCGTTCCATCCGCATGGACAATATCGGGGCGATGATGGCGGTCGCGCGCGACAACATGCCGCTGACCAGATACCTGATCCAGCAGGTCATGCAGTCCAACGAGGACCGGCTCAAGGCGCTGCGCGACTTCGTGCCCACCGCACGCAAGGAGGACTGGGAACTGATTACCGCAGGCCAGCGCGTGCAGGTGATCAAGAAGGACGCGAAAAAAGGCGGCGTATTGCAGTTCGGCACGGAGGTGGTGACCGGCGGCGGCGGTTCCATCGCGGGGCTGCTCGGGGCCTCGCCTGGGGCCTCCACCGCAGCACCCATCATGCTCACGGTACTGCAGCGCTGCTTTGCCGACCGCCTGCCGCAATGGGAGGCCCGGCTGCGCGAGATGGTGCCTTCCTACGGCAGGAAGCTGGGGCAGGATGCGGCTTTGTGCGCACAGGTGCGCGAGCGCACCCGCACTGCCCTGCAACTTGATGGCTGAGGGGCGCGTCGTGCCCTGCGATCATGAAGGGTTCTGGTGACGCTGTTTTTCACGAAGGTGCCACCCGGCAACTGCTCTTCCTTGGGCCGTGCCGAACAATGTCTCGAAAAAACCCGCCCGGACCAAAATCCGGGCGGGTTTTTTCGTATCAGTCGCCGTCCTGCTCGCTCATCTGGTCCGCCGGGTGGCGCACCGGGGGGGGGGGCGTTATGGCGG
>NZ_JABJWC010000086.1 GCF_013155395.1 Komagataeibacter melomenusus | reverse complement strand
AGACGCCGGGTTCGGCTTCATGGATGCGCACGGCGCCCACCACCCGGTCCGGCATGCCCGCCATGCAGCACGCCGCGATGATGGGAATGGCAACCGCGTCGATTGCGTCCCGGTCATCATCCGCAAACACCTGCTGTTCGGTGCAGAACACGTCGCGGCGCAGCGCATGGTAGCCAGCCCGTTCCCACGGCGTGCGGACCAGCCGCACGACATATTCCGTAGGGATGAACGGGCGGTCGTCCACGCCTTCGAGGATCGCTGTCATTATTCGTACGCCGAAAGGGAGGAACAGGCGCCACACCGGCCACACCCGGCGCGGATGTCGGTGGATTTCATGTTCGCCTCGCGCAGCATGCGCCCCAGTGGGGCCAGCACGGACTTCATGAAATCGGCCGAAGGCGGCGCGTGATTTTCCAGCGGTGTGCCGGAAATCGGCACGAACGGCACCACGAAGGGATAGACCCCGAGCGCAATCAGGCGTTCGGCCAGAGCCAGAATATCTGCGGCGCTGTCGCCAAGACCGGCCAGAATGTAGGTATTGACCTGCCCGCGCCCGAAGACCGGCACGGCGCTGGCGAAAGCGTCCATATAGCGATCCACGCTGACCGTGGCCTTGCCGGGCATGATCTTCTCGCGCACCGCCTGTGTTGCGGCTTCGAGATGCATACCCAGGCTGTCGGCCCCGGCGTCGCGCAGGCGCTGGAACCAGCCGTGATCGCGCGGCGGCTCGCACTGGACCTGAAGCGGCAGATCCACAGCCGCCCGAATGGCACGGGCTGATTCCGCCAGCACGGCAGCACCCCGATCAACCACATTGGGCGTGCCGGTGGTCAGCACCATGTCGCGCACGCCGTCCAGTTCCACGGCGGCCTTGGCGACCTCGGCAAGCTGCGCCGGTGTCTTGTAAGCGATCGTCCGATCGGCCTCCAGCGACTGGCCGATGGCGCAGAACTGACAGGAGGTGCGCCGGTCGGCATAGCGGATGCAGGTCTGGTGCACCGTGGTCGCCAGCGTGTCACGGCCATGCAGCAGGGCGATCTTCCAGTAGGGAATGCCGTCCGCCGTGCTCAGTCCGTAAAAGCGCGGGGCGGCCGGAAAATGGATCGTGCCCAGTGTCTGCCCATCGCGTAGCAGCGTGCTGGCCCCGTGCTGGTCCGGCGGGCTGGCCTGGAATGGTGAATGCCGCGCGCCGGATGTATAGACCGGGACCATGACGGTCTGGCCTGCAATGGTAATCGTCTTGTGATCCGAAGGACCGGCGCCTCCCTTGCGGGCAATGCCGCCGGTCTGCTCACCGATCTGAAGCCCGAAGGATTGCAGGTCGGTGGCGAGCTTGCGACCAGAAAGTGTACCGAGCGTCGGAATGGTCATGACGCAGCCTCATCTGTAGATGTGGGAACCGGATTGGCTTCACCAACGTAATGAACGGTGCGGGCAGGCCGCCGGTCGAGCAGCAGGCTGAGCAGTTCGGGGCGTGCGTAATGCCCCACGGAATCCATCATCCGCTTGCGCTTGGTAATCAGCGCGAAGTCGAGATCAGCAATCACCATCCCCTCGCCTTCCGTCAGCGGCGTGCCCAGCAGCTTGCCCTCGGGCGAGACGATGGCCGTGAAACACCCACCCCGCAGCGGCCCTTCCAGCGCGGGATCGCGGGCTATTTCCTTGATCTGCTCTTCCGTCAGCCAACCCGTGGCGTTCACCACAAAGCAGCCTGATTCCAGCGCATGATGCCGGATAGTGACTTCCATCTGGTCGGCAAAGATCTGCCCTACCAGCGAACCGGGGAACTGGGCGCAATGGATTTCCTCATGCTGGGTCATCAGCACGTAGCGGGCGAGCGGGTTGTAATGCTCCCAGCAGGCCAGTGCGCCAATGCGACCGGCGGCACTGTCCACCACTTTCAGCCCTGCGCCATCGCCCTGCCCCCAGACCATGCGTTCATGGTAGGTGGGCGTGATCTTGCGGCGTTTGAGCAGGATTTCACCCGTGGCGTCGAAGATGATCTGGGTGTTGTAGAGCGTGCCGAAATCGCGCTCGTTCACGCCCAGCACCACGACCATGCCGGTCTGGCGCGCGGCCTCGGCCACCATGTCGGTGACCGGACCGGGAATGACGACGGCGCGTTCGTAAAGCGCCAGATGCTCCCCACCGAAGCGGAAAGCCGGCTGGATGAACGAGAAATAGGGATAGTACGGCACAAAGGTTTCGGGAAAGACCGCCAGTTTCACGCCTTTTTCGGCGGCCTCGCGGATGGCCTGACAGACTTTCCGGGCAGTTCCCAGACCATCGTCACCAAGGACGGGGCTGATCTGGATGGCTGCGGCACGAACGATACGGGACATGGCGTACGGTCCTCCCTTCGGCCTTCAGAGGGTCCAGGTATTGAGGATGAAGGCGTTGTCGCGCCGGGCCAGCAGGATGATGTCGAGCACGTCCTGCGGGTTGATGGGCGTGATGCCGGGGATCAGGTTCTGCTCGCCGTAGCCGTAGAGGGCCTGAAGCGCGAAGCGGCAGGCATAGACCTTTCCGCCTTCCTCAAGGATTTTTGCGATCTGCTTGTTGCAGTTCATGTGCCCCGGAAAGGCTTCGTCGCCCAGACGGGGAAAGCCGCGCTGCACACCAAGGGTGACACCCGGTCCATATAGCAGCACCGACGTCTCGAAGCCCTTGCGGATCAGGCGGGTGGCCTGCAGCAGGTTGACGAACCCGACCGAGCCTTCATTGGCGACGGTGTGGAAGGTGATGAGGGCTTTTTCGCCGGGCTGGGCTTTGACGTCCTCAAAAACCTTGTTTTCATAATTGACGAAGCAGTCGCCGTCTTTGTACGGAGCGTGTTCGACTTTCGGCATGGTATCTCTCCCGTGTGCTGCGGTCTCCGGCAGGGAGCCGGGACTGACCGCGTTGCCGAGGCAAACGTGGCACGGGATGGCAGAGAGCCAAAATATTGTATGCCTTATGAAAAAGGTACAAACGGATCAAATCAGATTACATGCCGCCATCCTGCCACGACAGAGGCATACAAGAAATATACGACAACCATACAATCGTAAGGTGTATCCATAAAGGTCTGTTTTAGCTTGATTTTATAATCACGCAGTCGTGAATGAAGTGCCTTTTTGTTTTTCCGTGTGCCCGCATGGCGCGCCCCGGAATCAGATGGTCCCATCGATTCCAGACACTGCGCGCAGGTCACACAATATCGGCAAAGCCGGGTGAGCGTTTGTGTTGCAGGACCGACAGCACGCCATGCAGGGATTCCTCAAGGCTTGCAGCATCCGGTGCGCTGCCCAATGCAATCCGGGCCCGCTGCGGCGGCTCGCCACTGATGGTGAAAACGGTGCTGGGCACCAGCGCCAGTCCCCGCCTGCGGGCATAGGCCACAAAATCCGCACTGCCCCACCAGTCCGGCAGTTTCAGCCACACATGCGGCCCGTCGGGGTTCATGCAATGCCCCTCCCCCAGCACCCTGCGGGCAATGGACTGGCGCAGGCGCAGTTCTTTCTGGATGGCGTGCAGGATCGTATGCGCCTGCCCTGTCTGCATCCACCGCGCCGTCAGCGCGCTGAGCAGACCGGCATTGGTGAGCGCAATGGCCCGGATGGCCGCCGCGACCCGTCGGGTCATGTCCGCATTGGGCAGGGCCACATAGGCGATGCGCAGGCCCGGACTGAGCGTCTTGGCAAGGGTAGCCACGTAGCTGACACGGCTATGGTCGAGTGCTGCCAGCGCCGGTAGCGGATTGTCCATCAGCAGGCTGTAGGGGTCATCCTCGGCAATATGCAGATGATGATGCTGGGCAACCTTCAGGATATCCTTGCGTCGTTGCAGGGACATCGTGGCCGTGGTGGGATTGTGGATGGTCGGAATGCAGTAGAGCATCCGGGGATGATGTTCGGCGCAGACGCGATCGAGCTGGTCCGGCATCATCCCGTCCATGTCGCTGTCCACGCCGACCAGAATAAGATCGAACTGCGCCGCGATGGTCCGGATGCCGGGATAGGCAATACGGTCGGTGACAATCACATCGCCCGGCTGGGTATGGGTGCTGACAGTGGCCGCCAGAGCGCTCTGGGCACCAGGTGAGACAAGGATTTCATCCGTTCGCCGCTGACCGATGACGGGCGCGATCCATTTCGCGCCAAGCTGGCGTTCTTCCTGTGTGCCACCCGTCACCCGGTAGGACATCAGGCTGTTCAGATCCTGCTGTTTCAGGATGGCTGCGATGTCGCTCTGGATGATCCGCTGAAGCGGTGGTTCCTGCGGGATCGGTGGCAGGTTCATGGTCAGATCCACCACAGCCGGTCCCGTATGGCGCCAGTGGCTTTCCCCCGCGCCGACACGGACAAAGGTTCCTCGGCCGACCGTTGCGTCAATCAGGCCGCGTCGGCGGGCCTCGGTAAAGGCCCGGGTCACGGTCGTCAGATTGGTGCCGAGATACTCCGCGATCGTGCGCTGTGGTGGCAACCTGTCGCCTTCCCTCAGGTCGCCCTTGCGGATGGAAAGCGCCAGGGCATCGGCCAGCGTCATGTAAATCGCGTTCGGACTCCGGCTGATCTCTTCTTTCCAGTGGGCGAGATAGGGGTATGCTGACATGGGATGGAATTTCCATACATTCGATGATATTCCATTCGACCATATACCATACAATCCGTGCAATAATGATCGATACAGATGGAGGGTTCGAAAAACCCTCTGGTATTGAGGTCTGCTCTGTGATTCCATTTTCCTTGCGTTGATTGGAGTATGGATCATGAAGCAGACGGGATTTTTTGACGTTGAAGAGCGGCTTGCCCGCTTGAGCGGGCTTGGTGATCAGCTCGAAGCATTTTCCCGGACTGTGGATTTTGAAGTCTTCCGCCCTGACCTGGAGAAGGCTCTGGCGTATTCTGACGGCAGCAAAGGCGGACGACCGCCATTTGATCCTGTGCTGATGTTCAAAATTCTGGTGATCCAGACGCTCAACAATTTGTCTGATGAGCGGACGGAATATCTGATCAACGATCGCCTCTCCTTTATGCGTTTCCTTGGTCTGGGACTTTCAGATCGGGTGCCGGATGCCAAAACGGTCTGGCTGTGTCAAAAGCGTCTGACCCAGGCGGGTGCGATCGATGGGCTGTTCAACCGCTTTGATGCCACCCTGCGCAACGCCGGGTATTTGCCGATGTCAGGCCAGATCCTGGAT
>NZ_JABJWC010000085.1 GCF_013155395.1 Komagataeibacter melomenusus | reverse complement strand
CGGGAAAGTCGGTCGCCGCCAGGTCTTCCAGTCTCCCCATCACTAACGCGGGGTGGAGCAGCCCGGTAGCTCGTCAGGCTCATAACCTGAAGGCCGCAGGTTCAAATCCTGCCCCCGCAACCAAGCCGAACATACTGATATCTAACAAAAAACGCCGCCCATAGAGGCGGCTTTTTTGCGTCCTGAATTCCCGCGCAGGATGCGTATAGGATGCAACTGGGAGTGAAACTCCAGCGTAGGTTGGGCTGAAATCGGGGTGCTTCACGATTGTGTGATGTCTGTCCTTAGCCTCGTTGCTCAGTGGAAATTGCGCGATCTGACGACGATACGCTCGCCGGTGGAAGCGTTGGCATGGGGGCTCTCCGTAGAGGAGCGATTACCGACGTCCGCGAGCAGCCCGGAAAGGTCGGTGATCTCCTTCGCGACCAGATGCACGACGTCACCTTCCTTCTGGAGCATGCCTGTCACGGCCAGCATCTGCCCGCCCAGTACCACGCGCCGGTTCGCATCGAATAGATCCGGCCAGATGATGACGTTCATGTTGGCCGTCTCGTCCTCCAGGGTCATGAACACCACGCCTTCGGCGGAGCCCGGTCGCTGCCGGACCAGCACCAGCCCCGCCACGGTGAGACGCTTCCCATCCTTTGCCGCCAGCGCCTGCCGACAGGACATGATGTCCCTGGCCTGAAGATCCTTGCGTAGGAAGGTCAGGGGATGATCCCGCAGGGTCAGGCCAAGCCGGTTGTAATCCCGCACCACCTCGGCCCCGTCGCGCATGGGTTGCAGCAGCACATCCGGTTCTTCAGCTTCCCGCGTTACCTGGCCTGCCGCAAACAGGGGCAATGGTTCATCGCGCAGAGCCTTGATCGCCCAGAGAGCCTCGCGCCGTGCCAGCCCGAGCGAAGGCCGGAACGCATCCGCTTCGGCCAGATGGGTCAGAGCTGCCGCCTTCACACCGGCCCGACGCCACAGGTCATCGATCGAGGTAAACGGGCGCGAGGCTCGCGCGGCAACAATCCGGGCCGCATCGTCATTGGCTAGTCCCTTCACCAGACTCATGCCCAGCCGCACGGCAAATCGGCCATTGTAGCTTTCCGGTCCTTCCAGCGTGCTGTCCCAGCGTGAGGTATTCACACACACAGACCGGACCTCCACGCCGTGCTCACGCGCATCACGGACAAGCTGCGCCGGCGCATAGAACCCCATCGGCTGGCTGTTCAGGAGTGATGCCAGAAACACATCGGGATGGGTGCATTTCATCCACGACGATGAATAGGCCAGAATGGCGAAACTGGCCGCGTGGCTCTCGGGAAATCCGTAAGAACCGAAGCCCTCCAGTTGCTGGTAGATCCTCTGAGCGAATTCCTCATCATACCCGTTGGCGCGCATGCCATTGATCAGGCGTGTCTGAAACTGCGAGACGGTCCCAGTATTCTTGAAGGTCGCCATGGCCCGACGCAACTGATCGGCCTCGGCGGCGGTAAACCCCGCGCAGATCATGGCGACCTGCATCGCCTGTTCCTGAAACAACGGGATCCCGAGCGTCTTTTTCAGAACCTTTTCCAGTTCCGGGGTGGGATAGTTTTCCGGTTCGATCCCTTCGCGTCTGCGGAGATAAGGGTGGACCATATCACCCTGTATGGGGCCGGGGCGGACGATGGCCACTTCAATGACCAGGTCATAGAACACACGCGGCTTGAGCCGTGGAAGCATGGACATCTGTGCCCGGCTCTCGATCTGGAACACACCGATCGTGTCAGCCTTGCGGATCATGGCGTAGGTGCGCGGATCTTCAGCCGGGAGGGTCTGGAGCGTGAAGTGCTGGCCCTTGTGTTCGGCCAGAAGGTCCAGCCCCTTTTTCATGCAGGTCAGCATGCCAAGCGCAAGGATATCGACCTTCATGAATTTCAGGACGTCGATATCGTCCTTGTCCCATTCGATGATCTGGCGCTGCTCCATCGAGGCCGGCTCAATGGGCACCAGTTCATCCAGCCGGTCATGCGTCAGCACAAAACCACCGGGATGCTGTGACAGATGGCGGGGCACGCCGATCAGGCAACGTGCCAGCTCCAGTGTTAGGCGGATGCGCCGGTCGGACAGGTCAATGCCGGTGTCATTGAGGGCCTCATCATCCAGCTTGCGCCCCCAACCCCAGATCTGGCCAGACAGCGTGCGGATCAGATCCTCCGGTAGTCCCATGACCTTGCCGACGTCCCGCAAGGCCCCTTTGGCACGATAACGGATCACCACTGCTGTCAGGGCCGCCCGGTCGCGACCGTAATGCTCATAGACCCACTGGATAACCTGCTCGCGTCGTGCGTGTTCGAAATCGACGTCGATATCCGGCGGCTCACCCCGCTCTTCGGAGACGAAGCGTTCGAACAGCAGCGAGTTGCGGGCCGGATCGATGGCAGTAATGCCGAGCACGTAGCAAACGGCAGAATTGGCAGCCGATCCACGGCCCTGGCAGAGAATATCCTGACTGCGTGCATAGCGGACAATGCTGTTCACGGTCAGGAAATACGGTGCGTATTGCATCCGTCCGATCAGGCTGAGTTCGTGGTTCAGGCTCTGGCAGACCTCATCCGGAATGCCTTCTGGATAGGTGCGTGTCGCAGCCTCCCAGGTCAGCGTTTCCAGCGCCTGCTGGGGCGTCTGACCAGGCACAGAGACTTCATCGGGATACTGATAGGCCAGATCATCAAGTGAGAAGCGGCAGCGCTCCACAATGTCCATGGTCCGGGCCACCGCTTCTGGATAGCGCACGAACAGCCTGGCCATTTCCTGAGGCGGTTTGAGATAGCGGTCGGCATGACGTTCGCGGACAAAGCCTGCCTCATCGATGGTGGTGTTGTGGCGGATGCAGGTCACGACATCCTGCAGAATGCGCCGGTCATGGGTGTGAAACAGCGCGTCGTTGGTTACAACGGTTGGCACACGTGCCTGATGCGCCAGGTTCGCCAGTTCATAAAGCCGCATCTGGTCATTGGGACGGCGCAGCAGGGTGAGCGCCATGTAGGCGCGATCGGCAAAAGCCTCTTTCAGTTTGCGAAGATGCAGGGCGCAGGCATCATCCGCCGTGTCCGGGATCATGACGACGATCTGGCCTTCACCCCAGGCGACAAGATCCTCCCAGAGCAGATGGCATTTCCCCTTGCCGGCTCGGGCCTTGCCTATGGTGAGCAGACGACACAGTCGGCCGTAGCCCACGCGGTCGGTCGGATAGACCATTACGGGCGGGGAATCGGCCAGGTCGAGGCGACAGCCGACGACCAGCCGGACGCCGGTAGCCCTCGCCGCTCCGTATGCCTGCACCATGCCTGCCAGGGAATTGCGGTCGCAGATACCAAGAGCTTCGATGCCTAGCGCCTTTGCCTGTTCGAACAGTTCGATCGGCGAGGAGGCTCCACGCAGGAACGAGAAATAGGTCGTCACCTGAAGTTCAGCGTAGCGCGGTGCCGAGATATTCATCCGAAAATCCCATGCAGAAACCAGGCCTGCGAGCCGGTCTCGCCGTGCTCACCATCACCCGCCCGGTAGAGCCAGAACCGCTCGCCGCTGGTGTCTTCGACTCGGAAATAATCGCGGGCGATGGTCAGTTCGGCGTCATTCTTCCACCATTCGCCAAAGACACGCTCCGGCCCGTCGGCGCATTTCACTTTCCGTCGCACGCCCCGCCAGATGAAGAACAGTGGCGGTTGATCCGGCAGTTCCGCCATCGCCTGCACGGGTTCCGGCCGCGCCAGCAGGCGTGTTGGACGTGACCAGTGCTCGGGCCAGTCCTTCGTCTCCTCGGGCGCCAGCGCGGGCACGCGGCAGAAGGAGCGTTCGGGCAGGTCGCTTTCCACCGGAGCAAACCGGTACAGCGCCTGCGTGCCGACACGGTTGGCCAGCGTGTCGATCAGGTCGGACACATCGGCCTCTTCCTCGGCGATCAGGGAGGAGACGGTCTGCCGCCGGTCCATGAGTTCGGCCAAAGAGGCGATCAGCACCATGCGTTCGATCCCAAAGCCCGGATTGATGGTTTCGATCTTCTCGCACAGCAGCCGGGTCAGGCGCTTGACGTCGCGCACCGGCATGGCCGTGGCCACCCGGATCGCCTCGGTGCGGCTGTCCACCCGATGCAGCAGCAGGTCGAGACGCCGCACGCCCTGTCCACGCTCGTCCAGTCCCTGACACAGCAGCGGCACCAGCTTGCCGATGTAGCGGGCAATGGTCTCCGCAGCCCCGATGGGTTCAGCGAAGTTCCGGCTGACCTCGACCGGATCGACCGGGCGGACTGGTACGATGGCCTCCCCAATGCGCCCGAACGCCTGATCCAGCCTGCGGGCCACATCCGGACCGAACCGCAGGGCCAGAGGGGCGCGGGGCATGGCGGTTAGTTGCCCGATGCGGGATACCCCCAACGTGGCCAGCCCCTCGATAATGGTGGAGGGCAGACGCAGTGCTTCAACCGGGAGATCGGCCAGAGCAGAGGCTGTTCCGCCTGAGGGCACAATGGCAATCGGTGCCCTACCATAGCGGGCGATGGCGTGCGCGGCGCCCCATGTGTCCGCCACCACAGCTTTTGCCCGAAAGCCGGCGCCCGCCATGCGATGAACCATGTCCTTGAGCATGGGGAGTTCACCGCCATGCAGATGATCCGCCCCCGTCGTGTCGAGCACCAGCCCGTCCGGCGCATCGACGGCCACGATGGGCGCGATACGGTGCTGGAACCACAGGGCCAGCTTTTCAAGACCCAGCCGGTCACCGTCGGGATCAGCGTCCATCAGCACCAGATCGGGATAGAGCGCCTGGGCCTTGGCTACCGGCGTGCCGGGGCGCAGCCCCAGCTTCCGGGCGGCGAGATCGACCGACAGCACGACCCGTCGCCGTCCTTCACGACCGGCCAGTGCCAGCGGCACTTCAGGCGCTGGCGCGTCTTTGCCCAGCCGCTTCCTGATCCGACCCGTCGGCCAGAGCGGCAGGTAAAAAGAGACGACCCTTGCCATCACAGGCCTCCACTTCAAAATCGGCACATTCGCCTGCGCGGGCGCGGATCAGTTCCAGCAACCAGCGCGGTCTTCCGACGCCGGGAACCGGCAGCGGGACGGATGGCAGGACGGAGACCCGCCAGCGTGTGACGGAAGCTGTGGGTTGGCCGAAATCCGCCGCATCCGTTTGCCGCCGCCAGCGTCGGATGGCGATGCCGAGGGAACCGGACGTCTCGGCCGCCAGTTGCAGACGGCGTGAGGCCGTCATGGACAGACGCGCCACCTCGGCAACTACGGCCCCAAGGCCGCCATGCCGCAGTCCTTCCTCGAAACAGGCCAGCACATCGACGTCCGAGCGTGCCTCGACATAGATGGTTCGCCGTGCCGACAGACCGACCTGCTTCAGGGAAGGGGCAAATACATCCTGGCGGGTGACGATCCACAGCACCTTGCCGCGCGTACGGGCCGCAATCCCGGCGCAGAACTGTCCGGCCGCCGCACTGTGCAGGGCATCATTCCCG
>NZ_JABJWC010000084.1 GCF_013155395.1 Komagataeibacter melomenusus | reverse complement strand
CGTATCGCCACGCGGAGCGACAAGACAGACAGATCATTCGCAGCGATGATTTATCTCTCCGCTGCAATCATCAATTCACGATAATTCCCAACAGGCCCTGAAAAAAGGCGGCACCCAAAAACTTTTACTTTTTTCCTTTCAGCCCACCAGCCGGTGCAGGCTCGCCCCATTGGCGCGCAGCCATTTCTCGGCCTGGCGGCGGTGGGGCGTCAGCTGATCGACCAGCAGCCAGAAATCCGGGCCGTGATTCATGTGCCGCAGATGGGCGAGTTCATGGGCGATGATGTAATGCTGCACCTCCTGAGGCGCCATGACCAGCCGCCAGCACAGCATGATGCTGCCATCGGATGAGCAACTGCCCCAGCGGCTTTTCGTATCGCGCAGGCGCAGTTGCGTGGGGCGCAGGCCACAGGCTTCGGCCTGAAGGCGCAGCCGCGCGGGCAGCAGCACCTGCGCCTGCGCGCGCAGGTAGGCCAGTACGCGCCGGGAGATGAACGCGGCCGCGCCACTCACATGCAGGCGGCCCTCTTCCAGCCACACGCCGCGCCGGGCCTCGGGGCAGTGCACGATTTCGCGGCTCTGGCCATCAAGCAGCACATGCCCGCCATGGCGCAGTTCGGCGCCAGGCGGCAGGCGCGCAAGACCGGCCGCGACCCAGCCGGAATGGGCGCGGAGCAGGGCCAGCCCATCCGCCCTGCCGGCCGTGCGCGGCAGGGTCATGACCACATGCCCCGCCACGGGGTCGATCCGCATGGAAATCCGCCGCGCCCGCGCGGAAACACGCCAGAGCACCGGAACCGACCCCGATGCGATGGGCACGCGTTCAAGCCCGTCTTCCTGCTCCACGCGCGGGGCCATCAGCGCCCGCGCGGGCGGGTGCGGCAGAATGCATCCTTCGGGGCCTCGCCGGGCCAGTCGATGATATGGTCTTCCAGCAGGCCCGCGCGGCGCTCGCTGATCACCCGGCCACTGACCGATATGCCCGCCTCATGCACCGTCTCGTGCGTGCCGGACACCAGCGGGTGCCACCACGGCAGCGGCTCGCCATCGCGCACCAGCACGTAACCGCAGGTGGGCGGCAGCCAGTCGATATCGGCCAGCATCTCCGCCGTCAGGCTGATGCAGTCCTGCACGCGGCGGTGGCGGTGGGCGTAATCGGTGCACAGGCAGGTCGTGGTATCGAGCAGGCGGCAGGCGACATCGGTGAACAGAACCTCATCCGTCTCGTCCTCGCGCAGCTTGTGCAGGCAGCACCGCCCGCAACCATCGCACAGCGATTCCCATTGCGCGCGGGTCATCTGCGCAAGCGGCGTCGTCTCCCAGAAGGGGGGGGTCTCATCGGTCATGATGTCGTCCTGCCATATCGCATGTGTCAGTCTTCATTGCAGTGCCACCGCCGCCATGGCGCATAGCACGGTCATCACCGCGCAGAACGCGCCCACCCCCGCCACCGGGGCCGCCAGCAGGGGCAGCCACAGCAGCCGCAGCCGCGCCCGTCCTCCAGCCCCCAGCCCGCGCGCCGTGCGCGACAGGCCGGGCGGCACCGCATCAAGCACGCGCAGCAGCGGCCACAGGGCCGCAGGCGCCACGAGCGCCCCCTGCGCCACGCTGACCATGCCACCGCCGTGCCCCGCAAGGCCCGGCCATAGCAACGCCAGCCCCAGCCCCGGCAGCATGAGGGCCAGCATGAGGCCGCGCAGCACCACGCAGCGCGCGGGCCAGACCCGGTGCAGCAGGGCCTGCGCCCCCAGCACCAGCAGGCAGGCCAGCCCGAGCCCCAGCGCCGTGCCGCAACCATCGGCCACCAGCGCGCCCAGCGGGTGGGTGGCAAGGGCGGGCAGCATCAGCCCGCCTTGTGCAGCCATAGTTCGAACCGCCGCGAGAGGGGGGCATAATGCACCTGCCAGAACTGTACATCCATGGGCAGCAGGGCCGCCGGATGGGCCGAACCGGCGGCCAATGCGGGCACCGCCGCCATGAAGGCACCCTGCCGGTCTGGCTGGACAATGAAGTGCAGCAGGTCGCGCGAGCGGCCCAGTTGCCCGGCAGGCTGGCCCGCCACCACCGCCCATGACAGGTCATAGGACAGCGCCATGTCGGTATTGATGCCAATGCGCCCCTGCGCCCCGGGCGGGGCGAGGCCGCTCACGGCCTCAAGCGGTGCGCTGCCCATGAGCACCTGTTTGCGTGACAGGAGGCTGGCGGCTTCATTGGCGGTGGACCACCACGTTATATAAGGACGCAGCTGGCTGAGCTTGCGAAAGGCGCGGTCAACGCCCTGCGGCGTGGCCAACTGGCCATACACTTGGTCTGGCGGCACGCCATCGGCCAGCAGCGCGATCTCGAGCGTGGTGCGCGGGTCGCGCCGCAGGCCGCGCTTGCCCGGAAAACGCACGACATCCCAGAAATCATTCCATCGCGGCGCGGTATCACGCCATGTCTGGTCCCATGCCACCACGACCTGTGTTGCCAGCCCCGGCGTGCCGCAGCCATCGGGGTTGGTGGCACTGCCTGCCAGATGCACCACGAGACCCTGCACGCAGGCGGCGCGGATGGTGCTGTCCTCGGCAAAGACAAGCGACCAGGCCCCGGCCTGCATACCATGGGACTCGAGATCCGGCAGGCCCCCCGTCCAGGCCCGGCGCGTGACCACCTGCCCCGTGGCCTGCGTAAAAGGCTGGAAAAACGCCACCTTCTGCGCCTGATCCAGCATCGGCTCCGTGCTGGCCACCACCAGTGCCGGGCCATGATGGATGCGGGCAGCCGCCTGCACGCCCGCCCACGGCACGGGCAGGGCGATCACGGCTGCGAGCAGGCCGGGCAGGATGGTACTGAGGGCGCGACGGGACACGATCTGGAACACGGGTGGAAAGCAGCCTTTCGGGCAGGGGCGTTCGGGTAGGGGCGGAAGATGGCGGACGCTACCCCATTTCACCCCGGAACGGAAAGGCCATTGCCTGCGCGGGCTGCCACGCCAGCACCGCCGCCTGCCCCGGCGCCACGCGCTGAAGGGCTGCGGTGGGCGGGCGGCGCACGAGCAGTTCCGCCCCATTTTCCAGCCGCAGGCGCAGCAGCACGTGATCGCCCATCTGGCGCATGTCGGTCAGCGTGGCCTCAAGCAGGGGCGGTGCATCGGGGTCGGCCCCCGTCATGCCGGGGCGGGAGGGAAACATCACGGCCACCCGGTCAGGCCGGATGCACAGGGTCGCCAACTGGTCCGCCACGACACCGGGCTTGGCCATGGCCTCGACCGGCAGGCCGCCGGGCAGGTGGGCAAGGGCTACGTCATCCTCCACGCTGGCCACGCGCACGGTCAGGGCATTGGCATCACCAAACTCGGTGGCCACGCGGTCGCAGGCAGGGCGTTCGAACAGGTCGCGCGCCGTGCCCACCTGCAGCACCTCCATGCCGTGCATGCAGGCGATCGTATCGCCCAGCAGCAGGGCATCCTCACGCGCGCGGGTCAGCAGCACCACGCACAGCCCGCGCGCGCGCACAAGCCGGGCGACCAGGCGGCGCATGGCGCGGCGGCTGGCGGCGGGCAGCGGGGCAAAGACATCTTCAAGCACCATAACGGGCGGCTCGAACACCAGGGCGCGGCCCAGCATGACACGCAGCGCCTGCTCGGGGGTGAGCGTGGCCGGGCGGGCCTGCTCCAGCCCGTCAAGACCCAGCAGGGCCAGCACGCCGCGCACCCGCGCCAGCACCGCCTGCGACTCCATGCCCCGCGCCCGCAGCCCGAAGGCAAGGTTGGCCTGCACGTTCATGTGCATGAACACAGGATCGCGCCAGCCAACCAGCGTGCACGGGCGGGTCGCGGGCGGGCGGGACGTGACATCCACGCCATCGACCATGACCT
This sequence comes from Komagataeibacter melomenusus, assembly GCF_013155395.1. Taxonomy (GTDB): domain Bacteria; phylum Pseudomonadota; class Alphaproteobacteria; order Acetobacterales; family Acetobacteraceae; genus Komagataeibacter; species Komagataeibacter melomenusus. Next base: position 1,639 of record NZ_JABJWC010000084.1, on the reverse strand, counting down.
GCCCCGCGCCTGCCGGCACATGGCCGGCCAGCAGGTCGGCAACCATGCTCAGGCAGGCCGCCTGCTCATTGACAATGGCCAGGCATGACCCGGCCGCCGCCGAAAAGGACAGGCCCGACGCGCCGGGGGAGGCCGCCAGCGCCCTGGCAACCAGCCGTATGGAGAAAGGAGACATGCGATAACAGAAACCTGACTGGGGGGATAAAGCGTTATAAGCAATGGTTACCTCCTTGCCAGAGGATTATCCGCTTCACCCGTCCTAAAAAGGAAACGACAATGAGCAAGACCACGGACACCATCAAGAACGTCACCCACGAAGACCTGCAGGCCCTGAAAAGCCACATTGAAACCCTGCTGCACACGCATGGCAAACAGGCGCTGCATGACGTGGCGGGCAAGGCCGAGAAGCTGGCGGGCCAGGCGCGTGAAAGCCTGGAAGAGCATGCCCCAAAAAAAGGCGGCTCACGCGCTCGTTCGCTCGTGGCTATCGCCATTTTCTCGGTGATCGGCTACTTTCTTGGCCGCGCAACGAAATAAGGCATTCTAGCCTGCCGTAACCAGAGGACATGCGAGCATCATGAGAATAGGCGAAATCGGTAAAACCATCATTGAAGGGGAGCTGACCCTACGTAAACTGATGGCGATCCGTCTTGGTCGTCAGGCCGCGTTCCTGGTTGTGGCAGCCATATTTGCCTTCTTTGCCGTCATTTCAGGCCATGGCCTGCTGTGGGCCTTCTGTTACCAGACCCTGGGCTTCAGCGCCCTTGGCGCTGCGGCCATGGTCTTCGCGGCCGATGTGCTGGTGGTGCTCATGGGCCTGGTGATGGGCCGCCGCTCCTACATGACGCCAGAGGAAATCCGCGTGCGATTCGCCCGCGAGCACGCCCTGAACGAACTGCGGCAGACCGTGGCCCTGTCCGCCGTGGCCACCACGGTGGCAGGCCCGCTGACCCGCCACACCTTCCGGGCGGTATGGGGGCTGCTGCGCAGCCTCGCCGGTCGCGGCAGATAACGCCAGCAGACCGCCACGCCCCGACTGTCTGGCAATGATCCACGTCATTGCCAGATAGTATCCATGCTGAAATTGCATTGGCTCACATTCGCGTTTTCTGGAAACGTGCAGCTTCCGGACATACTAAGCACGCAAATGGTTTGCATGCTTAATACCTGTATGTCCCCGCTGGCGGAACCCGATGCCCGATCTGGAGCGCAACAAGAAGGAACTGTCTTTCGGTCGCCGTCTCGCCCGGCTTGGCGCCGCGTGGCGCCGGCAGGTCGATCACGACCTGCGCGAATATGGCCTGACCGAAGCCACATGGCGGCCTGTCCTGTATCTTGGCCTGCTGCCGCCGCCCGTGCGCCAGACAGACCTCGTGCGCGTACTTGAAATCGAAGCCCCATCCGTCGCCCGCCTGCTTGATGTACTCGAACGCCGCGACCTCGTGTTCCGTTCCCCCGATCATGAAGATAAACGCTCCAAGATCGTCAGCCTGACGGAAAAGGGCGAACGCACCGCCCGCCAGGTGCGCCATGCGGTGGAGGCCGTGTCGAGCCGCCTGCTGCATGGCATTTCCACGCCGGAACTGCTGGCCTGCTATTCGGTTTTCGAGCGGATCGAGACCAACCTGCATAAAAAACC
>NZ_JABJWC010000083.1:0-2500 GCF_013155395.1 Komagataeibacter melomenusus | reverse complement strand
TGTTTGCAGCAAGCTTAAGCCGTTAGGTGTAGGCGCAGCGAAAGCGAGTCTGAATAGGGCGACGAGTTGCTGGCAGAAGACCCGAAACCGAGTGATCTAGCCATGGCCAGGCTGAAGGTGCGGTAACACGCACTGGAGGGCCGAACCCACGCCTGTTGAAAAAGTCGGGGATGAGCTGTGGCTAGGGGTGAAAGGCCAATCAAACTCGGAAATAGCTGGTTCTCCGCGAAATCTATTGAGGTAGACCGTCGAGTATTACCCCGGGGGGTAGAGCACTGGATGGGCTAGGGGGGCCCAAAGCCTTACCAAACCTAACCAAACTCCGAATACCCGGAAGTATGAGCTCGGCAGACAGACAGTGGGTGCTAAGGTCCATTGTCGAGAGGGAAACAGCCCAGACCACCAGCTAAGGCCCCCAAATCGTGGCTAAGTGGGAAAGGATGTGAGGATTCCAAAACAACCAGGAGGTTGGCTTAGAAGCAGCCATCCTTTAAAGAAAGCGTAATAGCTCACTGGTCTAATAGAAACCTTGCGCCGAAAATGTAACGGGGCTCAAGCCACGTGCCGAAGCTGTGGGTGCATTCTATGAATGCGCGGTAGCGGAGCGTTCCGTAGGTCTGTGAAGGAGACGGGGTGACCCTCTCTGGAGATATCGGAAGTGCGAATGCTGACATGAGTAGCGACAAACAGTGCGAGAAACACTGTCGCCGAAAGTCCAAGGGTTCCTGCGCAAGGTTAATCCGCGCAGGGTGAGCCGGCCCCTAAGGCGAGGGCGAAAGCCGTAGTCGATGGAAACCGGGCAAATATTCCCGGGCCTGCCAGAAGTGACGAATACAATATGTTGTCAGGTCTTATCGGATTGATCTGGCTTTTGGCGTATTCCAGGAAATAGCTCTGGCATATAGACCGTACCCGAAACCGACACAGGTGGACTGGTAGAGAATACCAAGGCGCTTGAGAGAACGATGCTGAAGGAACTAGGCAAATTACTTGCGTAACTTCGGGATAAGCAAGACCCGTCAGTGGGCAACCATGGGCGGGTGGCACAGACCAGGGGGTAGCGACTGTTTAGTAAAAACACAGGGCTGTGCGAAGTCGAGAGACGACGTATACGGCCTGACGCCTGCCCGGTGCCGGAAGGTTAAGAGGAGGTGTGCAAGCACCGAATTGAAGCCCCGGTAAACGGCGGCCGTAACTATAACGGTCCTAAGGTAGCGAAATTCCTTGTCGGGTAAGTTCCGACCTGCACGAATGGCGTAACGACTTCCCCGCTGTCTCCAGCATCGGCTCAGCGAAATTGAATTCCCCGTGAAGATGCGGGGTACCCGCGGTCAGACGGAAAGACCCTATGAACCTTTACTGCAGCTTTGCAGTGGCATCAGAGACATTCTGTGTAGGATAGGTGGGAGGCTTTGAAACCGGGGCGCCAGTTCCGGTGGAGCCATCCTTGAAATACCACCCTGACTGTTTCTGATGTCTAACCGAGGCCTGTTAGCCAGGTCCGGGACCCTGCATGGTGGGCAGTTTGACTGGGGCGGTCGCCTCCCAAAGTGTAACGGAGGCGCGCGATGGTGGGCTCAGGCCGGTCGGAAACCGGCTGTCGAGTGCAATGGCATAAGCCCGCCTGACTGTGAGAGTGACAGCTCGATCAGAGACGAAAGTCGGCCATAGTGATCCGGTGGTCCCGCGTGGAAGGGCCATCGCTCAACGGATAAAAGGTACTCTAGGGATAACAGGCTGATCTCCCCCAAGAGTCCACATCGACGGGGAGGTTTGGCACCTCGATGTCGGCTCATCACATCCTGGGGCTGGAGCAGGTCCCAAGGGTTCGGCTGTTCGCCGATTAAAGTGGTACGTGAGCTGGGTTTAGAACGTCGTGAGACAGTTCGGTCCCTATCTGCCGTGGGTGTTGGAGACTTGAGAGGATTTGTCCCTAGTACGAGAGGACCGGGATGAACATACCTCTGGTGCACCGGTTGTCGCGCCAGCGGCACAGCCGGGTAGCTAAGTGTGGACGGGATAACCGCTGAAAGCATCTAAGCGGGAAACCCACCTCAAAACAAGGTCTCCCCAAGGGCCGTGATAGACCATCACGTCAATAGGCCAGGTGTGGAAGCGCAGTAATGCGTGCAGCTGACTGGTCCTAATCGCCCAATAGGCTCATTCCAAAGCCCCCTCAAAAGGGCAACACACATGCACAGCAGTCATCCACTCTCAACACATACAACCATACACACCAACCCATCCACATCCCGTCCAACCCCATCACAGGGGAGACTGGATGACCTGGTGGCCATGGCGGGGAATGATCCACCCGATCCCATCCCGAACTCGGCCGTGAAAACCCCCAGCGCCCATGATACTGTGCCTTAAGGCACGGGAAAGTCGGTCGCCGCCAGGTCTTCCAGTCTCCCCATCACTAACGCGGGGTGGAGCAGCCCGGTAGCTCGTCAGGCTCATAACCTGAAGGCCGCAGGTTCAAATCCTGCCCCCGCAACCA
>NZ_JABJWC010000082.1 GCF_013155395.1 Komagataeibacter melomenusus | reverse complement strand
ACATGAACCGGCACGGGGGCGGGCGCGCCGAAGGGCGTGATGTCCCCGGTCATGAAATACAGCGGCGCCAGCCCCGGCACCGGCGGCACGCGGCGCATGAGCGGCAGCCCGTTGCGGTTGGCGATCTTTTCCCACTTTATGTCAGGGGTCACGGCATGGCAGTCGCCCTGCCTGAGCAGCGTCCTGCGCCATGCGGCGGAATGCTGGGCAAGCTGGGCGGGATCGGACAGGGCACGCAGGGCGGCATCATCCCCACAGGCAAGGGTGGGATGGGTCGCGCTGAACAGGCCCGCGGCGCTGGCGCTCGCGGGCAGCCACAGGAGCAGGCAGGCACTTGCCCATATCCGCATGATGCTCTTTATCCTTCCGGTCTGGTGAACTGGCTGGCGCAGACCCTGGGTATTAGCAAATCAAGGTGTGTTAACGTGCAGATGCCGATATGCAGAATACAGTTGTTCTTGTAAACAGGCTTTATTTAGTCCTGTATGTTTGAATCTTGATCCTGGCAAACAGGGTGGTACGAAAAAGTGGCATGTCCTTATCGGGTATCTGCCCCCTTGCCGCTCTTATGGCGATGTTCACGAACTTCGCGGATGCTCGGTGCGACATGTTGGAAAGCAGGAGCGGATGACTGACCGTTTTGCAGTAGTGCTGGCGCGCCATCCCGCCGTAACGGGCGCGGAAGGCGTGTGTTACGGCCAACACGACGTTGCCCTGGCCGAAGGCTGGGAGCGCATGGCCGATGGCCTGCGCACCGTCATGCAGGGCGTGGGGTGCCGGATTCTGTTCTCGTCGCCTGCGCGGCGGTGCCGTATGGTGGCGGAGCGGGTGGCGCAATTCATGAATCTGGAGTTGAGGGTGGATTCACGTCTGCGTGAGATCAGTTTCGGGGAGTGGGAAGGCCGTCCGTGGAGCCGAATCTCGCGCACGGCGCTTGATGCATGGGCGGCGGACGTAAGCGGGTTTGCCCCCCCCGGTGGCGAGAGCGGCAGTGCGCTGCGGGCCCGCGTGCGCCATTTCTGGACCGAGATGCACCAGCGTGGCCAGTCCTGTGCCATCATCACCCATGGCGGCCCGCTGCGCCTCATGCATGGCATGGTGCAGGGCACGGCGGGCAACCTGCTGGCGCCCTCGCCGCCCATGGGTTCGGTGCGGGTGATCGAGCAGGGCAGCACCCCGTTCAGCACAGTGCCGTCAGAACTGCGCATTCCGTCACGACTGCCGTTGCACCAAGAACGTCACCGGTCTGTCCGCCAAGTTGCCAGCGTGCAAGGCGGCACATGACCGCGCTGGCCACCATGGCCACGGCGCAGGCGGTCAGGGCGCTCAAGGCGGGCAGGAGTGCCGCGGCCAGCGCCACGGCAAGGCCCATGCAGGCCAGGAGCGCCGTGCGGGGCAGGTTGGCCATGGTGCTGGCCAGCCCGTTGTTGCGCGCGGGCGGCAGGCGCCACAGCACGCCCGCCATGGCGGCACGGGCCAGCGCGCCCGCCACCGGCAGGACCACGAGTGCCGCCGGCCCCGGCATGGCGGCAAGGGCGGTGGTCCGCACCAGCAGGGCCACGACCAGCGCCATCACGCCATAACTGCCCACGCGGCTGTCGCGCATGATCTCGAGCTTGCGCGCCCGGTCACTGCCACCGCCGCAGCCATCGGCCATGTCGGCCAGCCCATCTTCATGCAGGCCGCCACACACCAGCAGCAGCAGGCCCACGCACCAGCCCGCGGCAGGCAGGGGGGCCAGGCCAAGCCAGAGCGCCGCCCCGTAGGCCAGGGCCGCAAGCGTGTTGACGCCTGCGCCAATCAGGGGCCAGCACCATAGCGAGCGTGTCATGCTGTAGGGCAGCCCATCATGTGCCAGCCAGCCCGTGGGCAGGCGGGTCAGCAGCCCCAGCCCGCACACAAGGTCGGCGCGCAGTCGGGCCGCGATGCTCATTCCCGCCCGCTCACCTGTGCCTGCGCAAAGGTGGCCATGCCGCACAGGCACGCCACCGCCGCGCGCACCAGCCCCACGGCCAGTCCGGCACCCGAGCCTTCGCCCAGCCGCAGCCCCAGTTCCAGCAGCGGGTTCAGCCCCAGCTCGGCGGCAAGGTGGGCGTGGCCGCCTTCAGCCGAGCAGTGGGCCAGCCGCGTATGGGCCAGCCCGTCCGGCGCCATCACGCCCAGCGGGGCGACCGCTGCCGTGCAGATGAAGCCATCGACCAGCACGGGAACATCCCTGTACCGTGCCGCCAGAACCGCCCCGAATATGGCCGCGAGTTCATGCCCGCCCACATGGCGCAGGATCTCGAGCGGGTCGCGCATTCCGGCGTGATGGGCCAGTGCGCGGTCGATCACCGCCGCCTTGTGGCGCACGCCCGCCGCATCCAGCCCGGTGCCGCGCCCGGCCCATCGCGCGCCGCCCCCGCCAAACAGGGCGGCGCAGGTGGCGGCGGCAGGGGTGGTGTTGCCAATGCCCATCTCGCCCACGCATAGCAGGTCGGTGCCTGGCTGGAGCGCGCGCATGCCCGTGGCAATGGCGCGCAGGAAGGTGGCTTCATCCATGGCGGGGGCGTGCGTGAAATCTGCCGTGGGGCGCAGGTCTTCCACCTCGACCACGCGCAGCCGGGCGCCTGCCACGCGGGCGATCTGGTTGATGGCGGCGCCCCCCGTGCGAAAATTCTCGACCATCTGGCGCGTGACATCGCTGGGCCACGGGGTAACGCCCTGCGCGGTCACGCCATGATTGCCCGCGAAGACGATGATATCCACCCGCTCGGCCCGGGGGCGGTCGGTGCGCTGCCACTGGCCCGCCCAGCGCGCCAGATCCTCCAGCCGGCCAAGACTGCCCGGTGGCTTGGTCAACTGGCTGTCATGGCGGGTCATGGCGGCATCGGCGGCCATGTCGGCGGCGGGGAGATCGCGGCACAGCGCGCGCAGCGCGGCCATGTCCTGCGGTATGGAAAGACGGGATGGCATGGGCAGCGTTGTGTGGTCTTATGCGCGCCGATGCAAGATGGGGGAGGATAAAATGATGGCGGATGGCACGCAGGCCATGCCAGCAGGCCGGCAGGGCTGCATTTTCGTGCTTGGTGGCGCGCGCTCGGGCAAGAGCGCGTTTGCCGAGGGGCTGTTCACCCCCTGGCCCGCGCCCTGGACCTACCTTGCCACCTGCCAGCCCCATGATGGCGAAATGGATGCCCGCATCAGCCGCCACCGCGCCCGCCGGGGTGCAAACTGGCACACCGTGGAGGAACCGCTCGACCTGCCCCGCGTGCTTGATGCCGCAGGCACACGCCCCGTGCTGGTCGATTGCCTGACCTTGTGGCTGACCAACCTCATGCTGGCCGAACGTGACATTCCCGCAGCAACGCAGGCGCTGCTGGCCGCCCTCGCGCGCCGCGCGGGGCCTACGGTGCTGGTCTCGAACGAGGTGGGGCAGGGCATCGTGCCCGACAATGCGCTGGCGCGGCGCTTTCGTGATGAAGCGGGGCTTATGCATCAGGCTATTGCGCGCGGGGCCGCTCGTGTTGTCTTTGTGGTGGCAGGCCTGCCAATGGAGATGAAATGACCCTGACCCCTGAAGAAATCCGCCACCGTGAAAAAATGGCCAAGCGCAAGGCCGTGCAGGACCGTGAGGTGGAGAGCAAATCCATCGAGAAGGGGCTGCTGGCCGTGCATACGGGGGCGGGCAAGGGCAAGTCCACCGCAGCCTTCGGCATGGCGCTGCGCACGCTGGCCCATGGCGGGCGGATCGTGGTGATCCAGTTCATCAAGGGCGCGTGGAACACCGGCGAGCGCAAGGCGCTGGAACGTTTTGGCGATCAGGTGGAATGGCATGCGCTGGGCGAGGGCTTTACCTGGAACACGCAGGACCGCGCGAAAGACATCGCCAACTGCCGTGCCGCCTGGGATCAGGCCCGCGCCGCGCTGAAGCGCAGTGACGTGAGTATGGTGATCCTGGACGAACTCAACATCGCCCTGCGCTACGACTACCTGCCCATTGACGACGTGCTGGCCGATATCGCCGCCCGCCCCCCCATGCAGCATGTGGTGGTGACAGGCCGCAACGCCCGCCCGGCCATGATCGAGGCTGCCGACCTCGTGACCGAGATGACGCAGGTGGCGCATCACTTCAAGAAGGGCGTCAAGGCGCAGGCCGGGATCGAGTTCTGAGCATGGCGCGCGCACTCATGTTTCAGGGCACGGGCTCCAGCGTGGGCAAGTCCGTGCTGGTGGCGGGGCTGTGCCGGGCCTTGACTCGCCGGGGGCTGCGCGTGCGCCCGTTCAAGCCGCAGAACATGTCCAACAACGCCGCCGTAACCGCTGATGGCGGCGAGATCGGGCGTGCGCAGGCCTTGCAGGCGCGGGCGTGCGGGGTGCCGCTTTCGGTGCATATGAATCCGGTGCTGCTCAAGCCGCAGGGCATGACCGGCTCGCAGCTTGTGGTGCGCGGGCAGATGCGCGGGCAGGTGCGCGCGCGTGATTTCCAGTCCTTCAAGCGCGGGCTGATGCCCGAGGTGCTGGGCAGTTTCCACACTCTTGCCGATCAGGCCGACATCGTGCTGGTGGAAGGGGCGGGGTCCGCCTCGGAGGTCAATCTCCGCGCCGATGACATCGCCAATATGGGCTTTGCCCAGGCGGCGGATATCGATGTGGTGCTGATTGGCGATATCGACCGCGGCGGCGTGATTGCAAGCCTGGTCGGCACGAAGGTGGTGGTGGCGCCCGATGACGCGCGGCGCATCCGCGGCTTTATCGTCAACCGCATGCGCGGTGACCCCGCGCTATTTGCCGCAGGCATGGACGAGATCGCCCGCATGACCGGCTGGCAGGCCATGGGCCTCGTGCCGTTTCTCGACCGGGTGCGCGCCCTGCCAGCCGAGGACGCGGCCGATCTTGCCGCAGCTGGCGGCCCGCGCGGGGCGGGCCTGCGCATTGCCGTGCCCTGCCTGCCCATGATCGCCAATTTCGATGATCTCGACCCGCTGGCGGCGGAAGAGGGCGTATCACTGACCATGGTGCCGCGTGGGCAGGTGCTGCCCGACTGTGACCTGATCATCCTGCCCGGCGCCAAGGCCACCATTGCCGACCTGGCCATGCTCCGCGCGGAGGGGTGGGATACCGACATCCACGCCCATGTGCGCCGGGGCGGGCATGTGCTGGGCATATGCGGTGGCTACCAGATGCTGGGCCGCTGCATTGCCGACCCCGCAGGCATCGAGGGGCCACCCGCCACGGTGGAAGGGCTGGGCCTGCTGGACGTGACCACCGTGCTGGAGGGCCACAAGCGGCTGGAGGACGTGCGCGGCGAATTGCTGCCCGAACGCGTGCCCCTGCATGGCTACGAGATGCATATTGGCTGCACCGAAGGCCCTGATGCCGCGCGCCCGCTGGTTGACCTTGGCGGGCGGGCTGATGGCGCGGTCAGCGCCTCGGGCCGGATATGGGGCACTTACGTGCATGGCCTGCTGGCCGATGGCCGTGCGCGGGCTGCGTTGCTGGCGCGGCTTGGCGCAGGCTCGCACGCGCGGGACCATGATGCGACGGTGGATGCAGCCCTTGATGCGCTGGCTGACCATCTGGAAGGGTATCTGGATATTGATGGTCTGCTGGCCATGGCGCGCCCGGTGCGGGGTGGGTAAGAACAAAGTCTCGGGATGCTGCCTTTTTTAAAAACGTAGCTTTTAAAAACGTAGCGTTTTTCAGAAGTTTCTGGCTGGTGGCAGGCGGAACATACCATTGTCGCGATTGAGGAAAACGATATCCGCGATTTTCTTGCCAATGTGGAAGGGCAGCCGGAACGGGTCCGGTTCAGCATTGATGAGGACGAGCCGTTACCGCAGACCCGTGAAATCGCGCGCGAAAACAGCACCACGTAACGGAAGAAAACCCAAAGACGTTTTTGGTGAAGCTTTTTCCCAAAAGCTTCAAAGAAGCCTGCCTTTTTGGGGCCTGTTGGGAATTATCGTGAATTGATGATTGCAGCGGAGAGATAAATCATCGCTGCGAATGATCTGTCTGTCTTGTCGCTCCGCGTGGCGATACGCTTGAACTCCTTGAGCTTGC
>NZ_JABJWC010000081.1 GCF_013155395.1 Komagataeibacter melomenusus | reverse complement strand
TCTGCAAGCTCAAGGAGTTCAAGCGTATCGCCACGCGGAGCGACAAGACAGACAGATCATTCGCAGCGATGATTTATCTCTCCGCTGCAATCATCAATTCACGATAATTCCCAACAGGCCCCAAAAATCTTCAAAAGACGCCGTCTTTTTTCAAAAAGGCGGCGCCCAAAAACTTTTATGACTTTCTACCGGTCAGTTGCGACCCTGCCCCACCAGCAGGTTGAGCGCCACGCCGGACAGAATGCATAGCAGCACCCCGTTGCCCAGCAGCAGCCGCGCCAGCCCGTTCATGTGGGTGAACAGGTCCGGGCAGGCCATGGGCAACAGCCCCAGCCCGAGTGATACGGCGGCAATCAGTCCATTGCGCGTGCCCTCAAAGCGCACATGCAGCAGTTCGCGTATGCCGCCCACCGTGGTCATGCCGAACATGACCAGCCCGCAGCCCCCCAGCACCGGGGCTGGCAGGGCGGCTATCAGCGCGCCCAGCTTGGGGAACAGCCCCAGCCCGATCATGACCACCCCTGCTGCTGCCACCACAAAGCGGCTGCGGATGTCGGTCATGGCGATCAGCCCGGTATTCTGGGTAAAGGCATTGTAGGGAAAGCTGTTGAACATGCCCCCCAGCATGGTGGACAGGCCATCGGCCCGCAGCGCGCCTGCAATGGTCACGTCATTGACCGGCAGGTCCACCACGCGGCCAATGGCCAGGCAGTTGCCGGTTGTTTCCGCCACGATGATGACCATGCTCAGCAACATGATGAACACCGGCATGGCATGGAACGCGGGCAGGCCAAACGCAAAGGGGGTGCTTACGGCAAACCAGGGTGCCTCAGCCACCATGCCGTAATGCCCCATGCCGCACAGGGCTGCGATCACGCTGCCCGCCACCAGCCCCACCAGCACGCTGATATTGGACCAGAACCCCCGGCCCCAGGCCTGTATGCCCACCGTGATGACGATGGTGACGAAGGCCAGCGCAAGGTTGGCCACGCTGCCAAACCCTGGCGCACCGGGCGTGCCGCCACCAATCCACCGCCCCGCCACGGGAATGAGCGTGAGCCCGATGATGATGATGAGGCAGCCAATGACCACGGGCGGGAAAAAGCGCATGAGCCGCGCCATGACCGGCGCCAGCACCACCATGGCCAGCCCCGCCCCGATCACCGCGCCAAACACCGAGCGCACGCCATAGATCTGCCCGATGAGCAGCATCGACGCCAGCATGGCGAAGGATGACCCCTGCACGATGGGCAGGCGCGAGCCGAATTTCCATACCCCCACGCTCTGTATGATCGTGGCGATGCCCGATGTCATCAGCCCGCAATTGATCAGCATGACCGTCTGCGGGCCAGACAGGTGCATGGCGGCGGCAAAGACCAGCGGCACCGCCACCGTGCCCGCGTACATGACCAACGCATGTTGCAGCCCGAAGGCAAACAGCATGCCCATGGGCAGCATTTCATCAACCGGGTGGGTTTTGTGTGCTGTCACATGCCCTCTCCACTTGCAGGTACGCGCCTGCACAAGAAGAACCCCGCCTTCTGGTAAAGGCGGGGTCCGGCAGGCGTCGGGAAATCAGAAGGAGGTGGAGACCGTGCCCGTCATGGTAAAGCGCGGCTCGACCATGAAGGAGTTGCCCGAAAGCGCCCGGCCCAGATTGGCGGATGCGCCGTAGTACCCCGGATAGGACAGGGCGGTGGGATGATTCAGGCCATAGATCGCCCCCATGGCGCCAGTACGGACGATCGAGCCGGTCAGGTTGGTAAAGTTCAGCTTGAACGTCGGTGACTTGGCATACATGAACGGCTTGAAGTGATAGCCGAGCGACAGGGTATCGGTCACGTAGCCAGGCATGCGCTCGCTATTATCCATCGCCACCGACTGCGCGCCAGTATAATGCACCGCCGCATTGGCAAAGAAGCCACGGTACTTATATGTAAGGCCAAAGTTTGCCATGACATGTGGCGCCATGACGGCTTCCTTGCCCTTGGCATAGACAGTCTGCCCAAGGGCGTCCTGAACGTTCGAATCCTGTGTCGCATGCAGATATTCAAACGACGCGTAGGGGCTGAAGCCATGAATGGGGCGGCTGGCGACCATCACGTCAAAGCCACGCATGGTCTGGTTACCACCCTCGATCGGCATATACTGGTTGGCGCCGAGATAGGTGTCGAGAATGCGGTTGGTCACGTTGTAGTTGAACAGCGACAGATCGAACATCACGTATTTGTCGTGATAGCGGTAGCCCAGTTCTTCCTTGATGGAATACTGGTTCTTCAGCATCGACTGGCCATTGACAGGCGTCAGCCACCCCAGGTCGGTCGCGCTGGGCTGACGGTAATCCCCTTCCGCATTCACGTAGATCTGGTGATGATCATTGAAGGTATAGCTGATGGAAAGCTGCGGCAGCGGCTCGGTCGTGTTTGCACCGTTCTGGCCCGCCATGGTGCCATTCTTGCCATAAGTCCAGCTTTTGGAGCCGGCATTGGCAAGCCAGTTCTTGTTCCATGCATCGGACATGACAAACTTGAAGCCTGCATGGATCTGCAGCTTGTCATTGAAATACTTGGCGGTGTCCTGAATGAACAGCGAATGCAGTTCGTAACCCGCATCAACACCGGTAAGGAAGGATTGTGACAACTGGTAAGACGGATTGTTGGGGCTGGGAGCCTGACCGTTCTGCATGGTCGCGCTGACCGGATAGTTCTGGATGGTCTGGTTGTTTTCATACCAGTAGCCAAACGACAGATGGTTGTGCCTATCGATCTGGTAGCCGATCTTCGCAACCGCACCAACCTGACGGGCCTCATTCTCCTGGAAGTAATTGGTTATGTTGTGGGTGCCAGTCGTCTGGTTATAATAGAGGTCATAATTATCACCAAAAGCCCCATTATTACCAGGCGAGGCATCCCAACCCTGCCCGAAGCTGAAATAGGGCTGCAGGTCAAACGCGAATTTTGCAGGCAGCACGACATGGATCGGTGCCGTTAGAAAGATCTGGTTCCAGTGGTCGTTATTGTTCTGCCAGTAGTTGTCGCTGGTCGGATCGGAGTTGCGGCCATAGCCTTCGCCCGTGCGCTTGTAGTTTTCAAACGCCTTGCCATCAGGATAGGCATCGATGGTGAAATCCTCGGAATTCCACGACACGAACAGCTTGGCGTTGGAGCCGTTGCTCCAGTCCTTCTGCAGGCCGAAATCGATATGCTTGCGCTGGTTGATGCCCGAACCCATCCACGAGCGCGAATGCGTGTTGGAGAACGAGAAATAGCTGCGCACGCCAGTGTGGCCGATCTCGCCCGAATCCAGCCGGATGAACTCGCGCGACATGTTGTTCGTGCCGTACGAGAAATCCATCATGCCGCCGAATTTCTGCGATGCCGTGCGCGAGCGCTCGTTCATCACGCCGCCTGCGGCCGATATGGCGGGCAGGTCGGTGGCGGAACTGCCGGGCGTTACCTCGACACTCTCGAGGTTTTCTGAATCGATATCCTCGTTCAGGTATTTGGCTGCCGCCGCCGGTGCGCCATCAAGCATCAGCCCCATGTCGAGGTCGGTCAGGCCACGGGTCTGGATCTGACCACCTTCCATGCCCGACGGGTCCGGCGTGGTCACGTTCATGCTCGGCAGGTTCTTGACCAGATCGAGCGCCGTGCTGGTGGGGCTGCGCATTTCAATGAACTGCTTGCCGATGGTCTGCACCGCATGCGGCGCGGTTTCCTGGCGCATCATGCCACCACCGCCATCACGCGCCTCACGCGAGGACGCCACGCGGATCAGCTCGGGGGCCGAGGTATCCGTAACACCCGCAGGCGCTGCGCTATGCGGCTTCGGCGCCGCTACCTGCCGGACCGGTGCATGGCGATGCGGGGTGGTGTGCGTGGTTGCCACCTGCGCCCAGGCTTCGCTGCCCGTAGCGAGGCACATCGTGCCCACCAGGCACGATACGGCACGCAGGCGCGTTTTCAGCCCCGGCCTGCGCAGCCCGGCCAGTCCACCCTGCTCCGCTGCATTGCGCACCTGCCGTATCACGACGTTATAGATATCCCGGCCCGTCTTCATTCGTTCCCCCCGCAAATCTGTCCGGCGGCACGCCATTGCGTGCAGTCATACGGTTTTCAGCGGCAGCCATCCCCGTCTGCCTCACTGACAGCATTTTCCGTCCCGTATCGGTCATGCTGAAGTAGTTGCGGAAACTGAACATTCCGCCTTTCTGTTGACTTATGAAATACACTTGGACAGGCCAAGCGCAAAAAACGCAACAGCGTGTTTATCTATCTGGAAACCGGGGATTGCCCAGCAACGGCAATGCCACCTATCCCCCTATAAACCAACGATTTTGCGCATTTCTATTTTATATTCGATATGAATAACAGCCACCCGATCCACTGCAACAATGTGGGTTGCGTGCTTTTTATGCTACAGCTGCCTCAGGCCATGTGCCCTAAAAAACGGCATTTCATACCCGTGCCGCACGCATGAAAAAAGCGGCCCTTCCCACAAGGGAAGGACCGCTTTTCACGTCATGATGCTGCGTAATGAAAATGGAGGCGCTTACTGCGCGTCCATGAACTGATCGCTCCCCATGATTCCCAGCTTGCTCACGCCAAGGCGCTGTGCATCGGCCAGGACATGCGCCACGACCTTATAGCTGGCCAGGCGATCGGGATGGATGTGCATCTCGGGCTGGACCGGCTGGGCCGCCGCATCCTTGAAGCGGGACTGAAGATCCGCCTCGCCTGAAACGGGTTCGCCATTCCAGGTGATGGTGTTGTCAAAATCGATCGCCACCGTATCCACAACCGGATCAGGGGCGGCGGAAGGCGGCGGATTGCCCTGCGGCAGATCGATCGAGACTGAATGCGTCTGGAGCGGGATGGTGATGATCAGCATGATCAACAGCACCAGCATGACGTCAATCAGGGGCGTGGTATTGATATCGACAATACCTTCGTCCTCGGTCGTGCTGTCTGAGCCGACATTCATGCCCATGGTGTCTACTCTCCCCAATGTGGCCGGGGCATGACCCCCGGCCGGGAATGGATATCAGCCGTGTGGCTGCTCAGTGATGAAATCGACGTGAACGATACCGGCCTGCTGGCAGGCTGCGATCACCTTGCCCACACCTTCGTATTTTGCCGTCTGGTCACCGCGGATCTGGATCTGGGGCTGCGGGTTTTCCGCAGCCACGTGTTCCAGGTGCGATTCCAGGTCGGCATAGCTGGTGAGCGGCGTCTCGTTCCAGTAGGCCTGCCCGGTCGGCGTGATCGCCACGACGATGTTGTTCTGCAACGTCCGGGTTGGCTGGTTAGCATCCATGGGGAGGCTAACCTTGATGGTATGTGTCGCGACGGGGATGGTGATCAGGAAGATGATCAGCAGCACCAGCATGACGTCGACAAGCGGTGTGGTGTTGATGGCCGACACCACCTCGTCTTCATCGCCGCCACCTCCAACTTGCATACCCATGATCAGGCCACCCGGTTATCGATAGTCGTGGTTGTGGGGGAGTTATCGGGATGGATGGTGATTTCCGCGCCATGGCGGTAGCCACCCATCAGGATCGACTGCACGTCAGCGGCGAAGTTGCGCACCTTGTCAATGGCGCCCTTGTTGCGGCGGACCAGCAGGTTGTAGCCCAGAACGGCGGGAACGGCGGTGCCGAGGCCGATGGCGGTCATGATCAGCGATTCACCCACGGGGCCGGCAACCTTGTCGATCGAGGCCTGGCCTGCGATGCCGATGGCCGTCAGCGCGTGATAGATGCCCCACACGGTGCCGAACAGACCCACGAACGGCGAGGTCGAACCCACGGTGCCGAGGAAGGCAAGGCCGCCCTGCAGCTTGGTCTGGATCACGTCAACCGAACGCTGGATGGACATGGTGGTCCAGGAATGCAGGTCGATGGATTCCTGCATCGTCCCTTCGTGGTGCTCGGCAGCCTTGACACCCGTATCGGCGATGTAGCGGAACGGGGAGTTCGCGGGCAGGGCCGCAGCGCCTTCCTTGATCGAACCCTTGGTCCAGAAATCGGTCATCACCTGCTTGGCGGCGTTCATCACGCGGGCCTGCTCGAAGAACTTGGTGATCATGATGTACCAGGTGCCCAGCGACATGAACACCATGATGAGCAGCACGCCACGGGCGATGAAGTCACCATTGGCCCACAGGGCGCCAAGGCCGTACGGGTTGCCCTCGGGCGCCTTTGGCGCATCGGCCGGGGGCGCTGCGTCAGCGGCGGGGGCCGGTGCTTCTGCGGGGGCTGCTGCCGGGGCCGCATCAGCGGGGGCGGG
>NZ_JABJWC010000080.1 GCF_013155395.1 Komagataeibacter melomenusus | reverse complement strand
CTGCAAGCTCAAGGAGTTCAAGCGTATCGCCACGCGGAGCGACAAGACAGACAGATCATTCGCAGCGATGATTTATCTCTCCGCTGCAATCATCAATTCACGATAATTCCCAACAGGCCCCAAAAAGGCGGCGTTTCCTGAAGCTTTTTGAAAAAAGCTTCACCAAAAACTTTTCCTAGCCGAAGCCGTCAGGCGACGGCTTCACGTCCCATGGCGAGGAATTTCTCGCGCCGCTGCGCCTTGAGCAGCACCGGGTCCTTGGCCAGCAGGCCGGGCAGTTCGGCGGCAATGGCGTCGCCCACCGCGCGGATGGCCGCCCTGGGGTCACGCTGCGCGCCGCCCAGCGGCTCGGGAATGATCCGGTCGATCAGCCGCAACTGGAGCAGGTCCTGCGCGGTGATCTTGAGCGCATCGGCCGCGGTGGCCGCCTGCTTGGGGTCGCGCCACAGGATGGAGGCGCAGGCCTCGGGCGAGATGACGGAGTAGATGGCGTGCTCGAGCATCATCACCCGGTCACCCGCGCCAAGGGCCACGGCGCCGCCGGAGCCACCCTCGCCAATGACAGTGGCGATGACGGGCACCGGCACGTTCAGGCAGGTCTCGATGGAGCGGGCGATGGCTTCCGCCTGGCCACGGGCCTCGGCATCGATGCCGGGCCACGCGCCCGATGTATCGATAAAGGTCAGGACCGGCAGGCCGAATCGCCCCGCCAGTTTCATCAGGCGCTGGGCCTTGCGGTAGCCCTCGGGCCGGGCCATGCCGAAATTGTGCTTGAGGCGGGTCTCGATCTCGGCGCCGCGCTCGGTGCCGATCACGACCACGGGCTGGTCATTGAACCGGCCCACGCCACCGATGATGGCCTTGTCATCGCCAAACAGCCGGTCACCCGCAAGCGGCGAGAACTCGGTAATCAGCGCATCGATGTAATCGATCGTGTGCGGGCGCTGGGCGTGGCGGGCCACCTGCACCTTCTGCCACGGGGTCAGCTTGGCGTAGGCCGTACGCAACTGCCGGTCGGCTTTTTCGCTCAACCGGGTGATCTCTTCCGCGATGTTGATCCCGTCCGGACCGGACATCCTGCGAAGTTCGTCGATCTTGTTCTCAAGCTCGGCGACCGACTTTTCGAAATCTAGAAACTGGCGCATGCGCTGCCGATAGCACAGCCTGCGTGCCAGCCAAACATTTTCACGCATGGAATTCCGCCTGCCATGCATTTTTGTCCGTCCGGCCCTGCCGGGCGCTGGCGTGCCATCCCTCCCGCCAGCGCGCATCGCGCCCTGACGGCAGGCTGGTTTTCAATTGCCTGCACCAGCAGGGGCGAAACCGGTCTTTTTTGATAAAGGCAGCATTGTCCGAAGCTTTTTGAAAAAAGCTTCACCTCTTCTACCCGCCTTTCAACCCGTGCCATCCTGCGCCAGCGGGTGGTGCTGCGCCACGGCCTCACGCAGGCGGTCGAGCATGACGTGGGTGTAGATCTGGGTAGTGGCGATATCCGCATGCCCCAGCAGCACCTGCAACGCGCGCAGGTCCGCGCCATGCGCCAGCAGATGGGTGGCGAAGGAATGGCGCAGCACATGCGGCGACAGGCGCTGCGGGTCCAGCCCCGCGCGCAGGGCGACATCATGCAGGATGCGGTCGAATCCCTGCCGGGTCATGGGCTGGCGGGCACTGCGGCCGGGGAAGAGGTACGGGCTTTCACGCCCGGCATCGAGCGCCATGAGATCGCGCGCCGCCGCCCGCGCGCGCGCCGACAGGGGCACCATGCGCTCGCGCCCGCCCTTGCCGCGCACCAGCATCATGCCCGGCGCCGCATCAAGCGCGCGGCGGGGCAGCGACAGCAGCTCCGATATGCGCAGGCCCGAGGCATAGAGCATTTCAAGCGCTGCCCGGGCCACCATGAGCCTGCGCCTGCGCGCAGGCGTGGCATCAGGCTCGGGCACGCAGGCGGCCAGCAGTTCCGTCACCTCGGGCTCGGACAGGAATCGTGGCAGCGGCGCATCGAGCCGGGGGGCCTCAAGCAGGGCGGCGGGGTTGTCAGGCCGCATGCCCTCGCGCGCCAGGAACAGGAAATACTGCTTGAGGCACGACAGCCTGCGCGCCTGCGTGCGTGCCGCCAGCCCCTGCCGCGCAAGGCCCGCAAGGTAGTCGCGCAGGTCACTCTCGCCCGCCGTGAGCGCGGTGATGCCGCGCGCGTGCAGGGCGGCATTCATGTCCGCCAGGTCGCGGGTATAGGCGCGGATGGTGTTCAGCGCCGCCCCGCGCTCGGCGGCCTGCATCTCGAGAAAGGCATCAACGCCACTTGCGCTCACGCAGCCCCCGCAGGCTCAGCGGGGCGCCAGGGGGGCGACCGGCAGCGGCGCGGGCGCGCCAAGCGGCGGCAGGGCGGCTGGCGGCGGCGGGGCGGCAAACGGCACATCCTTGTGCACATCCTCCTGCACGAGTGCTGGCGGAAAGGCCCCGAGCGCGAAAAAGCCCCCTATCCCGCACAGGACCAGAACACTGGCCAGGGCAATAACAATACGGATCATCCAACCGCTTTCCTATGCTGCGAACCCCGGTGGCCCCTGGCCCAGGCACGCACGGGCGCGCCGCCCACGCGGGGCTGGCCCTGACCACGGACTCTACCGGTCCTGTCCTGCTGTATGTTAGGTTGCGCGGCATGTCACGCCAGATTCCCCCCACCCGGCCCCAGCCGGAGCCCGCATCCCTTGCCATCCCCCTTGACCTGAGCGCCGTGGGTCCCGCCAGCCCCCGGCAGCCGGGCAGCGGGCGCACCATCGTGCTGGTCGGGCTGATGGGGGCGGGCAAGACCACGATCGGCCGCCTGCTGGCCGCCCGGCTGGGCGTGCCCTTTGTCGATTCGGATGAGGAAATCGAGCGCGCTGCCGGCTGTACCATCGCCGACCTGTTCCAGCGCTATGGCGAGGCCGAGTTCCGCCGTGGCGAGCGGCTGGTCATCCGCCGCCTGCTGTCCGGCCCGCCAGTGGTGCTGGCCACGGGGGGCGGGGCCTTCATGGACGGGCGCACGCGTGCAAGCGTGCGCGAGCATGCGGTCTCGATCTGGCTGCGCTGCCCGCTCGACGTGCTGGTGCAGCGCGTGGCCGACCGCACGCACCGCCCGCTGCTCAACAACACAACGCCGCATACGGTGCTGGCCGACCTTATGCGCCTGCGCCATCCGGTCTATGCGGAGGCGGACATTATCGTTGATTGTGGAGATGACAACGTGGAACACAGCGCCGACCATGTGCTGCACGCCCTGCAGCACAACCAGCAGCCCCTGCGCGTGCCCGTGCGGCTCGACCGCGCCAGCTACGAGGTGCTGATCGGCCCCGACGTGATC
This sequence comes from Komagataeibacter melomenusus, assembly GCF_013155395.1. Classification (GTDB taxonomy): domain Bacteria; phylum Pseudomonadota; class Alphaproteobacteria; order Acetobacterales; family Acetobacteraceae; genus Komagataeibacter; species Komagataeibacter melomenusus. The sequence continues at coordinate 3,127 of NZ_JABJWC010000080.1, read as the reverse complement.
CGCCGCGCGGGTGCGCTGCTGGCCCCGGTGCTGCCCCAGAAGCGGGTGATGGTGATTACCGATGCCACCGTATCGCCCCTGCACCTGCCCCGCCTGCTTGAGGCTTTGGCCGAGACCGGCATCCGCGCCGAGACCATCACCATCCCGCCCGGCGAGGGATCAAAGAGCATCGGCCAGTACGAGCGCGTGACCAACGCCCTGCTCGAGGCGCATGTCGAGCGCGGCACCACGGTCGTGGCCCTGGGCGGCGGCGTGGTGGGCGACCTGTCGGGCTTCTGTGCCGCCACCACGCTGCGCGGCCTGCCGTTCGTGCAGATTCCGACCACGCTGCTCTCGCAGGTGGATTCGTCGGTGGGTGGCAAGACCGGCATCAACACGCCCTTTGGCAAGAACCTGCTCGGCGCGTTTCACCAGCCCATCGCGGTGCTGGCCGATACCTCCACGCTGGCCACCCTGCCCGTGCGGGAACTCAAGGCCGGTTATGCCGAGATCGTCAAATCCGGCCTGCTGGGCGATGCGGGGCTGTTTGACTGGTGCGAGCGCCACGGCGCCGCGGTGCTGGCGGGCGATCCGGGCATGCAGGCCGAGGCCATCCGCCTCGCCTGCGCTTTCAAGGCCCGTGTGGTGGTGGCCGACGAGCGCGAGGAGCGCAGGACCGATGGCCGCGCCCTGCTCAACCTTGGCCACACCTTCGGCCACGCGCTGGAGGCCGAGATGGGCTATAACGGCAGCCTGCTGCATGGCGAGGCGGTCTCGATCGGGCTGCGGCTGGCCTTCATGCTCTCGGTCCGGCTGGGCTACTGCGCGGCCGAGGATCTCGACCGCGTCACCAGGCATCTCGAGCGCCTGTCCATGCCCGCGCGCATAGGCGACACGGGGCGCAATTTCTCGGCAGCCCAGCTCGTGCGCAACATGCAGCGTGACAAGAAAATGCGCGATGGCCGCCTGTCCTTCGTGCTGGTGCGCGGCATTGGCCGGGCCTTTACCTGCCGCGACGTGCCCGATGAAGCCGTGCTGGACGTGCTGCGCGCGGATGGCTGCACGCCCTGACGCACCCGCCTGATGTGCGGCCGGGGCTGTGCCATTACGGCCACAGCCCCGGCGGCATCGATGTTACGCACCGCTACATTTACCTTATTTCAACCCTTGCCCCGCACAACGGTCCTGCCATGGATTGATGCGGACAAACGCGGTTACGCACCCCTGATATCCCGCTGGCGCTGGAATGGCGGCACATGCGCCGCCCGGATCAACCCGTATCAGGCCAGTGTGGAACATGCCCCCATCTCCACCAAATAAAGAAGGCGTCTGATCAAGCATCAAGGACGGGACCATGCGTCTTCGCGCGGCACTGCTGGCGACTGCATTGACAACCACACCGGTCATGGCCGCCATGGCCACGACCATTACCGGGCCTTACGTCGATATCGGCGGCGGCTATGACCTGACCCAGACACAGCACATGCACTCCTATGACGGGCAGGCAGTAAAGGAAAACGAAAGCCAGGCCGGCATCCCGGGCCTGCCCGCGTCAAACGCGGCGTTCCTGGATCAGACGATGCAACAGGACACGAACTCCGCCGCCCACGCGCGCGAGCGCATGCACCACGGCGCGGGCTGGACCGGGTTCGCCTCCTTTGGCTGGGGCTTTGGCAACGGCCTGCGCGCGGAAGTGGAAGGTGCCTATAACTGGTCGGAAACCACCCGCTACACCACAACCTCCTATGGTGGCGGCCACGGCAAGACCGATGGTGCCGACCGCTCCTATGGTGGCTTTGTCAACGTGCTGTATGACATCGACCTCAAGCGCCTGTTCGGCATCGACGTGCCCGTAACGCCCTTCATCGGCGTGGGCGCGGGCTATCTGTGGCAGACCGTGAATGATGCAACGCCCATCGCAAACAGCATCATGAACGTGCACCACAACGGCACCAATGGCAGCTTTGCCTATCAGGGCATTGTCGGCGCCGCCTATGACATTCCCGGCGTGCCGGGCCTGCAGATGACCACCGAATACCGCATGATCGGCCAGGTGGAGTCCTTCAACAACGGCAATCTTGGCCAGACCGTGATCAACGCCAACAACCAGCCGGTGACTGACCACGATTCCATCCGTTACGACCACCGCTTCAACCACCAGTTCATCGTGGGCGTGCGCTACGCGTTCAACAATGCGCCGCCGCCACCCCCGCCAGCGCCTGCAATCGTGCCGCCCGCGCCGACCGCAGCCCGCACCTACCTGGTGTTCTTCGACTGGGACGGCGCAGCCCTGACCGGCCGCTCGCGTGAGATCGTGGCCGAAGCCGCACAGGCTTCCACCCACGTCCAGACCACGCGCATCGAGGTCAACGGCTACACCGACAACACCTCCGCCCATCCGGGTCCGCGTGGTGAGAAATACAACCTTGGCCTGTCCATGCGCCGTGCCGACAGCGTGAAGGCTGAACTGATCCGTGACGGCGTGCCCGCCAACGCCATCGACATCCATGGCTATGGCGAGGCCCACCCGCTCGTGGCGACCGGCCCGGACACGCGCGAGCCGCAGAACCGTCGCGTCGAGATCATCCTGCACTAGGCCTGCGCGCAATATATTGAAAAAAATGGGGAATCCGGCACGGGGGCCATCTGCGCGCAACCCGTGCCGGAGAATCCGTTTCCAGCACCGAAACGGGTTGGAAAAGACCTTCCGTTTCCACCATTGTCCTATGCAAAATGAGGGGGGCTGAGAAAGCGGTTCAAAAAAATCCTTATAAAATCAGGGTTTTTGATAGACTGCAGCAAAAGGAGCTGAAAGATATGTGTGTTTTTTGCCACACCTGTTCCGCATGGCGCATTTTGCCCATTCTCAAGCCGGGCCAGACAGGCTAATCCCCGCTTCATAGCTTGCGGGTAATCTCAGGCTGCCCTGTCTCGGGGCAAATCCATTGCCCGATCACAAGACGGGGCTCTGCCCTGCAACAACAGATTAAGGACTGAAACATGCGTCTTCGCGCAGCGTTACTGGCAACCAGCCTGCTGGCAGCGACACCGTTCGCAGCCAAGGCCACGACCATCACCGGCCCGTATGTCGATATCGGCGGCGGCTACAACCTGACCCAGACCCAGCACATGCGTGATGCTGAAGCCG
>NZ_JABJWC010000007.1 GCF_013155395.1 Komagataeibacter melomenusus | reverse complement strand
CCCCTCGGGCGAACCTCCTCAATCAGAGGTTCCCAGATCGCCCATGTCTCGTCCGTAAAGGTGCCTGTTCTGTCTCCTTCTTCCATCCCTACAATATGGGAAGAAATTCAAGATCTAACAGGCCCTAGTCTCGCTTGCCTATGCCGTTATCCGTCTCATTTTTCCGGAACAGCTTTGGACCCGTGCCATGGGAATGCTGTCATCCATGTGGGGTATGGCCACACTGATCGGACCCGCAATCGGCGGACTGTTCGCACAGGCAGGCGAATGGCGGCTGTCCTTCTGGTTCATGTGTGCCTCTGCAGGTCTCTTCGCCCTGCTGGCGGTACGGGTGCTGCCAGACAGGTTTGCTGATGACAGCAAGGGGCAGTCATCCGTAGCGTGGCAGCAGCTGATGCTTCTGGTCCTGTCAGTACTGGTTCTGTCCATCGGTAGCGCCATGCCGCATCTCATTGAAAACGTGCTGGGGCTTGCGCTGGCGGCCTGTCTGTTTGTCCTGTTCATACGCTGTGAACAGCGCAATACCAGTCGGCTACTTCCCATGGGTACGCTCCATCTTCGGTCTCCGCTTCTCCCTCTCTATGGGCTGCTGGGTGGACTGGCCCTGACTGTGGAGGTAATTGAAATCTTTGCGCCATTATTCCTGCAGACCCTGCATCACCAGGGGCCACTGGTCGCGGGCTATCTGTCCGCCCTGATGGCTGCAGGCTGGTCCGTTGGTTCTTTCGCCGGTGCGGGTGCGTCCGGACGAAATGCGCGTCAATTACTGGCTGCGGCTCCCGTTCTGGGGCTGGCTGCAATCGTGTTTCTGGCGTGGTGGATGCCGCACGATGTCCATGGAGGCATTGCCAACATCCTGCCGATTGCCCTGGCCTTCATCCTTGTCGGAACCAGTGTGGGAATGGCATGGCCCCATCTTCTCAGCGGCATTCTTCGCGCAACACCCCAATCTGAACAGGGGGTGGCCTCAGCGTCTTTGACCACCATGCAACTATATACGACAGCCGTCGCAGCAGCCGTGGCCGGGACCATCGCGAATGCTGCCGGTCTGGTCAGTCCGGGCGGGACCGCCGGAATACAGCATGCCGCCTTCTGGGTGTTCGCGGTGTTTTCGGTGATCCCGTGTGGTTGCGTTTTTCTTTCCCGTCAGGTCCTCGTAGGCCACCGGAATTACAGGGAAGTATGACATCCGGTTTGCAGGCGAAACCAGCAGGTCGCTTACCTACGAATTTGTCAGTAACTTTACCTGACTGATGCAAATGCGAACAGATTTCTCGATGCGAACCACGTCATCCGTCGCCGCAAGATCCAGCGTGACCCCATGGAATACCGTCATGATCAGAGTTGCAAGCTCCTGCCCTGGCTCATTCTTGATGCCAAAGCGCTGCAACATGTCCGAAATATGTTTCAGCCATTCATTGGCAATCCTGCGCGCATAGCCACTGAAACGCTCAGGATTATTGATGGAGATTCCGAACATTTCATACAGCAGTCGTTCCATGCGGCGGTGCTCGGGTGCCGCCAGCGAGTCCCAATGCCGGTTCAGCGCATCGTCCAGTGAGGACGCATCCTCCTGAACCGCACGAAATTCTTCATAAACCCGCTCCCTGACGGTATCGAAAATCAGGCAGAGCAGATCCTCCCGTGAGCCGAAATGGTAGGCGATGTTGCGCGGACTTGAACCGACCACCACAGCCAGCGGTCGCAACGAAAAATCCGAAATCCCATGTTCCCAGACATAGGCGATAATCCTGTCCAGCAACCGGCTTCGGATATCCGGATCAACAGGGCGTCCCATCAGCGCTCCCTGACCGACAATTGCTGATCCCGATCACGGAGAGGTGTTTTTACCACGAACGAGGTATGAACAATCACGATCCTGTCTTGCTTCCTGAATGCATGGTTATTGGACATGCCCGGTCCTACCAAAGGAATGGTCAGACGGGCCAGATAGCGTGCGCCCGAAATCAGGCACAGCCTGCATGAAAGAAGCGCTACACAGAAGGGAACATTCCAGTGACCCAGATCCGGACCGAAACCGACAGACAGGCAACCATGGCACAGTGGGACGCACAGCAACGGGCGGTTGCGTCTGGAATCCTTCGTGACATCGCCCCGCTACAGGCCGATGATCTTGTGCTGACAGGCAGTGAGACCGCGTGGCTCCCTACTGGATGCTCCGTGAAAAAGGGGCAGCATTTCAGCGTCTCTTCTACCGGCGCCAATATCGTTGACCGCGACCATGCCGTGATCATCCAGCCCAAATATGCGCTCTGGGTCAGGATTGGCGGACACGGTCCGATCCGAAAAATCATCTTCGAAAAAGAAACGGTATTCTGTGCATGGGCAGATGGAGAGGTTGAGGCTTTCACCAAAGCTCTTTCCCTGTGGGCTGATATGGATGGGGCAATCCTGCCCGGACCACGGGATGTCAGTGAAGGCGGGATTGGTGTCTCGGTCCGGCTTACTGATGCGCCTGAGACCAATATTCAGCCGCCTGAACACTGGGCATTCATGGATATTTTTGGAGAGGTCACAATCTTTTCCGGGTCCGGGACTGATATTTCCGTGGATACCCATGACGGTGACTGCTGTATCCTTGAAACGCCTGTCGATATTCCACTCAACGACAGAACACGCCTGTCCTGGTCATGGCTGGTAGACAAGCTGCCTTCTGAGCTTCCGGAAGACCTCGTTCTGACGCATGATTATATCAGTGTGGCAGTACGGTTCGATAACGGGCGTGACCTGACCTATATGTGGAGCAAAGAGCTTCCAGCTGATTATCACTTTGCCTGTCCATTGCCGTGGTGGTGTGATCGAGAAACCCACTGGATTGTTGAAAGTGGCACAGCAAAACTTGGGCTATGGCAGGATGCGGTCCGTCCCGTTGCATCTGATTACCGTAAGGCTATTGGAGACCCCCTGCCGGGTCGGGTCGTGGCGGTCTGGCTGATCGCCAACTCGGTTTTCCAGCGGATCGGCGGGAAGGCCCGGTTCCGGAATATCCGTTTGTCTGAAGATGGGACAGACAGGACCGTCACGGCAGGAAGCGGGTTACGGTGCTATAGCATAGGCTGAGCGCTGTGTCCGCTTTGCGAAGCCGGTATTTCGTAATTTAAAGGGCCGGTGTGAAGGCGGAAACCGTCTGTCTGCTGGACGTTCCGTAAACAGACAGACGGTCTAGACGGATACTTTGATGAACAAATGGCTGCTCCCGTCATCCACCGGAAACAGTCGTCAAGTCTCAGCACCAGCGAGTTTGCGATGGAAGGATCTGTCACACTGGTCTTCAGCAACTCCCTCTTACCCTGCCACCTGTTTCCCATGTGTCTCTCGCGATACGACCTGTTACCCCTTTGCCGACGACCTACGAGATAGAAAACGCGCCAGAGCTGGCCCGGTGACCAGAACGCAGAAAAACCGGGCGACCTGCATGGCAATGACGAAAGGCATGTCCACTTTCGTGGTCGAGGCGATAATGGAGACGGAATCAGCTCCACCAGGGCTGGTTGCAAGATAAGCCGTCAGCAGATCCACATGCGCCAGCCGGGCCAGCACCAATGCAAAACCGCCACACACCGCAATCAGCGCGAGGATGGAACCCAGCACACGTGGAAAGACACGTCCGGCATAAGCCAGCACATCTGGCGTAAAACGCATGCCGATGCCCCACCCGACCAGGGCATAGGCCGCGACCAGCAGAAGATGCGGCTGTTCGATCGGCAGATGGGCGCCAAGCCTTGCAGCCATCCCGATCCCCATGGGAACAAGCAGTCCCCCGGCCGGCACGCGCAGACGGGTGCCCAAGGCGCTCCCTGCCAGGGCGATCACCAGCGCCAGTAAAGCCCCCTGCCATGAGAGGGTCTGCGCCACGACCAGCGGGGCGGACGGCGTTCCGGCTGCGCGCGCAACAACAGCCGCAATGACGGCGCAGCAGGCCACGCGCAGATATTGCATGAAGGCGACGAGCCGCATATCCGCCCCGTATGATTCCGCCATCAGGGTCATGACCGTGGCTGCACCGGGTGACGAACCCCAGATCGCGGTATTGCCGGGTAGCAGGCGCGAACGTGTCAGCAGCCAGCCGAGAAGAGCTGCCGCCGACAGGGTAGAAAACGTACCGGCGACGAAGACCGGCCAGCTGGCTGCCATTTCGTGAAAGATCGAGGCTGAAAGATAGCTGGCGATCATGACCCCGACCACGCCCTGTGCGCCGAGAAATACCCAGCGGGGAATACGGACTGCACTACCCCGTGTGGCCAGTACGACCGCCGCCCCCAGTGGCCCCAGCAGCGGCGCTGCCGGCAGGCGTAAGGCGGCCAGAAGCATACCGAAAGCCAGCGAAAGCAGCGCCAGTAAGCCCCATCGCCCGGCCAGCAGCCATGCGGACGGCCCCATCCTCACCGCTTAACCGCCGAACACGATTGTATCGGAAGGCAGCACGCATGCGATCCGCGGAAGGATCGAGCGGACGGAAACATCGTGAAGGTCTGCTGACAGGCTGGTGCAGAGATCCTCGGCGATGACAATATGGTAGCCAAGTTCCCAGCCATGCCGTGCGGTGGATTCAACGCCGAAATTCGTAGCGATGCCGCCCAGCACGACCGTCCGGATGCCCCGCCTGCGGAGCTGCAGGTCGAGTTCCGTGCCGGTAAATGCCCCCCACTGATGTTTGGTGATAACGATATCGCCGGGTGCTGCCAGCCCGTCGGCCAGGTGCGCCCAGTCCGCTGGCAGGCCGCCTTCCGGCGGGCTTAAGGGCTGGTCGGCCGGACCAGGCGGCGCGTCGGCAAAGTCGGGTGCAAACGCGACCCGAACCAGTACGACCGCAGCACCTTCATCCCGGAAGCGGGCAGCAAGCGATTTACCGCTCTCCAGCACCTGCGACGATGGCCGCGGGGCGGTGGGCAGGGCAAGTATGCCATTCTGCAGGTCAATGAGGACAAGGGCGGTGGTTCGCGGGTCAAATCTGTTCACGGATCGGCGCCTTCCGGGATCTGGATACATGGTCGCGTCAAACATCGACCGGCAATAGAAAATCGGTTATGCGAGGACTGTCTCGCATAAAAGAAAGTTGAGGGTACCCTCGCATTATGTCAAGCCCGCCCCGTTCATCACCACTCGCGCCCAAGCGGCAGCGCGGACGCGACCGCGTTGAAGCGATCCTTACGGCCGCGACAACGGTCTTTGGCGAGAAATCTTACGAGGCGGCGACAATGACCGAGATCGCTGCCCGCGCCAGCACGGCAATCGGTTCGCTCTACCGTTTTTTCCCGACCAAGGACGTGCTGGCCGCCGCAGTGCTCGAACGCTATGGCGCGCGGCTCCTGCATGCCCTGGATGAGTTGGTCGATCACGATCCGCCGCTGTCGCCACGTGATGCAGCAGAAGGACTGCTGGACATCATCCAGCGTCTGCGAACGGAACGCTCAGTCGTCCTTTCCCTGCTCGACAGCGGGATTACCCTTCCAGATGGGACAAGAACGCTCCGCAAGGCGCTGATCGGGCGCATGAGCCAGTTATTATCACGGCTGGGTGGTTCTCCGGGTCCACATGACGAACGGGCCGTGATGCTGCTGCATCTGGTCAAGGCGATCTTTGCCCTGCCACAGGATCATTCGGTCTCCCGCCCGGCACAGGACAAGGAAGCCGTTACGGTGCTGCGTCTCTATCTGGAACATGCGGTCGCCTCCCGCTGATCCGGGTCAGAGGTCGCTCCGTAACCTCTGAATCCGCACACAGCCGATCGATATCTTCAGCAATCGCGTCATCTGGATTGAACGGGTCTGCTTTTCAAAGCATAACTGACTATAATGCGGTGAAAATCGAGCTTTTACTCCAACTGTTTCGCGAAGGTCAGAGAAACGCATCAAGCCGATGCAGCAGTTCTGCCGGTGCTTCTTCCTGCGGACTATGACCACAGTCGATCGCGTATCCCCGCACGTCCACGGCTTTTTCGCGCCATGTCTCGACAACGTCATATAGCGCGCCCACGGTGCCACGTGCACCCCACAGAGCCAGTAATGGGACCTCAATCCGCCTGTCTGCATCATTCGCATCATGGACGAGGTCGATGCCTGCTGCAGCGCGGTAGTCTTCGCATGCTGCATGACGCATTGCCGGGTCGGCGTAGCATCGACGATATTCGGCCATGACACGCGGATCGACCGATCCTGGTATCTTGATCTGTCCTGCAATGTGGCTTTCGAGAAAAAAGTCCGGATCCCCGCTGATCAGCCTTTCCGGCAAGGGGGCAGGCTGGATCAGAAAAACCACCAGAAGTAGCGTCGGGCGAATTCCATATTGGTCCGGGCATACATCGTTGCTGTCGGTACGATATCGATCAGCACCAGTTTTTTCCACCTCCTGTGGTGCATCCAGCGCCATGCGGTGCGCCACCCGTCCGCCCCGGTCATGCCCGACAACCATGAACCGCTCAAATCCAAGCTGGTGCATGACGTCAACCAGATCAGCCGCCATGGCCCGCTTGGAATAGTTGGCGTGATCCGTCCCACCTTCAGGCTTGGCGCTATCACCGTAACCCCGCAGATCTGGGGCCACGATGGTAAAACGTTTCGCCAGTGCGGGCGCAACCTTGTGCCAGGTCAGATGCATCTGCGGATGACCATGCAGCATGAGCAGTGGCGGTCCGTTTCCGCCGGTAGCGGTGCGGATCCGCACGCCATTTACCTCGATATCCCGCCAGCTAAAGCCTGGCAATAAATCGGGAAATTTCCTGATTGCGGTCATGCTTTCACCTGCATTCGTCCAGTGGACACACAGCAAAAAAGCAGAATATCAGGAAACCAGTGTTTCCCCTGATGAAGACCTGTTGATGACCGATCCGCAGACGACGCAATGACTTTCGAAGCCGCAGGCATCTCTGGCTATGCCTCGAGAACGCGGCTGATATCGTCATGGGCCACTGTGCCCATTAACTACTAATCAGGCCAATGAGTAGTCGGCCTACCAAAAACAAAAAGGACGGTCAGCAAAAAATACTCTAACCAGCAATGATTGCAGAACCGTTGGTATGGCGATGACATCACGTTTACAGTCATCAGGTACACAAGCAAGACCGTCCTATCGACACGCAGTGCCCCCATGAGCTACATGCCCAGCCTGCTTGTTTTGAAATCGCTTAGTCCTCTCAAACGCGCCCCAGCACGTATTTCGGACACGAGGCACATACACTCGTGCAATGGTGACCCAGCATTACCACTCAGACCCAGCACCGGTAATTCACGCAGAAACAAATCTGATACGCTGACTGCTGCAGGTTACGCATCCTAAGCAAAAGTTCATTCTTGAACGGGCCAGTAGCGATCCGTCAGCAGTTTAACTGCCTCCTCCATCTCTTCGCGAGAACGTAGCTCCGCCAGCATGAAAGTGACCTGCAAACGCTTAGGCGACTTCGCATCTATTTTTACAATCTCTTTGCCATCCGTATCGCGAGTGATAGCAACGGCGCCACGTTTAGGCGAGCGCACGCTGCCGCGACGTAGATGTCCCAGTTCCGTTGCTACCGCATTCTCGAGTTCGCGAGCCACTGCGGCAGGTTCCACAAGGTAGTTCTGATCTTTGCTTCGCAACGCAGCAATACGTTCAGCAGCCTCGTAGACCACTTCGCGTGATGCACTTTCTTTAATAAGGGGCTTTATCTGCATCACATGCTTAAGCCGAATATCATGCGGGCTAACAAATGCCCGAGTGACTGCTTCAGGCAATCTAGCAAGGTCGAGGTACCGGCTTAACCATGCTTCAGAGACGTTCAACCGATCTGCCATCGTTTTTTGGCGACCATGATAGTACCGATCAAGACCCAACAAGTAATCCTTTGCACGCTCGTAATCGGTAAGATCCTCACGCGCCCTATTTTCTAGGTCCGCAATACGGAAGGCTTCCTCGTCCTCCATTTCACGAGGCTCAACAAGGAACTTAATGTCACGATAATTATTGGCGTTAAGCCACGAAACAGACCAATGCCGGCGTGCACCACAGATCACTTCGAAATCAAAATCTGGGTTGTTGGTCAATCGCCGAACGATGGCCGGAACCTCTTGGCGTCCCTGCGCACGAATGCTTTCGATAAGTTCGCGACAGTTTTCATAAGACAACGCGGCGTAATCACGATTATGACCCTCCCACATTTTGCATCGTGCAGGGTCAATAAACTCGTGAGTACGAGTAACAACTTTACCGCTAGCAACTTCTGCTAATCGGTTAGTACGATCATTAATGATTGACCGATTTGGCCGAGACTGGCCTTGTCTACCGGTTACGCCTGAAATCGCAGCTGTTAACCCGTCCGCAAAAGCCCTGTTTTTCCCCGACATTTATCCCTCCTTTTTCACATTACTCGACCTGCAAAAAGTTCGAATAATGCTTTGAAAATGCGTGCTTCGCTTCTCGCTCCGCCACCAATCCAAAATTGCAACGTTGCAATTTTCAGAAATTGACGATTTGCGAGAGTTCAATGAACCGCCACCTCCACGAAAAAATTACACCAGTCCTTCCTTGCGAAGCCGCTCCTGATGACTAGGCCACATTCCCCGAATATCCGTTTCAAGCTCCTTACAAACTGCGTTCAGATAGGTAAGGCAGCGATCACGAACCGACTTGCTTGTGATCGCTCCTTGCTGTTCGTACACAGTCATGAGTCGAGCTGTGGCATTGTCGATTTCAGCAGAATTTTTCAGAGGGGCTCTAACTAGATGATGGCCGAAAATAGCCTGCATCAGCTTGATAAGTTCCTTGTGAATCGATTTGTTCTCTTCAACCCGAGAAGCCACAAATTTGAGAAACTCTAGAGAGGGAGCCCTGTCAAACTGCGCTAGCGTCCGCAATGTCTCCTCCAGCATCGACAGGAAGGCCGTCGTTGACGAAAAGTCCATAATTGTCGGGGGCACCGGAACGACCAATGCATTTGCTGCCCTCAGCACAGAAAGCGAGATTGCTCCCAAGGCAGGAGGAGGATCCATAATTATAACGTCAAAATTTGGCGCTATAGACGCCAGCCCTACCGACAACCGATCCACAAGCCCAGGCTCGCCCTGAGCCATCCGCGCGGCGATTTCATACTCAGATTGAAACAGCCGCAGATTAGACGGTATCAGATATAGACCATCGAAATGCGTAGGTTTGAGCGCGTAGCTCAGTGACGAACGTTCATCGTGCCGCAAAAACGGATAAAGCGTCTCATCCTCAGTAAGGTCTAAATCTGGCACGTAACCAAAGAGCGTTGTTGCTGACGCTTGGCTGTCACAATCGATCAGCGCCACGCGATAGCCTTGGATCGCGAGATATTGCGCAAGGTGAACAGCAACCGTTGATTTCCCGACACCGCCTTTAAAGTTTTGAACAGCTATGATTGCTGGCGGGTCGCCTGGATCACGCCACGGACGCGTGCCAAAGATCCCGCGCATGTCGTTGACCTGTTCAAGCGTATATCCCACACGCCTGTTATTGGCTCCCCGTTCAGGTTTGGGCAGACGACCATCCTTTTCTGCGTCGCGTATGGCTGCAGGCGTCCGGCCTACGAGTTCTGCAGCCTGGCCAATCTGAAATGTCGGTTCTCGTCGCTCGCCGGCTCGCGCGGCAACAGCGCTTTCCCTCAAATTCTCCAGAACTGCCGCGGCTTTATCCGCCAGCCCTTCAACCATTTGGAGACTCGTATATCCGGCTTGCTCGAGATCAGCTGTCATAAATCTTTCTTTCGATAAACGTCCGGCGCACACCAACTTTCGATTTCTGATGGATAATGTCTATCTTTTCGAAAGTCGAGACTTAACTCGATAGCCATTCCCTTTTTTTAATGCCGGCAAAGCGCGACGATCATGTGCCGGATTAGGTAGCGAACATAAAAACCGAAAAGATGAGTGTCCTGACCTCTTGGGGGAGCATGTGATAAGATGTACGAGGTATCCTGACCTTCTGGGGGATCCCAATCGGCGCACGTCGCTATCCTGACTTCTTGGGGGGCCAAGCTACAAATGCTTACCCTGACCTCGTGGGGGATATTTGTCCCTGCATCAATGAGAACAGCGGAACACTGAATTCCACCCCTAGCCGAATGCAATAGCTTCCAGTCGAGCATCTCGGTGGCGCTGCCAAAATAAGCAACCACATCAGGCCTTCAGTTACCCAGTCACTTTCGCTTTAATCTTTAGTGAGCTTTTTTTTTCGAAATTTTCTTTGCCACATATTAGAGATTGCAACATTGCAATTTGGGACAAATGCGTTCAGTTGCCTCAGAGACATCGGCATAGTGCTGCGAGCTGGGTTACCCATACCGTCGCTTACTGCCGACCGGGTAGGTCAGTTACTTGTGGAAAAAGGCTAGTAACCTCGCGTTTTTCGCAAGGGAATCCATATACCTTCAAACAATTGCAACGTTGCAATCCACCCACACTGGGCAATCATCTGGCGTGGAACATCGTCATGGCAGCCGCGGCAGCTATGAACGAGATCTAAAAAAGAGACGAAAGCCCGTTAAACTGCGAATCGCACTCATAGATTTCATTAAAAAACACGCGCAAGTCCCATAGATACCGGTTTGCGACCGTCAACATGAAAGTTCTTAAAATAACGTGTGGGCACTTCCCCAAAACTAGCTATCTTAACTGACCGTCCCCCACGAGGTCAGGTTAGATCCCCCACGAGGTCAGGTTACTATCCCCCACGAGGTCAGGCTAGGTCCCCCACGAGGTCAGGAAATGCTCTAAAAGTCGTTGGTTTTCCTAGTACTTTTTGTCTTGAATCAGAATCACTTGAATAGAATCAGAATCCCCCGCAGCACGCTGCGGTCGTGTTTATAAAAATCTTCATAAGAAACCTTACTTCTCAGCACCATGTACGGCCGCGAGAAGGGGCTGAGATGCCCAATTTCCCCTTCACCTGACCTTATTCTCATTCTAAGGTCAGGATACGAATCGTTCGTCCCGTTAGGTGCTGGATAACCTGCCCATGCAATACGCATCCGAAAGTGATGAAGCTCCAAAGCGCGCCATGCGTGTTGCTCGCGCTCTACAGCATAAGGGTGCCGACGAATTCGCCAAACCTGGCCACCTTGTAGAGATACGTTTCGTCAGAGGCCAATCGCTAAGCCTGACTGCATCACGTCTACTCGCGTTGATGATCCTTGTAGCCGGTGGCGATGCTTGGAAGCCAGTGGTCCACCGCATGCGCAAAGCAGACATCAGGCGAGGTCACAAAGGTAACGAACGCATAAGTGACATGCTTGAAGAACTGCATGGTACTCTATTTGCCGAAGACGACATTTCCTGGCGAGGTAAAAAAGCGACGCGACGATTTTCTCTGATTGCCTCTTCAAGGGAAGAGGTTGAAGACACAGAGCCTGGAAAAGAAGTCGGTTGGATTGAGTGGGAATTTACTCCCGATGCCCGAAGACTAATCCAAGAGTCTGAGACCTATGCGGTCATGAACCGCACCGCTGTATTGGGTTTTCGTTCGGCTTATGCGCTTAAACTTTACGAAATCGGGGCCTTGCGCGTGAAGAGACGTCAAACCGTGTGGAAAGGTGACGTCATCGCATTTCGTGCTGCTTTAGGGATCTCACCTAACGTCTATAAAGACTTTGCTCAGTTGCGGCGAAAAGTATTGACCGTTTGCAAGAATGAAATCGACGAACTGGCGCATTTTACGGTCGAGTGGACGGAAATAAGACAAGGAAGAGCAGTAAGAGAACTCGAGATTGTTTTCCGACCTAAAGAAACCCCAAAGGTCATAGATCATCAAACGACTACCCGCGAATTAGAAACACAACGCAATCAAGTAGTACGACCCGCGGCTGCGAAAAGCGATGGGCAGGTAATATTCCCAGCCGGTTCTCTCCAGTTTGGAGCCGACCAAGAGGTATTCGCTAGAATAGCGCGTTCCTCTGGCGGGGGCTGGGATATCGACCTGATTGCCGATGCATTCCGAGACCATCTCGGTGAGCGACTTGGCAAGCTGCATGGTTCCAAGCTTAAAGCGGCATGGAAAGGCTTTTGCGAAAGTTATCACAACCGTCGAGGCAATCCGTAAACGTGAGCCGGGAACGCTTCTATAACGCAAAAAATGCGAAATAGGGCGCGACAACGCAGGTCGTCTCTATGTCGATTTAGAGGTTTCTCAAAAATTGCAACGTTGCAATTTTCCACCGACAATCCATTTCAACTATCGGTCGACTGTAAAAATTTAAACGACTGCAACATAGCGATCGGATGTGTGACTACCCGCTTTTTCGTAAGATTCAAGCTGAACGGGTGGTAAACCTGCTTCCACAAGAAGAATAAGATTAAGAGATTAGTCCGCAAAGTCATTTAGGGATTGGCACCAGATCGACCAGCACGCCGCAAGGGGTAGCTCCTCCCCGTGCTCGGCGTCTGCGTCGCCTGCGCGCGGGTCCGGTGCTGCCGCTACGCGGCACCCTTGCCCCGCACTGCCCGACCCGGTTGCAATGAGAGCTGAAGGAAAGAGTAATCAGGCGACACAACCTGGTTAGCACGTCCGTTCCTGACATCCCGAAAACCTGACCCGGAAACATCCCGGCCTGCAGAAGCAGCGCCGGGTGCCGGCGTTTGTACGGAGCACGGCCATGTCGTTCCAGCTCAACCTCTTCGGCACAACCGCTCTCGCAGATACCCAGAACGACCTTTTCTGGGGCGAACTTGAAGGCGAAGACGGCACCTCCCCTGTCTCGCCCGTCACACCGGCCCCGATGGCCCTTCCCCAGATCGACTTTCATATGGTGGCCGACCGAGGCCTCGCTGACACCTGGAAACAGCGGGCCCGTGACAACGCGCTGGCAATCGCGCTGCTCAAGGAGATCGAAGAAGCAGACCGAAATGCTTCGTCCCCCGAACAGATCGTCCTGTCACGCTTCATCGGCTTTGGAGCTGGAGAACTGGCGAACAACCTGTTTCCATCCGGGAGCGATAGCCCCCGCCCAGGCTGGGAAGAGATTGGCGAGGCGATCCATGCCTCCACAACAGACGTTGAAAGGGCAGGACTGAAGCGCGCGACACAATATGCGCATTTTACGCCTGAACTGATCGTGCACGCGCTCTGGAACAAAGTGCTGCAGATGGGCTTCAGAGGCGGTTCCGTGCTTGAACCCGGCTGTGGGACCGGTCTCTTCATCGCGGCCCGACCGGAAAGGCTCGAGGGACGCGTCGCCTTTACCGGGATCGAGAATGATCCGATTACAGCAAGGATCGCACGCAGGCTCTATCCGAACCAGTGGATCCGCAGCGAGGATTTCACGACAGTGAAGCTCGCAGACGGGTATGACCTTGCGATCGGTAATCCACCCTTTTCCAATCGCACCGTGCGTGGCCCGGAAGGTCTGGGACGGCTTGGCCTGAGCCTGCATGACTTTTTTATCGCCCGATCCGTCGAAGCACTCCGCCCAGGCGGCATCGCAATCTTCGTGACGTCCCGCCATACGCTGGACAAGACGGACAGCACCGCGCGCCGGACCATCGCCGAGATGGCTGACCTCATGGGGGCGGTCCGGCTCCCCGCCGGGGCAATGCGCGATGACGCCGGCACGGACGTGGTGGTGGACGTACTGGTGTTACGCAAGCGCATGATCGGCGACATGGCCGATGATGAGACCTGGCTCGAAGTCAGCGCCCTTGCGGATAGCGACCAGGGCAATGGCCCGCTCCTTATCAATCGCTATTTCCTCGACCATCCGGAGCAGGTGCTTGGCCGTCACGGCTGGACCACCACCCAGTTCGGTCCCGATTACACATGCGACGCTCCTGCCGATGGCAGACTCGATGTGATGTTGTCCGAGGCCCTGGACCGGATCGGGCAGGACGTGCGCTTTCCGGAACCCCTGGACCAGCGCATTGTCCGGCCGGCGGGATCCGGTGTGCTGGTCGGCACGGCTGCCGATGGCGCCCAACTGAAAGAGGGCTCCTACTTCGTCACGAAAGGCGTCCTGCAACAGATCTGCGACGGACAGGCCACCACTGTCGCCATCAGGAAGGGGGAGCAGAAGGATGGCCTCTTCCAGAAGCATGCCCGGATCATTGCCGCGCTGATACCCGTCCGGGATGCGGCACGCGCGGTGCTGCGGGCGCAGATGGAGAACCTGCCCTATGGACGCCTGCAGGGTGAGCTGAAGCGTGCCTATTTCAGCTTTGTCCGACAGTTCGGCCCGATCAACCTGATGAATGTGACAGTCAGGATCGATCCGGAAACCGGGGTCGAAAACGAAACCCAGCGGCGACCGAACCTCACGCCATTCTACGATGATCCCGACGTCTGGCTGGTCTCGTCCATCGAGGAATACGACGAGGCGACACAGAAAGGCCGGATGGGACCGATTTTCTCGGAACGGGTCATTCATGCGCCTGTCGAACCCGAGATCCATTCCGCCCACGACGCCCTGGCCGTCTGCCTGCATGAAACAGGCGGCGTGGAAATGCCGCGGATCGCGGAACTCATGGGACAGTCCGAAGCTGAGGTCGCGGCCGCACTGGGGGATGCGGTCTATCTCGATCCGGGACGGAGCATGGACGGTCGCAATGTCTGGGTTACGGCTGATGAAATGCTCTCCGGCGCCGTGCGGACCAAGCTGGAAGAGGCACGCGATGCAGCCCGGATCGATGGACGCTACGCCCGGAACGTCACGGCGCTGGAAGCCGTCCAGCCCGCCGATCTGCGCCCATCGGAGATCACCGCGCGCCTTGGCGCTCCGTGGTTGCCGGTCAGCGACATCATCGCCTTTACCGCCGAGGTGCTCGGGGTCGAAACGGTCATCTATCACGCACCCGCGGTCGCCTGCTGGACCGTGGAGAAACGGGCGTTCATGGGCAAGGCCGAGGCTACGTCAGTCTGGGGGACGGAACGGCGACATGCCGGCGAACTGCTGGAAGATGCCCTGACGCAGGCATCGCCAAAAATATGGGATGTCTGGCGTGATGGCGATGGCAATGAGCACCGCGAACTGAACACACAGGAGACCGAAGCCGCAAAGGAAAAACTGGCGGCGATCAGGCGTGCGTTCGAGACATGGGTCTGGCAGGATGGCGATCGGGCCGAGAGGCTGGTCAGGCTGTATAACGACACCTACAACAACCTCGTGGCTCGCGCGTTTGATGGCTCCCATCTGCGCCTGCCCGGCGCAAGCACCACGATCAGCCTGCGCCCGCACCAGAAACGGGTCATTTGGCGGATCATCGCGGCAGGCGGCACGTATATTGCGCACGCGGTCGGCTCCGGAAAGACCTTCTCGATGGTTGCGGCCGTCATGGAGCAGAAGCGGCTTGGGCTGATCAGCAAGGCGATGATCGCCGTCCCCGGTCACTGCCTCGCCCAGATGGCCCGCGAATTCCTCATGCTCTATCCGACTGCGCGGATCCTCGTCGCCGACGAGACGAACTTCGTGAAGGCAAAGCGCCAGCGGTTCCTCGCCCGGGCCGCGACCGGAAACTGGGATGCGATCATCATCACGCATGATGCGTTCCGGTTCATCCCGGTGGAGGGGGATTTCGAACGCCAGATGATCGAGGCGCAGATCGCGTCTTACGAGGAAGTGCTGGAAAGCGTCGACGCGGCCGATCGCCTGTCGCGCAAGCGGGTCGAGAGCATGAAGGAGAAGATGCAGGCGAAGCTGGAAGGCCTTTCCGCTCGAAAGGATGATCTCGTGCATCTTGGAGAGATCGGTATCGACCAGATCCTCGTGGACGAGGCGCAGCAGTTCCGGAAGCTGAGTTTTGCAACCAACCAGTCCGACCTCAAGGGGGTCGATCCGAACGGCTCGCAGCGGGCCTGGGATCTCTTCGTGAAGACGCGCTACCTGGCGGCAAAAAATCCGGAGCGCCCGCTGATCATGGCGTCCGGCTCCCCGATCACCAATACGCTCGCCGAAATGTGGACGGTCAGCCGCTATATGGATCTTGAGGCGCTGCAGAAGCGCTACCTGCACGAATTCGATGCCTGGGCAGCCAATTTCGGCGAAACCCGTACCGAACTGGAACTGCAGCCAAGCGGGCTTTACAAACCGGTCACGCGCTTCACCGAGTTCGTCAACGTCGCCGACCTCATGGCGATGTATCGCGACTTCGCGGATGTCGTGCAGCACGATGACCTACGCCAGTACGTGACTTTGCCTGCGATCCGGGGCGGACGTCGCGAGATTATTGTCGCGCCGACAAACGATAACTTCAGGGCCTACCAGAAGACGCTGGCGGCCCGCATCAACGCCATCGAAGCACGCCAGGGTCGCCCCCAGAAGGGCGATGACATCCTCCTGTCCGTCATCACGGATGCCCGTCATGCCGCGATCGACCTGCGCTTCGTCGCCCCTCTCGCCGCGAATGACGACACGTCGAAGCTGAACCTGATGATCGGGAACGTGTTCCGGATCTGGCAGGAGACATCGGAAAGCCGTTACAGCGATCCTGAAACCGGTCGGCCTTACGACCTGCCGGGGGCGGTGCAGATGATCTTTTCGGATCTGGGCACCGAGAGCGCGATGGAGACACGCGGTTTTTCCGCCTATACGTGGATCCGCGATGAACTGATCCGTCTGGGTGTGCCGCGCGCGGAAATCGCGTTCATGCAGCACTACAGGAAGAGTGCGGCGAAGCAGAAGCTGTTCGGTGATCTCAATGCCGGCCGCAAGCGGATCCTGATCGGCTCGACGGCGACCATGGGCACCGGCGTCAACGCCCAGCAGCGCCTCAAGGCCCTGCACCATCTCGACGTGCCGTGGCTGGTCTCCGACATCATCCAGCGCGAGGGGCGTATCGAGCGGCAGGGCAACCAGCACGCGGAAATCGAACTCTACGCCTATGCCCAGCAGGGTTCCGTTGATGCGACCAACTGGCAGCTCCTCGAGCGCAAGCAGCGCTTTATTGGCCTTGCGATGTCAGGTGACCGTTCCATCCGCCGGATCGAGGACATTGGCGGGGAAGGGGGAAACCAGTTCGCCATGGCCAAGGCGCTCGCCTCGGGCGATGCCCGGCTGATGCAGAAAGCCGGGCTGGAGGCCGATCTTGCCCGGCTCGAGAGACTGGCGGCCGCCCATTATGACGACCAGTTCGCCGTAAAACGTGCCATCGACCGAGCCGAGCGTGAGATTACGGGCGCGGAGCGCCAGATCCCGCTCATCGAGGCGGATATCGCCAGCCGTCAGCCCACGAAGGGGGATGCGTTCGTATTGCGCAGGGACAAGGGGGATGTCAGCGAGCGCGAGAAGGCCGGATCATGGCTCCTGTCCCAGGTCCGCCTGGCGGCAAAGAACGGTGAGGCAGGGGTCTGGAATCTCGGACGCATCGGTGGGTTCGCCGTCATGTGCGAAGCTGGGCCTGGCCGTCGCGTGTACTACGAAAAGCGCGCGGTCGACGTGACGCTGTTTGTGGAAGCGCGCTCAGGTCGCATTGAAATCGCCGTCGAGGACGACACGAAGGGCCTTGGGCTGATCTCGCGCCTCGAACATGCGCTGCTTCGGATCGATGACGCGCTCCGTGACGCAATCCGGATGCGGGAGGAAGCGCAGCATCGCCTGCCATCCTACCGCGCCCGTCTGGGCCTGCCGTTCGCGGAACAGGCGATGCTTGATGAAAAGCGCGCTGAGCTGAAAGCGCTGGAAGACGATCTGGCGGCGACCGCGACCGATGAAGACCCGGCGCATGACGACATCGAGGACAGGGAGAAGGAAGAAGAGGTGGCAGCCTGAGAAGGGCTGCCATCTCCGGTCAGGCGCCGCAAGGGGTGGCGCCTCCCCGTGCTCGGCGTCTGCGCCGCCTGCGCGCGGGTCCGGTGCCGCCGCTGCGCGGCGCCCTTGCCCCGCCAGCCCGGTGCTGGCCACCGGGGTGCATCAGGAAAGGCGTCCTGAGAACACGGAGTAAAAACCATGGAACTGCGCGAAGTTGATCCGAAAACCCTACTCGACAACCCCGAAAACCCGCGGAAATCCGCGCCCAACGAGGCGGAAGAGCGCCAGCTGGCGCTGAACGTCAAGGCCGTCGGGATCATCCACCCGCCTCTGGTCCGCGAAACTCCTGACGGCCTGATGATCGTTGCGGGGCATCGCCGCCGGCGTGCCGCGGTCAAGGCCGGCCTGAAAACCATTCAGGTGACGGTGGCAGGTGACGATGCGGAACTGGACCGGATGCGTGCCGCATCGGAGAACATGATCCGTCAGCCCATGACCCAGGTTGAACAGTGGCGGGTCGTTGCCAGGCTCCGGGAGGAAAAAAAGTGGAATGATACCGCGATCTGCAAGGCGCTGATGCTCACACCGGTGCAGCTGAAGCAGATCGGTCGCCTGTCTGCCATCCTGCCCGAGATTCTGGCGTGGATCGAGGCGGGCAAAGGTCCCGACAATCGTGAACTGGCGAGCATCGCCCTTGCGTCAACCGCGCTGCAGGAACAGGTCTGGGGCCATTTCGGGTTTCCGGTTGGCTCGTCGCCGCCCGAGGATGTCGAAGCCTGCGAAGATGAGGGCGCGCAACTGCCCGACGGAAATTGGGAACCCGGTGCTGCCATCCCCGATTGGGACCGGATTGCGTCAGCCCTGCGGCAGGACCGTTTTTATGCAATCGAGGCCTCGTTTGATGACGCCATTGCAAAAAGCTGCCGGATTGCCTGGCAGGAAGATCTGTTCGGTGAAGCCGGGAAGGACGGCCGTTATACCGATGACGGTTTCGCCTACGAGAAGGCGCAGCGCCAGTGGCTGGGTCAGAACACGCCTGAAGACGCACTGATCCTCCAGAGCGACGAGAACGGCGAGCCGGTTTTCGAACCCGGCATGGTGCGGATCTACTGGCAGCGCGAGGGCGCCACGAAATTCTTCTGGCTCGATCATCGCCTGAAGGTTCGCGAGGGCTGGTGTGTCCTGCCGGGCAGCGAGGCGGCAGGCCGCGTGACGCCGTCCGCCGTCATTGAAGCCCTGCCCGAAGGGCCACGGGAACGGCCCGATATCTCGGGGCGCGGTTTTGACATGATCGGCAGTTTCCGCACCCAGGCGCTGCATGCCGCATTGGATGGCATGCGGGGCTCTGCCGATCCATGGATCCTGCTCGGACTGATGATCGCGGCCCTCAACGCGCAGAATGTCCGGGTGGATGGGGATTCCAACGCGCACTACCCGCAGCGCCGTCCGTCACGGCGGCTCGTGGCTGCCGCCGGACTGTTCCAGGATGGCGAGATGGCGCTGGACGAGGCGGTCCTGCGTGGCGCTGCTGTCGACGTGCTGAAAGCCGTGCTGTCCTGCGAAAAGAACGCGACGAATAGCGGCGACTGGGGTGTCCTGGTCGGCCATATCGTGAAAGCGGACGACCATCTGCCCGCCATGGCGGATGAAGACTTCCTGAAAACGCTCAGCAAGCCCGGCATCACGAAGGCCATAAAGGCGGAAGGCATCCTGCCGCGCAATACCGGCAAGGAAATGCGCCGCGCCCTGATGGACCATGTCGGGCAGGGGATCTGGGTGCATCCTGCAGCACGTTTCCAGGTCGATGTCGCAACGCTGAACGCCACCTTCGCGGAAGCGCTCGCTCCGCCATCCGGAGCGGATGACGGTGATGGAGACCTGCCGCATGACGACGATATCGACCCGGAAGACGACGCGGATGCTGGTGCGCCGGCGGATGGCCCGGGAACCGATGATCCTGCCGCGACGGGCATTGAGCTCGATGAAGTGACTGACACGCCCACAGACCAGGCGGCAGATCAGGGGGATGACGTGCCGCATGGTAGGGCCGAAAGTCTGGCTCCGCCATCGCAGACACATGAAGAATTCCTCAGGACGCATGTTGAGTTTGTAGGCTTCAGCTGAGCGAGGCTGTTACCGCCGTAAGGCTCTGGCTCACGGCCCGTCGCCCCCAATGGCGACGTCGGGCGGTGAGCCAGCAACGGCTTCAGGCAGGACGTCAACCGGGAAATTCTGCGATGCGCCCCAACCAGGCTTATCCGGAACGTCAGGTTACGCGTTCACCTGCGTCGGCAAAGGAGAACCGTGATGACCCATGAATACATGACGGAAAAGCGTCTGATCGGCAGGTATGTGGTTGAACTGGGTTTCCACCCGGATGGTGGGGTTCTGATCCGGACGCCTGAAATCTACCCGCCCGCGGCCCGCCGATGGCGGGGACCCTATGAGAGCGTGGAGGCGGCAGTAGTCGAATTTTCCGCTTTCACGGCGGTTCCCAGGGTCACGTCGGCCGAGCTGGCCCGGCTGAGAGAGCGTGGCTCTGTCGCCGGAATCTGCGGAAAGGACGTGATGGTGTGGCACTGCCCATGGCGGGAAGCCACGACATTGAGCGAATTTGTCCTGGTAAGGGAGGACGGCAATGCCTGATTTTCGTGTCACACTGGCTGAGCGCCTGTTTGAAGCGGATGCCGGCGATTTCAGGGTCACGGCGACGGACGCCGAGGCGGCTGCGCGGATCGTCCTCGATGCGGTCCCCGACAGTGTGGACTCTGACGGGATCCGGACCACCATTCTGCCTGACGGTCAGGAAGTGGACCTTGAGGTCGAGGAAGTCGTCCATGGCGAGATCGTGGCCATGGTCCACGATGCGGGAACCGGCGTGCTGCAGGGACAGTTTGGGTTTTCCCTTGTTTTCAGCCCGGGCCGAGAGGCAGCCGCCGTTCTCGCCAGAGTGATGGATCGTGTCCTTGCGGATGACGGTGAGCGGGACACCCATGCAGCCTGCGTGGTGCTGCGCCGGTATCTGCACGAATACCTGAACGCGGACGCATAGGAAAAGCAGGAAGACACAGGAAAAAATATGCCCGAAAGGCCATCGCGCCTCAAACGGTGGCTCTTGTCCCGCTCCGCGGGCCTGCGATGCCGGCGCACGCGCCGCGTTTGACCCGCGATACCCCTTCGGACCGCCAGAAGACATTCAGACAAGGAGAATGTCCATGGTGACCGCAAGCCTGTCATCCCGCCAGGGAACTGTCGTGCCGGAGCCCGGAGAGATACCTGATCTGGCGGGTTATGATCACGTCATCATCGCCTGTTCCTTTGGCAAGGATTCCCTCGCCAGTACGCTGCACCTGCTCGAAAAGGGCGTGGCGCCGCAGCGCATCGAGTGGTGGCACCATCTTGTGGACGATGACGGGGACGTTTTTGATTGGCCGCATGTGCCCGGTTACGGGCGGCATCTGGCTGCAGCCCTTGGCGTCAGGCTGTATTTCTCCGCCCGCCAGGGCGGGATCGTGCGGGAAATGCTGCGCGAGAATACGCCGACCGCACCGGTCTGGTTCGATACGCCGACAGGGCGGGTCACTGTTGGTGGCAAGGGCCCGCCCAATACACGCCGCCGCTTCCCGCAGGTTTCGGCGAATCTGTCGGTCCGCTGGTGTTCCCCATACGCCAAGATCATGGTTGCGGATGGTGCCCTGCGGAACCAGGCGCGCTTCAGTCATGCCCGGACCCTGTTTGTAACCGGAGAACGCGCGGCGGAGTCCGCGAACCGTGCCCGTTACGCTGTCTTTGAGCGGCACCGGGCAGACTGTCGTGATGGTCGGATCCGACGGCATATCGATCACTGGCGGCCGGTACATGCCTGGAGTGAAGCGGCTGTCTGGCAGATCCTGCGTCGGCATGGCGTGATTCCGCCGCTTCCCTATCAGCTCGGGTTTGGCCGCCTGTCCTGCCTGACATGCGTATTCATGTCTGCCGATCAGGCTGCAACGCTGCGGCACATGGACCCGGATCGGTTCGCCCGGCTGTGTGAGTGGGAACGCGCATTTGGCTGCACCATTCGACGCGACCGGGACCTCGGCACGCTGGCCAATGGCGGCACGGTTTACGGCCCCGTGCGCCAGCATCCGGATCTGGTGCGCCGCGCGCTCTGCCACCGCTGGCGTGGCCGTGTCCTCACATCCCTCGAACAATGGGTCCTGCCCGCTGGCGCATTCGGCGAGAGCGCCGGGCCGGTCTGACCCGCCTCATCCTTAAGCAGGGAGAAACCCGATGTTAGCGCCTTTCCAGATCCGGAAATTCCTCGACCTGAGCACCGGCCACCTCCCCCTGTCGGACCGTGGACACCTTGAGAGATATGCAAGGTCAGGTGGCTCCCTTGGGCTGACCTGCCTGTCCGGCCCGCACGGATGGTTTGTCCATGTCCCGCTGGATCCATACTCCCATGATTGGCCGGGGTCGCGGTCACTGCGGGCTATTCTTGCCCTGGCCCGGAATCACGACTGTGATTACGTCCTGTTTGATGCGGACGGCCCGGTCGATGCCGCGCTTCGTTTCTTTGATGACGATGAAGATGAATGATCGGCGACCGTATTGGGGGGCCTAGGTCCAGAGGCGCCGGTTCTTATTTCTTAAGGCGAGATACTTCGGTGTCCCGCCTTTTTTTGTGTCCTCGCAAGGGGATTACACAAAGGAATACTGCAATGAAACTTCATTTTGACCACGCCCTGGTGGCGCGTCTTCTCGCTCATGCGCAAGCCGCGAACGAACATTCCCCTACCGATGATCAGCTTGTTGACCCGGCCTTTCTCAAGGCTGGCGTGTCGTCACGCCATCCGACCGGTGCGGATATCGACCGTACCAAGATACCGGCAGGCCTCATGCTGGTTGGCGATAATGGGGTGTACCTGATGTCGAATGGTTATCCGGGCTTCAGTGACGCTGAGGGGCAGGCGAGCCTTGTCGCCTATGCTGTCGAAGCGGACCCGCGCACATGTCCTGACGACTGGTACGATGTCAAACGCGCATCGTTTGGCGGTGACGATGGCGCGGAATTTCTTTCCGCTGACACCATCAGCAAGGCACTGGAGGCGACTGCGGGCAGTCGTTTGTGGATTGATGTCACGCCTGCGCGGATCAGTTGTCCCTATCTGGCATCCCCGAAAACACCCTGATGCGAACAAGCATATGGCGGATATCGAGAGGACTATTCTTTATTAACGTAAGAAAAAATGTAGGTAACGGGCGAGGTCTGGGCGTAAAAAATAATAGAAATCATGGTACGTATGATCGGAAACGCCATAATTAACAATCCTATAGTAAGGTGTTACCTGTCATTATTCTGCTTACGACATGGTTTTCAACGTCCGGCCCGCTTCATTTCCGATAACGAGTGCGGGTATGTGCCCGTGCCTGAGCAACTGAGGGAACTCGCCATGACTGAGAACTTCGAACGAAGCTTTGCGGAGCATGCAGAGCGGTTACTTCGCCATGAAAGAGCATGCAATGAAGCTTCAGCGCAAAATCGCAGGATCATCTTTGAAACGCTTTCGGTATCCAGGATTACAGCCGTTACAGTGTCGTTTGACGGTGAAGGAGATAGCGGCCAGATCGAGGAGATTGCTGTTGTGCCTGAAGGGGAGGATTCACGGCTCGACGTCCTTGTCGATGCGGTGACGGCGAGGTGGACTGATTGCGAGATTGTCTCGGAACGTACTCCCCTGCGGGATGTCATCGAACAGGTCTGTTACGCCGCACTGGCCGAGACCAACGGTGGTTGGGAAAACAATGAGGGTGCTTTTGGCGACTTCAGGTTTGACGTGGCCAACAGAACGCTGACGCTCGAATTTAACGGACGATATATGTCCACTGAATATTCCGAGCATAGCTGGACAGAGGAGGCCTGAAATGGCGCATAGTTATTATCATGCTCTCTCGTCGGTGCGGCAGTGGGGAGGTACGGCTGATGACTTCCTGCCTATCCATGCCTGGTTCGACGAATCAAAATTGATTTCGGCCGATTTTCGGCATCGTGCGCTAAGACATCACGCGGAAGGAATCTTCCTCGCTGAGAGACTTTTTGGCGTTGTGCTGACAATTTCCACCGGGCGGGTTGTCCCGGTGCGGCTGATCGCCGAGCAGCATATGCGCGAGGACTTTGGGTTTATTCCGAGTTTCGTTGATTGGCTGAAGGAAATCCGCCCCCAGCCCTGGATGGGACGGGCGCAGCCCATTCATCGAAGCCTCGATCCCGCTTATGGCAAACTTTCAGAATAACAGAAGACTTCTGGAATACTGGCCGTGACGTAGCCCGTACGCAACTCCACGCGATTGATGACACCCTGGCGCAGATCCAGAGACGGAATTTCTACCAGCTAATCGCCCGGATTAGCCACACCGGGCCCTATTATCACGAATTTACAATGATCGTCACTGTGATACGTAAAAGTCAGACCGGTTTCGAAATGACAGAAGACGCCGCGCAGATACTCTCTGATGTCATGCGTGATCTTGCACGATGGTTGTATCGCTCTCTCGAAACAGCATGGGATTACAAATCTTCCGATGACGCCGTCGATGACGCCATTCGCATCAATGAATATACGGCGTAGCTTTGAGAGGGTCCATTAGGACATGCATGTGAACCGTGTTTGCAGGCAGAGAAACAGAAACTTTTACAAATATAAAATATAGTATTTTTTAACAATGCTCCGAGATGTGTGTATAAATCAAGATAATATAAAATAATTATAATAAATAAAAAACAAATATAGGGAGGATCGGCACCACAGTCCAGCCTGTCGCGCAAGGGGTGGCTCCTCGCCGTGCGCGATGGCTGCGCCATCTGTGCGCGGCTCCGGTGCCGCCGCCGTGCGGCGCCCTTGCCCGCCAGTCTGCCCTGCGGTCGCCGGAAGGGGTCGAAACTCCCGAAAAAAGGATCTGGAAATGGCACAGAACCGCATTGCGCCGCCGTCCCGCCCCGCCGTCGAAATCGCCAAATTCGTCGCCATCGTGCTTCTCTGGACGGCCTCCATGGTCACTTTCCTCCTGCTGCCCGATGTCTTCCTCGATCCGTGCACGGGCATCATCGATCTCAGGTGACACCACCCTCGCCATCCGCTGCCCATCCGCGCCGCCCTTCGGGGCGGCGTCTGCACTTTCTGGAGACTGATCATGGCCAGAACTGAACGTACCGACATCCACCAGTGCGTCACTGACCGCATCATCCGCGAACTTGAAGCGGGAACCGTGCCATGGGTCTGCCCGTGGAGCCGCACGAAATGCGGCATTTCCCTGCCGCGTAATGTCGCGACCGACCGGGCCTATTCCGGGATCAACATCCTGATGCTGTGGGGTTCGGTAGAGATGCAGGGGTTTTGTACCCAGAAATGGCTGACGTTCCGCCAGGCGCATGCGCAGGGCGGCAATGTCAGGAAAGGCGAGAAGGGAACGACGGTATTTTATGCCGACCGTTTCACGCCAAAATCGGAAGCAGGTTCCGACGAGCCACGCCAGATCCCGTTTCTAAAGCGGTTTACGGTGTTCAATGTTGACCAGTGCGAGAACCTGCCGGAGAGCATGGTCGCGCCGACCGCGCCGTTGCCGGAACGCGAAATCGTGCCGCACGCGGAAGCGCTGATGACCGAAACCGGGGCGGACATTCGCATCGGTGGTGACAAGGCATTTTATGCCCCGGATGCGGACTTCATCCGGGTTCCGCCCCAGCAGTCCTATTTCAACCAGATCGACTGGTACCGAACCGTCTTTCACGAGATCGGGCATTGGACCGGGGCCGAAAGCCGACTGGCGCGCACCTTTGGCAGGCGGTTTGGGGACCATGCCTACGCGGCCGAGGAACTGGTTGCAGAGATGACATCAGCTTTCGTATGCGCGGAACTGCAGATCGAGCCGACGGTCCGCCATGCTGATTACATCGGGAACTGGCTGGAACTGCTGAAGGCTGACAAGCGCGCCATTTTCACCGCAGCGAGTGCTGCTTCAGCCGCGGCCCAATACATTTTCAGCTCATCGACACGTCAGCCATCCGTCGAGGACGTGGCGTCTGCCGCCTGAAACCCAACCCTGAAAACCTGTGCGCCCGCGAGGGCGCGCTGAGTGATGGAGTTCATCATGCCTGTCTTTGCCCTGATTGCCACTCCCGCCGTGCGCATCCGTTCCGACGGCTGCGCCATCCTTAAGGCGCTGCCGATGGAACACCTTGGTGCACGGGGGATGACAGAAGCCCGGACGCTCACGGAAATCTCGACTGCCGTAACGCTTTACGGTGAGAGGACCGCCGGCGCGCATCCCGGGCGCTCGTTTTCCATCAGTGTGCATATCCGTCGGGGCGATCGTAAGCCACGTGGCTTTGATGCGGCTTACCGCACTGGCGCCCTGGGGACCGACAGATGGGTTCTCATGGTCGATAACGACGCTGATGGCGCGCGGATCCTGCATGGACGATCCGCAGCCGAAACCGGAAACATGGCGTCCTGTAAAGGAGACGTGGCATGATCCGCCAGTATTATACGTCTCCATTCCAGGGCGGTAATAACCCGCTTCGGGTCGGGACCATCGCCAGCGGAACCATCTTCCGTCTTCCGGCTCCTGTTTCGGGGCGTCCCTATCGGACCCGGCCGTGGATCGTGGAATGCTTTCTGAACGGCACGATGGGGGCGGCTGCGCTGAACCCCGTCACGGGTCTCTGGGAAGACCGTTATATGCGAGGCCGCTCGGATCTGGTCGTATTGCGCAGCCTCGCCAATGCCCGCCGTGTGACCGTGGCAGTGCGCTATCTGGAAAGGATGAGTGAAGAGGGCCTGGGCGAGGGGCATTATCCGGATCTGCCGGATGTGAGCCGCTTTCATAACGGCCATCGATGCCGGAGCCAGGTGTCATGACGGCGGGGCCGATCCTGTGCGAGCGGCTTCGGATCCCGCCTTTCGACCCGGCTCTCCTGAAATCCACCCAATGGGCGACGGCCCAGCAAAAGGCAAAGCTTGGTAATGCGATCCTGCGGTTCATCGCACTCGGAATGCCTGCAGAAAAATTTACCCCGGCCCTGTATAACCGGCTGAGCAATATGTTCGGATTTATCGCGCATTATAATCGGACCGGCTTCGCGCAGACATGGTTCGACAATGCTGCCACACGGCGCGATTTCCTCGATCAGGTTGCACGATATCCCTGCTGGGGCGACCCGACTTTTGTCTGGTCGGATATAGAGAAGGAAATCAGGCTGCGCGTTCGGGAAAACCTGCTGGTCGAGGCATGGACGACCCGTGCCCGCGAGGAACAGGTTGCGCGCGAGAAAGCGGAGCTGGGCCGTCTGCAGGCAAAGCATGGCGGAACAGCGACGGCAGCGGATGCACCCGTGCCCACCGTGCAACTCGGGCTGCTCTAGCCCTGGGCTATGCGCCAGGAGCCATGCCCGTCGAGGCACCTGCCCAGGAACGCCAGTGCGGCACGCGGATATTTCCGGATTTCCAGAACGCTGCCGGTGGGTACCTCCATGTGGTAGGCACCGATCCGGGTGGCGCAATGCGGCTGGCCGCGCAGGAATTTTATGCCCCTGCCGGTGCGAACTGCCTGCCGTGGACCAAAAACGCCGACAACGTGACGGCCACCGAGGTAAATATCGGCGTTGAACTGGCGCCACAGCGGTGCCCGGACATCCTGCTCGTCGACTTCGACCTGCACGGTGCAGCAGTCATTCCATACAGATGGCGTGCCATCCACACCATACAGGGTCTGGCAGAGCTGGCGGATCGCCGGCTCATGTTCGGGGAGGAAGGACCAGCCGATTTCCTTGCCAAGAAAACGTCCCCTGTAACGCTGGGCCTGGATTGCCAGTTCGGGATGAAAGTCGGCCTTCAGGGTGATGCGTCCTTCCGACGCAGTAATCACCGCCATGATGAACTCCCAATGTAGAGACAGGGAAATTCTAGGACGACTATCATAATTGTACAAGAATAAATGACACAATTATGAGCGAAATAGAAAAATAAAACAGAAATAAAAATCCAAAAGGCAAAAGCATGACCTCGGCCCCTGCCGGGTCTCCGACCTGGTTTTTGCGGTCTGAAGCGGTCGTCGTCGGGCGCAACCCCCAGGCCTGCGGTCGGGACGGCACCGTGAAGCCGCATGCGCGGCTTCCGCACCACTGCCGCCCCGAGAGGTTGCGCCCGCCGCCTGAGGCCCGCTTCCGCGCGACCGCACCAGGTCAGAGATCCGGCAGGGGCCGGAGACGACCAGGAAGGAAAAAAGGAACAAGACCATGAGCCAGTCAGTCAATCGCGCCATCATCATCGGTCACCTGGGCCGGGATCCGGATCTCGCCGCACGTAGGGAAGGGGAGGGCAAAATCGCATCCTTCGGCGTCGCGACAAGCGAAACCTGGACCGATCGCGCCAGCGGTGAGCGCCGGGAAAAAACCCAGTGGCACCGTGTCGTCTCTTTCAACGATCACCTTTCAGCCGTGATCGAACGTCGGTGCCAGAAGGGAACGCTGGTCTATGTCGAAGGCCATCTCGAGACACGCAAGTGGACCGACCAGCAGGGACAGGACCGTTATGTGACCGAGATCATCATTGATCGGTTTAATGGAAACCTGAAGGTGCTGGCCAATGGTCGAAGCACGGGCGATGGACGTTTTGATGAAGAGCGTCCCTCGCGGAGCGCTGCACAGCGCCCCGTTCCTGCCGCAACTTCCAGCGCGCAGGAAGTGGACGACGAAATCCCGTTTTAGGCAGCGTGGTGTTCCGGGTCGTCAACGACCCGGAGTATTATGCCCGTTCAGGGAGAAGAAAGTGCGGTTTCTGCCGCGCCAGTTCCCGTCATGAATACTTGTGAGGACTGACAGGCCTGATGGCGCGGGCGATCGGGAAAGCCTGTCGGCCGACACCGGAACGCCGGTCGTCCGTCCACATCGGGGATGAACTGTGTCTCTCCTGTTTCTCCATCGGCCTTCAGGCGGGTTCGTGAACCTTATTTTTTCGTCAGTCGCATGATGTGGGCGCAGACGGGATCCTCCACAGGGAGTATCTGGCGTCGTGAGTGCCCGCTCATCCATGGTTCCGGTAATGCGTGCGCAGTGGCGCGGGCATATGCCGTTTGCTGCCGCGCGTAAACTGCGGCCATTCGTGCGTCCTATATTCTTTTGCAGTTCACGCAGAATAAAACCCTCAACGCGGATCATCAGGACGCAATATCTCGACGAACCATACAGAGGTCGTCGTGTGTTTCCGCACGATCATCTCAAATACTCACTGTAAATACGGGAGCGGTCTGAAACACAACCTATGCTGTTCGTGAAGGAGTGTCTTTCATGGCTTACACGTCTTCCCCAGAAGCACAGAAAAGAGAACTTGATGAGCTTCGCAATGCTGTAAACTGCGCCGTTGTGCTGGAAAAAGCCGGGTTCCGGCTGGATCGGCAGGCCACCGCGCAGCGTTCCGCCCGTAACCTGAAATTTCGCCGTGACAGTGAGGCCATTATTGTCAATCACGATGGCAAGGGCTGGTGGGATCCCAAGGGCGACGGTAAGGGCGATGTATTCAAGCTTGTCCAGTATCTCGATCCCTCGAAGAACCTCGGTCATGTCAGGCAGGAACTTCGCGCCCTGATCGGCAGGAGCCCGACGCTCGAAGTTGTCGAGCGTACGAAGGGAGCGGGTGACAGACCGCGGCGCGATCCCGCTGAACTGTGGAACCGTCGCACCGCACCCGGGCAGGGCACGGCTGCATGGCGCTATCTGACGGAGATCCGTGGGTTGCCCGACCATATTGTCGCGATTGCCGGACAGCAGGGCGCGCTGAAGGAAGGCCCGCACGGAACCGCCTGGTTTGGCCACCGGGATGTGGACGGGCAGTTCACCGGCATGGAAATGCGGGGGCCGGATTACAAGGGGTTTTCGACGGGCGGGGTTGGCAAGCGTCTCTTCGGTTTCCGGGCTGACGGGGGAGAAGCGCCCGTGACGCGCCTTGTCGTCACCGAGGCGGCCATTGATGCATTATCCTTTGCAGCACTCGATCGCTTCCAGAAAGGAACGCTCTATACCTCGACGGGTGGCGGCATGAGCCCAGAGAGCGAAGCGAACCTGAAACGGGTCATGATGCAGGTCGCCGCCCAGCCTGAAGCGCGACTGGTTGTTGCCGTTGATAATGACCTGCAGGGGGATCGTTATGCCGGGAAATTCGCTGCGATGGCACGGGACGTCGGTCTCTGGTCAGGACGGATATCTCCGAAAGGGCCGGGAGAGGATTGGAATGCGGTCCTGAGGACCCGCAGGGAAGGAATGCAGGCAGGTTCTGTTCCCGTTGCGCCCTTGTGCCGCCTGTCCGAAGTCCTGGGTTCAGGGGCGAAAGCGCAGCCGGAGACGGTTTCCCCGTCATGGCTGGGTCAGGCCGAGGCGCACGGCACGCAGCGGGGGCCACGGATTTCGGCCTCATCATTGCCTGCTTCGTCTGAACCTGTGGGCAAGCCCGCCGGGCCACGTTCAGGTTCATCGCCGGGGATGTCCTTGTGAGCCAGCGTGAATCCTTTCGGCTCACCGGGCAGACGGCATCGCGGGCTGCAGGCTTTGTCCAGATATATGCAGGCCTGCGCGCATGCCCGAACGCCTATGCCAGGGTGGCGACGGATATGTGGAATTACGTGGCGCTTCGATTGCGGGGCAACGCGCGGCCTCGATGGCTCGAGGCCAGGGCTTGGCAGGCCGCATCGCCTCCTTCGCCGACGATCACGGGATGATCGTCATTTACGCCTGGCGTGCCACAGAGGTGGGCGCCGAACGGTCCTGCGCGCAGGATCATCTCACACAGGAGAGGGTCATGGGATCTGTTTCAGACTATGCGGATCGGGGGATCGCGCGTCTGGCGATGAAGGCAGACCTTTCGTGGACGTTCGCGCGGTCGCCCCTGGCCCAGACCATCTGGAACCGCCACCTGCGTCAGCGTTTGGCGCGGGCAGAAGACGATCCCCCGATACCGCAAAGTGCAGTCCGCCTCTACGAGCGGCCGGGCTATCCTGTCGGCTTGGTTATCGATGGACGCTGGGAAGGCCGGCTTGGGAACTGGGATCTTTCCTATCCGGCGACGATCCTGCTCTCGACCGGTAAGATCACCACCTCCCCGGGTTGCGTGGCGGAAGGGCTGGAAGAGCTATGACCGGCGATCTTCCCGTTCCGCGCGCGCTTGCGCCAGTCCTTGACAGTCGGACGCCAGAACAGCGGTGTGTCGCGATGGCACTGGTAGGACGTGGCACAGGCGAGACAAAAAAACGATCGCTGGCGTTCCACCCCGACATGCACCCGAACGAGGGACTGTCGTGTTGCTTTGTCTATCGTGACGCCCCCGCTGCGAGCGTGATGATCCATATTCGTATCATGTTTCTACCGGCTTTCTACCGGCCTGGTTCATCAGGTCAGCTTTGGCCTGCGTCCCTGTTTCTTCTCTGGAAGGCGCGTGACGGGTATGTCAATTTCTGAAGCTTCCGAAATTTCTGCGGGTGCCTTGATAGCCCGTCGCAGTCCGATCTCCTGTGCCAAGGCAGATCGTCGAACCGCATAGGTGGGGGCTACCATTGGATAGTTCTCTGACAGGCCCCATTTCTCGCGATACTGCTGGGGCGTCATGTCGTAGGCTGAGCGAAGATGGCGCTTAAGCATTTTCAGCTTTTTCCCGTCTTCCAGACAGACAATGTAATCTGGGAAGACGGATTTCTTTACAGGTACGGCTGGGACAAGATTCGGAGTTTCACTTACTTTGCGGCCAAGCTGGCTGATAGTCTGAAACACCGAGGAAATAAGTTCTGGCAAGATGTCCGCCGAGATCTTGTTCCGGCTTGCATAGGCGGTAACAATCCTGACTGTAATATTCCGTAGGGTCGTGGATTCAGAGAAGAGTGCCTCGTGGTCAGTCATGGTCGTCTCCTAGCGGTCTTTCTTTTCACAGTCGCTGTTAAGGCATGAAGGCCTACCCGTTTTCAGCGTATTTTCAAGCGAGTTGAAGCGGTATCATCGCCATGAGGAAGCTATCCTGCAATCTATGGACAGTAGAACGGACAGGCAGTGGAGTCGTGAATGACGCAGGGGTCGTATCATGACAGGAGATCCTGTACGCTCATGCCGTTCAGGATGGCCATGAAAGCATCGGTCGCCTCTCTGGTCAGGTGACGGAGACGGCAGGTATCCGCCAGAACACAGGGCCTGCCATAAAGTGGCGCGCAACCGGTCATGACCTCGCTTTCGGTTTCCATGAGACGGACAATATGCCCGATATTGATGTCTTTCGGATGCCGGGCCAGCCTGATGCCGCCGTTCCGGCCTCTGGTTCCCACCAGGATACCATGATGGCACAAGTCGTTGACGACCTTCACGAGATGGTTGTGGGAGATATTGTGCCGCTCGGAGATGTGCCGGACCGTCATGCGATTTTGCGTGTGTCCGTGGCGGGCCAGATCAATCAGCACGCGAAAGGCGTGCTCCGTACGCAGGGTCAGGCGCATGAGCCTGGTCGCCCGTCAGTCGGGCTGATCAGTCCGGAAGGCGAGCAAAGGCTCCCGGGACCATAGTCTGAGGAGGCCACGTTTTCGAGGTGGTTGCTGATTCGCATCCAGAAGGCGGCGTCATCTGCCAGGCCGGCCTCGACGCAGCGTCCGACATGGTGTCGCGCCCGTTCCCTGGCGCCAAGCAGCCCGTATTCGCGCAGGAAGGCCACCATCATGACGTTCGGATCCACGGCCTCATGGGCCTGCGTGTTTGCTGTAACTGCCATTCATCCGCTCTTTTCTCACGTCCGTTCCGCGACGACAGTCTGGTCGGAACGAATGACAGGCATGCGCCTCCTGCCCGCCCTGGCGTCGGGCGGGTGATAACGTGTTTGCATGAGGCATAGCCACGCCCTGCCTATTTCCACGACAGTGAACAGATCTCTCCGTTCACCGCTGGACACAGGTCCGGGTGTTGTATTCGGCAGGCCACCCGACAAGGAGGCCGCCTCAGTGCAAAAGGCGTTATCACGCGCCTGTTTCAGGATATCACAGCCCGGTTGGCTGCGCTACCCATCCGCAGCGCCGACGTTGGCGCCGGTGGTCTTGGTTCGGGGGGCATGGCTGTCCACGGGGTGGTTTGTGCGTCCTCCAAGTGTCATGGCGCCTGGGTATTTATGTAAATAACTGTTATTGCCTATAGAAATACAGACGAGTATGCCAGCTGGTCTCCCTGATTATATCAGGGGAGTTTCGTATAAAATGTATCAAATAGGCCGTTATTCAGTATCTTGTTGAATGAATTCTTTTATTGCGGCCGTCTATGCCAAACTGTATCCATGAATGACGAAATATGTCGTTTTAAACGCGACGTTCCATTCAATTCAGGACCGACCGGTGATCGCCGGTCAGGCTGACCGTTCAGGGGGTTACTGATGCAGTTCAGGGCCGTGGCTTGTGCTTTTCTTTTTTCTGCTTCCCTGATGGGCGTATCCCATGCTGCAGGAACGTTAGCAGCCCCGTCTGCCGCGCCATCGCCTGCAAAAGGGGCACTTGCTTCTCCGCAGGCCCCGGCCCAGCCTTCGCCGATCACCACGCAGCAGACTTTTGGCACCTGGCAGGCCAACTGCACCTATGCGCCCGCGACACGCGCGGCTTCGCTGTGCGTGGCGGCCCAGCAGCTGAGCATGCAGCAGCAGGGCAAGACCGTGCCGCTGGGCATGGTGATCGTCGCCCGGGCCGCGACGGACAAGGTGGCGATTACCGCGCGTCCCTACGAGCTGAGCGTCATGACCCCGCTGGGCTTCGACCTCACGAAGCCTGCCACCCTGTCGATGGATAACGGCAAGCCGGTCAGCCTGCCCTATCTGGTGTGCAACGCATCGGGCTGCCTGTCGACGCTGCAGGCGACGCCCGCCATGATCACGGCACTGAAGGCGGGCAGGACCGGCCACATCCGCGTCAGCCGCGTGCCCGCGCAGGGCGGCGGCACGGTCACGATCAATTACGACATGAGCCATTTCTCCGACGCCTTTGGCGCAATCGAGACCTGGTCCAGCCAGAAAGCGCCTGCCTGAAGCCGGCCGCATAGTCCGGAATGCGCGTGATGCGCTGGCAGGTTGGGGCGGCGGCGGCCATGATGGCGCTGCCCGGTGTAGCAATGGCCCAGGTGCCGGGCCTGCCCGGCGGCGTGATGCCGGCGGGGCCGGGCTCGTCGCAGGACCAGTTCCAGCGCTTCGAACAGCATCAGGAGCAGCTTGACGCGCTGCCGCCACCGTCAAACGACATCCAGATCCAGAAGCCGTCCGCCCTGCCGCAGGCATCAAAAACCTGTGTTACGGTGCATGACATCACGGTCGAAGGCGCGCAGCACCTTTCGCGCGCGACGACGGATGCGATCACCGGTCCCCATGTCGGCACCTGCATGTCGGTGCGCGATCTCAACGGACTGATCAACGCGCTCAATGCCGCCTATATCCGCCAGGGTTTCATCACCTCGCGGGCCTACCTGCCCGAGCAGAAGCTCTCCAGCGGGCACCTGCGGATCGTGGTGATTGAAGGAAAGCTGGCGGGTATCCAGTTACAGGGCCGCCCGACCCGGCTGGCGACCGTCATGGCCTTCCCCGGGCTGCACGGGAAGATCCTCAACCTGCGGGACCTGGAACAGGGAATTGAGGACATGAACCGGCTGAGCCACTGGGGCGCGCGCATGCGCATCGCACCCGGCGGCAAGGCAGGGGCGTCCACCGTGGTCGTCACCGCACCAAAGCGCGGCGTGCTGCATGGCCAGGTCTGATTCGACAATTACGGCCAGCAGATTACCGGCCAGGAGACGGGCCATGCCATGCTCACGGCGGAAAACCCGCTGGGGCTGCTGGACCTGTGGTCGGTGGAATACGACCATTCGCTTGTCGGCCATGCCGGGCAACGCGGCACGTCCTACCTGTCGGTCAACGGGTCGATCCCGTTCGGCTACTGGACCGTGTTCGGGTCGTGGTGGCGCTCGCAGGACGACTATCCCCTGCTGGCCCTGACCGATGTCTACCATCTGGGCGGCAGCCGCCGCGACTGGCGTCTTGGCATCTCGCGCGTGCTGCTGCGCAACCGCATCGGCGTGACCACCTTCCAGGCCAGCTACGAGCGCAAGTCGTTCGGCTCGGAGATCAACCATACGGTGATCGACACCGAGACGGCGCGGCAGGCCTTCGTCAACGTGCAGGTCAGTGAATCGCTCAAGGGCTGGGGCGGGGTGTGGTACATCACCGGCGGCCTCAAGGTCGCGGTGGATGGCGCGGGCACGTGGTCGAACTTCACCCGTCCCGGCTGGCAGGATCCGCACTCGTCCTACCTCAAGCCCTCGCTGGATATCGACGGCTACAAATCGCTCACGCGCGGCGTGCTGTGGCACACCACGCTGCACGGCGAATACAGCACGCGCGACCAGTTCCCCACCAATGAACTGCAGGCCGGTGGCCCGTATACCGTGCGCGGCTTCCTCGAACAGGTCCTGCTGGGCAATGACGGCGGCTACATGCGCAACGACTTCTCGTGGCAGCTGCCCACAAAGGGCCTGAAGTGCGGGAAGTTCGCCTTCATCTGCCGCCACGTCATCGAGGGCACCCAGCTTTATGCCGCCCTTGATGTCGGTGTCGTGCGCGCGGGTTTAGCCTCGTCCTCGACGCCGCCCGCGCTGCGGGGGGGCGAGATGGCGGGCGGCGGCCTGGGGCTGCGCAAGACCACGGGGCCGTTCTTCTGGAACGTCTCCCTGACCCATTCCATGTATACCGGCCCGCTTCCCTCGGAAGGGCTGATCCCGCTGTTTCAGGTTGGAGCGAAGATATGATGAAGACGCCCCGCAGGACCGCCGCGCCCGACATCATTCCAGATCCGTCACGTCTTCAGTGCTGCGTGCATGTCCTTGCCGCAGCCTCCCTGTTCCTGGCCTCGACGGTGTCCATGGCCTCGGCCCAGCAGGCGGAGCCGCAGATCGTGGTCGATCCCCATGCCGGCGGTCCCGAGCCGACGCTGGACAAGACCCAGAACGGCATCGACCAGGTCAATATCGCCACGCCGAATGCGGCAGGCGTGTCGCATAACGACTTTCTCGAATACGGCGTGCCGGATACCGGCGTAATCCTGAACAATGCGACATCCGCGACCGAGACAAAGCTTGGCGGGGAAATCGCGGGAAACGCCAATCTCAATGGTCATGCCGCCAGCCTGATCCTCAACGAGGTGACCGGTACCCTGCCGACACAGATGCTGGGCTATACGGAAGTTGCGGGTCACCTGGCCTCGGTAGTGGTGGCCAATCCCAACGGCATTACGTGTGCCGGGTGCGGGTTCATCAATACCGCGCGTGTCACCCTGGTGACCGGCAAGCCGGAGCTTGATGCGAATGGCAGCCTGAAGGATTTTACGGTCAGCAACGGCAATATCACCTTCTCGGGGCAGGGCGGGGATTTTACCACCGTGCCTGTGCTCGACATCCTGTCGCGTTCCGTTACCCTCAATGCAAAGGTCAATGCCCAGACCGCCAATATCGTGGCAGGCCGCAATACCGTCGATTACGGTACGAATGCAGCGCATCCCCTGACGCCTGACGGGAGCAGCACGCCGGAATTCGCCATTGATACGGCGGCTCTTGGCGGGATGTACGCCAACCGGATCTACATGGTGGTCAACGAGGCCGGTGCGGGCGTGCGGGTCGATGGCACCATGGCGGCCAATGCCCAGCTTGCATCCGGCGGCACGGTAACGGTCAGCGGCACGTTCCAGGCGGCACAGGATGCCAGCCTGTCCAGCCAGGGGCTCACGACCACGGCGTCAGGTGGGGTTGCAGCCACAAAGGGCACGCTGGATGTGACCACGACAACGCTGGATAATGACGGCGCGCTGACGGCGGGCGGTCCCGTGACGGTCCGGGTCAACGGGACCGGAACCGGAAACGGGAAGGTCAGCAGCGGCGGTGACCTCTCCGTTACGGCGGTTGGCGATCTGGGGGGGGCGTTGCAGTTCGCATCGGGCGGGCAGGTCGCGATGACCGTGGGCGGAACCTACAGCAGTGGGGCGGCCGGCGGCATTACCGCTCCGGGGGCCATACAGGTCAACGCGACGCGCATCAGCAACGGCGGTACCATCCAGTCCGGCCAGGCCATCAGTATTGCCAGCACGGCCCTGGGCAATAGCGGGCGCATTGTCGCGCAGGGCGGCGACCTGACTTTTAGCACCGCCACCATGGACAATGACGGCACGATGGCCAGCGCTGGCGCGCTGGCGGGTCAGGCCACGACCTCGGCCACCGGCACGGGGCTTATGCTGGGCAGCAGCGGGGTCAGTTTCACCACGGCAGGCGACCTTGTCGGTGCAATGCGGTTTGTCACGGGTGGCGCGGCGACGCTTGATGTGGGGGGCGCCTATGATACCGGTTTGGGTGGCGGGATTCTGGCGGCAGGCGACGTAACGGTGAGTGCTGGCGGCATGGACAATGCCGGGGCCATCACATCCGCCCGGAAACTTGCCGTAACGGCCGCCAGTGACGTGACCAATACCGGCCTGCTGTCGGGGGATGACGGGGTAAGCATCACCCTGCCGGGAACCCTTGCCAATACCGATGGGACCATTCAGTCCCGGTCCGGGGACGTGGTGATCAACGGGCCGGTTCCAGCAGCTTCTTCTTCCGGCACGGAGACATCGGGCACGGGTGATGAGGCCGCATCCGCCACGTCAGGCCCTTCAGACGAAACGGTGGCCATTCCCGCCGCGACCGCGGCAGCGACGGCGTTTGTCAATCAGTCCGGCGTGGTCCGGGCGGCGGGTGATGTGACGGTTACGGCCGATAGCATCACCAATGACGTATCGGCGGGGATGAGCATGGTCAGTGCGGATACCACCAGCCAGTCCTATCTGCAGCAGGCCCTGATCGGGGCGATCGGCCAGGAGAGTGGCGCAGCCCGGTTCGACAGCCTGACCCAGCTCGTGTCGGGACAGGCCAGTGGCAGCGCTACAGCATCAGGCTACCTGTTCGATACCGGCGTAAGCACCACGCTTGATGGAGCGGCCTATCTGCAGGCCCAGCTTGCTGCCGAGCAGGCGGCAGCCGCAGCGGCTGCTGCCACGGGAACCGAGAGTGGTTCCGCCAGTACTGCTGCATCCGGCAGCACGGATGGTACGCCCGCCGCCACCACGACACCGACAACCCCGGCCCCGCCCCTTCTGGGCAATGGCGCGGTAGATGCCGATTACGCCAGCAGCCAGGTCTTCAGTGGCACGGGACAGGCCAGTATCGGCACCGTGACCGGCACGCAGGAGCAGACGCTGCTCAATAATGCCGCCACCGAGGCCCAGACGCTGGGCCTGACATACGGTACCGCTCTGACCAGTGCCCAGAAGGCTGGCCTGACCCAGCCCATCCTGTGGTACGTGCCGCAAAGCGTGGATGGCCAGACGGTGCTGGCGCCCCACGTCTATCTGCCTACGGCGGATCAGGTATCCGTCACGCAGGGTGAGATTGTCGGACAGGACGTGACCCTGACGGGGAACAGCGTCAGCAATACCGGCACCGTTTCCGCGCGCGATGATCTGTCGGTTTCTGCCGCAACGGGAGAAATCACGGATGCGGGTGTCCTTGTCGGCAAGGGCGGCAGCCCGGAGCAGTATGAGGCGGTGCAGGGAGTCCTTGCGTCAGGGGGCGCCACGACCCTGAGCGCGGAAGACGGGATCTCGGTCAGGGGCGGGACCATCACGTCTGGCGGCGACCTGTCTCTGACCTCCAATGGTGGGATCGACCTTGGCGCCCTGACGTCGAATTCCGCGGCATCGGGGGACGGAACCTATGCCAGCGCCGTGCAGAATTACGGCACTACGGTTACGGGCAAGACGGATGTTACGGCCATTGCCCTTGGCGGCAACCTGTCGATGGAAGGGAGCAGCCTGAGTGCTGGCGGCACGGCTACCGTCATGGCCGCAGGCGACATTACCCTGCAGGCGACGACCGACAGCCAGTACAGCAGCAATACGTCCAGCTACACAACCGGCTTCCTGGGCTCGACCACGATCACGACGACCAATACGGCCTCGGCCTCGCAGCAGCAGGGCAGTGACCTCAGCGCCACAGGCGACCTGACGGTCGTTGCTGACGGCAGCCTGTCGGCGCAGGGCAGCGCGCAGTCAGCCCAGGACGCCACGGTAACGGTGGGCGGCGATGTGAGCCTGACCGCCACGACCGATACTTCGGGGTGGACCTATTCGCGTGACAAGGACGGGATTTTCAGTGGAGGTGATGATTACAGATCCGGGTCATCTTCCTCCAATACGCCCACCCTTCTGGCTGCCGTAGGCAATGTATCCGTAACGGCGGGGCAGCCGGTCTCGATATGGGATCTGCTTTTCCCGCCCAGCCAGACCCTGATCGCCGCCCCTGACCCGCTGACGGATCTTGCGCTGCTGGGCACGAACACGGCTGATTACGAGTTCCTGCAGGATGAAAGCTATGACACGCAGACACTGCCCCAGCAGGTGATGGGGGCCAGCGGCCAGATCTTTACCGGTGGCACGGCGCAGGTCAGCGCCGAGGAGATGCGTGTCCTTGAGGAAAACGCCTATCTCGCCTCTTCCCGCCTGGGTCTGACGGCGGGCGTTTCCCTGACGGCCGCGCAGCAGGCCCGGTTGCAAGTGCCCCTTGTCTGGCCCGTGACCGTCATGGTCAACGGCCAGCAGGTGGTGCAGATGCAGGTTTACCTGCCGCCGGGGAAGGTCGGCCTTACGAACAGCGGGGATATCACGCTTGATGGCAGCGCCGTCGAGGCGGGGGGCGATGTCACGCTGCAGGCCACGGGCAATATCGCCCTCAATGCGGTGACAGACAGCCAGTCCTATTACAGTCATTCCGTCAGCCACGGGTTGCTGAACAAGACGACCATTACGGAAAGCGAAAGTTCCACCAGTCAGATTGGCAGTACGATCGCGGCCAACGGAAATGTCAGCATCGTCGCCGGAAAAAATATGTCCGTCGCGGGGACCATAGCAGGCGGCGGCAATACAACATTGCAGGCGGGCGGCAGTATTACGGAGAGTGCACTGCAGAGTACTGCGCAGTCTGCCTACAGCAAAAAGACGAGTGGCCTCTATCTGGGAACAAGTGGTGCCGGGTTCGAGATGGGCTTTGGCAAATCGGTCCAGACCGCCAATGACAGCAGCACGACCTGGACCCCGAGTGAAATCGGGTCCACGGGAGGGAACCTGAGCATAACTGCCGGTGGCCCGGTTGCAATCAATGCCTCGGGGCTTGCGGCGGCGAAAGACCTGAATGTTTCGGGTTCATCCGTGTCGTTCAATGCCCTCAATAATGTCGCGACGGAATCCCAGACCAGTGACTCCATGTTTATCGGCCTGAAATCAGGCCTGTCGGACAATTCCGTGGTTGGGCAAGTCGCGGATATGGCGCTCAGTGCGGCTCAGGCTGCGAATGACAAGAATACGGCGAACCTGACCCTTGATGCGGCTTCGATTGGGATCACTGGTGCT
Organism: Komagataeibacter melomenusus; assembly: GCF_013155395.1. Taxonomy (GTDB): domain Bacteria; phylum Pseudomonadota; class Alphaproteobacteria; order Acetobacterales; family Acetobacteraceae; genus Komagataeibacter; species Komagataeibacter melomenusus. The sequence goes on along the minus strand of NZ_JABJWC010000007.1, from coordinate 80,919 downwards.
TCAGCCGGTCTGTCGATCGCGCAGGCCCTGAGCAAGGATGCTGCAAGCGGGGAAGTTGAACTCGTCGGGGTTTCGGCCGAGGTCGGGTTCGAGCATAACCGGCAGACCGAAAGTTCCACCACCACTGCCGTGCAGGGCGCTACCGCGGCTGCAGGGAACGCCCTGAGTGTGACGGCAACGGGGGAGACCGCAGGCGCTGCGGGTTCCAGTGCTGGCAATATCATTGCCACCGCATCGCAGCTTTCCGGGCAGACCGTCACGCTGAATGCGCCGGGAACAGTGACCCTGCAGTCCGGTCAGGACACTACGCATACCACCTCCACGCAATCTTCCGAGTCGGCTTTTGTTGGGGCAACGGTATCTCTCAGTTCTGATATGCAGCCGGGAGTCAGTATTACCGGTCAGTTCGGCGGCTCCCATGCCCATAGCAACGCGCGCAGTACCACGCAGGTCGATACGACCGTAATGGGCACAGACAATGTGACCATCAACAACGCAGGAGGAGCCACCATGTTGGATGGGGCAAAGGTCTCGGGCAGTTCCGTGGATGTAACGACAGGCAATCTGAACATTACCTCGGCACAGAACACGGCTAGCTATGCCAGCGACCAAGAAAGTGGCGGCTTCAGTTTTGCGATCCCGGTTTATGGGGTTGGGGGCGAAAAAGGCTTTTCGGTTAATGCCTCGGCAGGTGCTCTTCAGGATCATTATGCCTCGACGGAAGGCGGTGGGCTATCTGGAGTTTACGCTGGTAACAACGGGGTCAACGTTGCAGTTGCAGGTAATACCAACCTTGATGCCGGGGTGATCGCCAGCACGGCGGCACCCTCGCTCAATAATGTCACGACGGGTAGTCTCACGGCTGGCGGGGAGAAGAATATCTCCGACTATGCCGGAGCCTCGGCCAGCTTTTCGTTCGGTAACCTGACGGGTGGAGGAAAGACGGGTCGTATTGATAAAGTGCCTCAAACAAAAGGTTTTGCTGATGGTGGCACCTTCCAGGGATCAGCGGCGGCGGTTGCCAGTTCCCATGAGACAGAAAGCCAATCGGCGATCGGTTCGAACATTACGGTGGATGTGGGTACCACGTCTGGCACCCTCTCGCGTGATGCCACCACCGCCAACCAGGCCATTGCCAATGATTTTAACGCCAGCACGGAAAGTAATATTCTGGCACTGACCAATGTGGCCGAGACAGTTGCCCAGAAAGCTGGATGGACGGCCTATAACGGCTATAAGCAGGTCCACGGCAGCAAGAAGAGCGGAACACCAGTTGCACATGATGCACTCGGTGGTGCCGCAGGGTCTTCAAAGAGTTCTGCAACGCAGTTGCCTGTGAAATAGCAAAACCTGGCAGCAACAGAAGATAGGCCGATGGCAGGGCGTCATGCATCGTTGCAAACGCTGGCACCCTGTACAAGCCGTGAAAGGGGCGATAATGACAGCCATTATACATTTCCATGCATAGCAGACCATAGTAATATGAAGTTCTGTTTTAATATTTCAATGGTACAATTTATTTTTATAAATATATGATATATCATGAAATATGAACATTTTTTCCACGATGAGAAATATTTCTGGAAACCAATCCGTATGAAAAAATATATGCTTATTATGCCGCTCTTTTTTATTGTTGGATGTCATTCAGGTCCAGATTCTGACTCCATGCGCGCACCCCCTACTGCGTGGGATATGTCGTGGTCTACAAAAGAGGGGACAGCGACCATCATCGGTTCGGCATCCATATTCGTCCCTGATGATGATAATCAGGTCCGCATGCCTGGCGGAGGCGGATCGCTTATTCTTAACAAGGGGCACACATACACCTGCGCCGGGCGTGATGTGCAACTGCTACCGCAAAGTCCGGCGTCCGATCCTGTGGTCGATCATATGTTCCGTTACGGTACGATGACCGGACCCAAGGTGGAGTCTGCTGAGGTTGCGCCATTCGTTAGGCACGTGACATGTGATGCGGACGGACAGTTTACCTTCGCTAACCTACCTGCTGGTATCTGGTATGCAGTGACAGATATCTGGCAGGGGAATATTGCCGTCAAGGAAATCCGGATCCAGCCGGGCCAGACTACGTCCATCACTCTGAAGCATGACTGGAATTACCCGCCTTCGTGGCGACATAGGGTGAGGCTGTGGTAAGACCATTACTGTCCAGATACTGTCAGGTTTTGTCATCTATATGCCCTGACAGCATGGGCAATGCAGTGCAGTCGTGCCGTATTGAAATTTGTGGCCAGTTATTCATGGCTATGCGTACTGGACTTGAATTTTCATAACATGAATCCAAATGAGCATGGTCGAATGAATCGGTCGCGGGGCATGAGGCCCTTTCGGGCGGGGCTGTGATGGCCGCGAAGAACGTTACGCTGTCAGGCGTCAGCGTGCTCAATAGCGGTACCATGCAGGCCACCGGCACGGCTGCGACCGATGTGGAACAGCATGACTATAGCCATCGGGCCAGCCAGACGGAAAACTTCGGCACGACGGTCAGTGCCGGGGGCAATGTGCAGATGGCCGCCCTTGGCGGTGACCTGACCCTGGCGGGTTCTACCGTTGCCGCCGGGAAGTCGGCCACGCTGATGGCGACGGGCAACGTGACCCTCAACGCGGTGACCGACAGCCAGTCCTCCTATACCCGCACCGTCAGGCACGGGCTCCTCAACAGGACCACCACGACCTTGAGTGAAAGCTCGACGGACCAGATCGGCAGCACCATTGCGGCCAATGACAATGTCACCATGGTCTCGGGCAGGGATATGTCGGTGGCGGGCACTGTTGCGGGCGGTGGCAACGTGGCGCTCAAGGCGGGCGGCAGCCTTACGGAGAACGCGCTTCAGAGCACGGCCCAATCCTACTACGAAAAGGAAACCAAAGGACTTTATTTCGATACTGATGGTGCGAAGGCTCATGTGGGGTATGGAGATTCCAAAGAGAGCGTCAGTGACAGCAGCACGACGTGGAACCCGAGTATGATCGCCTCCACAGCGGGCACTCTCGACATCGCGGCCAATGGCCCGGTGGCCATCAATGCCTCCGGGGTGTCGGCTGCAAAAGACCTGAACGTGACCGGGTCATCCGTCTCGCTCAACGCGCTATCCGATGTCTCCAGCACGAAGCAGACCAGTGATTTCAAGTTTATTGGCGTGCAGGTCGGGCTGTCGGATACTTCCCTTGTCGGGCGGATTGCCAACCTTGCCCTGGCGGCAGCCAAGACTGCGAGCGACCAGGATATGGCCAGCCAGTCCGTTGATGCGTTGTCAACGGCTGAGAGCGGGGTCAGTATCGGGGAAACTGTCGCGACGCTTATAGACCCCAAATTGGCGTCAACGTCACCAAATGTCACAAGAGCCAATATCGAGTTGGTGGGCGTGCAGGCAGAAGTCGGCTTTGAAGATAATCACAAGACATCGGAAACGACCTCGACAACAGCGCAGGGATCGGTCGCGGAAGCGGGTGACGGACTGACCATTACCGCGACCGGGGCGGTGCCTGCGACCGACAGGAGTGCCGGGGATATTGTTGCCACCGCAGCCAGCCTGTCGGGTGAAACTGTCACGCTGGCGGCGCCGGGCCATATTCAGCTTCAGTCGGGGCAGGACACCACGCATACGGTCATCAGCCAGACGGCCCTGTCCGCTTTTGTTGGGGCGACAGCCTCGCTGAACGCCAATCTGCAGTGGGGGGTCAGTGTTACAGGGCAACTCAGTGCATCCCATTCCCACACGGATTCTAAAAGTGTCACGCAGGTTGATACGACAGTCTCAGGTACAAAGAATGTAACCATCGATAATGGGGCAGGCCGCACGACGCTGGACGGGGCCAAGATATCCGGTGGTTCCGTGGACGTGACGGCGGGCAACCTGGACATTACCTCGGCACAGAATACGGCAAGCTATCTCAGCACGAATGAGAGCGGGGGCGTCAGCTTTGCCATTCCCGTCTATGGTACCGGTGGCGAGATGGGTTTTTCGGTCAACGCCTCGGCGGGTGTCCTGTATGATACCTACACTTCAACAGAAGCCAGTGGTCTTTCCGGGTTATACGCGGGTCAGGGCGGGCTTGATGTCAAAGTGGCTAACAACACGACCCTCAATGCAGGCATCATGGAAAGCGCGGCAGGATCCGGCAATACGGTCACGACCGGTAGCCTGACAGCCAATGATGAGCAGAACAGATCAGAATATGCAGGTGCGTCTGCCAGTATATCATATGGAAATATTGGTAGTGGTGGAAATACAGGTCCGGACGATGGGCTACCAAATACGAAAAGAAAAACTTTTGATGGCGGAGCTAATGTAAGCGGATTAGCAGCACCAGTAATTGGCATGACTTCATCGAACAGCCTCTCTTCTATTGGGTCAAATATTACAATTAATTCCGGATCTACAAGAGGTGTTGTGTCTCGTGATCCATCAGATGCGAACCATGCGATCAATAATGATTTTGATGCGAATGAAGAGGGCGAGATCATGTCCCTAACGAACAGTTTTGAAAATTCAGTCGATACCGCGTACAAGGATTCAAAAGCGGTCAAGTCCATGAAGAGTAATAAAGACTTGACCGATCAAGAAAGGATATAAAATGATAAAAAATCATAATATTAAATTAATATTTTCTTCACTTATTGCGTTATCCCCATTGTGTGGATGCGTAAGCCCGGAGCCTCCAAGAATTCCATTTAATAGTGATGAAGTTTCATGGGCACGTAAAATAGGAAATTCGACTATAAAAGGATGTGTTAGTGGTGCAGAATTTACAAAATATAATACTTATAAGATACCGGATGGGTATTATACGTCTTATCCTGATATAGGATCATCTGTAGAGCATCCTCAGCGTAGTTTTACGATAGATCTTCTGCCAGAAAGCGAATATATGCATAAATTATCTAAAAAAATGTATATTTACAGCCTAAGATTGCATAGCTATAAAAACATAAACGATCCACGGTGGGTCGATTCGTCAATTATTAATTTTATACCTCATTTTTCTTGTCCCGATGCAGGTGCTGCAATCTGCACGTCTGCAGGGCACTTTATTTTTTCTAATCTCCCCGCTGGGACATGGTATATTGTGACTGGTTATAATTCTACTCCTGAACAGAGAGGGCACATTGCTTTAGTGCAGAAAATAAAAACTATTGAGGGGCAGACGGTTCCATTTGTATCTTGGGTTGGTGCATTGGATAAAACATGCAAACCGTGATTCTTGAAGCATAAATTATTGAAGATATGTTTGCTACTTCTTCCATAAGCCGAGTGCTTTTTTGCTGCGACTGGGATAATGGTTATGACCACAATCAGGCTCGCGACGGACTGACCTGACCAATGCAGGTGGCCTGCTGACGGATCTTGCGCTTCTGGGCACGGACAGGACTGATTACGAGTTCCTGCAGGATGAAAGCTATGACACGCAGACGCTGCCCCAGCAGGTGATGGGGGCCAGCGGCCAGATCTTTACCGGTGGCACGGCGCAGGTCAGCGCCGAGGAGATGCGTGTCCTTGAGGAAAACGCCTATCTCGCCTCTTCCCGCCTGGGTCTGACGGCCGGCGTTGCCCTGACGGCCGCGCAGCAGGCCCGGTTGCAGGTGCCCCTTGTCTGGCCCGTGACCGTCATGGTCAACGGCCAGCAGGTGGTGCAGATGCAGGTTTACCTGCCGCCGGGGAAGGGCGGCCTCACGAACAGCGGGGATATCACGCTTGATGGCAGCGCCGTCGAGGCGGGAGGCAATGTTGCCCTCAATGGGGCCTATCCTGAATTTCGTGTGTTTGGTGTGATGCTGAGGGAGGAGAAGCATCATGGCCCGACCCAAGAAGCCCGCGTTCCCTGATGGTGTTCTGGACCAGGTTCTGGCTGGTCGCGTGGTCCGCACGATGTCGAAAGCAGAGGCCCTTCTGGACGATATGAAGAAAGCCCTGGCGGAGCGGTCGCTCAACGCCGAACTGGACTACCATCTGGACGGCGAGGCTATGGTCGGCCGCCCGAACTGTCGCAATGATTACGGGCGGAAGACCATGCTGACGAATGCCGGTCGGGTGCGGCTGGACATCCCGCGCGATCGGGCGGGAATGTTGGATCTGCAACTGATTGCGCGCGACCGGCGGCGGTTTCCCGGTTTCGATGATCGGATCGTCTCGATGTATGCGCACGGGATGAGCGTGCGTGAGATCCGGGGCCATTTGCTTGAAATCTATGGGATGGAAGCTTCGCCGGACCTGATCAGCGTCATCACCGACGCCGTTCTGGACGAAGTGGCAGTCTGGCAGATCCGGCCACTGGAGACGGTTTATCCGGTGGTGTTCTTCGATGCCCTGTGGGTGAAGATCCGCGGTGAAGGCCTGATGCACAACAAGGCGGTGCATATCGCCCTGGGCGTGCGCGCCGACGGCACGAAGGAGGAGGCCCCTGGCCCGTGGATCGAGCAAAACGAGGGCGCCAGATTCTGGCTCCGTGTCATGAACGAACTACGCCATCCGTGCCGTATTCCCCGAAGCCCTAGCGCAGACCTGCATCGTTCATCTGCTGTGCCATTCGTTGGATTCGTCGCGTGGAAAGACCGCTAATCCGTGGTCACGGCTCTGAAGGATATCTACCGTGCGGTGGACGCCGAGACTGGCAAAACCGTCTTAGCCGCCTTTGCTGCAAGTCCCTGGAGCCGGAAGTATGCAGCGATCGTCCAGTCCAGGGGGGAGGTCATTCCCTTCTACGCCTTCCCTGCCGACGGCCGAAAACTGGTCTAGACGACCAATGCCATAGAAGCGCTGAAAGCCAGGCTCAGGCGGGCCGTCCGGGCCAAAGGGCATTTCTCCGATGACGACGTGCTCCTCAAGCTCCTTTTCCTGGCCTTGAACCGAGCTGAGAAAGAATGGATCATGCCTCCAAGGGAATGGTCCATGGCAAAGGCCCGGTTCGCCATTCTCGTCGGTGACCGCTTCGCCCGCGCTGCCGTCTGATCAACTATGTGAACAACGCATCGCGCATGAAATTCCTGACAGTCGCCACAAAACCATCATAAGCCCACTACACTACGTTGCCTTGCCACGACAATCGGTGAAACAAATCTTACCCCAGACCAATAGGTCTTTTGTCAACGTGAACTGGAATCAAATAGACTGGTTCCGTCCGACGATTTGATCTTGAATCGCTTTTCTTTTGGTCGAAGGACGTCTGTTTTATGGCGAAAAAGCCAGTGCCGCCGATTGAGCCTGATGACTGGGATGATGACGGGGCGGGTTTCCTGCAGCCCCTGAAGCCACCGCCGCCCGTCCGGGACCCGGCGGATCTCAGGCTGCATACGCGCCAGCTCGCCGACTTTCTCCGGGCCAGATTTCCGGACAGGTGGGTCGGTGTGGAAATCGGCACGCTTCCGCTGCGGTGTGAGGACGACCTGTTCTCCGATTTCATCGACCTTGGAGATGGCCTCGGGGTTCGCCTTGATTATGATCCCGAGGAGCCGGAGCGGGTACTCTGGATCAGTGCCGGCAACCGTGATCTTGGCGGCGAGCCGCTCGATTTTCCCCGCGATAGCGAGGACTGTCGTGGGCGCATGCTTTCAACTGCGGAAATCGCGGAACTACTCGATTTTCTCGACAGGGAGGCCGCTTACTGATGCCCGCTGGCATGGCAGGCAAGCCCGATGCGCCGCCATGCGTCAGTCAGTTTGCTTCGCGGCACGTTTCGCTCAAGATCGTGCAGCAGGGCTTCCAATTCGGAAAGGGAAAGGGTGCAGGCGACAAGCGACGGTGACAGGATCGCAGTTCCCGTCATCACGACGTGGCTGAAGACCTGGATGGTCGGGTCCACGAGGCGGGCCAGCGCGTAGATGGCCCGGCAATGGGCGGCATTCTGCATCACCGGGCTGTAAATCAGCCGGGGCGGGGCGTCGGGCGTCTCGCCCGCGAAACGCTGTCGCCACCGTTCATCTTCCGGGTGTCCGGTCAGTTCGCCGCCATACTGCTTTGTCTCCACGACATGGATGCCTCTCGAGCTGAGGAACAGGTGGTCAATCTGGGTCGTCCTGCCGTCACCTGCCGGCAGTATGGCGTCGTGCAGCACGGCCAGGCCGCTCCGGTCGAGCACATGGGCTACGGCGCTCTCTCCTTTCTCGCCCTGGATGGCGGCGCGAAAGGACCGCCAGACCTGCGCCTCATGGGCCGTCAGCCGGCATCTGCCGGGAGGCTTCACGCGACGACGTCGAAGTCTTGCCACGCAGTCTCCCCCTGTGGTTCCATGGCCCCATAGCGTGTCCCGTATATCTGTCCGTCATGCGACTGGGATGGGAAATACTGGGAACCGCGTATGTTCCGGGTGAGGGGCCGGGTACATGTCTGCAGCGTGGATGCGGATCACCAATAGTGCCCGCTCAACCGCCAGCCTGAACGCAGGAGACCGGACAATCGGCGGCAGGCTCGTCCAGCTCCGCAGGGGATTCAGGATCCCGCCTGAACCCGGTATTCTCGTCCCCCCATTTCTTGAGGGCCATGATGACCGGCTCCAGGGTCCGTCCCCGCGGCGTCAGGCTGTATTCCACCTTCGGGGGCACCTCGGGGTAGACTGTCCGCAGCACAAACCCGTCCTGTTCCAGTTCGCGAAGCTGCGCCGTCAGCATGCGCTGGGTGATATTGGGCAGGCGCCTGCGGATCGCGTTAAAGCGCAGGGTTCCCTCGAGCAGGTGGTAGAGGATCACTCCTTTCCATTTCCCGTCGATCAGCTGAAGCGTCGCTTCAACGGCACAGCCGGGACTGCAATCAAGTGATTTATGCCGGATACGGGCCATGACGGTATCATTTCCGATACTATGGGCGTTAAAAGTGCGTTCTTGTCTGAACCCAGCATAATGCTCACTGTTCTCCTTCATCAACACAGGAGCAGACATCATGCGCGCCGTCGGTTACCAGACGCCTCTCCCGATCGACAATCCCGCGTCCCTTCAGGACATCGATCTGCCGAAGCCTGTTCCTTCAGGGCGGGATCTCCTGGTGGAAATCAGGGCTGTGTCGGTCAATCCGGTCGATACAAAAGTCCGCCGCAGCGCGACGCCGGATGCGGGTCAATGGCGGGTTCTGGGTTGGGACGCCGCCGGGATCGTTGTCGGCACCGGGCCTGAAGTCATGGATTTTGCCATCGGGGATGAGGTTTTCTACGCAGGCGCGCTCGATCGCCCGGGAACCGATGCCGAATTCCACCTGGTCGACGAGCGGATTGTCGGCCGTAAGCCCCGTTCCCTGAACTGGGCTGAAGCGGCGGCCCTGCCGCTGACAGCGATCACTGCCTGGGAGATGCTGTTCGATCGCCTGGATATCCGTCGGCCAGTCCCCGGCGTGAAGCCAGCCGTGCTGATTATCGGGGGTGCGGGCGGCGTCAGCTCCATCGCCATCCAGCTGGCCCGGGTCCTGACCGATGTCACGGTCATCGCCACCGCCTCCCGGCCAGAAACGCGCGACTGGGTAAAATCCCTCGGGGCCCATCATGTGGTGGATCACAGCAGGCCTCTTGCCGCGCAGGTCGCGGCCCTTCCGACCGGTGCACCCGGCTTCGTCTTTTCCACGACGCAGACGGATCGGCATATGCCAGAGATTGTCGCGCTGATCGCGCCCCAGGGGCATTTCGGCCTGATTGACGACCCGGCCGCGCTCGACGCCCTGCCGCTGAAGAAGAAAAGCCTGTCGCTGCACTGGGAGCTGATGTTCACCCGCCCGCTGTTCGGTACGGCCGATATGGGCAGGCAGGGCAAGATTCTCAACGACGTCTCACGCCTCGTGGATGACGGGCGTATCCGCACCACGCTTGGCAGGAACCTCGGCCTGATCACGGCGGCGAACCTGCGGCAGGCTCATGCCCTGATCGAGAGCGGCCAGGCAAAGGGCAAGATCGTGCTCGAAGGTTTTCCTGGCTGAAATGGAGAAGACCATGACTGAATCCGCAAAAGCGCTCGTCGAGACATGGTGTGGAACATGGGCGGAGAACAGGCCTCATGACTGATGAAGAGCACCTGATGACCCTGAACCGTACCGGTGGACGGTTCGATCTCAACAGGATTGTGGCAGCGTTCCCGCAGACCGCGGATACGATGCTGCTGGATACCTATCTGACCGACAGGCCGGAAGCCAGTATCAGGGTGTTCCGGATCTATCGGGACGTGCCGCCGCATTATCATACCCAGTGTGATGAAGTCCTCCATGTGCTTTCGGGAGAAGGGACATTCTGGATTGATGATCCGGCTGAGGAAGCACCGTTTGTCCCGGGGCACCTGCTGGTCTTTCCGCGGCGTGCGGTGCATGCGGTACCGCGTATCCTGCGTGATCCTGTCATTTTTCTTGCCATCGACACACCGCGCCGGGCACCGGATGACGTGGTGTTTGTCGATCCTGCCAAAGGCACGCCTTCCGGTTTCATCAAGAGTATCTGAAGTCATGTCGCGGGTCACAGATGAACTGGATCTGTGTCCCTGCAGCGCATGCCCGCAAAACGCGGCGTAAGCCCAGGGCATCTGGAGACGGTTTCCTTTCCCGAAAGACCTGGTCCGGGAAACATCTCTGTTCAACAGGAAAAAAGGAAATCAGGGGCGGCCCCTTCGGGGTTCTCTCACTCTGGTTCGCTAAGCGGCTGCGCCGCTAACCTCACTGGAGCCCCCTGCGGGGTCTCCACGCTTTCGCGCAACGGTTCGACCGCTCGCCCTGGGGTTCTTCAGGATGAATAATTATGAGATTCCTGATAATACTGCGATTAATAAAATGGGCATAAGGAAATAAAGGTAATAAAACAGTAGTAAAATAATGTTTACTTCTGATATATTGTCTTTTTTATTGTATTTATATTCTGTCTGTACTATTCTTTATTTGTGGAGAGGGAAATGGTACCCGCCACAGACGCCCCGCCCGGTGGTGACACACCGGACAGGGCTGACGCCAGACAGAAAGGTCAAGTTTCATGTCCAACGCTACCAACACAATGACCGCCGCCCTCGCTTCCGCGCAAGAGAAGAAAGCCGCCAGCAAGGCAAAAGCAGGCCAGAAGGCCCCCGCTGCCCGCCGCTTCGAGGAAGCGGCCCGGCGTGCGCCTGTCATCACCATCGAGGCCGCCGAAGCCCTGATCCCCGTTCCCGACCAGATCACCAAGATCGTTTCCCATTTCGGCCTTGAGGACTTCGACGCCGACGCCCTCGCGGAAACGACCCGGCAGGCTTTCACCGTCATCGCCCGCAGCCTCTCGCCTGTGCTGGTCGTGACCACATGGAACGGCGAGCAGAACGACAAGGGGCTGGAAATGCACCTCCAGCGCATGGCGGGTGCCGCTGTCGCGTCCGCCTTCGGAGCCGCCCAGTTCTATGACGCCAAGCGCGCGCAGGCCCGCGAACTGTCCTCACAGTTCAACGAGTATCGCGAAGAGGACCGGATGGGCGTCGACGGGCTGGAAAACAGGGCGGCCAATGCCCGCCGCTTCGCAGCCGAGCAGGGGATCAAGGCCGCCGCTCTGGTCGCGTCCGCCCGCGGGGCCCTTGCCGCCTATGAGGACATGATCGGCACCCCGTGGAAGCCCTACACGGCCAGCAACGCCCGCACCATCGACCAGCGGGCCGCAGCCGCCGAGATGGACGCCCTCGGCTTCTGACCGACCCGGCCGGACCCACGGCGGGTCCGGCCACCCACGGCAAGGTACCTTTCTGCAAGGATCGACCCGCATGAGCGAATATGAATCCATGGCAGACCGCGACGAAGCCCTTGAACTTTCGCGTGCTGCGCCCCACCACGCATGGGTCCTGACGGACCGGGACGTCTGGCATCGCAATCCTTTTTATCACGGCCCGGAAATGCCACACCCTGAAGATGACGGCGCCCATGACTTTATTGCCGACCACGGCATCGACGCATGGCGGGAGGCGACCAGGGCCGCAAGGGCCGCAGCCATCGCCGCAGCCGAAGCGAAAGCGCGCGAGATCGCGGATGCCCCCGACCCCTGGTGGCCTGACGATCCGACGCCTTGAGAGACTATGCCGCAGGAGCCCGGAAACCGGGTTCCTGCTTCTGGTGTCCGGGGTCGCCATCGTGCTTGCAAAAAAATGCCCTGAAACCAGCATGCCGCCGCGAGGCGCCCGCCTCAAGCCCGCTGCGCGCCGCGCTTCGCGCGGTGAGGACACGCCCCTTTCAGTGAACAGGGCCGCCCGGATCGCAGGGCGGTGCCCCGCGCTCCGGGCAACCCGGTCCACCTCAGGGGCATGCCCTCAGGCTTGACCCGGGCACCTCGCGGTCCTCCCGGCGGGCAGCGGCCTTCCCTGATCCGCTCCCGGGGAAAACAATGTAGGCCATGCAGCATGCCGGACTGTGGAGATGACAAACCTACTGTGTCGCCCTGCCGAACACGAAGCCAAGCTTGCCGTCATTCATGACATAGGGCGTGCAGGTCATGCCGGGATGGACCGCGTCGTAGGGTTTCAGCCACCTTGTGGAGACCCAGCCGGGACGCAATGCGAGGGTCATGCTCCGGACGTAGCCGTTCGTAGGCGGTGCGTCCGTGGCGATGGGGAGTACTGCCAGCGCAGGAGCAATGCTCGGGGCACCGTCCCGTGGTTCGCTCTGCAGCGGGATCGGATGCCTGAAATCCATCATGACCCGTTCCGGCGCATCAAGGGCCATGCATCTGTACCCGTCGAGCGCACGGACCGGGGTTCTGTGCAGCGCGAAGGCCGGGTGGCTGATGCTGCAGGTGAGGGCCGCAAGGATCGCGGCCCGGCAGGAAAACCTCATGCTGGACTCCTTGTCAGCCGGTCAGGATCGAACTGGACGCAGCACTGCCCATTTTTGCTGCGACCGCCGCGCGCCATTGGCCGACCGTGGTGGTTGAACTGATATTGTTCCCCGACATCGCCGTGCTCGATATGTAGGACGACATGAGGCTGCTGTCGTCGGCCGTCGCGATTTCAGCACCAGCGCTCGGGCCAAAGTTATAATAGGCCCGGGCATCAAGGGCTGTCGGGTTACTGATGCCGCTGTGCTGCAGACTGGTCGCGGCATCCTTGAGATACTGCGCTGCAGCCACCGCCTGTGTCGCCGGATCCTGCTGGCCCGCCGTGCCGCTGGTGATGGATGAGGCTAGCGAGGGGGCTGCGGCCAGTGCCTCTCCAAGGGTCTGGCTGTAGGTCCCGTTGCTCATCTGGAACGCGCCTGTGATCGTACTGCCGTTTCCGGCCGTGTAGAGGTTCTGGCAGCCGGATTCCACCACGCAGGTCGCGGCGAGCGCTGACGGATTGACGCCCAGTGCCTCGGCGTTCTGGGCTGCCGCATAGCCCCATGACTGCTGGTATAGGGTCTCGAGCGCATCGCTGTCGGACGTGCCTGCTGTCGCTGTCTGGGTGACGGCGCCGCTTCCGCTGGTGGCCTGGGCTGTGCCCGTTGTGTCCGGGGTCCAGCCACCGAGCCCCGGTTCCTGATAGGTTGCGTTGACATGTGTCGGGAGCCCGCCCGGCACGTTTACTGTCTGTGCGTGCCCGATCGGCGGCGCGACGAGGCTGCACGTTACGAGGACCACGGTCGCTTGCGTCGTGCGGCGGCATGGAAAGGGGAGCCGGATCACCTTGGCCTCCTGTTGCGAGGCGGACAGGATCGGCCAGCATCATGCGACCTGTGTCAGTACTTCGTACGGCGTTTCGGTTCCGGCCCTGAGCATGTCCGTTGTGGACAGGCTCAGGGCATCCGTCCGAGCGCAAATCCCGCTATCAGGACGATGGAACTGTAGCCCAGGATCCGAAAGGCCGTCTGCAGGTTGTACCGTCTGGTCATGGCCGTGGCCTGGCTCTCGATGGCACCCCTTAATCCTTTCGTCATATCCGCGGTGATCGCGAGGAGTTTCTTCTCGACCAGTTTTTCGTTGATGGTGCGCAGCGTGTGCACCGCTTCAATGCCGTCCCTGAGGTGGCTGCGGATGGCGATCGTGTCCTGCGCCAGGGTTTCGCGCTGCTGTTCGGCCACCAGCCTGCTCTCGGCAACGGAGCGGATGGAGGCGCGCCTGGCTTCAATGCAGAGGGTGCCGATCTGGTCTATCGCTGCGACCAGCGCCGAAAGGACTTCGACTTCGGGCGCGATCGGACGTTCGACCCACTGGGCGGCGACCCGGCGCAGGTTCTCCATTCGGATCGCGAATTCACGGTCTGCCGCCTCGATGTCGCCCTGGGCTGCCATCAGACATTCTCCATAACCACGTCGGGCAGTCCCTTCGGCATCCGGGGCAGATAGTCCGCTCCGAGGTCGCGCAGAAAGAGGGGTACGTCCCGTTTGAGCCAGCGATTGACCCGCAGCCTGTCGAAGACCGAGCTTTTCGGCTGTCCGGGAACCGGCTTGTTCGCAGCAAAATCCATGAACGACTGCCCACGATCCGCGATTTTCTTCAGCCCGTTGATCGCGGGGAACACACCGTGCGCGGCTCCCCGGTCCAGAGCGTTGAGCACCGCTTCGTTTTCGAGGATCTGGCTTACCGCCTGCGGTGTGTCGATACCGACGGGAAGCAGGCCTTCATTTATGACAATAGCCGTGCGGGGCGGCAGGAAGCCATGCTGCTCCTGAAGGTCCTGCAGATAGTCGATGTCCGCATTCTCCATGCCGATCATGAAGATCGTCACAAGCGAGATCCCGAGTTCGTCCAGCGCCGCGACAAGGGGAGATGAGCGGATCAGTTCGTGCATCGCAGTCCATCCTCCCCCGATGTCGAGAATCGCATCATGGCGGGATTCAACCAGTTTCTCGATCTGCCCTTCCAGCCAGGCAGCCTGCCCGGTCGGGGACATGCTGTCCGCTTCCAGAACCTGCGGACCAAGCGACGAAAGCGTATGCGAGCGGTTCATGGAATCCGTGTTCCAGATCTCCGGTCTGCCTCCCTGCTGGGCCGTGATCTCGGCCAGTGATTTGAGGAATGTCGTCTTTCCCACCCGCTGGCGCCCGATGGCGACGAGCAGGGTTGGGCGTGTCACCAGCTCCGTTGGGTCTGCGGCGTCTGTGATCGTGGCGGATGCCATGCCTTACTCCCGATGAAAACCGGGCTCCTTTCGCTTCAGCCGCGCAAGAAGATCCCGCTTGATGGCCTCGGCCCGGGCGCGACCAATGGGAAAGTTCTTCTCCCCGGTTGTCTCGCTGCCCGAGCATGCTGGCACTGTCGCGGGCAATGATGCGACCGGCGTGTTTTTTTCGGCGGACACTCTTTGTGCGGGTACAGCTGATGCATCGGGGAGGGGTGGGAGGTTTTTCTGGCCATCATCGACAAGGTCGGGCTTCCAGTCCTGCGGCAGCCGGCTCGGATGGGTGGTGTGGACGGGGGGATCGACTTCTACCGAGGCGGTCTGTTCCTCAGCATGTCCTTTTCGGGCGTTCCTGACCTGTACCCAGAGCTTCCTTACCTTCCTGAGACCGGAGTGGTCTGCGGAGATATCGAGGCCGCTCTCGCGCATCACGGCGATGACGGGCTTCCATGAGCCGCCATGCGGTCTGATGGCGGCAACGGCGTCATGATGCTCGGTTAGCCAGAGCAGGACGGAACGGGTCGCTGCCTGGGTGGTCATGGCAATTGCGTGTTCGCGTAGGCGCTTTTGGACATCGATATTGGCCACAGTCAGTATCCCTGTTTCCAGCGTTCAGCGATTATGTGGGGATTTTCGGCTTCATTGCCACTACAGCGCTCCCTTTCCGCTCCCCTGTCGCTCCCTTATCGCTCCTTTATCGCTCCCCTGTCGCTCCCTCTGATTTAAGGAGCCTCATACACCATTGCACCGTTGGTGCGGGCGGCTTCGCCGCCAGAGAAGGACACGCGGCAAAGGGTGGGCCTGTAAGGCCTGCCCCTTCTGAGCAGTTGGTTATGGTGGGTCGCATGATGGGGCCAGATGATGCTTGCAGCCATCGCCCAGGGGAGTCAGCCATGTGCGTCAAATCAGACAACACGATCCACGCGAATTTTACGGACGCGGCTCCTCAGAGTGTCCTCGACGGCATACCTTATGCTTTTGGCGGAAAGCTGGTCCGCTCCGTTTTCATCGACGGGTTCACATGGTTTGTGGCTGACGACGTGGCGCGCGCTCTTGATTACTAAAGCGCGAGGAGTGCGATCAGGTATCTTGATGCAGACGAAGTAGCGAAAGCGTTCATCGAGACCGAAGGCGGGCCGCAGACCATGCTGATCGTGAGTGAAAGCGGTATCTACCATCTGACGTTCAAGTCCACGAAGCGCAAAGCAAAGGATTTCCGGAGATGGGTCACGCATGAAGTTTTGCCTCAGATCCGTCGGACAGGAAGCTACGGCAAGAGCGAGATGCGCTCAGACCGCGATAAGCCTGCCATGACCGGTGAGCAGGAGGAACTGCTTTCATGCCTGTCCCATCCGGGACCCCATATGGTCTTCGTGATGCCGGGACAGAAGCCGTATATAGAGGAAGTCGATCCCCGCGAGTTTATCCGCAACCTCGACCGTCACGATGTCGAAGGGTTGGCTCACGCCATGAACCTGATTGGCGCGGTCTGGAGCATATGCTGTAAAATTGACGGGGCAATATACGGCTCCGCCGTTCTTCAAAGCGGCGTCGGTCGGCAGCTTGACGATGCTATCCGCATCGGCCTCAACATATCCCGCTGTGTCGTTACTGCCATCCGGGAAAAAACATAGCCTTTACCCCTCAGACGACCGTTGAGGCGGTTGCTGATGCGCATCCAGAAGACAGCGTCATCCGCAAGGCCGGCCTCGACGCGGCGTCCGATATGATGTCGTGCCCGTTCTCTGGTGCCCGGCAGCCCGTATTCGTGCAGGAAGGCCACCATCATGGTGTCCGGATTTACAGCTTCATGGGGCTGCGTGTTTGCTGTCACTGTCATTCATCCGCCTTTTCTTATGTCCGTTTCGCGATGACAGCTTGGCCGGGACCAATTACAGGCCTATGCCTCCTGCCCGCATTGGCGTCGGACGGGTGATAACGTGTTTGCATGAGGCAAAGCCACGCCCTTCCTATTTCCACGGCGGTGAACAGATCTCTTAGAAGCCGCTGGATATTTGATTGATGAGGCCGAATGTCTCAGTAATCAGGCTATGGTCGACCGTGAGGCGCATGGTATTATGCCCAACGATCCCATTCTTTGTATGCCCGAAATGATGCAACAAAAAAAGGCGGAATGAATATGCATGGAAGAACAGTAAGAACTTTGGAGCAATTAGATGGGGTAGTCTGGTTTCGCTCTGTCGGCCAGGGAGAAAATAGCAAAATCATATTGTTGTCTTCATGGGCAGAGGCCTTAGAAAGCTGTCAATCAGTAACGTGGAAGAATGTATGTCTAGAAGCCGCAAATCAATATCGAGAACGACTACTAGAACGTAATATCGAACGTTATAGAAAGTGGAATGAGATCGTTCGTGAAGTGGAGCCGTATGCCGAGGAACTCGTCAAAAAAAAGACAAAGGAAGTGGTGCAAAATAACAATCTACCAGAATCGTTTATTCGTAGAGTTAACTTCAATATTGTAGGTTTGTGCATGGAGTGCGAATACGCTGATCTCTATCCACCTGGGTTCAGTGCTGGCCTCGCTTATTGGTATATGGACGGCCATTTCCCATGCGGGTGGGATGGTGATTTTCCAGAAGGCAAACTTAAGATATTCTAGCACTACAGTTGCAGTCTATTTTCCGGGCCAGAAAAACGAAAAAATTGCGGTTTTTCTCGCCGTAGACAGCCTGAAATCTGGCACCATCAGAATGGCGCGAAATGGCGCGCCATTTCGCCTGAGTTTGATTCCTGGTGGATTGTCGCACAACTGTTAATTTGCTGGTCGAAGCGTGGTGTGTGGCAGCGTCTCTTTGAAAAGGTCAGAGGCGCGGACCCGGCACTGGGCATGGTCTTTCTCGATAGCACGACGATCAGTTCCCATCACAAGGCGACCGGGGGCGCCAAAAAGGGGGATACAGAGGATGCCTCAGGGGTAGTGAAGCGTCTGGCCGCTCACGTCGAGGCTTTGGCGCCAAGGTCTGCGTAGCTGCGGATGGACACGGCAGGGCACTGTCCTTCACGCTACCGCCCGGCTAGGCGCATGAACAGCCATCCGCTTAGCAGGCTGTCGGATTGGGCGCTGCCGTAGTGATGAGTGACGGCGACGACGGCGTTTATGCGGCTGTCAGTCGCATGATCCTGCGGCAATTGTATACGAGGGCGACGAGCGTCCATTCTGTTGCGACGTTGGGGAGGCCACGGAGATGGAAACGGGTGAAGCCCATGGCGCTCCTCATGATACCGAAGACCGGCTCGACGGTCTGCTTGCGTAAGGCGTAAAGGGCTTTTGCCGGGTTCTGTTGCAGCCTGGCCTTCATTTCCAGGCACCAGGGGTTGCCCTCGGCACAAACCACGGCCAGCAGGATATCCTCGACGCCACGATGGCGTAGTTCGTTCATGACACGGAGCCAGAATTTGGCGCCCTTGGCCGGTATGCCCAGGGCGATATGCACCGCCTTGTTGCGCACCATGCCTTCATCGCGGATCTTCACCCGCAGGGCATCGAAGAACACTACCGGATAGGCCGCCTCCAGCGGCCGGTCACAGCCTCGCCGTCCAGATGGTGGTCCAGTTAGGCGTTGAGCAACCTCTCCGTCGGGGCTTTCTTCCTATCGACCATACCGGCACGATCAACGCCAGCAACGCGCTGTCGCTGACCGTGACCAGCGGGGATATCGTGAATGCGAGCGGGACGCTGTCGGGCGGCAGCGTGGCGCTGGCGGCGCTGAACGGCGAGGTCGTCAACGAGGACCAGCTCAATACCCTCATGGTCGACGGCGGGAAGGCGCAGTCGCTAAACGCATAGGGCACCATCACCTCGGGGAGCGATGCGCAGATCCGCTTCGTCTGCGCAGATGACTGCATCACCGGATGCGTCCGAGCCGACGATCCTGGTAACGCTGTTCCCGGAGCATACGAACGGATACACGGAAGAGTTTCCGATCCATGATCAGAAGGCTTCTGACGATGTCATTGCTGATCCAGTCCATGACGATAAGACGTCCTTCGATCTCCCCGGATTTGAGGCACAGGAGGCCTCCAAGCAGGATACTATCGTGGCCGACCCCATCCCGCGTCAGCTGACGGCAGCCGATCTGATATTGATGTCGACGGCTACGACGAAGTCTGTGTATGCTGATCGAACTCCTGGAGTATTAAGCTCTGGAAATACGACGGTTTCATATTTTTTAGGACAGATGGCAAACCGGAGTAAGTTGGAATCATGGATGATATAAATTCTCGTGCGAATGCTCATATCAGGCAAAACAGTAGAGTGATTGCCGCAATATCAGGATTTTCAGGCATTGGTAGCGATGACGCGAGGGCGATAGAATGGGTTCTCATAGAGACGATTGGAAGGAAAATAAAAGAAACAAGCACTCTATCGAATATAATAAATATTATTTCAGAAAATAACAAAAAGAGGTATGGTTACGATAAATTTTCAAATCCTATATTGGAAAAATGAATTTTTAAAAGATCATCTTTAATAATGTAAAGTAACAGTAGTATGGTAAAAATCGGAGATGTATTTTATATAAATACAAAAAAGGACGATATTATTTTCAATACATGAAAAGAATACCGAAGTTTTCGTATATGATTAGGGTATTTTCTAAGGATTGTGATAATAAAACCGAAAATATAGAAGGTATTATAAATATGCCTGTTTTGTTTTGGATATTTTTCCCGTTAATATCCGCTGAAAAACAGAAAGTGATTCATAAGTATGGGCATGTACCAATAGACAAGGAAAAAATTAAAATACCCATATTTCGTATTGGGTTCCCAAACTTAAAAACAAATAAAGTTAAGGTGTGGTGTTTTTGGGATGGCGAAAAAGAGTGGGCTGTCGAAAATATTACACAAGAACAAAGAAAATTACCTATGAAAATTATTGTTAACGACACAGCTCTTATAGAAAAAATAGAGAACGGATGGTCTCCAGAAAATGATGCATGGTAAAATGGATATTTATACGTCACATTGTTAGTTAAGCGGATGATTCTTGGTTTTCTCTGAGAACTGATGGTGTGAACGACTCCCTGTGGTCCTATGAGGATGCTGAGGAGCAGGATTGTCATCATGGTCTCGGTCAGGGACATGTCCGTGACGGGGTACTCTCGCAGGCGGCGTCAATGCCACACTTCACTGATCCCGTGTCTGCGGCAAAGATCAGAGACCTTCAGTCCAGACACTTGGGGGGGGTAGTTTACAAACCGTGAGGAAAAAATGGTTACGTTAAAAGGAGAAATTATTGAATTATGTAAAGAAATCGCCAAAAAGTTTGAGAACTGGGAATTTTCATCAGAGCAATTCAAAAATAAGTCGTTAAAACATACGACTCTTATAGTAGGACCTGGACTTGGATTCCGTCGAATAGGCTCTCGCGGTGAAGTTACTGTTTTTCCAGGTGTTTATCTAAATAACAGAAAAACAATGTCGTTGTGTAAAAAAATATTAGGGCGGCCAATTTATACATCTGCTGTGCTATTCGAAGAAATTAGATGCGAACTCAATATGCTTCCAGAGTTTGCGGAATATACCCCATGCTTTATTCAGGATAGAGTTGGATTTATACGCGATCGCGGGTCCGATGAAATATATTGGAGAGATATATCCGAACTTCCAAGTGTTATCGAGCGACTTCTTATGCAAGGAATTTCTTTTTTTGATGAGCACTATAATTTTTCAAATGAGAAAAATATGTTGGAGTTCTTACCAGCAAAATACAAGGTATCTTCGTCTGGTGGTTATCAGGAATGTGAACAAAGCAAAGGCGTTATGCTATGTATAATTCGTTGTATTCTGGGAGATTTTGAATTTGTAAGGCGATATCGAAGTGATGAATACAAGACTGTATTTCCAAAAATGACCGAAGATCTGGACAAAATCATATCGTGCCTCCCTAAGATGGAAAAGTCATGGCGAGAAAAAGGTTACGTTTCGATCTGAATTTGCTTTTGATATAACGTAATAATCCTGACTAGAAATACGAACAATTAGGTACAATACGCAGAGTGTTGGCATGAATATCGGCTTTTTGGTTTCGGGACTGGCCGCGCAGGCCAGCATGCTGGCCAAAGAGGATAGCGCGCCGGCGTCGATAACAGGTGTCACGGTCGCAGTTGCTGCCGGCGGCTTTTTTCAGGTTACGTCGCTTTCGTGTCTGTTCAAAATAGCTGCTCCCCAAAAAGGCAACATCGACGTGATTGCGGTGCAGTCCAATATCGGGCCTGACCTCGAGAAGTCGAGCACTATGCTGACGACGGGCACCCTGACGGCCAATGACATCGCCAACCATGCCGATGCCGTGATGAAGGCGATGGGCCACCAGGCCAACGTCATGAATCCCGAAGGAGCTACGGACGGTGGGGTGGGCGGGACGATAACTGCGATTGGCGCTTGCATGGCGGCCACTGTCGGGAGCGTGCTCGCGGCGACGTCTCACAGGATACCAGTTCGGTCATGCAGCATGCGATCTGGTAGCGTGTACGTAAAAGAAAACCAGTATGGTCGCGTGATGCTACGTGACACTTTCCCATGTTCTGACGTGGGATGCGATGAAGATGAGCGAGACAACCGGGAGACAAAGCATATCCCCAGTCAGGGGCGACGACCTGTGGGAACGGCTGCGGGCGATTGAGGACAAATTGTCCCTGATCATTGAAATCCTCTCGCCGGAAGATTCCGACGGGCCCACGCTCGATGAGATTCTCGGCCGATTGGTAACCTTGATCGCAGCCCAGAACCCTATGCTCAGACGTATTGATCTTACAACCGGCAGGGTGCTCGATATTCAGGAGGGCAGGATGCCCCGCTCGGCCCGGTCCGACGATGAGGATGGAGCCGATGCCTGATGATGACATTCCGGAAAATCTCGGCTGAGAGCAGCGGTCGGCTGATCACTGCCTATTTCACGCAGGAACTGCCAGATCCAGAGCACGATTTCCGTACCCAGCCTGGAAAAGTGCCTGACGCGGATGGTGGCCGACTGACCAGCTATTACATCGGTCGCGACGGGCGGGCCTCATGGCGACCGGACATGCAGCCCAAGATTGCAGCGGCTCTTGGTATTGATCCGAAGACACCACCTAAGAACGCGCAACTCAATCGCCTGTTTGAAGCAAAGAGGGCCGATAATGGCGATGACTGGTCAAGGAACGCCCGCAAGATCAGTGCCTATGATCTGACCCTGGCGCCACACAAATCGGTCACGCTCGCGGCCGAGTTCGCGCCGACCGAGGCCGAGAGGGCAGCCATCTGGCACGCCATTGATCGGGCAAACGATGCCACCATGCTCTATGTCGCGCGGGAAATCGGCTTCGCGCGGCGCGGTCATGGGGGCGAAGACGGTGCCAACCCGGGCGAGGTCGCCTGGGTGTCATTCCGGCATGATACTGCGCGCCCGACGGTCGAGGCGCGTGACGCGGGGACAGGCCAGACCTATCTGATCGATACACCAGCAGGCGGCGATCCCCATGCCCATATCCATAATGCCCTGTTCAATGCCGTAGTCACGGAAGAGGGACATGTGGGTTCGCTCGACACGAAGCGGCTGCGATCGCGCGTTCACGAATTTGGAGCATATTTCCAGGCACAGCTCGCTGATGAACTGCGCCGGATCGGCATCGCCCAGCAATACGATGCGAATGAACAGGCGACGGTCATCTCGGCCGTGCCGCAGGATATATCGGATTTCTTCAGCAAGGGACGACGGAACGTCATCAGGGCGGCCAAGGAGTACGCCGCGGCGGAAGGAGCGGACTGGGCGCATATGCGGATCGAACGCAAGCGCCGCATCCTGTCCATGGCTGGCCTGGCAGCCCGGCTCGACAAGGACAAAGGCACGAGCGACCATGAGATATGGCGCGAACAGGCCAGGCGACTTGGCTGGGAGGAAAAAAGTCTGCTTGGCACGCCAGTAGCGCCCGTGGGCACCAGGGAACAACGATACGATATTGCTTACCGTTTCGCTGCGCGCCATCTCGCGAGGGAGTTTGAAACAGCCGCCGTGATCGATCACGACAAGCTCAGAACGTATGCGGCCCGGGGCCTGATCGGCACCGGCATCGAGGGTGGCGTGAAGGACATCGATCATGTCGTGGCCCTTATTGAACAGCGTGGTCTTGAACTCGGCGGGGAACGGGTCTCGCTGATTCAGGAGATGTGTGGCGACCGGCTGAGGGTGACGAATTCCGCGCAGATCGCCATCGAGGAGGACCTCGCGATTCAGGCGGCTCGTGCTTCAGGAGACCGAAGCGGGGCGCTGTCGGACCGCCAGATCACAGAAGCGATCGGACGATCGCCGCTCGACTTCGCAAGCGAACATGGAAAGACGCAGAAGGCTGCGATCTACGCTCTTGGCCGGGGCGGTGCGCTCTCCATGCTCACCGGCGTCGCGGGTTCCGGGAAGACGGCCCTGCTGTCTCCGCTGGTTGATGCGTGGAAACATGATACGCGTTATGACACGAATGGTCGCAGGGTTATCGGGATTGCCAATGCCTGGCGTCAGGCAGACGCATTACGTGAGGCCGGCATCTTTGACACAAGCGCGATGCTGCCCTTTCTGGCGCGGCTGGAGCGCGGTGGCGTTGATGTGGACCAGAATACGGTACTGGTGATTGACGAGGTCGGCCAGGTCGGCCCGCGCCAGATGCTTCGCCTGTTACAGTTGCAGCGCGATACCGGTTGCACGATCAAGGCGCTGGGTGACCATGAGCAGGCGCAGAATATCGAGGCAGGAGACTCCATCGAGATGCTGCGCCGGGTCCTGGATCCGGAAGATAGGCCTGAGCTTCTGTCCAGTGTCCGGCAGGTATCTGCAAGAAATCGCCAGATTGCCGACATGTTTCGTGGCGCAGAGCCAGAAGAGAGCGATCTGGAATCCCACGAGTTCAGGGGGGCTGCGGCCAACGCGCATACGGACGAGGAAAATGATGACGACGTCCGTAACAGGTTCCATCTGAAGGAAGTCCGGGACGCGATTGATATGAAACGGGCGGATGGAACGATCCGTCTGGTCGGTGGCGACCATGAGGAAGTTCTGCAGGATATTGCCCGGCTGTATGTGACGCGTCGCGACGCCCTGGTCGCCGAGGGTGCCGGCCCGCGGCGTGGCCGGGCCAAGACGATCAGCATGTCGGCGCTGACCAATCAGGATGCTGCCGACCTGAGTCGTGCCGTCCGTAAAATCCTGCAGGAGCGCGGCGAGATCTCGACGCATGAAATCACCGTGCAGGCTATTGATCAGCGCGGCGAAACCTATGATCTCGCGATCGCTACGGGCGACCGGCTTCGGCTGTATCGTCGGACATGGGGCAGTGTGGATGGAAAGGGCGCCACAGTCGGAAATAACGGCGACGTGGTGGAGGTTCTGGCCCATGGCGATGCGGGGCTTCGCGTCCGCACGAAGGACGGGCTTGTTGCCGATGTCGAATGGCGGCGGTTTCGTGACGCGAAGACTGGTCGGGTACTGCTCGGGTTCGGACATGCCATGACGATTGATGCGGCACAGGGGCTTACTTCAGACGAGCACATCAACGCCCTGCCGCGAGGCGTTGAACTGGCGACGGGATTTACCTCGTACGTCGCGGAAAGCCGGGCGCGCGGAACCACATGGACCATGATCTCCGATGGCGCGACGTTTGAGGCGGTCCGGAACCAGAGGGCGCTTGGGGACACGACGCGCATCACCAGTGACGACCTGTGGAAACACGTCGCAAAGAAAATGGCGCATAAACCCTATAAATCATTAGGCACGGATCTGGTTGCCCGAACCCGCAAGGCCCGGGATGCGAGGATCCGGGAACTGATCGCGCTTGGGCGCATGCAGGAGACACTGACGAAGTCAGGTCGTCCCTATGGAAGGGAGATTATTCTGGAAACGCAGGCGCGGCAGGCCGAGCGCCTGCATAAGGCGCGTCTGGCCGAGATCGACGCCAGGCTGCAGGTCATGATCAGGAACGCACCAGCGGTCATGACGGGTGCGGAGCAGACGCTTCGGAGCCAACGGGCCGCCCAGGTGCTGGGCAGGCGTCCCCCTGTGCCATCTGCGTCGCCAGGCGCCGCCAGCTAGAGCGTCCGGCTTTCTGCTGTTCTTACCGGATTTGAATCCTGCCGACCATGTGCCATACCGCGACAACATCTCAGATCTGACGCACGCTTTGGTCATTTGCGCAACGAAGTCGGCTGAGTATCGTTAGGGAGGCGGCGAGCAGTAGATAGCAGGTCAATGATGCATGATGTGTCTTTCCGGGGAGATCCTGATCCGTTCGACTGTTGGTTGAAGAAGGAGTTGCGTACTCGGTTCAATGATGTTGTACGCGAACCGATCCCTGAAAGCCTGCTATGCGTTATTGGTCCAACTGAAGCTTCCGGGCATGTTCACGCCTCAAGACCTTCCTGGACCGAAGAGGAAGCTGTGTCTGAGTGTTCTGCTGACACCGGATCCAGATGATCTCTTATCGCAGATATGGCGTCTTGATGCTGGGCGGGAAACGGGTAACAGGATTGCCGTAGAAAGCAAGAAGTGTTGACGGTCAGATGAAATACAGATGAGCAGGCGCAGGATCCTATCGGATATCTGCTCAAGAGCATACCAGTTCTGCAATCTGCCAAATCCTCGAAAACGTCGAGGACTATTCCCAATAGCGGTGCTATATACAGGGCCACAGTTTTTTCGTCTGTTGAGGTGATGGACAATGCCCGAAGAACAACAAAGACAGCTGGCGCTGACCGTGGAAATCATAACTGCTTATGTATCGGAAAATAAAATATCGTCGGACGAACTTATCAGGCTGATTGGGACTGTTTACAATTCATTGTCCGTCCCGACTGCTTCGGGCGTAAAAGAACAGATACCTGCCGTTCCCATCAAGCGGTCCGTATTTCCGGATTATATCATATGTCTTGAAGATGGGAAAAAGCTGAAAATGCTCAAACGGCATCTTCAGGCGTCCTATGGCATGACGCCTGAAGAATATCGGCGGAAATGGGGACTTCCATCTCATTACCCTATGGTCGCTCCCAATTACACAGTACGCCGATCGGAACTTGCAAGAGAGATTGGGCTGGGGCGGGATATAACGTCCACTGCCACCAAATCTGGTGATGAGGACACGACGGAACCTACATTGTCTGACAGGCCGCAAGGACGTCGCCGGGGTAGAAAGAAGGCCATCCACTAAAAGGGGAACGCGCCGCCGGACCGGGCGGCGCGGCGCTCTCCTGGCTCAGGAACGCGGCAATATACGAAGGCAGAACTTCTTCGCTACGCTGTAGGGTGTCGACAGTGGATGTTCCTGTTTGACCGGACCATGATCCAGTTCGGGGCGTGACGTCGATAAATCCCGACGAAAGATGCCTTTTATACAATCCAGGTTGCGGATCGCGATCCTAAGCCCTTGCGTTATGCACCTTGTGGAAGAATTCAGTTCTCAGTGAAAATCCATAGGCGATGACTAGAAAGTTGTGCTCTCACGAGGGCAACCTGCCTTTTCCACTCGGACAATCCTTTTGCAGATCCCATGTCTGGTGACGAACAGCTTTCTACTTATCATGGTCGGTCCATGTGTAATCATTCAGAGAAGGAACGCCTCAGCGCCTCAGAGATGGCGTTCCAAAGCCTGAATTTTACGATCATGGGGTATTCTTTCTGAATCTTGCCGCTGGGTATGAAACGAGTATCCCGTAATGACCTGATGATGCGGTCGGCATCCATATCCGGCATTTCAACAAGCTCCTTGAGTGCCTGCCGGGCATTATGGTGCGACCGGAGATATATGGCTTCCTCTTTCATGTGGTGCTTGATGGTCATCTCGAGTGCTGCGCTGAGATAGATAACGTGGGGGGCGAAATTGATATAGCGCCAGGCCGGTCTCGCCAGATCAGGGTTCGAGAAGTCGAGATTGGATTTTATCCCATCAGGATAGATCTTCATGTCACGATCGAAAGAGACATGATCCGTGATCTGTCGCATCAGGGGTTTTGAAACCCTGTCCAGAATCTGGTCGTAGTTTCGCCTGCTCGTCGGGTCTCCGATGATCGTAGCTGAGATGGGGAGAATGATCTGGTCGGGGATGGCGCCGTCCCGCCTGAGAACGTCATTTATCAGGAACCGGTGGACACGGCCGTTCCCGTCAGAAAGAGGATGGATGTAGACAAACCCGAAGGCTGCCACGGCGCTACGCATGACAGGAGACTGTCCTTCCGTCCTGTCGAGGAAAATTTTTAATCCCTCAAGCATATCCGCTACGTCTTGTGCGGGAGGCGCGAGGTAATGAACAACATTCTCGTACCTCATCGTGTATTCTCCAACGAATACCGGAGACAGTCGCAAGCCAAAATGCTCGGTTATTGTGACGTCACCGAGGATGTTGCGTTGCAATTCGGCAAGGTCAGTATCTGTCAGGGGGACTGTCCCTTGCCCGGTTCTCGTGGCGAGTACGTGGCTGAAGCGCTGGATCCGGTCAAGTTGATGCTCCTCGCCTTCAATGGTGAAACTTGCCTTGCTTTCACGATTTGTCAGCCACACTGCGGCCCGGGCAAGCATGCTCTCGCCGAACTCCTGCACCAGTTCACCGTAACCGGCAGATACGTCCATCTCCGAAGCCGTCTTGAGTTGAGTGGATAGCGGGATAAAGGGACAAAAAAAGCGGTTCCCGGGCATGTTGTCACGGACGCGCCATCGGCTGACGTTGCTCATCCTGTCTGGAGACGCTGTTACCTGAAAAGATCCGTCCAGTGCGGAGACGTAGTTGCCGCCGAGGTCGACTGGCGGCACGAGCGTTTGTCCGGTGACGAACTCAAAGAGAAATGACGCCCGTCTGGCATATTGCCCTGTCGGTGCACTGTTTATCCACTCCTGGACAAAACCTGGTCCGGTCTTCGCAAAAACGCGCGCCAGCAACTCAAGGCTGGTGGGTTCGTGTCGCAGATGAAACTGCAGATGCGCGGCTGCGGTGTCGGCCGGACGCATGTTTTCGGGATACGTCTCGATGCTGTATAAATTATGATGACTGCTCGAGCGACGACTTCCAAGCTGGCTTTTGACAGCCAGTCCGCCGAATGGCTCTGCATCATATTTCAGTGCGAGCCACATGCCGCCAATCGGGTCCGCCATTCGAATTAGATTCCTGCCGAGTTGTCCAAAACCGTTTATTGATGCTTAAAATCGCATATAAACGATGCCTTGTGTAAAAAAATATATATGGACAGCCGTGGCCACGCGTATGCTTCCGTCACTTCGTCTTTGTGATCAATAATTCCCACTCGCTGAAGCGCCCTCACGGCGTTGATTTTCACTGAGAACTGATGGTACGGATCAACTGCGGCGTGATGGATTCCTCCACTGGACAGTCAACTCTTCAGCATCCTCTCAGGACCACTGCGAGCCGTCCACACCGTCAGTTCTTAGTGAAAATCAACATCCTATGGCGTGACGCTTGAAGAATATCGGCGGAAGTGGGGACTTCCGTCTCATTATCCTATGGTCGCTCCCAATTACACAGTGCGCAGATCGGAACTTGCACGAGAAATCGGATTGGGGCGAGACATAACGTCTGCTGCGACAGAATTTGATGATATGGGCAACGGAATCGGCATTGCCAGAGAGGTCGCAGGAGAAGCGTCGGGGCAGAAAGAAGGCCATCCACCAAAAGCGGAGCGCGCCGTCAGACGAGGCGGCGTGGCTGTTCTTTTGATTCAGTCATGATGATGAACAGACCGCTGTCTACCTTATATCCCGACGCTAGAGTCCGGCAGACGAAAGATTCCTTTTATACAATCCAGATTGCGGATTGCGATCTGCGTGTGTGTCTTTTCCCGGAAGGCGCTACCGGGATAGAGTTCGCCGCCTTCCTGGAAAAGGCCGCGCACCGTATCATAAGGTGCGAGATGAGACTCTGGGGCTTCAATAGAATCGTGAAGATACCTGATAACAGCGCAGTCGAGGTTACGAAAAAGTTTATCACTATTTACGTCGTGCCGGGAATCACGATTCACCGGCATCGGTATATCATCCGTGCTTAATGTGTCTCGCAGGCCTTCATAGGCGGTCTTGAGCATCTCCAGGTCTTCGCGTGTCGTTAAATCAAGACAGTTGCCCAGATCTACGACCAGACCAATAACGAACGGTTTGAAACCGGAATCCCTGCGCTGTTTCTGATATGCCCATTCTTGCGCACGTAACGGGTCGGACTCCCAGACATAGAAACCCGGTCCAAGCCAATCGTAGTCGGTCTCCGACGGAGTTGGTGCGCTTTCTCCGTTAATCAGTTTCCGGCCGACCTCTTCAGAACAACCATGATAACCGAGTACAAAAGATGTATGAAGAACTGTCAACGCAGTTACGCTTTAAGCATGCCCTCAATGCGTGGGTCACGCGTGTACTCTTTGGTAACCGCGCCTTTGCTATCGATAATCCCCATTCGCAGCAAAGCCGCATGGGCTGTCCGCTTGCTCTTCGTGTTCGCAAGGGTCTGCTTTCTTATTGCTGCTAGAGCAGCCTTATGGGAGTTCAGCTTCATGATGCTACATATAAGGCAGCCAAGTGAAGAAGTCACCCTGTTTTATCTCAGCCTGCCTGATGGAAAAGGCGGCATCCGGCTCCCTGTTGTCGCATCCCATGACCACCATCCACCTGCTCCGAAGGTCGCGTCGTAGTAATTTTCCTTTTCGGCTCGTCTGGTAGTGTAGGCCTCATCCGTGCGACCGAAAACTTCCATTGGATATCCGTCATTCCGCGCCGTGTCCTGCAGGATGAAATCCGGGAAAACGAGATCCCGCTCTGCGTCGAAACGCAGTGGTTTTTCGAATGCGCGTCCCGCTGCCACGAGGGCATCGGCTACCGCCAGTTCATGGCTGCTTTCGAAAGGAAGCATGCTGCGAGAGACGGTCATCAGGGCACCGGTCCTGACTTCCGCCTGGATCCAGCCCCTCCACCGGCTATTGGGGGCTAGGATGTTTCGTGCCGTCACATAGAGCAGCGCTACAACATGTGCCTGCCGCGCCGCTTCGGGCAGGGCGAGCGTGGCTGCCGCCAGTTGGTGCGACCGGGCAAGACGGTTCCTCTCGGCCGCAGGCACTGTCAGAAAGCAGCGGTAACCGTCGCGCTGTCCGTTCAGGGCCATCGTGAAATTGCCCCTGGGATCTGGTTCCAGAGCCTCCACGAACCCGATCAGGAACAGATGGTTTTCCTGTCCTTCTGTCCTGACAACGGCATGGAGACGCCGTCCGAACTTTTCATGCCCTGGGGCAACAGGACAGAGAAGATCGGAGATCAGTCTGCCCTGCGCCCGGATCCGGGTTCCGGCAGAGGCGATCCGGCCCAGGGCGACCGTCGATGTGCGGTGTCCGGCGAATTGTGGCCGCCATTCGGTCAGCCCCGCCCGCTCCCACAGGAGATGGAGCAGCCCGAGAGGCGTCATCCGGCGTTGTCGCGCCTGTCCAGGCCGATCTGAAGCAGGCAGCGGCGTGTCATCGACTGGCCGGGGTAGCCCCTTGCGGCGCAGGCCGATCGACAGGGTCACAGCGACATCCCCATCCTCACCCTCGCGAATTACGCTATTTACATAGCTGGCGCGCCCGCTTTTCTCCGGATCAGGCTTGTAGAAGGGGCATGTCTTTTCGTGCAACGACCCTTCATTTGGCCAGACGGCGAGGTGATAACTGTGACTGTCTGCCCGGTAACGGATCTGTAGAGGTAGTACGGCGCCGCGATGCTGGCATAGGCATCGCGCCTTGTCAGAACGCTCCGCGCTCCGGCTTTCATCATATTTTGCCTTCAGGCGGCGTTCCCAGCGCTCCGGGTCGGTCCGGCGCCATTCGAGCTGGAACCTTTCCCCGCCGGGAAGGATGATGACCGTGCCGGTCATGCCGAGGTTTTTTCTCGCAATATCCTGATCTGGGCGAGGATTTCCTTTTCGGTCATCCCGGTGCTGGCCGCGCCCTCCTTCGGTGCGCCTTTTGTCATCGCGTCCCTGACACCCAATATAAGCAGTGCCCGACGCCGGGCTATACCAGGCTGCCGGTCCACGCGGCGTTCAATGGCTTCAAGGCGTCCAAGCAGGTGACCGTCGATGGGAGGTATGGTGCGGGGCGGTGTCTGAAAACCGGGTTTCGGGATGGAGGCAGCGTCACGCAGCATATAGGAAAATGGTGTCAGCATGTCTGTTCCGGCTGCGGGCTCATTCTCTTCAGCGTCATTGGCGGTCGCAACCCGGCGTGGTGCGGCGGCGACTGCTGCACCAATCTGTGCAAAATTGCGCAGGATGTCTTGAGAACCTGGACCGAGGCGGTCGACTGCTTCCTCGAGTGCGCAAACATCCGGCTCGTCGTGTACCGTGGTCAGTTCAGACTGAAACAGGCCGCCTTCGATCGTCGCGAGGAGGGCGAGCAACTGCTGGTCCGGGGGCACCCGATTCAGGTCCAGCGGCGCTGCAAGCATGACCGGCTGGGCCATGCGGATCGCGCCTGACCGCCCATTGACGGCGGCAAAGAACGTCTTCGAATGGACGATGCGGCCGGCATACATCGTTATGGCCTCGCCCTCGATGAGTGACTGAAGGTCTGCCCAGGGAATACGGGCGACTTCCCGGACTTCGGCACCCCGTCCTTCCCGATAACTGCCAGCCGAGTTGCCTTCGAAATGCGTGGCCTGACTGACCTCGATCCGATCGGACTGCTTTTCGATCCACTCGCGCGTGCGCATGGCATCCTGCAGGCGCATGGCGTGGGTGAGGTTGGCGTTGCCGAGCAGGGTAAAGGCTTTGTCGCCGATGCGTGTCGTAAGACCCGGAAGATCCTGAAACCCCAGCCAGAACATGCAGTTCAGGCCGCGTCCCATGGCCAGCTGCCGGTCCATGCCGTCCGTGACGTAGGCGGAGAGTTCGTCGTAGAAAAAATGGAACGGCGCGTCGCCGCTGCCTGCCTTGAGCTTGAAGACCTGCTCGGCGGGGCCGTCAAGGCGGGCGCCAAGAAGCTGGGCCATGACGCCGCGACCGGCCGCGACCACGATCTTGCCCAGTCCGGCCAGCGTATCCGAGGAATTCTCCAGCGCGGGCAGCGTGACGACGAGAATGCGGCGGTTCAGCACCACATCGCGCATATCGATGTCGGGTGTCTGGGCGCGGAAGATATGCCCGAGACTGACGCCAAGCTGCGTGAAGACCCGGGTGAAATACATCTTGGCGTAGCCATGCTGCTCGCTCGGTTTGTTTTCTTTCTGCTCATTCCACGCCAGAGAGGAATCATATCCCGGCAGTTCGCCCAGATAGGCCTGGGCCGGATAGAGGATATCATCGGGAATTTCGGGAACGCTGATCTCGATGGGGTGATCGGAGCCGGGATTGCGGATCAGGAATACGCGATGCCGGGCCAGCGTGCCGATCCAGCGCAGTTCCATGGCGTAGCGCATGGTCTCGATGTTGATCGGCACGCCGTGGGTGTCGCGCATCCAGGTCAGGACCGGGGCGATCGTGCCGGCAAGGCCGACAGCACGATCCCGAAAGACGCCGTTGGCGTCGTTGCTCGACGGCTCACCAAGCTGGCTGACCAGCATTTCACGGATGGCGTCGGCATTGCCGGTCGCAAACGGATTGAACGTATTGGACTGGCGGATGCCGCTTGCGGTCAGAAAATTGAGATTGAGCACCTGGTCGTCCAGCCCGAAGCGGCGGGCAAGCGCCAGTACATCGCCGTGGACCGTGTTGTCACCCTTGCCGTCGATCAGGATGAACCCGGATCCGTGCGCAAGAGGATTGGCCAGCAGGGAGATGGCGGATGTCGTTTTGCCTGCACCCGTTGTGCCTGGCACGGCGGCGTGCTGGCGTCCCGCGTCGGATGAAAGCCAGAGTTGCTGGCCAGTCAGTCCGTCCGTTCCAAGATATATGATGCCTGCCGCCGCTCGCGGCCGACGGGTTTTGGGGTCAAGATCGTGTTTGTCCTTCAGTCCGGAATATCTGGGCAGATGAAAAGGCAGCACGGGTTGGCGGGTCATGACCCAGAGCGTCAGGCAGAGGGCGAGGGGAAAGGTGATCCCGACGATCGCGGGAGCCAGCACGCTGAGCCCTGCCAGAATCATGAGGGCGAACCCGGAACTGCTGGATTGCAGCTCTTCAGCGATCCGGACCGTGAAGGGACGCGTGTCGCGATAGGTGGAGCCGTGTTTCAGTTGCTGGTGGACCTGCGGTCCGCCAATCTCGCGCTTCACCATGCGTCAGTCTTCCAGCCCGAAAGGAGATTTTCCCGTGTCGATCGTGGGCGCCACGGGAGCGGTTGGTGCCGTGGGGGAAACCGGCGCCGTCGGCGCTGTCTGCGCGCTACCTGGGGGTTGCGGATAAGTGACGACAGGCCGCTGCGTCATGATGCGTCGTGCGGCATCGATTTCCGCGCTCGCCGGGTGACCGTCGGGATTGCCGACCACATTCCCATCGACCGGCATGCGCGCGCCCGGGACATAGGTTGAGCGGACCCCTGGCGCGCCTTCGTCCGTCATGGGCGAGCCGGAGAGTGGGGGTAGAATTGCAGGCGGCCGTAGCATGCCAGCGGGCCCGGTGTCGGGAACGGCGCGGTCGGAAACCATGGCCTGACGTGTGCCGATGATCAGGATGGCGGCCAGCCCCCCGGCGATGAGCGCGGGCAACGCCTTTTTCAGGCGCCCGCGCCGTGCTGCTGCCGCTTCTGGTAAAGTCGGTGCCGCATCGCTCGTCTCCGTCTGCCCGAAATCAGATCCGAGATGGAGATGGAGGGGCTGTAAGCCTGTCCCGTCGAGTTCAATGGTGATGGGCGCCCGGCCATCAGCGTGGAGGATGATACGGGTCACGGGAAGATCCTTATGCTTCGGGCATCGGGCGCAGGATGGCGAGTGCGTTTTCAACCGCAGGGATGTAGATCGGACGCTGGTAGCGCCGCTCTTCGCTCCAGTGCGCACGCGCGCCGGCGGCCTCGATGCGGGGATTGGGATGAAGGTCTTCGGCCGGGATTTCAGCAGGAAAGCCGAGTGAGTGCAGCGCGTACCATAATGATCGGTCGATAAGCTTCACGATGGCGAATGAGGAGGGTGCCAGTACGCCCGCCTGACGCCGGGCCTCGTGCAGCAGGGTCATGAGCGCGGTCACGCTCCATCCGCTGCGCTCGCAGACCGTATCGATACAGTTTGTGATTTCCTTGTCCTGCAGGGCAGAGCGGGCGCTGCGCATAACGGACTCTGGCACCGTGAGCGGCGCCAGCGGACCATGCGGACCATCAAGGCCGGCGTCGGCCAGGCCGGCAGAGAGTTCACCAAGCAGGGCGAGGGCTTCCCGGCGCCTCTGGAGGTAGTGCATCGCAAAGGCAACGAGAAGCACCTGTTCGACAGGGGACGCGGCGTGGATGCTGGACCAGTGACGGCCCAGCTGGCGCGTGAACGCTTCGAGCGCACCGGTTTCACTGTAGCGGTCCTGTGCATCGACAGCGAAGCGCGCGCCCCATTCGGCACGTGTCAGAGCCGGGTTCGCGGGCAGGGGGATACCATCCGTGGGCGTTACAAGCCTGTCCAGTCGGCGTCGGACGAAGCCTTTCAGTGTCGGAAACATTTCTGCCTGGACCGCGATCAGACCTTCCAGATCGAGCGCTTTTGCAAATCGGCCGGGGGCAGCACGCCACATGCATAACCCGCCCAGGAGGGCAATCACGATGGCCACCGGCCATTTCAGGGCATTGCCCAGGATTGCAAGGCCATAATAAAGCTGGATCGCCCGCACCAGATCCGGTCGATATTGCGCGGCCTGCAACTGGAAGCGCAGGCGCATCAGGTCGGGATTAGACGTATGCAGCAGGTTGATCTGCCCCAGCATGACCCGCAGATAGAAGGCCGTGATCTGCGTATGCCACAGGCTCCAGGCCATGTAGCTGAACAGCAGGACCCCGACGATGATGATGATCGAGGAAAAGAGCAGATAGTCATCGCTGGATGACCATGGGACGCGGCTCGTGCTCATGAACGATCGTCCCTGCGGTTTCTGGCCATCATCGTGAGGGCGATGTCGTAGAAACGCCGGAGATAGGCGTTGCCATGGCGTGGGGTATGAGAGTGATAGAATGCCACGGCCTGCCAGAGGTCGCCGTGTGTCTCGTGCATCGCCTGACCAAGGATCCAGGCGCCTGCCTCGATATTGGCGCACGAACTGTCGCGCAGCGCCGCATATGTTTGCGCGGGCGTGCTGTGCCATCGCCTCGCGATGCGATCGACCCATGTCGTGTTGACCTGCATCGGCCCGAGATCCGCCGTGCCGTTACTGTTCGGGCTGACCATTCCGGGACGGCCGGCCTCGACATAGAGGAGGACGAGCAGCACGCCACGGGGCACACCGGAGATTTTTGCCGAAGCCTCCAGACAGGCTGCAATCTGGCGGCTATTTTCTTCGATGCTCGCGGCGTGGGCGGTCGTGCTGGCGGCAAAGAGGGGAAACGCCCCGAGTGCCGCCAGAGCGAGGCGGGGGATCATGTCGCCCCCTGCAAGGTCGGCGCGACATCAGCGATCCGGCCGTGGGCTTCGCCCCAGAAGTCGATCAGATGATTGAGGACCAGCGCGTCGTCCATCTCCGCAAGCCTCATCGTGACATCGATCAGACATAACATCACGACCGTAAATGAACCGGCGCGCACCTTGCTTACGGCATAGCCGAGCGCGCTGTCGGGCGTCCTGCTGACATCAAGGGCAAAGCCCGTCCCTGTCAGTTCCAGCCACAAGGCTTCGGCACTGATCAGGAAAACGGGCAGGTAGGCTTCAGGGTGTGCGGCGTCAGCCGGTGATACGACCACCCGTTTTCCGGTGCCACGGTCCAGCAGCTCAATCGGCTTGCCGATTTCGGCCAGAAGCCGTGTCTGCGCCGCACTGATCGCCGCCAGGTCGATCGCGCTCATGAGAACCGCCTCCTTTGCCATGTCGGCAGGGCGGTGCGGACCGGCCCGATGAGGAAGCGTCGCATGGAGCGTATCGCGGCCGGCAGCGTCAGCCCGAAAAACGAGATCGTGCCGAAAAACACCACGCCGAAGACCCCGATCAGCAGGGTCGTGAGGCTCCAGTGTGTCACGGAGATGAGAATGGGAAAACAGCTGCGGGCATCGAGAATGAAAACCCGGACAGGATAGGCCGTTGCACGCCACATCACGCGTCTCTCCTTTCTTCCGCCAGAGCGGTGTCTTCGGTGATCAGATCGGCATCAAGCAGTTTGCGGATGGCTCTGCCGAAGGACTGGCCCTGCGCCTCGACCGCGTCGGCCACGACGTCCGGCCAGTCTGTTGGCTCGGTCCGGGTCAGCTTGCGGCGCAGATCACGATCGAAGGTGAGGAATTCGCGGATCGCAACGCGCCCGCCGCCCTTGCGGGGCACAAGGCGCTGGTTGATGCAGAACCGGAGCGCCTGAGCGAGGGCCGAGACGAGGTTGTCACGTTCCGAGGGCGGACAGAGCGCGATCGCGCGCTGGATCATGAGGGAGACGCTGTCTGCATGCAGCGTCGTGCCCAGGATACCGCCCATCATGGCGATATTGATGGCTGCATTCATGGTCTCGCCGTCCCGACATTCCGTGATGATGCCATCGCTCATCTCGCGGCGTGTCAGGCTGCGGGTGAACGTGGGAAAAGTCAGGGTAGGAGGGCGGATCTCCGTCTGGCTGATCCGCGAGCCTGAAGGCGGTCGCAGGTCGTCCAGCAGGAACTCGATGGGCTCCTCGCCAGTTGCCATGTCGCAATACACGGTCGGGTCCATGAGTTTTTCGATGGCAAGCCCGAATTGCAACGTGGTCTTTCCGGAACCGGTTGCCCCACCAAACAGGACCATGCCGCTTTTGAGCCTGTTCGTGTCCCGGATTTCCTGTTCGACCATCTGCTGGTCAAGGCTTGCGGGACGCGCGGGGATCGGACGCATGACGATGTGGACGCCGCTGCCCCGCTTGACCGAGATGGGTGAAAGATTGATCCGGAAACGCAGATTGACCTTGCGGTCCAGTGCCACGCTGTAGGCCGTATCGAGGATATGGCCGACACCAAGCATGGCCATCCCGTCAGAGGCATAGACATGGCCGACGATATCCGCCAGCGCGAGGGAGTCCGTCGCTTTGCATGTGGCGTAGCGGATCACGCCGTGCACCTTGATCGTGACCGGATGGCCGGTCTTGATGTCGATGCGCGAGGCGCCGAGGCCATGCGCCCAGCGAAGGAGGGAGTCCAGCCCCGGCGCGTTACGCCGTCGCTCCTCGACCCAGGCAAACCCTTTCCTGCCTTCATCCGGCCAGCGTTCGTCGGTCGTGATGGGGATGGTGATATTCATCGGCAATGCTCCGGATAACCGTAATCGCTTCCGCGCCGGACGTGGCCCTGAAGCCCCGGCTGGCTCGCGATCCGGATCGTGCGGTCATTGAGGTGGAGGGTGTCTCCTCCTCCCACGGCGTCCTGGTGCTCGAACACGACGCGTGGTTCTTCGACGCGCCCGGCGTTCAGCAGCACCCGGTAGCGGGCCATGCCGGTAATGTCGCGCTGCAGGCGCGACAGATCGGAGAGGAAGATCTCGGTTGCCTGCTTTTCTCCATCTGCCCAGCCTTCGGCCACCCACTGGTTCCAGTGTGACACTTCCGCCTTTGTGCGGGGCAGGGCCGCGGCTACCGGGTGATGCGGTTTGCCCCATGTCCGGACGAGATACGTGCGCCAGTCCGGGGGCGCGGATGTCAGTTGTGCCTCCCGGGTGATCTCGAAAACACATTCTGTCTCGTGCGCCACCTGGCCGGTGTCATTGAGCGCGAAGGCCATCTGTGCCTCGGTGACGATCGGGGGCTGCATGAGGGTCTGGCCACTCCCGATCGGAAGCACGATCGACCGGAAATCATAAGTGGCGTCGAGTGTCTCCTCATGGCGCCGCAGCATCTCGTTGATGGCGAATGCCCGGGCGGCCAGACCGCCCTGCGCGCCGTAAATATGCGCGGCCTCCCGAAGCTGGACGATTCGACCGGGTTTCAGGTCATCGCCTGGCTCGTCATTGGGGCGGGTGTTCTCAAGGGCCTCAAGAGAGGGGGGCGCTTCGCCGCCAACCACCTCGTCGAGCGTTGAGGCCCCTGTCACCGGTTTATTGATGGGATTGGCAAGGGCGGGGTCAGCCCCGTCCACCTGATCCGCACCCGGCTGGGGCGGCTGTGGCTCCGGGACCAATGTGCCGCTGCGGGCCGATGGCGGGGATGGAGACGATGTCGGTAGCCGGACGTGCTGCCCCTCCTCAATGACAACCTTCCCCGTGGAGACAGACGCCGCATGGGTCGGGCTACCTGCGGCCGTCACGACGATGGCCGAAGATAGAAAGAGCGCCATCTTACGCATGCCAGGCCACCGTTATCGCGTGGTGAAGCGGGTCTACCTCGACCATGGCCTGATCTCCGGCCTGATCGCCCAATGTCCGAAGGATATCCGCCACGGCGGCAACGCTGTTGGTCGCGACGCGCATTGCTCGGGGATGGCCGGTGACAGTCACGCTATAGCCAATCTCCTGGCCAAGTTTTGCGACGGCCTTGCCCAGCGGGCCGTCCCACACGAACCAGATCCGGCGGGTCAGGTCATCGGGGAGCGGGGGTTGGTTGGTAGATGCAACGACCGGAGGCGGGCGGATGCTGCCAAGTTCCCGAAGATCAGTCGTGGTCTCTGCTATTGACCGCTGCAAGGCCAGTTCAGGATTGGCCATGCCGGTCGTCGCAATGGGAGAAGGTGACGACAGGCTCTGCGCACAGGCGTTGAGCGCCATGGGCAAAAGAAAAATGAGCAGAGAATGTTTCATGAGCTTCTCCGGATAATGGGAGCAGCTTCGAAGATCATCTTGCGACTGCTACAGCAAAAATTGGCTGCGTTGCTTTTTCTTTCATGCAGGCCCCGAGAACAGATTCGTGTCCTCTTTTGGGGTATGCTGTCGCCGGATTGACGCGCAGAATTGCGTGGGACAGGAGCAACCCTTTTCTGTTTTCGGCTCTGAACGTGAGGGGATCACCGGCAGCCATCCATGTTGCTGACAGTCCTACCAAGCATCTGATGTGCGCTGAACAATCTGTATCGATGAGACACAATGAGGTATGTCGATGATATGTAGCCGAGAGGGTAGAGTGCAGGATGAAGATCATCAGAACGGCCATCGTGATGGCGATCATTGCAGGCACGAGTGCCTGTTCGTCCACGGGTGATGCTTCCATAAAAAAAACAACCATCGCGGAAGTTGATCAGAATATTCATGATGGTGTGACAACTTCATCCCAGGTGCGTCAGATTTACGGTGAACCGGGGCAGAAAACCTATGAAGATGGCTATGAGGTCTGGATTTATAGTTTTACGTCCGGCAGGGAGGATGGTCTTTCAATAGCGCAGGACGTAGTCGGACTTGGCATGCTTGGAGAAAGATCAAATAACAAAAGCAAGATGCTGACTGTTGTGTTGAGTAACGGGATCGTGCTGAAGCATAGTTTTGCCACCTCGCATTTCAGTTCCAGCAGTGGCTTGAGGTAGTAATATCGCAGGCAGTTAATGGTTTGGTATGAATGTATTGATCTGGGTAAGGCATGCAGCCGGGGCTGACTATAATCAAGACGTGTGTCGCAGAACTTAAGTTGGAAGAAACCCCCTGCATGGTCCGTAGTAGTGAGTCGCGGTAAGTGCGTATTCGCATGTCTCCTGATCAGAAACACAGCTATACGCGCTCCAGACGTATATCCCCCTTTAAGTCACTGCATTGACGGGTAAGCGGTCCTTTTGGTGACGAAACCATGGGACCATGCGGCGGATGGCTTCTTCAATCTGGTCCGTTGCGACCGCAAAGCTGAAACGGATGAAGTATTTCCCGTCTATGGGGTCGAAATCAATGCCCGGTGCTGTCGTAACACCCGTATCCAGCAACAGGCGCTTGCAAAACGCCATGCTGTCATCCGTCAGGTGCCGGATATCGGCATAGATATAGAACGCTCCATCTGGTGGCGCGATATGGCGCAGCCCCATTTCGGGCAGGGCACGCAGCAGCAGGTCACGATTGCGCCGGTAGGTTTCCATATGCCCTTCAAGCTCATCGCGGCAGTCGAAGGCGGCAAGGGCCGCGTGCTGGCTGAGGGCGGCGGGCGGCAGGAACAGATTACCCATTCGCGCGCGGGCGGCTTCCACCTTGGCTGGCGGGACAACCAGCCACCCCAGCCGCCACGGCGCCATGCTGAAGTATTTGGAAAAACTGTTTACCACCAGCGCATCGAGATCATATTCCAGAATACTGTGCGCGCGTTCGCCAAAGCTCAGGCCGTGATAGATTTCATCCGATATGATGCAGATCCCGTGCGCGCGACAGACGTCAACAATGCGCCGTATTTCATCAGGAGACAGGATGGTACCGGTGGGGTTGGCGGGACTGGCCAGGATCAACCCGTCGGGAGCAGGTTCAAGCGCGGCAATGGCGTCGGGGGTCAACTGGAAGCGTTCTTTTTCCCCACATGGAATTTCAACCGGTTTCATATGGAGCGAGCGCACGACATTGCGGTAGGCCACATAACCCGGTCGCGCCATGGCTACATGCGCGCCGGGCACAAAACTGGTCATGAGCGCCAGAACCAGCGCGGGTGATGCGCCACAGGTCAGGATAATCTGTTCAGGCCGGAGCGAAACGCCATATGTTTCGTCATAGTGCAGGGCAATCCGTTCCTTCAGGGGCTGGCTTTCCCAATAGCCCATGGGGTCGGTCGCCAGTATGTGCTGGGCGCGTTCGATCGCCGCGCTTGGCGCGCCGGTGGAAGGCTGACCAAATTCCATATGAATGATGCTGCGCCCCTGTGCGGCCAGTTCATGCGCCAGTGCGCTGATGGACAGCGCGTGGAAGGGATCGATTGGCGGCACAGGCATCATGACCTCGAGGTGGAGAAAATAGACTTATAGGGCGATGATCGCCCTGCGACCAGAAACTGCCTCTGGAAATCAGGCGGTCTGCCCAGCGTTTTCTACGCGACGTGCCAGTTCCTGCCAGGAACGTGTTGTGAAGGGCAGAGGCTGGAGTTTGCAGAATTCCATATATGACTGTATAAGGCACATTATCTGTCAAATATGAGTGATAGTAATGGGCTCACCAAAATCCCGCGCGGCTCTTGAACGACTGGGGCGTGACCTTCGTGGCGCGCGCCTGCGGCGCGGCATAGCGATAGCCGACCTAGCCGCTCGTGCCGGCACGTCAGCAAGTTCCATCGCGCGCCTGGAAAAGGGAGACCCGGGTGTGGGGATCGGCACTCTGGCTGACGTGCTTGTCGTGCTTGGTCTTCTGGACCGGTTGGCCGACCTGATTGATATCCGCAAGGATGATCTGGGACTGGCGTTGGCTGCTGAACGTCAGCCTCGTCGAGGCCGGTCTTCTGCGACCACGTTACGCAGGCAGCAGGATAAGGATAAGGCCACGCATGGGGGAGCGGATGTTATTGATATGGACGGTGCTTCGTTCTGATGCCTGATTTCAGCGCCCATGTCGTTCTTGGCAACAGCCTGACTCCCGTGGGTCAACTGCGTTTTACGCAGGCAGGTCCACGGCAGTTTTCGACCTTCACTTATGATCCGGCCTGGGTCGAGAATTCTCGGGCCTTTGCCATCCAGCCAACCTTTCCCCTTGGCTCTGGGCCGTTTCATGCAGCTGGCCAACCAGGGAACGTGCGCGATGCCCTTGCGGGTGTCTTTGCTGATGCTGCGCCCGACAGTTGGGGGCGCAGGCTTCTCGAGCGTGCCTACGGTAATGGGCTTTCCGAGTTTGAATATCTCACACTGTCGGATGACGTATGTCGGCAGGGTGCGCTTCGTTTCGCCGATGATAACGGAGAAATCATTCGTGGCGGCGCCGATGACATCATACCGCGTCTGGTCGATCTTGCCGCTATTACGGCTATCGCGCGGGCATATGAACAGGGCAAGGACATATCCGAAAGGGATATGCAGGCGCTCGCTGGTGCAGGTGGTTCGGGTGGGGCGCGACCGAAGGCCAATGTTCGGGACGGCGATGTGCTCTGGCTTGCAAAATTTACCTCGGTTCACGACCAGTGGCCAATAGAACGTATTGAAGTTGCCACGCTTCGTCTGGCAAGAGCATGCGGAATCCGGACGCCAGAGGTCAGGCTGGAACTGGCTGAAACGCCGTTTCCTGTGGCTCTGATCCAGCGGTTTGATCGGCGTGGGGCTGGCCGGATTCCTTATATTTCGGCGAGGACTGCTCTGGGGAAAACCGGAACGGAACTGGGTTCCTATACGGAGATTGTCGATTTTATCCGGACCTATGCCGCCGATCCCCAGGCAGAGTTCCGCGAACTCTTCCTGCGTCTGGTTTATACTATTCTCGTGTCAAATAAGGACGATCATCTGAAAAATCACGGATTTCTCTATGTGGGCGCTGGACACTGGCGGTTATCCCCCGTTTTCGATGTGAATCCAGCACCCGACCGTAACCCGCATCTGGAAACGGCGATACTGGAGGGCGGTCCGCATGATCGGTCCATCCGTCTGGCACTGGAGGCGTGTGAATTCTTCGAAATTACCCCTGCTGAGGCCCGGCAGATGATCCGCGTGACAGCGCGGCGAATTTCGGATGAGTGGAGGCCTGTTCTGCGAGAGGTTGGTGTTTCCGGGGCGATGGCGCGTCATTATGAA
This sequence comes from Komagataeibacter melomenusus, assembly GCF_013155395.1. GTDB lineage: Bacteria > Pseudomonadota > Alphaproteobacteria > Acetobacterales > Acetobacteraceae > Komagataeibacter > Komagataeibacter melomenusus. Next base: position 38,231 of record NZ_JABJWC010000007.1, on the reverse strand, counting down.
GCCGCCTTCATAAACGATCAGATCGGGATCGCGCTAACGATCTGATAGTCACATATGACTGATAATATCGTATAATATGCCAGATTCGACACATAAATTTGTCGAATCTATCCCTGCCAGACGCCGCCGCGCTATTGATCGAACAGCATGGTCAACATCATTGTGTCCGCAATGATCGGGATGTGAGGCCGTCAGGAAAATATCGGTCACCTTCTACCCAATGGTAAATTCGAGTTCCGATTGTTCATCAATGGCGCGCAGGGTTTCATACAATCCTGCGGCCACGCCTCTACCTTCCACGATCTCATCCGCCAGTTCATCCAGAACGCCGGCAAACGCTTCATCGGTCGCGAGACCGAAAACATTCATGCGCTCGCTTTTTCTGCGTTCGATCTCGCTGTTTGCTGTTCCCGAGGGAAATACGGTGGCGAGCATCCGCAGGGCTCGGGCAAAGTGGATCCGTTTGTAAAGGCGCGAACGGAGCGCCGTGTCGCCAGGCGTCGTCGAGAAAGACCAGAGTTCGATTGGCCCCAGGACGTTCACCAGAAGCTGTTCATACTTTGCTTCTCCGGCCGACATGTCCACGAAGAATGGCGCACCATTCTTTGCCGGTCCCGGCAGTGCGTTGCGGATCACATAGGCGCTGGCATCGGACAGTTTAAAGCGTCGGATAAGGCTGTCTGCCGTCTCCTGATCACCGCATTTGAGGACCCATCGGGCGGTTGATATCTTGTAAAGGTCCTCGCTGAAATCGGTATGGTTCTGTGAAATGAAGGCGAGTTGGACGTTGTGCTTGCGCCCCTCGCGGCCGTCGCGGACAGCCTGCTTGTCTACCTGGGGCGCTGGTTCGGTACGGTGCCACTCATCGAAGTCGACACGCTTCGTCGTTTCATACATCTCAGTGAAGCGGGCGAGATGATAGTCCCGCATGGACGGGGGCATATGCGGGTCGTCGGCATAATCGGGATGGAGAAAGAAATTCCGGGCCAGGATATGGCGGCCAAGCATATACATGAGCGCTGTCTGGCGGTTGGCCGCGGGAGAGCCGGATGGTGCCACCTCGGCAAGATCGAGAACGATCACGCGCGCGTCCCCCATATCCAGCCTTGTCGGGGACGCCAGCATGGGAAAATTCTTGATCACGTTCATGATGTAGCGATCAAACGTGTCGATCAGGCTTTCTCCAGTTTCCAGGGTGATCTTGGAATAGCGTTTTTCGATTTCCGGGCTGCGGGCCGCAATCAGCAGATCCTGCAGGACTGGTACGGCATGGCGCTGGGCAAAACCTGCAAGGCGGTATTCCCTGAGATTGACAAGGGCATCGACGACATCCCGCCACCATGTCGGATCGTCCTCTCCCGCATGGTGGGGCAGGCTGATGCCCAGCGATGTTATTGCGGCATCGACGTCGGGCTCGATCCCCGGAGTGTAGATTTTAGGCGTGCCCCCCTGCACCCCGGTGCAGAGGCGGTAGGCTTCATCAATCACGTCCTCTACCAGATGGTCCATGCCCTCCCACGGCCTGCCATCCAGCGGCGTGGCAAGGAGCGAGATGAAATTCTGCAGGAAGACGCGCTCGAGTGGCAGGGGATATTCCAGCCCGACCTGGGTATCGAAGACATTGACCTCGAAGCCCGGGATTGCCTGCATTTTGACGTAAACCGCCTCGTGCTGGCGTTCGGGGCCAAGCGCGTTGCGCAGCATCTCGATCAGTCCGCGCGAGGACGGCCCGATATCGAGCTTGCCGATATAGGGGAGCTTCGTGCCGTGGCTGCTGATCGCGGCGCTGCTGAGGATCAAGCCCAGCAGAATGGTATTGGCCAGAACGGATTTTCCGCCGCCAGGCGGAGCTACGATAATGTCTACGACGGATGGGCGTAGCCCGCCCCCGGTCGGATCATAGGGCCAGATTGAACCATCGGGTTTGCGGAAGAGAATGGATCCCCTCTGCCACGGTGACGCACTGCGTGCCCACGGCATCATGGAGAACGCATCACCGACAAGAGCGAGCGATGAGGTCGCAGTCGAACCGAGCGCCAGGGCAGGGACAGAACCCATGGCCGCTTCCAGCGGATCGCCAGAGATCCGCGTTGTCTTGCTGTTGCCCCACGCATCAATTGCCTGGGAGAGATCCGACGCCTGCCGTCGCAGCTTCGCCTCTGCTCCAACCGGAGCCCAGGTTGTGGCGGTCATGCGCATCCGCACGGAATTATGGTTGTTTTTCTGGCGCTCCAGCTTGAGTGCGGCAAACGCCCGTCGAATGTCGCTATTTCCGGGGAACATCGCCAGAAACCCGGCTCCGGCTTCCTTGAAGCCGAAGGCGGCGCGGCCACCACCCTCCAGGATCATGGCGCTGCGCCATGGCAGTCTCTTGCGGCCAAGCACGCTGGAGAGTTCGGAAAACGGGCGCGGATCCTCTGGGCCAATCGTCATGTCGACCGGGGCGTATGTATAATCCCCCACGGTCACGAGCTGTCCGCCTTTCGTTTCGGCGTCGGCATTGAAAATCTGGTCCCGGATCGCTGGCCAGAGCAGGCCCTGCGGATGTGGCTGCGGGTCATCCAGATCGTCCGGAAGCCGTGGCATGACCCGGTCACCCAGCAGGGTCGGTTTCCAGGCGGAGCCCGCCGTTTCACGATAGGTCGCTTCGCGCGCGACCTGCAATGCCTGATGTGGACCAAGGAATTCGCAGGAAATGTCGAACCCCTGCAGGGCAGCCTGGACGCGTGAAATGAACGATTCATGGCGGGCCGCCATGATATCGGAGCGCAGGGCAAAACGTTGGGTATTGCCCACGCGGGGAAATTGGGAGGCAAGGGTCCTGCGCTCCTCTGCCACCTGTTTGCGGTCCTCACGTGTCAGCACGCTGGGCCGGGTCCACAGGACATAACAGGTGGCCTCCCAGCGCATGACGTTTGGCCAGCGCCGGCGCCTCTCTTCGATGACGTCCGAAAGGTCTGCTCCGATCTGCCGGGCTATGGACCGGCAACCATTGAGACTCAGTCGGTCAATCTCGATACCTGAGCGCTCGGGATCGGAAATATACCATCCCACGATGGCATGGCCACGTTCTTCAAGGAGACCCTGCAATTCTATACGCTGCTGCTCGGCGAGTGCTTCCACTTCCTGCCGCGTGCACATACGACGCAGGCCATTGATGCGTAGTACGGAGACATATTCACCGCGTTTGGTGATGAGATGGTCCCCGTGCGTACTTTCCACATCGCAGAATGAGGCAAGGGGCTGGCGCAGCCCGAGGCTGATGCCGGCCAGCAGACTGGAAAGAATACCGCCCATTGATATGATCCTGTCATGTCATGACCGGTTGGGGATCGGCATCAAGCCATTCCCTGACAAGCGCCGGGTAGATGTCGGTGGGGCCGTTGTAGAGACGGCCCAGGGGGAAGAGCCGGATGCCGTCCATCAGGGTGGTCGCGCTTTCATTGATCTGCGGGTCCGCCCGGTTCGCCATCAGCAGGGCAGTCGCCAGCAGTCGGGGAGAGGTTGTCTCCAGCCGCCGCCGGGCTTCGGTCGTTCGCGCGTGCAGAGCGCGGAGCACAGCGAGAGCGCTTTTGCATTGCGCAGGCATCATCGCGGTGTCCGACCCTGACGCGATCGCGTCCATTGCACGATGCCAGACGACATCCTGTCCGTTTGGTCCATTGCCGAGCGTCTGCATGAGAGCCTGATGCGCGCAGCGGGTCAGGGTCATGATGCGGGCCTGCGGCAGTTTCGGCCACCATATCAGGACGGCTTCGCGTTCAATGGCCGGACGGGTCGGATCCTGCAGGATGTTGCATAAGGCGCAGACAGGCCCGGGTCCATCACCATGCCATGGAAACCTGCGACCAAGCGTTATCAGGCCGCAGCAGGCACATGTGAAAAGGCCCGGCTCACCCATCTCCCCGGCGCCTGGCGCTGACGGATCCCATGGGCGCGGCAGCAGCCGGAAAGACTGTGTGAGACGGGCCATTGCGATCGGGTTCCTAGCCGCCGCTCGTGAATTGATAGGCCTGAGCCTGCGTACCAACGGTTGCCGAGCCACCGGACGCGGTGTTGGCAGCCTTGTTGATCCACTGCGGACCCGTTGCGAAAAGACCGCACAGCACGATGCCGGCGATTGCCATACCGACCTTTCCGGGCGAACGGTTCTGTTCGTTGCGGCTCTGCCAGGCCGCCCATACGCCGCCGATGAAGCAGATGAAGGCAGCGACATACATGCACGCAGCAGCGACAAAGCCGCCCGCTGTCAGCCCTTCCTGGGCGGTGGCCTGCATCTGGGCCCCGATACCGTTTGCGCTGCCGGTTGCGGATTGGGCCAGCGCATGGCTGGCAATGAGGATCGGGACGTACAAAGTACCGAGCGCCGTGACGGCACGCTGTCTGTATCCGACCCGTTTGGTCACGAGACGCGTCAATCGCGCCGCGTCGGGGGTGCTTGTGCGAGAGAGGTTCATGGTCAAGGGCTCCGTTAAAGAGGGAGGCATGTCCCTCAGAGGAGTCTTCGGCCAGTAACATGCGACTGCGGATATTTTTTCCGAAAAAATCTACCTTGCCGAACATTACACTATGACTTCGGTATAAAAATGGCTATCCGGCGTTTGGGGTTGATGGGCTGAATCCCAGGCTCGTTGAGAAGGCAGCTCAGGCCACCGCCTGAGCTACCATATCGGGGTGCCGTCCGATGACCCGAACGTAGGCTACAGCGAAGTCGGGGGCCATCGCCCGTGCCTGCTCCCAGTCCCGTAACGTACCGACAGGAACGCGGAAACGGCTGGCAAACTCGACCTGAGACAGACCGAGATCGTTACGGGTTTTACGGATAAACCGCGCCCTTTGCCCACGCTCCATGCCTTCGATGGATACCGCGCGGTCTTCGGAATCCGCCGGATCAGCAGGCAGAATGATATGCTCTCTCTTCACCTTTGTTGCTCCTTCTCACGGAAATAAAGCGGGGCAGATCGTCCCGCCAGACAAACACACCGGTGAACAGCTTCTCGCCCACGACGCCAACCACTTTGTAGCGATCCTCCTCATCCTCAATGCGGATGGTGGGCAAGATCAGGTGATTATCGTCCTCGAAAATACGGTCGCCAAAGGCCAGAGACAGTTTGTGCTTTTTTTGGTTGGCGAGGTCTTTTGCGGGGTCAAACCTGTCATCCATGAGACGATAATACGGGATTACCGTAGTTACTGTAAAGTGAAAACTACGGGCATCCCGCAACTCTTAGCCATTTCGACAGGTCGCCATCAACCTCGTATGCCCGATAGCATAAAAATCCGGGGCATATATATTTATCCAGAATCGCTTGAATATTTAGTAATAATGAAATATTTCTTGTTTAATTTCTAGAAAATATGAACAGCAAGCGAAAGTGATCGAGCGTATTTTAGGTACTGCCGCGAATACATCCCTATTTTTGTACGGACCTCAACTTTGATGGGTCTGTTACCCTCATTATAAACAAGTTTCACACGGTCAACCGTTGGTTGGAATGGACGGTAAACTCTCAATTATCCTTGATAGGCATTTTAGAAATACCATAACCAAGAACACCAATGATGATTGGCATGCCAATGAAGGCGAAGAACTGCATAAAGGTCATTCTCGAAGCCCCCCTAAAACGGTCTGTGCCCATTGAGGGAGAAAATATGCCATTCCCAGCCAGAAAGCGACTCCCAAGATAACGATATGAGTAGGAATGCGGTTGGCTGTCAGATTAAAAAATGACGCAGCCAAAGGAGATAGGACACCTAGCGAAAGGCAAGATCCCGCAGCGGTATCCTGCAGGTTTGCCCGCAGCTTGGTCCGCTCGTTATGAACAAGATTACCCATCCCACCCATCGCGTTCGGCGGCTTCAAGTTCCCTCGCGATCAGGCGGCGGATTGCTCCAGCACGGTTCATGCCTTGGCGCACGGCCACATGTGGCCATCTCTCCAGATGGCGCGCGCCCCGCTTTTTCGGGTTATTATTTCCCAATTTTATCATGTTTATCGGTTATTAAAAAAATGCGCAGGAAGAAAGTATCGAACCTTGGCCAATCTCAGCGCTACGGGTTGGGTCATGATTTTAGCCGGACATTGTCCAGTGGCTCAGGATCCAGGTTGCTTCCTTGACGGGATTGAGGAGGATCACGCCGAAAACGAACTGGATGAGGCAACTGAGTTTTGAGCGGTTTGTTTTTCCGGTCGCCGACGCGTTCCACGCAACGACCGCCATGAACGCCGCCCAGGCGCCGAACATTTCGAAGAACAGGGCGAAATCACTGACGATTGACAGGATGGCATCCTCTGGGCCAGTCCCGGAAATGACGCTTCCCGTCGTCGCTTCCGTGTAGCCGGTGACAGAAGCTCCCAGCGCAACCTGCGTATCGAGACCGGCAGAGGTGGTGGATTTGGTGAGTATCCTGTCAAAGGTGGCAAAGACGCCGGAAAGGACAATCCCGATCCAGGGCACCCAGGGACGGCCGACGAACGGGTTCTGGGGCTGGCGCTGCTGCCATAATCCCCATGCCCCGGTCAGGAAGGCAATCCACGCTGCAATATAGCAGGCCATTGGCAGCAGCCAGGCCATGGCGAGAGCGAGATCGTTGACGAGGTTGACCAGACCTTGCACGTCGATGTGTCCTTGCCTTACTGGATGATGCCGCGTTCAGCCTGGATCACCCACATCGTGCCGCGTTGAGAGATGGCGCGCACACGCCCATATCCGCGGAGATCGGTGCCGATTTCGATTTCGGACTGTGGCGGTTGCCCGGCCGGCGCCGCGTCGTCCTGCACCATGGCAAGTTGGGGAGATGCGGCAAGTATCCGGTAGTGGGGGGTCCATGTCGGGGGCGGAGCAGGAGGCGTCGGGCGCATTTTCGCTGTCCGGGACGCTGGAGATTGCGGCGGCGTTGGTGCTGGCCGCGGCTCGGCCGCCGCGGCTTCCAGGGCTGCCCGTGCCTTGTCGGCCGCGGCGCGTGTGGCGGCCGGTCCATCTGACGGGGGAGCTTCGGCGTCGGCCACGGCCCGTTTCGCTTCGAGGAGCGACATCCGGCGGTTGAGATCCGAAGCCTTTGCCGTATCGGCGATACGCAGCCGGTCAATATCCTGCCGGAGTGCTGCGATGTCGCTGCGGGTCCGCTGCACCAATGCTGCTTCTTCCGTTACAAGCTGCAGCACCTGCAACTGGTCGTCAGATGTCATGGGAGCCGCTTGCAGGCGGCTTGCTTTCTGGACCGCATCGTCCGTCGGAACAGCCTTTTCGATGCCAGTGTCGTGTTTCTGCGCGGGCGTGTTCTCGGCCGACGGGGTAGCCGGTATTGGGCTGGCGGGATGGGGCGGCTTTTTCATCGCAAGAAGTGCCTTGAGATCCTCATCTGTAGCCGAGACCTGAGGTGCCGGCGGTGATGGCGATGATGTAGGTGAGTGTCCCGGCGCGGGAGACGCTTTGGGGCCTGATGGCAGCGGGGCGGAAATCATTCCGACTTCCTGGGCCACGGGAGACGCCTGCCTCTTTGTTATGCCCATCACGAGGAAGAGGGAGAGCAGACTGCCGACGGCAGTACCCGCAATCATGACCTGCCTGCGACGCGGAAGCGCCCTGAAAAGGGCTATGGCATGTGGAACGGGTCGGTTCCTGTCAGGTGCTGCTGTCACAGGTTGAAGGTGAGGGGAGGGAGGCTCGGCAATTGTGTCCGGTTCAGGCGAAGGGTCAGGCTCTGGCGTCGTGCCCAGTTTGCGAAACGGAACAGGTTCAATGCCGCGATCCGCGCTGAACGGATCCCGGGACGTCGTTGCGGTTGCGGCTGAGGTCATGGTGAATGCTGCCTTCTGGTAGAGAGTGCAGAATTCGTCGATATCATGCGACCGGTGCCCGAAAACTTACTTCTTCATGACGACGTCCGACATGAAGATCACGCCAACACTGACCTGAGCGGCAAGATTTACGCGCGGCTGGGTCGGCATCTGCTGCATGAGCGCGCTGTTGACCTGCGAGGCCGCTGCACCGGCCGCCACGCCCAGTTGTTGCGGGAAATTCAGTGACTGGACGTAGTTGACGTTGCCGAGGGCTCCGATCGAACCGGTCGTGTTCGACGTCATCTCGATCGCCTGCCCGAGACCCTGGACAAAAGCGGCTGCGGCGGGAAGAACAAAGCGCTCGACGTATAGCTGGTCAACGCTTGAGGCCACGGCAGCTTCCATGGTGTCCGGCGCAACCACCATACCTTCGACCTGGATCGGGGTCGGATCATTCTTATGGAAGACCTGATCAACGCGGACAACCAGCCTGTTCAGATGTCCCCCGGCCCTTCTGACGGATGCTTTCATCCTGTCGCCAGCGAGTGGACCTGAATCAGCTTCCAGGATGATTTCTCCCCCGAGATCGCTGTTGGTTGCTGAAACGGTATGGGCGTAAATCCCCCTCCCGGCAGGAACAAGGACGCGGGAGAGGGCCGTCTGGGAATTTGCTGTCGCCACCGAAGTTATTGAAGGGGAGACCGCCGGTTTTTTTGTCTGCTCCCTTCCAGTTTCCGTCTTTTCATACAGGACATTTGTGACAGGAAATCGTCCATCAAGACGGCCTGCAAGATCCATGATCGCATGTCTGTATGCGGTGATTGCGTCCTTCTGGAGCTGCGGGTCACGTGGCATGGCAGCACGGAAGGCTGCATCCGTCTGCACTGGTACGACGGGAACGCTTGGTACGACCTCAGGCGCGTGCGGGGCTGGCGCTGCGGCGGCCTTGGCCATCGCCGGGTTGACGTCCGCCCCGACCTCGTGGGCGACCGGGGGCGGGGGAAGCTTGTCGTCGGGATGGGTGGGCGTGCCCGGCGCAATATCAGGTGAATACGACTGTCCCGCAGTCTGTGCCCGGTCTGCCTCGTCGCGGATCTGATCTTCGCGGAGTTCCTGCTGGCGCGGATTGGAATTCAGGCCCCCGGGCAGGGGGTTGGCGGCGGGTGGCCTGCCGGGGTCCGAGCGTGGAAGCTCCTTACGGTGGATGGTGGAGATGAGTAGCGTGACGCCAAGAACGGTGCCGATACTCCCAAGGATTGCGAGCAGACGCCGGTTTCCGCCCCGCGACGCATCACTGAGCAGCTGGTTGAACCTGGGTTTCATCACTGTGCGTCCCTGATATGGGCCGAGACCGTCCGTCCCGCATCGGAGAGAAGGACAACGGGAGACTCATGGAAGGCATAGAGCGTGTATCCCCCTTCACCCTGCTCCATGCTGTCCGAGGAGGGCGTCATGAGATGAAGGCGCGTGCGAAGATAGACCTCGTTTCCAATCCGCCAGGCGCGCACGTCATCGGGTGAAATACCCTCGACGGCCAGCGGAACGGCTGACGCTGGTGGAATGCCGCTTAGCATGGCGTTCATGTAGGGCTCGCCTGTCGCGGGTACTCCGGGGCGGCTGTCGACCGGCTCCCGGGCATTGGGGCCTCCCTCGGACATGCGAACGGTCAGGTTGTCATCGTAGGATCCACGTCCCGCGATCAGCAGGAAGGAGACCGGCTTTGGCGCGTTCTGAAGCGTTACGAGCAGTCCACCTCTGGGCTGGAGCGACATCGGTTCGATATTGATGGTATTGGAGCCCTTGAACGGGACGCAGGTATAGAAACCTGTTGTCTCAACCGCAGGATTCCCGGCTGATGCGCCGCTTTTGCCGGAAGCACAGTTCGTGCTGCCGTCCGGGTTGGCGGAATTGCCAGACGTATTCCATGCGATCGGCCAGGGCTGTCCCGTGCTGTCCACGAAGGACAATGCGGTCGGATAGCCTTTTGTCGTAAAGATCAGGCTTGTCTGCTGACCAGGCGCAAAGGAGACACGGATCGCCGGGCGCGCATTAGGGGTTGCGAATTCCGTGCCGACCTGCTCCGTGGCACGACGCACGTCCTTCAGGCGTTCCCCCAGCCGAAGGATTTCTTTGGGCGTGAAAGGAATGGCCTCATGCTCGGCTTCATCTTCGGCTGCCTGATCCTGATCGTCTGCAAGTGTCGTTGCCGCAGGCCCGGGCTGTGATGGCTGCTGTGCGAGTGCTGCAAGTGGCAGGATGGACAGGGTCAGCGGAAAGAGAGAAAGAATTCGCACGGCTGTCACTCCCTCCCCGACGAGACGACAAGCTGTTCGATGGCCAGTCCATCCGGGTGATCCAGGTCCTCCACGCGATCAATCGTCACGGTTGCCATCAGCATTTGCGTATTCTGCTGGTTCACGTTTTCGCAGGTCTGGATGAAAGGAAACTGTATTACGTAGCGCGAATGTCCCTGTACGACAGTCTCGGCGCGTACGGTCGCGGCCCGTGTCGGCTGCGCATAACAGAGCAGCTTTGCATCCCTGAGTTTCGCCAGATTCCCCTGCGTAATGAAAGACTTTGCAAAGGTGTTCCATCCGTTGAGCGTGTAGTGAGCGCCCGCGGTGTTCATCTGGGTTGGAAAATCACGATAGTTGATGTTGTAGGGTGCGATCGCCCATTTGACGGCCCAGCCGAGAAGCTGGTCCTGGCCAAGTACCGGACTGGTGAGCGCCACGGCCGGTCGGGGAGCATTCTGGCCGTCAACGTAGAAATAGAGGGGTGTGGGAGGGTGTGCACGGATATAGGCGTCGTGCGCCGAGAACACGATGACCACGCCCGCCAGTGCGATGTTGAGCAGCAGTGATCTGTCTACAACAATCCCCTGAAAGTCGGGGTCGGTAAGCCGCCTGGTTACTGCGGAATTAAACAGCCGCATGGCGCGCCTCCCTTACGGGGGCATGAAAAAAGGTGGTCATCACTCTACTCTCATTTCCCGACGGTGATGAGAGCAGGCTGGAAGTCTATCTTGCGACCAGCACGTTTTTTCTTTGATGGTTCCCGCTACTACTCAGGCGGCAATGCCATGCGTGGCGGCAATGCTGCGGCGGTACCGTCTGCTGACCCGGTCGCCTCCCTTGCGGGTGGTCCAGAAAAAGCATCCGCTCTTGCAGAGACATTCCCGCCGGATGTAGTGGTGTTCGCCGATATAATATTCGGCCCTCGCATGAATGAACCAGGGCACTTTAGCGCCGCGTCGTGGCGGAAGCTGCTCCCAGCAGCTTTGGGATTTCAGCGCGCTTTCCGAAATAAGGAAGTCCCGCGCAATTTCACGCGGGTTCTGAAATGCAAAATGGCGGTAGGCGATTTCAATGTTGGCGGCCTCGTGCCACCGTACCTTGTCTCCTCCCTTATGTCCTGTGAGGGTCAGCCTGTTGAGGCTGTTCCTGACAAGCCATGTCCGTCCCCGCCGGGCTTCATGAGGAAGCAGGGAGGCCTGTTCCCATGTCAGGACAGCTTCGGGATCTGCGGGAATGGCGCTCCGCTTTTCGGCAAGTATGGTCTCCGCCTGTATTTTTGAGAGCCTGATGCGCGGTGGCAGGCCAAGCTGCTTTCTTTTCGCACGCACGCTCCCGGCCGAGCGGCCAAGCATCTCGGCTATGTCGGCGGTTTTATCACCACAGAGCCAGCGTTGGCCAAGGATGAGCAACTGGGTCCTTGTCCATGCTCCCCTGCGTGCAGGCGCTTCATAAAAAACATTCTGGGGTCGGTCGGCCCATTGCGCGACTGACTCCTTCACCTCCTGTACTGTCAGGGTAAGCATTGTCGCTACAAGGACCTCGTCGCACAGCCTGGCATAGAGGGCGCGCGTCATTTCTGGCGTGGGATAGGTCTGAAGCCATGTAAACAGACCGTGTTTTATAACCTGGCCGAACGATGCTGACTTCATGGCGGTATGCCCTCGTCATCGCGTTTTCGGGATAGGCTGCGTGTTTTGGGAATAATATCTCTTAATCGTTATATAACCGTCAAGAAATAAATAGCGCAGAACGCGCTAATATGACTCCGAACGCGGTCGCCGGTCCGCGTTTGTGATCAGCCGGGGCACATCACCTGGAATGGACAGCCCAAGGCATAGGGTCTGCCATAAGAAAGGAGACCCCTTTCCTGACAGTCTCCATACCTTCATGCACCCGGTCAGTGGTTTGCGATATCGTCGAGGTGACCAATAATGGACTCGAGATCAGCGAGGGCTTCGAGTTGTGATTGCGCGGACATTGCCCACGCGGTCATGTCCAGGGAACGCAAAAGGTCTGCGTCGTCATGTATTCCCGGGATCAGGTAATAAACGGAGACGGACAGTCCTTCGGCAATGCGATAAACCGTTTCAAGGCTCGGATTTCTCAGCCCTGCTTCAATCAGGCTCAGGCTGGTCAGGGAAACGTGTGATTTATGGGCGATCTGGCTCGCTGTTGCCCCCTGAAGCGTCCTGAAGATCTGAATCCTGCGCCCAAATATCTCGAGGAGGTCCTGCCGCTCCCCCGAGGTGAAGGCAACACTGTGTGAATAATGATCGATCGGCAATCTGGCCGGTATTTCCGGCAGGTTAAACGTCTTGGAAATATTGCCGATAATGTCGCGTAATTTCTGGATTGCCAGATTGTAGTCCGAACACTGCTTCATGGTTTTTTTCAGCTGCGTGGCGGATGCCACCAGATCCAGATGGGCAAACCATGTTCCTTCCGGTGCACCTTGCGGAAGAATATCGCGCGGATCTATCTCAAACACCCGTAGCAGCGCCGATAATGTTTCCAGGGAAACCGGACGACCTGCTTCGATGCTCCGTATGACCGATACATTCAACCGTGCCAGTTTGGCGAGGTGCACCTGCGTCCAGTCAAGCGCCGTCCGCCTGTCATAAATGATTTCCCCGATGTCTTTATATAATTGGCCGGATGCAAATAAAGCCTCGGCTTGCACCTTGCCATTGTCATGGGACATTTTCGTTTACTCTCACGGCGGGCGTTTTCCTCAGCAAAAGAAACTTCCAACATCCAGAAGATATCGACTGGCCGCGTCCTGATAGGGGATCAGCCGTGACGGAACGTCATGATAGTCGAGTTGGAGCCCGCAAAAAAGGTGTCTGAGGTCGCAAAGGCCGCTGCTTTGGTCAGGAGAGCTTGATGGAGACACTCATATGCCTGTTATGCCTGCCGTGGTTATGGCGCTGGCCTCTGGCCCCATATCTGTCACACCTGCCGCGTTTCATCTGGTCCAGACGACCTCTCCGGAAACTCCCTCCCAGCCGGCGTTGACGTCGCCCTCAATGGGGACGACCGGCGGGGAGACCTTACCCTCACCGAAAGACGCTGGTCAGGATAGTCCGGGCGTATTGCCGGGCACTGGTACGGATCCTCGAACATCCGGGAATGTTCCAGCCCGTCGATATTTCCATATCGCCAGTGGATACGGAAAGCAGGTTCCACTTGGCTTCGCCATACGCCAGATCGTTCCGCATGGGGTGCGCGTCGTGTTCGCGGCGGACGTGGACACCAGCGTTCCTGTTGACTGGCAGGGCGGCCGGGAATGGAACAAGGTTCTGGCGACCACGGTAGCCCAGGCGGGCGACGTCATTGATGTCGGCCATAATAAAGTCGCGGTCCGACGTCGAATTCGCTGACCGGTCGCATGATGGCCCGACACCTTCGTCGTAATCACCCGAGGAAGGTTCCATGAACAAGCCCTCATCCGTCCGGAAATCCGGATCTCCTTCCCCGATGCCCAATGTCGCCCTTGCGCTGAATGCGCTCGGCGAGATCTGGCGCATCAGGGGCGGAGAGGATGTCATCGCGATGTTGGACAATGATATGACAGCGAGGACGGCCTGGCACGCCATCCTCTCTGGTGTCGCGTCGCCTGAATGGCCTGATCTGGTCAACTCCCTTGACGCGCTGATCCCCTATCTGCGCGGCCGCAGGGACCTGTTGTCGGCGGGCAGCCCTTTTGGACGGGGCGTGATCTCGGAAAGCAGGCGCCAGGCGCTTCATCGCCTTCTTGCTCCGGAAAGGATTGCCCTGCTGGAGGCTGTGACGCGTCCGGCTACACGTCAGGAGGCCGCATGATCCGTCTGCGCTTCCGTGTCCTGTTGTCAGTGGCTGCCGCTCTTGTATCGATACAGGGGCATGCGCAGACCACGTCGTCAGCCGCGTCTGGTGCCACGACATCTACGGGAAGCGTCGGCTGTGCTGCCCTGACCCAGGCGGCGGCAACAGCCGTAAACGAACGCGTCCAGGCCAACGACGCCTATGAAAAGCAGCCGGATAGCGTCAACGGCCTGTCCTGCCTCAGCAATTTTTTCAACGGCACCGGACTGAATCTCATCACGAACGGCCTTGACCCAGCAGCCCTCCTGCAGGCCGTCGAGGGCCAGATAGGTGGCCAGGTCTGTCAGGCCGCACAGGCTGCATGGGGGAACGCCATGGGGTCGACCCAATGTGGACTCAGTCTGTCGGGCGTTAACCTGGGGCTCGGTTTTGGCTCGAGTAGCGGACTCATGTGCCCGAGCCTGAGTTTCGGTGGTGGTGGGCCGCCAATTGCGACCACCATTGCGGGAACGTCGAGCGGTGCGACTGACCTGTATATCAACGGATCTCCCCAGCTTCCGACTGGATACAGCCTGAGCAATCTCGTGGACGGAGTATTCTGATGCGCAGGCTGCAGATGGTTGCCATTGGTGCCGCTTCGTGTGTCTGCGTGCTGGCAGTCACGCCGCGTCCGGCATACGCGCTTTTCAGCGATGCTGCTGTCGTTGCGGCGATCAAGCTTCTCCAGGCGTTCACGGGCAACGCCCTCAATACGATGACGAAAAACCTGACGGACAGCATCGATTCAAATCTCAGTAGCCTTACAAACCCGAATTCCGTTGCGTCTCTCCTGACGAAGGGTTTCACGCAGGTTGCCAATTACGCGAAAGCCCAGGTCGGTGCCCAGTCGCAACTCATGGATGCCCAGGACGCGGCGATGGCCGGATTTCTAAGGCGTCAGCAGGAAACCGGAATCCGGGACGAGCATATGATGAATCCGGAATTCTGCGCGGGCCTTGATGCCCAGCAGTCCACCGTGGCCGCGTCCAAGGCGGCTCGATCCGCGGTGTATGCCATCGCGACCGTAAGCGATCCGCGTGGTGAGGCAGGTCAGGGGACGCCCTCCTATTACGGCAAGTCACAGGGCACGGATGCGAACATGTCCCTGCACCTCAAGCGCTACTGTTCATCCGACGACGTGGCGCAGGGGCTCTGCTCTTCCGTGTCCCGGCTGCCGAACGCCGACCAGCGTGCCGCCAGCCTGTTCGGCGCCGATACCCTGTCTGCGGATGGCGCAGTGGATGCCGCCAATGATTATGCGACCACGCTCATCCAGCCGGTAGCGCCGGCGGCCCTGCGTGGCGAGCAGCTGTCCAGCCTTCGGGGACGTGAAGCCGCAACCCGGCGCCGGTCGTACAACAGTCGTATGTCTCTTGCCCGCTGGGTCACGGGCTACGTCACATCTCTTGGTGTTCCGTCTGTCGCGCTCACGCGGGACCAGAAGGCTGAAATGACGGCCGAGGGGCTCACGCCGCTCGACAAGGCGTCGTGGCTGCAGGCCATGGCGCTGGAAGTCAATCGCAGGGTCTCCAGCGTAAGCTGGAACGCCTCGCTCCAGGCAATGCCTCCCGCGTCGGTCATGCGCGAAGTTGCCACCGAGATGGCGCAGTCCAATTACCTTGCGCTGCAGAACTATCGTCTCGGACTCTACCTCGCGACCATGGGAGCTGCCCGGGTCGCACAGGAAGAAGAGGTCGCCTTCAAGGACGGCCTGACACCGATGCCTTCCCCCACGATCAATCCCTAGAGGTTTGCCATGTCTGAGGCCCAGCAGAAAACCGGCGATATCGAGGATGTGCTGAAAACCCTTGATCGCGTGCAGTCCGAATACAGGAAGCAGGCACCCGGGCAGGCCGCCGCATATGATCGGCTGCGGCAGGAATCCCGCGAGCCTGACGTCCATAATGATCCCGGCTTCCGTACGCGCGTCGCATACGCCGTGCAGGATGTAGAGCGTCTTTTGGGACCGACGTTGAACGATGATCATCCGCTTCATGCTGAGATGACGGAGCGCGCGGCGCATTACCCAGGTCTGAACGAACCTATGGTTGCCGCCATGATGCGTGAAACGCATCGCCTTCAGCAGCCAGAGGTAAACGCGATCCGGACACTTGCCAGCGAACTGGTTGAAGGACGTCAGGATCCGGACCACCCGGACATCGCGCACACCATCGAGAACCTGAGGGCGACCGTCTTTCCCGAACCAGGGCGCCAGCCAGCACCAGGGCATGACCATGCTGCCGGGTCTGCGCACGATGAGAAAGGTCAGGCGGACAAAACCCGAGGAATGGCGTCGCCCGGGGAGGGCGCTCCGCCTGGACCGGAGCAGTCGGCCAGCAGCCAGCCTGGACAGACCCATACGACGGATCCTCCGAAGGACTTTCGAGAGAAACAGACAGGTCCGGCAAAAGATGCGCCGGAAAGCCGATCGACGATGGATGGCAACGGCACAAAGGAAAAGGCGGCAGCGAACACACGGGAAACGAACGCGGCGGCCAGGGATCAGGAGGACGTCAAGGTTATTCGCGGTGGCGGCTTTGCCCGCCTAGCAGAAGCGATTGCCTCGCGCATTGATAGCCAGCCTGCGAGCCCGGCATCATCGTGGATGGAAAAGGCCGCCGATTTCAGCACCCGGCTGCACAACGCGCGTGACGAAAAGAGCCTGGAGGCGACCGAACGTCTGGGAAAGCAGGCGGTGGAGGCCCTGCGTGACCTCAGGGAGCGGCCAGCTTCCTCGATAATGGCGGCGATCTCAGATGCAGGAAAGGGCGACCCTGACGGTGTTGCCGGTGTGTTGTCGGAGATGAAGGCCGGTGGCCGGTATGCCGATCTGCATAGCCAGTTTGTGACGGAGAAACAGAATAACCAGGCGTTCGCGGCGCAACTGGAGAATGTCACCAGCAGGCTCGAAGCCTACGGAAAGGGAAGGGAAGCCGCCGAGGCAACAGGCCAGCGCATGGGAATGTCCGGCAGTGTGACGCAGCGCTTCACCCAGATCGATGCCGAGATTGGCAGGACTGCTGCCGAAGTGCCCGGAAAAAAAGAGGGGGCCAGTGCGCTGGAAGACATGAGCGAGAAAGTCCGCGAGATGATGCACAAGGCTGTGACTGCGGTCACGGACTTCATGACGCGGATGAATCCCGGTCCCACCGCCAGTCCTGCGCCGTGACTGTGCTGCTGGAGGACAAACCATGACGCCCTTTCGTCGCCCTGTATTCGCCATCCTGCCACTCCTGTTACTGTCGGCTCTTACCGTGTCCGCTGCAGCGCAGACGGTTGTTGCGACCGGTTCGGGAGATGCAGCCAGCAGCACGGGCTATAACGTGACATGGGACCTGCTTGATCCGGGCAGTGACTGGGCGGCGCAGGTCATCCGGTCTGTATTCCCGGTTTTCGGGCAGGATACGGGCGCGCCCAGCATCGGCAACGAGGCGACCGTCATAGGAACCATGATCGGGTGGTTCTCCGGGTTCGTCATGGCATTTGCGATGGCGGTCGTAAGCTATATCTACTTCATGAACATCCACCGGGGTGCAGAAACAGCACAACTCCTTGGTAACAACCAGACCAGCATGTCGATCGTGCGGATCGGGATTGCGGCCATCCTGATGTGGCCGCTTCCGACAACCGGCTTCAATGCGGCGCAGGCCGTTGTCGTGCAGGGCTCGCTTTGGGGCATCGGTATGGCGAAGGTCGTCTATGACAAGGCGAAGCAAGCAATCGGACCAGACGGCAAGGTCATCGCACAGCCCCTTATCCCCGGCACAAAAGGGATTGTGACCGGTCTTGTGAAAAATGAGTTCTGCCGGGCCATTATTAACATTGCTGCGAATAACACGAACCTGATTGCGGCCCCGACCGGGCAGACCGTCCTGTCCGTGACCGGCGGGAAGATGGGAATCATCAACTATTCTTACAATATGGCAGCCGGCGCAGGAGACGGGACACCAGTTTGCGGGGCCGTAAGTCTGCAGGCGCCCAATACTGACGCAGTGAATCTGGCTGGTTTCCAGGTCGACCAGGCGGGTATGCAAAAACAGGTTCTTGATTCCGTGATCCTTGTCGACATTCGCAGCCAGGTTGCGCAGGTCGCGCAGAATTACTGGCAGACGAAAACGACAGCGTCCCTGGCCCCACTCATGACCATCATCGTCAATGCCACCAACGATTATGCGTCGCGTCTCACGACGCAGGCGGCACAACTGCGCTCGAAGCTTCAGGACACGGTCAACAATCAGACGCTAGCGCTCCACCAATGGGGGATTTCGACGAACGGAGATGCGGTCAACACCAGCAACCAGATGGATAATCTCGGGTGGACTGGCGCAGGAGCCTACTATCTCGAATTCGCGCGCCTCAATGGCCAGACCCTGTCTCTCATGACCGCAACGCCAACCATCACTACGCCATCCTATTCCGGTCTCGGAAACTATCTTGCCTCGGACATTGCGCCCCTGGTGCAGTCTGCGGACACCTTTATGGAGAACATCGACAGCATGGTTGCGACGCAGGACGGCGTGACCGCGCCAGGCGGGAATGCTGACCTGTACACGGGCGCAATACCGGGTGGAGACGGTGCGGGAGTGCTCGACCAGCTGTTCCGCGCCCTGCACCTGAACGATTACGCCCTGCAGATCGTGACCGGATTTATCGAGCCGTCCGGGACGAACGGCTACTGGACCGATCCGTTTGGCAATCTCATGTCACTTGGAAACTGGATGATCACGACTGCCCTTCTCACGATGGGCACTGCGTCGGTTCTTTCTTCTACGGCCGGGACCG
The DNA here is from genome assembly GCF_013155395.1 of Komagataeibacter melomenusus. Classification (GTDB taxonomy): domain Bacteria; phylum Pseudomonadota; class Alphaproteobacteria; order Acetobacterales; family Acetobacteraceae; genus Komagataeibacter; species Komagataeibacter melomenusus. The sequence continues at coordinate 19,526 of NZ_JABJWC010000007.1, read as the reverse complement.
TTGGTATCGGCGTGCTGTCGCTTCTGAGCGGGAATCCAGAAGGCGCCGTTGCGGCCGGGGCCGGGCACGCGCTGATGCACTTTTTTGGCGCGCCGATTATCGGCGGCTGTTTCGCCATGCTTATGCCAGGCCTCACCATCGCCTATGTCATCCCGATGATCCCGTTTGTCATGTGGATGTTTGCCGTGGCGGGATGGTTCATCATGGTCTGTGAGTCCGTGATTGCGGCACCTCTGTGGATGCTCGCGCATATGACCATGAACGGGGAAGGGCTGCACGGTCATGCAAAACAGGGTTATGCCCTTCTGTTCAATGTCATCTTCCGGCCGGTGCTGATGCTGTTCGGGCTTTTCCTCGGATATTTTATATTTGATTCAGTGTCGTGGCTGATCCACATGTGTTTCGGCATTGCGGCCGGACTGGTGCTGTCAAACGGTTGGATTGTCAGCAACTTCCTCGGCATGATTGTTCTGGTCAGCCTCTTTGTCATGATTCACGTCACCCTGGCGTTCATTTCATTCAGGATGATCTCGATCCTGCCCCAGCGGGTTCCCGCCATGATCGGATTTGGTGACGTGGACCGGGTCGATATCGACCAGTTCAGCAGAGACGCCGCCGTTGTCGGTATGGCGGGCACGTTGCTCTCGATTCAGCAGTCTCTCGCACGAAATAAAGCAGATAACCAGAATGGGCCGGGACAAGGCAACGGTGGCATATCTTCTGGTGCTCGGGCTCTAATAAGTGATACAACAATGAAAAAGAGCGTCTGACTTTAGGGTCAGGAGGAACTGAGATGTCGAACTATGGTGGCCTGAGCGGGGCTGCAGCGTTCATGTTGGGACGTGCATCGCACCAGTACGAACAGACGCTGGGAAACTCCATACAACGTGCGCTTTACGGCCGACGGTCTGCGCGACCGACAGAAGCCGATGAACTCGCTGGCCTGCTTTCGCAGATGACAAGTTTACTGCGACAGAAGAACGCGGAATCTGACAGACTTGAGGAGCATCTGCTCAGATCCAGGGAATATGCTTCTGGTCTGGAGGCTCAGATCAAAGGCCTGAAAGACGCTCTCGCTCTTGCAGATGCAGCAACTGCGCGGCAGGTAGCTCAACTCAAGGCTGCTGGGGACCGAGAGGAACGCCTGGCGTGCGATCTTGCGGCAGCCCACGACAAATACCATCGACTTAGCAATGATCATACAATGCTGAAGACCAAAGCCGAGAACATGGAACGACGCATTCGAGGTTATCTCTCCATGGAAGACGAATGGAGAAAGCGGCAGCCCTAGTCGCAAGATCCTTGGTCAGGATGGTCTCCTCTACGCGGGAGACCATTCGTGAAACATTTCATTCTGCCTCTTGTCCTCTCCCCCTGGCTTGCGGCATGCAGCGCTGGCAACGTGTCATCCGCTGCCCATGTGCATGGCCCAAAGGCTCCCCCCACCAGGCATGCGCGTTACGATCCGCACGCTGCATACGGATCGACACGTGTAATCTGGACACCCCCTACGTACGATCGCGCCAGTACGATCGTCCGGCCTGATGATTCACGGGCGATGTCGGGGCGCGAGGATTACGAACATGCCTCCTGGGCAACAGGCGCCCAGGGCGGCGACAAGAACGCGCCTCCCGGCACGTTCTGAGTGCTCCACCGATCCTATCTATCTATTCACCAGCGTAATGCAGATGGACTTGCGGTTACGGCCTGCGTGGAATGAGGCTGTCGGCGGTGCCGACAAATTGGCGAGCGGAACCCAGGCGGCGTTCGCGGATCTGCCAGTTGAGCCACGCGTTCTGAAACGCCACGAGTGTCAGAAATGTCCAGAAGGGCGCGAATTCCAGCGCAGCGAGGAGTTGGCTGCCCTTCCAGTGGGAAAGGAGCATTTCTCCGGTCCAGCCAAGCACCAGAACAACAGCGAGCATACTGGCAGCAAGCGCCCGCCTGTATGTCTCATGCTGTCTCTGATCGAGTAAGATCTCCACAACGCAGGGTTCGACGCCGTATTCGGCAGCGATCGCGGCGATATCAATAGGGGTACCGTCTGGCGCCCGCGGGCCCTGCATACCGGCTTTAGGCTTCAGTAATGCCTTCCCGAGGGCTTCAATCAGCGCGGCATTCCTCGTTACATCGGACCAGGCGACCAATGTACGTGGATCGCCAATCACCACGCGGGCCACCTTGCGCGTTCTTTCAAAAAAACGCCGCGGGCCGGTCTGGTCCTGTCGTGTCTTCATTGCGAGACCGAGGTGAGAAATGTGGCGACATCCGTGGGAACGCCGTCGAGCCGGCCGGTCCCGCCATTGCGGTGCATCCAGACGAACGTTGGTGTCCCTGTGAGCCCTATCTGCCGTGCAATCCGGGTATTACGGGCAAGCTTCTCCCCACTATCCGGTTCAGGTGCAGCCAATCCCGGGTTTAGACGACCGTTGACCCACGCTTGTGCCATCTCGTTTGCCGGGAGCGATAGCATGGCTCTCGCATTGACGGTACTGGCGCCGTTATCCTCGTAATCAAGCAATGACAGCGGGACTATTTTCAGGCGAACTTTCCCCGCATCGATTGCGGGCTGAAGGATATGCATCGCCTTCATCGAGTAAATGCATTGCGGGTCTATGAACGTGATGACTTCCGGGGCTGAAGGTATCCCTATAAGGCCTCCCGAGAGCCCCTGGAGCTCGGACTGTTCGTTAGCGTTGGATGAAGCGCCAGAGATACTGATTTCTGGGACGGCTCCAGGAATGCCCCTGATCTGGTCTTTCGTGATGTCCTGTCCAGCGGCACCCCACATCCGGGCCGCGACTGCCGCCTTGCCATCCGGGGTCGCATAGACGACCTGAAAACGGTTATCCGCCCGAACAAACATTCCCCTGATGCCATCGACCGGTGCGAGATCGTGGGCGCGCGATCCGGCCAGGGAACGTAGGGTGTCGTATGGTACCGGGATCAGCGTCCCGCTAAGCACGATCGCATGGCTTTCCGGAGCGAAAAAGACGAGGAGTTCGTTCCGGGTATGGGCGATGCCAGCTTCGAACCCGTGGAGATCGGGTAATTTTTCGATGTTGGCCCCTGCGATGCCAAGATGGGCGACTGCATCGGTCCTATCTTTATCATTGTGTTCCAGGGGCGGCCCTATGGTATCGCTCCTGGACTCAATCGGAGTAGACACAGAGCATTGCTGTCCTCGCGCTGGCGCGTGCATGAGCAGGAGAAATGGCAACACGTAGAAACTGCGCATGGCGGACTCCGGACAATACCTATGTCCTGTACGCCCTGATCATGCGACTGCGATTAAAAAATCATGCCTCTTCGTTCCCCCTTTCTCGAGACAGGGGATTTTCAAAAGGGGGGGTGATCGGGGAGAGAATAAACGTCTCTCCTGCTTCGCTTCCTAACTCCTCGACCGACATCTCGCTTATCATTTTTACAAGAATATCAACGCGGAGTTGCAAATAATGGGAATTCGGGTGGTCGTCTTTCAACTGACGGCCTTTTTCGTGGCAAAGCACCAGAATGGGGTGCAATGATCTTGCCTGCTCACGCCTGGCAGTTGATGTTTTCACTGGAGAAGCAATGTATTCAATATTGCATCTCAGCGCTAAAATCGCCTGAACCAGCGTCAGACATAGCTGTCCGGATTGTTCGTCATCGATAAGCTCGAAACGCGAGCGAAGTTCATCAAACTTCATGTCATCCTCACACGGATCAAGACGAACACACTGAAGCAACGCAGTGCACGGTTGCCATGTTTCTTACGGAGCGCTGGAGCGGCATAACTCGATATACTTTGCTATTATTGACGATTTTCGTCGTGATTTAATCTGGTCACTTAGCTCCACGGACTCATGATCAGGCTGCTCAATCTACACGATTCCGTCTTGTTGTAACGTATATCTCATTATTGTTACCGAGTGTATCGTCTATGTTCTGCGGGCAACGCATGTTCGAAACATCCAGAGTGCTCTCTGGCTGATCGATTGACACTCACGCCTGAGTGGCGAGAAAAAGGGTCTTCTACGTCATCTTCCGACCGGGTCATGGCTTGAGGCAACCACCAATGTGCTGGATGATTGACGTATCGGAAGACATCCGCATCGTACCATCCGACCTATAGATCGCAGGCAATGATCCATGCATGCTCCACGCGGCGTTGCAAAAGGCTGAAAGGAGTTCAGAATATCTGTACTTGAATAATAGATCATGTTAGCATCATGCGATGCGCAGGACCAATATGACATCCAGAAGATCAAGGAGCGCCGTTCCCCCAGGGAAAACAATACAGCTTGGACTGTTCCCGTTATCTGTCCAGTTGCGTCGTATTCAACCCAGTTTCAATGAGTGGCGGTATTACGGACTGTCAGTTCAGCCCGACCTGTTCGGTGGTGCTGCGCTTGTTCGTAACTGGGGCAGGATCGGGACAGCTGGCACCCAGCGCGTGGATCTCTATGCCGACGAGGGCGCCGCGGTGAATGCTCTGACCGCGATGATCCGTTATCGCCTGAAACGCGGCTATATCGTTACACAGCCATGACTGGCTGCATTACCTGCAGGGGTAGCCCGCTGTGATCATCAGGCAGGTGATAGAGATAAATACTGTATCCGCTCACCACGTCATGGAAAATTCGTGTGTGGATATATTCGGACTAAAAAACTTATCATCGACATTGGGGTGAGCCGTAGTTTTTGTGAAAGGCCCGTTGCATAAGCCAGTTTACGCCGTCTGATAGCGTAATCAGGGGCAGGCTCCGCCGCATACAATTTGCGTAAAACTTGATGTTCATGGTGCGATGTGATCGATGTATGCAACGTACCGCAATATATAATTCAGCTTTCGATACGCCATATTTTGCCGATTGCATATAGACTTACACTCCGGCAATGTTATTCGGTAAAAATATAGCGGAGAGGCTTTATCATGGACCAATCAGACGACCTATCCCCGGCAATTGTAATTGCCATGAGCGACATAGTGGCAGCGCATCTCGGCAATACCAATACCTCTCTGCCGACAGAACATGTCCCGGCGTTTATCCGCGATGTCTACGCTGCTATCCGCGAAACAACACCGGCCACAGAGAAAAACAGCAGCATTCCTGCCCAGCAGCCTGCAGTTCCAGTCGGGCAGTCGGTGTTTCCTGACCACATCGTCTGTCTGGAAGATGGCAAAAAACTCAAAATGCTCAAGCGTCACCTGCAGACAAGGTACGGAATGACGCCAACGCAATACCGGGAGAAGTGGCAGCTTCCTATGGATTATCCCATGGTTGCTCCGGAGTATGCCAAAATGCGAGCGACTCTGGCGCGAGACGCGGGTCTCGGACGTAAGGTTTTGGTGCCCCAGACCGCTCCCGTGGACGAAGCAACCGCAGCACCTTCTGTCGATAGTGCGACGAAAGAAGTGTTGATCGACACTGCTGAGGCTGTATTACCCCCCAAAAAAACGATTTCGAAGCGATCCAGGTCGTCGGCAACTGAAACCGGATCTTCCGCGGCATCGCCAAAGAAAACGCCGGGTTCCAAGACTTCAGCGAGACCGCGTGCGGTACGGAAGACCGGCACGAAAGCAAAAGGGGCCAAGGTCTGACTGATCAGCCCGGCCTATCCGGCTTTGTCATAAGGCAGCCAGGCATCACCCGAACGTCAGGATGATCAGATGATGAATGTTCATGAGGAAGATGTTCGAGTTATCATTGCGCCAGTTCGCGCCACACTGCTCAAACTGGAAGATCTCGTCGCCGGGATTACCGATCTGAACGGGCATGATGAAATTGACTTTGGACAGTCTGTAGGTGACGAAAGCTGGTGAACACCAAATCGCAGGTCACGTGGGTTCCGGACTGCGGCGACATTGTCTGGTTGGAATTTGATCCCTCAGCCGGGGCGGAAACGGGCTGTGCATCGGCCTGCGGTGCTTCTCAGTCCTGCAAGTTATAATGCCAAAGCGGGGATGACGCTTTGCTGCCCCATGACCACTAGAGGGTGTTATGTACTTTCGTTCCTGATTGGTGCAGTAATGAGGGATGGCACCCGCACGCAAACCGTATCCCTCTGATGTATCAGACGAAGAATGGTCTCTGGTCGTTCCGTATCTGGTCCTGATGCGAGAGGACGCGGAACAGCGGCGGCATGATCTGCGCGAACTGTTCAACGGGTTGCGCTACGTGATCCGCTACGGGATTGCCTGGCGCGCGATGCCAAACGATCTGCCGCCGTGGTCGGCGGTTTATCAGCAGTCTCGTCGTTGGATGGATGCCGGCTGCTTCGAGACGCTGGCCTGCGATCTACGTGCCGTCTTGCGCATGGCTTCTGGTCGCCTGCCGGACCCCACTGCAGCCATCCTCGACAGCCGGACATTACGTTCGACACCCGAGAGCGGGCCTCGCGCCGGTTACGACGGGGCCAAACGCAAACGGGGCTCGAAGCTGCATATGGCTGTGGATACGCTGGGCCACCTGCTGGCCCTGCATGTCACGCCAGCCAATCGGGATGATCGCGCCGAGGTCGGACGCCTCGCCGCTGCCATTCAGGAGGCCACTGACGAAAGCGTCGAACTGGCCTATGTCGATCAGGGATATACGGGCTCAAAACCAGACGAGGCGGCTCGCACGCACGGTATCGCACTCGAAGTCGTCAAGTTGCCCGAAGCCAAGCGCGGCTTTGTCCTGCTGCCGCGCCGGTGGGTCGTCGAGCGGTCTTTCGCATGGGCCACACGATGCCGCAGGCTCGTCAAGGACTACGAGCGTTACGCTTCAACCCTCGCAAGTCTCCATGTCGTCGCTTTCGCATGTTTCATGCTCAGAAACGCCGCTATACTCGCTCAAGGTGCATAACACCCTCTAAAATCAAAGGCTATCCGTTTGAAGTAGCCGTAGTAGTAAAACCCGCCAGTGTGGTCCTCTCTGATCAGGTGAGAAGTCTGGACTGGCGGATGCGGAACGCGAAGCTCAAAGGAAAGGTCTCGGCAAAGGAAATTGAGGCAGTTCGTCAGCATGCCAGATTACTGGCTGGCCGAGGAAAACAGGGAAGCCCGAACATTTCAATGTATTCAAACATGTCCTGCCGGACTTCTTAATATGTGGTGTAGGTTCGACGCTCCATGCGCTTGTCTGATGAGCGATCAACCACGTTCTACGCCGACATACAGGGCAACGTTGGCCTCTGCGCCAGAAAACGGAAACATGAGATGTGCAGCACAGCCGAACAGGGTCACGTTCGGTTGCGGCTGCCAGCACATTCCTGGCGGTAGGTTGCTATACGTTAGCAATGGCACCGGGCTGTGGTCGGGTTTTGTAATCTAATTGGGCAGGGGTGTGAAATCACCTGTTTCAGTCTGGGTGCGGGGTGAGTCTGGAGCCTTATCCTGACGCCGATGAGCGTTCAAAACGCCGGGTACCGGCTAGACGAGCCATCAGCCCGCATATGAGTGCGGCTGCACAACGCGGGCCTATGTATGATACCGGTGATCGGGTTGAAAAAGGCAGAGCTGGGTACCGAGGGCACGACAGCATCATGTCCGTCCGTAGCAAGGAACTTTAACAGATGCTCAAATCCGAGATACGAGCCTAGCCAGCTGTGGCAGAGCAGCACAAGTGGGCAAGACGCCACGCCTTCGGTGGGTATTATTGACAGCCAGTCGGTTAAAACCGCTACAACAGCGGCCGCTGTGGTTATGACGCGAGCAAAAAAAATCAAGGGTCGCGAGCGGCATATCTCGACCGACACGCTGTGTCATGTCGTGGCAGCTGTCGTGCATCCCGCCGACATTCAGGATCATAACGGTGCGCCGCCGGCAGCAACCAAAATACGCTCATTGTTCGCTTGGCTGCGCCATCTGATTGGTGAGGGTGGATATGCTGGCGAGAAGTTGCGTGGTGTGCTGGTCGAACGTGGCCGACGGACGATCGAGATCGTCAAGCGCAGCGATCGGGCTGAAGGCTTCATCATCATGCCGAAACGCTGGATCGTGGAGCGTCGCTTCGTATGGCTCGGACGCTGCCGCCGTTTCACGAAACATGTCGAGGCACCAATCTCGTTATCCTGTGCACAGTTGATGATTGTCCATATCTGCAGGGTGCTGAGACAAATCAATCAAACCGCTTTCTAATTCAGGCTCTAACAGAGCCTTAAATTCACATATGAAATTATCGTTTACTCTAAATATAGAAATGATAATCATTTTCATAATATAAATTCTCTTTTGTAGACCGGATGTTCAGGTTCACGTCAGGTTTCTCTGTTACCGTCAGAAAGTCATCGTCGTGATGGCAGGAACTTTATGTACGCCGGGGAACAGACGCTTATTATGCAAAGGATAGTGCGGGATAGTCTGTATGCAGCCTGTATTTTCTTCCTAGGGGTGTCGGCCGCTTGGGCGGATGATGGGACAGAGGGCATATGTATGACGGTCCGGCATGGTATACGTTTGCATGTAGATGGCATGTATGGGGGTTATCCCCATTCCGTACTGCGTGACGCCGTGCTGCAGGGCGTGGCGTGCCCCTCTGATGAAGCTGAACGGCATGTCTTCGGTCTCATTGCCGACCCGCCGCCACACCTGCGTATTTCCGTTACGAGGCCCATGGGGCAGGGGCAGCAGGGGGCGATTTCGGCCCGGCTGTTCTCGCAGGGGCATTTTGTCATCGGGGAACGCATGTCCCTTTCGCCCCTGGCGCGTTCGCAGTCCCCGTTTTCGGTCACGTCCGAGATCAATCTGCTGATGGCGCGACTGTGGAGCGATTTGGCCGAACGGATCAGCCATGGTGGTCGCGCCATTCCATGATGGCCTGAAGCATGAACCGCGCCATCCCCCCCCATTGTGTCGATCGCCATGGCCTGTGCCCTGCCATGGATGGCCCTGGCCCAGGACGCCCGCCCTGGCCCATCCTTCCATGAAGCCGTCGGCATGGCCTGGGCGATCGATCCCGTCCGCACCGAACTTCAGGTCGGCCATCATTCCGCCCGCGCCCGCGCCAGCGCTGCCGGGTCATGGTTTGCCGGCGGCCCGACCCTGTCGGGTGAATACATGGATGACCACATGCTGGGCAGTAACGAAGGCTATACAACCTATCAGGGCGGCGTGTCGGTGCCGCTGTGGCTGCCGGGGCAGGGCAGCGCCACGAAACAGGTCGCCAGCGCGGAAGCCGCGTCGATTGATGAGCAGCTCAATGTCGAACACATGGCGCTGTCCATCCGGGTGCTGGACGCAGCTGCCGCCGCCCTGATTGCCCGTACCCGGATGGATGTGGCCCATGCCCTGTACGATGCGACAGCGCGCATGGCCGGCAATGCGACGCATGCGGTGCATGGTGGGGAACTGGCCTCGGTCGATGGGCAGATGGCGCAGGCGGCGATGGAGAACGCGCACAATGAACTAGCCCTGGCACAGGAGGAAGCGCAGAACGCGACTACGGCCCTGGAGGTGCTGCTGGGGCGTCCGGTTGTGCCCGACCTGAGCCGTTATGGCGGCGGCGACGTGACGCAGGCCCGTTTTGTCAGCCCGCGCGACATGGAAGACAACGATCCCCGCATAAAGGTCGCGCACCGCAATGTGGAAGCCGCCGAAGCGAACATGAAACTGGCGCGCCGTTCGTTCATGCCCAACCCGGAAATCGGCGTGGACGCCATTCATGAAAAGCAGTATGGCAGCCCGTGGGATGATCGTGTGGGCGTGAATTTCAGCATCCCCCTGCCCAGCGAGGTCCGTAACACGCCCATCATGTCCGAAGCCCGCAACCGCCTGGCCACGGCCACCAGTCAGGAAACGCAGGCGCGGCGCATGGTGCATCTGGAAATGATGCGCGTGCGTGAACGCCTGATCGCGGCCACCACGGCACGACAGGCTACCCGCAGTGCCGCAGAGAATATGGAAAAGCGGGCCCAGGCGCAGGAACGGGCCTGGCGGGTAGGCGAAGCCAGTGTGGATACGGCGCTTGCCGCCCGGCAGGCGGCCGCCAATACCCGACTGGCCAGTGCCCGGGCTGAGGTGGAGTGGCATGTCGCCAGCATCCGCATGCTGATTGCAACAGGTGTTGTGCCATGAAGCGGATTGCCTCCATCCTGTTTCTTCTCGGCCTGCCCGCCCTGCCTGCCCATGCCGGGGAGGGGGCGCTGCCCCCGATCGTGAAGCTGGACGGGGCGGCGGTTGCCAATGAAGGGGTAACCATCGTCACGGCCACGCCGGGTCGCGTGGCACCCATGCTGCCGGTCATGAGCCGGGTCATGCCCGATACGACGCGGGTCGTGCATATCCATCCCGCCGGCAGTGGCAAGGTGCTGGCAGTAATGGTACAGCCCGGAGCATCCGTGCAGCGGGGGCAGGCGCTGGTGCGCTATCAGGATCATTCCCTGCATGTTGCGCGCCTGCAGGCGGTTCAGATGCGTGCAGCGCTTGCTGCCGCCATTGCGGCCCGGACCGATGCGGCAGGCGCGGTGCAGCGGGCTAGGGCACTGGCTGGCGAGAGCATATCATTGGCCGAACTGCGCCGCAGGCAGGACGTGCTGGCACAGGCGGATGCCACCATGCGTGCACGCCAGGCGGATGTGGACACGTTGGGCCACCGTTTTGCCGAGGAGTTCAATTCATCATCGGAGCAGGACAGTCAGGGCGCGGAAGACGAAACCTCGACCCTGATCTCCCCTGTCAACGGCATGGTGCAGGTGATCGGTACGTCAGTGGCGGGTGATGTGGACCCGAGCATGGATGTGGCCACCGTCGCGGATCTGTCCAGCATATGGCTTGTCTCCGACATCCCGCCGGACCAGGCGGCGCGGATCGCACCAGGCGGCCAGCAGGTAACGCGGACGGCAGACGGCCCGTTTACATCCCGTATCGATACGGTGGACGGGATGGCCAGTTCCCTGACCGGGCTGGTCCGGGTCATAAGCCGTGTGTCAAACCCCACTGGCGCGCTGGTGCCCGGTATGGTGCTGGATTCCGCACTGGCTCAGCGTGACAGCGTGGCGGGTCTTGTCGTGCCGTCCGAAGCCATCCAGCAGATTGACGGGCGCAGCGTCGTGTTCGTGCGGGTGAACGCGACGGACTACCGGCCGGTCGTGGTCGATGTGGCACTGGATGACGGGCGGCAGGCAGTGCTGCGTTCCGGCCTGACAGAGGGCGAGCCGGTGGTGGGTCATGGTAGTTTTGCCCTGCGTTCCGTCATCGGTCTGGCCGGAATGGATGCAGACTGATGGCACATGCCTACCTTGCCACCCTGATCCGCGCGCGCATGCTGGTGCTGGGCGGTCTTGGCCTGCTGCTGGCCGCGGGCATCATGACTGTCCTGGGCCTGCCGGTGGAAGCGGTGCCGGATATTTCGCCCCGGCAGGTTCTCGTCTCGGTCGTGGCGCCGGGCCTTGCGACGGAGGAAGTGGAAAAACTCATCACCTTTCCCGTCGAGACCAGCATGACCGGAATCCCCGGCATGACTGACCTGCGTTCCGTATCGCGCGGCGGCGTCTCGGTGGTGTATGTGCAGTTTGCCGATGATACCGACATCAACCTGGACCGCACCCGCGTGAACGAGCGCATGCAGCAGGCGCGTTCAAACATATCCGTGCCCGGCATTACCGTCAGCATGGGGCCGCTGGCCACTGGCATGGGCGAAATCATGCAGTTCCAGATCCGTGGCGCGGGGCGTTCGCTCATGGAACTCAACCGCATCATGAACTGGACCGTGGTGCCGCAGATGCGTCTTGTACCCGGTGTGGTGGATGTCAACGTCAATGGCGGGGCGGAAGAAACCTATGAGGTGACGCTGGACCCCGCGCGGCTGATCGGCAGCAACCTTTCGGTAGGCGAGGTCTATCGTGCGGTGGATGCCGGCAACGCGGCATCCGGCGGCGGATGGATCACGCACCATGCCGAACAGCAGAGCGTGGTCGGACGCGGGCTGGTGGGCAGCCTTGCGGATTTTGGCAATATCGCCGTGCGGACCAACCCCGATGGCTCCGCCGTGCGGCTGCGTGACCTTGGCCGCATCACCAGGGGCGCGCGCACCCGTCTGGGGGCGGTAACGCGTGACGGGCAGGGCGAGATCGTGATCGGCGTGGTGATGATGGAAAGCGGGGCGAGTTCCAACGCAACGCTTGCCGCCATCAACCGTGCGCTGCCGGGCATACGGCAGGCTTTGCCCGCAGGCGTCACGATCGAACCCTATTACACCCGCGCCACCCTGACCGGGCAGACCATCGCCACCGTGCGTGACAACCTGGTCATGGGCGCCGTGCTGGTGGTGGGGGTGCTGGTGGTGGTGATCGGGCGCTGGCAGGCCGCCCTTGTCATTGCCTCGGTCATTCCGGTTGCCCTTGTCTGCGCGATGGCGGGCATGCGGCAGTTCGGTATCTCGGCCAACCTGCTCAGCCTTGGCGCAATCGATTTCGGCATGATTGTCGATGGTTCGCTGGTGGTGATCGAACATGTGCTGTCGCGCAGGGAGGAGGAGCCGGACGCCGAATTCATTCCGCTGGTCATCTCCTCCGTGCAGCAGGTCATGCGCCCGGTGGGGTTTGCCATACTGGTCATCATCATGGTCTATCTGCCGATCCTGACCCTGCAGGGGATCGAGGGGCACATGTTCCGCCCCATGGCGCAGACGGTCATCATGGCGCTGCTGGCGTCGCTGGCGTACTGCTTCATCTGCGTGCCCGTTCTGGCCGCCCTTGCGCTGGGGGGCGTGCGGCCTGCGGGTGATACGCGGCTGATTGCCTTCCTGCGCCGGCCCTATACCCATATGGTGACATGGGGGGAAACCCATCCACGCATCCTGTTTGGCGGTACGCTGGTGGTGCTGGCCCTTTCAGCGGGGCTTGCGATGAGGCTGGGCGGTGAGTTCATTCCCCAGCTTGATGAAGGGGCGCTGGCGGTCACCACCACGCGGCTGCCCTCGGCCTCGCTTGATACCGTGCTGGCTTCGGTCACGAAGCAGGAGCAGATCCTGCGCAGCTTCCCTGAAGTGCGCGCGGTGGTCAGCAATACCGGCACGTCCGCCATTCCCACCGACCCGATGGGCGTGAACGAGACCGACAGCTTCATCTTCCTCAACCCGCCCTCCACATGGAAAACCGCCCGCACGCAGGCGGGGCTGGTCGCCGCGATGGATGATACCCTGCGGCGCGAACTGCCCGATGCGCTGTATTCATGGAGCCAGCCGGTGCAGATGCGCATGGATGACCTGCTCTCTGGCGTGCGCACGCAGATTGCCGTCTCGATCTTTGGCGATGACCTGGCCATGCTGGCCGAGCTGGGTGATCGGGTGGTGGCGGCTATGTCCGGCGTGAAGGGGGCAGCGGACGTGGCGGCTGCGGGGGACGGCACCGTGCCGCTGATCGTGGTCGACATTGACCGCACGCAGGCTGCCAGCCGCAATGTGGCGGTGCAGGACATTCTCGATACGGTGGAGGCCATAGGCGGGCATATCGGCGCCCGGCCGGTGATCGTGGATAACGCCATCATCGGCACGCAGGTCCGCCTTGACCCCCGCGTGGCGACATCCGCCGCCGCCATTGGCGCGCTGCAGGTCCGGCGGATGGACGGGCAGGGGAATGCGATGCTGTCACAGGTGGCGCATGTGCATGAAGTCGATGGGCCGCCGCGCATAAGCCGCGACCGGGTACGCCGGCGCATGGTGGTGCAGGCCAACGTGCGCGGGCGTGACCTTGCATCATTCGTGGCCGAAGCACAGGCCCGTGTGGCGCGGGACGTAAAACTGCCTGCAGGATATAACATGCAGTGGGACGGGCAGTTCCGTAACCTGCAATCAGCTACAAGGCGGCTGGAGATCGTGCTGCCCGTTGCCCTTGGCCTGATCTTTGCGCTGCTGGTGGTGGCGTTTGGCGCGGTGCGGCCCGCGCTGCTGGTGTTCGTCAACCTGCCGGTGGCGGCAACCGGCGGCATCGTGGCGCTGACGCTGCGCGGCATGCCGTTCAGCATTTCGGCGGGGATCGGCTTCATCGCGCTGTTTGGCGTGGCGATCCTGAATGGCGTGGTGCTGGTCAGTGAGATCGCAGCCCTGCGGGCACGGGGAATGGCCGTGGCACAGGCGGCCTTTGCGGCCGCGGAATCCCGCTTCCGTCCCGTCATGGCCACAGCCCTTGTCGCCAGCCTTGGCTTTTTTCCCATGGCGTTTTCCGAAAGTGCGGGCGCGGAAGTCGAGCGCCCGCTGGCCAGTGTGGTGATCGGCGGGCTGGTCACGTCCACGTTGCTGACCCTGCTTGTGCTGCCATCACTGTATGCCCGGGTCATGCGGGAAAAGGATCAGGACTGATGCGTATCCTTATTGTCGAGGATGAATACGATCTGGGTGTGGCGGTGCAGGAGCGCGTGGGTCTGGACGGGCATGCCGTGGACTGGTTCACGACGCTGGAGGACGCGCGCGCGGCCATGGCAACGGTGGATTATGATTTCATGCTGCTCGACCTTGGCCTGCCCGATGGAAGTGGGCGCGACCTGTTGCGTGAGGTCCGTCGGACATCATCAGACATCGCCATCCTCATCACCACGGCAGAGGACCAGATCAGTGACCGTATCGCGGGTCTGTCCGAAGGGGCAGATGATTATATCGTCAAGCCCTATGACCTGAATGAACTCGTGGCACGTATTGCGGCAGTGGCCCGCCGGTATGCATCGCCGCGCAGGCACGCGCACTGCCGCGTGGGAGAGATTACGATAGACCGGGAGAACCGGTCTGTATCGCGTGATGGCGAGCGGCTGGACCTGACCGCGCGGGAATGGAGCATCATGGAACTGCTGTCGCGCAGTCCGGGCCGGATCTATTCGCGCCAGCAGATTGACACCGCGCTGTATGCGCTGGACCGGGACGTGGACAGCAATACCGTCGAGGTTTTCATCAGCCGCCTGCGGCGCAAGGTCGGCAACACGGTCATCCGGACCATACGCGGCCGTGGCTACTGCCTCGATGCAAGGGACGGCGCATGAAAAGCTGGAGCCTGTCTACCCGGATCATCAGCAGCGTACTCATGGTCGTGATACTGGGGCTGCTGATCCTCAGTGTCGCGGTAGGTGGATTTACCCGCTACGAGGTAACGGAACGGCTGGACAACTCGCTTCAGGAAGTTTCCGAGCGCCTGCAGACGGCTGTGGAGACACGACTGCATGATCCGGGTGCGGCGTCGTCCATCGCCTGGCTGCCGGAAGTCGGGCCACGCACCCTGGCCTATCAGATCGTGGATGTGACCGGGCATGTCGTGTTGCGTTCCCAGAATGCCCCGCAGGACGCATTCGAGCGCGCGTGGCGGACCGGGTTTGCTAATGTTCCGCATTTTCGCGTTTATGTCGCGTCACCCGTGGCGGAGAAATACCGCGTTCTTGTGGGGGAACCGACCTTCCACCGGCGCGAGGCCGTCCGGCGCGCGATGCTGATCTCTGTCGTGCCCATGCTGCTTTTCATGCCGGTGATCTGGTGGCTGGTGCGCCTGATCGTGCGGCGCGCCCTGCGCCCGCTGGACCTGCTGCATGACGAGATGCGCGCACGTGGCAGCGGCAACCTTCAGCCCATTCCCCCCCTTGATCTCCCTGACGAACTAGTCTCCATCCAGCGCTCGATCAATACGCTGTTGGCGCGGTTGGAGGCAGCGCTCTCTACCGAGCGCGCCTTTGCCGCAAGCGCTGCGCATGAACTGCGTAACCCGCTTGGAGCCCTTCTGGCGCAGGTACAGATGCTGGGCCGACTGATGCCGGCGGGTTCGGATACGGGCCGGCGGGTGGAGCTCATTGCCGACCGGACCCGCAGGCTGGGCCGCACGGTGGAAAAACTGCTGCAGTTTTCCCGCGCCTCGTCCGGCGTCGCTTTCCGGCGCGACCGTTTCGACCTGATGACCGTAGTGCATGTCCTTGTCGATGATCTTGGGCATAATCCGTGTGACGGGCAGGGCATTGTCATCGCGCCAGACGGGATTCACCACATATTCGTACATGGTGACATGGATGCGACCGGCATCATGTTGCGCAACCTGCTTGAAAACGCCCTGCTGCATGGAGGGCACCATATGCCCGTGCGGGTGGCCGTGCTACCAGATGGTGGAATCGACATCACCAATGACTGCCCCGCGCTGCCACCCGGCATATTCCAGCGGCTGACTAGCCCATTCGTGCGCGGCGGGACCGGTAATCATGGCAGTGGCCTGGGTCTCGCCATTGCCAGTAATATCGCTACCCAAATGGACGTTACTCTGCGCTTACGTTCCCCACTTACAGGATCTGCCAGAGGATTTGGTGTGTGTGTCACCTTTCCAAACTCGAAGGTAACCTAATTCATGACAGTAGAGGAACAGACGCGCAGGCAACTCCATTTTGCGTACTCTACTCCCCTATGTCACGAATGCCCTGCGTCACGGTTGCCTGGTACAGCAGCCCGTTGGCAATATTCTGAGAGGCTGCTTGGGAAAATCAGTCAACACGTGCCTATGGGTGGTGGGGCTGATGCCTCTTTCGCTGCGTACCGACTACGCTTTCCGTGTGTTAATCCACTTGGCGTGTAATCCTGATTCGCGTGTTACCGTCAGGAACATCACTGAGTTGCAGGGCATTTCGCACAATCATCTTGTGAAAGTTGTACAACACCTGTGTCATGCCGGGATCGTACAAGGTACCCGGGGAGGTACTGGTGGCATCCGTCTGGCTGTGTCTGCCAGAAACATCAACGTCGGTCATATTATGCGGCTCATGGAAACTGAAAAAGAATCCCCTGGTGCCTGTCACCCATCTGGCAATAACCAGTGTATACTGGGCAATGCTTGTCAGTTTCGCCATCTCATAGTACAGGCCGTTGATGCATTTATGGCATTTTCCGATGGAATGAGCTTACTGGATCTCACTAGTGGTTCAGGATAATGTGTTTGCTCACTTTTCTATCCTGGCATGATGCCTCCCTCAAACAGTTGATAGAACATTTGAAGCCGTCGATGAAAAAAATGTCACTGTAGTCATAGTGAATCTCGTGTGAAGTAAGATTCATATAATCTTCAGGTGCAAAGTTCATTTTGTTGCGGGTAATATAATGATAGCGGACGTTATTATTATTGCGGTGTTGAAAGATTTTTACCAAAGTACGGACGGCTTCTAGGCTCGGGACACATAGCCAGAACATGACGGTTGCGGTGAGACAGATGGCTGAGAAGAAGACGGTCGGGCACCTGTTGTAGCGGGTTGCAACCCGCCGCCAGCCCTTGAGCCTTCCGAATATGATCTCGACGCGATTGCGGCGTTTATATTTTCTCTTGTCGTATCTGACCGGTTTTCCGCGAGATTTCTGTCCTGAAATGCAGGGCTTTTATACCTTTTGCTTCCAGGGCGTCCCTGAACCAGTCGGCGTCATCCCCGCGATCTCCCGGCATCCATTGTGCTTCAGGAAGACTATCCAGCAGGGCAGCGGCATCGGTATAATCGCTTATCTGTCCCGCAGTCATGAAAAAGCTCAGCGGTCGCCCACTCTGGTCGGTGATCGCATGCAGCTTCGTGTTTATGCCCCTCTGGTGCGGCCGATCAAGCGACCTGGATCCCCTTTTTTAGCCGCACGCTCGAAGCCGTGCGGTGTGCCTGGAGATACGTCGCATCAGTCATGATGGTCTGGGGCTCTGCCTTTCCGGCAGCCAGACCGTCCATCATCCGGGCGCAGATCCCCATGGCGCCCCAGCGCTTCCAACGGTTTTAGAGCGTCTTATGTGGACCGTATTCCCGGGGCGCATCGCGCCAGCGCAAGCCGTTCCGATTGACAAAAATGATGCCGCTCAGCATTCGGCGGTCATCAACGCAGGCTCTACCATGGCTCTTAAAGAAAAAGGGCCGCAGACGCTCCATTTGTTCGTCCGGCAGCCAAAACAGGTCGCTCATCTCCAGTCTCCTCACAGAGCCTGAATCAGATTCCCGCACTCAAATCAATGGGTTGTTATCATAGGGGATGAAGCCAGTCTGGAAAGCACTCGGGGGCTCAACTCGCGTTCATCACCATTTTCCCATTCGACCGCGAAAGTGTGTTGCCGCCATGACACGGACGCTGCGGCTTCATGGGCTACGTGGGCGAAATGCACCGTGACATTTGCCTACCGCGCTAACTGACTACTGGCGGAGATCACCATCATGACACCCGCCACGACCATGGCGGCATGACCAATATGGTGAAACAAGCGATCATGTAGGTGCGGCAACAGGTACTTCATGATTATTGATGACAGAACCGCCGCCGCAGCAACAGCGATACCCGCAATGCTGGCCCGGGTATTCAACAGGCCGAACTCAGCGTAGAGAGCGATCTTGAGCACATGCAGCATGATTTCGTTGGCCGCGCGGGTTGCGACGATTTCTTCCTTCCGCAGACCAAGTCGATAATAAAACCCATTGAACACCAGGCCGACCGCTCCGGTAAAACCGGAAATGAAGCCGGCGGTAGCACCCAGCACGTGCAGTTCGATAGCGTGGGGCGTTTTCACAGTGACCTGGGGTGCAGGCTTGCGAAAGAGAAGGGGAAGATTGCCCATCAGGAATACGCCAAGAAGCAGCGACAGATAGGCTGGCTCCATACGGCTCAATGCCCATGCGCCCAGGGCGGCGAAGGGCAACGCGGTGGGCGCAAAATGCCGGACGATGTCCCACCAGATCGCCTGCCGGAACGAGATGATGCGCGTCGCCGAACTGGCAACTGTCCCGATCGACAGGGCGGCTGGCACCTGAGTGCCAGGCAGCACCAGCCCCAGCAGGGGCATTAGGAGCAGCCGGGCACCGCCTCCCGACACGGCGCTCAGGCCAAATGCCGCGGCTGATGCAACCAGAATCAGGGACCAGAGCAGCATGGTTTGTATGAATCCCGATTTGGATCCCTGCTCGCCGGGACCGTTGCAGGCGGCCACATCGCATGGGCGCGCGGCATCATTATTTCTGGCGAAAGCTCACGGGGATGTCAGCTTACAATGCCCCAATCTTCAGTCGTATTTGCACATCTCTAACCAGCCAGGAGGTCTGCTGTCTATGAGGCCGTGAAGGCTAGATCTCTATGGGTAATTTAACGATACACCTTACGCCAGGGTTGTTGTGAGACAAGACGATCGTGCCCCGGTGCAGTTGTACTACGGCTTTCACCATGGTAAGCCCTAGCCCGTTACCGTCATGCGTACGGCTTGTATCAAGACGGACAAAGCGGTCGAATACCCGAAGCATGGCTTCGTCCGGAATGCCTGGACCATTATCGGCTATTTCTATCGTGATGGTCTTGTCCGAAAGCATTATGGTCGCTGTGATGGTGGTCTGGTCAGGCGTATGGCGTACGGCATTCTCGATCAGGTTGGAGAATGCCTGCCGTAAAAGGACTGGATGACCGGTGACGGTAGGGCAGGCGGGAATGATTTCGGTTTCCAGGCGCTGTCCATTGTCTTCGATAACGGAGCGATACGGTTCTAGGGCCTGTTAGGGCTTGATCCAGTCTGCTGCGGCAGCGATGTGGATGACCGCGAGGAACGACGTTGCTGTTTTTTCATATCTGGTTGCGACAGCGCGCCACTCCTTGAGGCGAGCCCAGAGG
>NZ_JABJWC010000079.1 GCF_013155395.1 Komagataeibacter melomenusus | reverse complement strand
CCTCGGGCGAACCTCCTCAATCAGAGGTTCCCAGATCGCCCATGTCTCGTCCGTAAAGGTGCCTGTTCTGTCTCCTTCTTCCATCCCTACAATATGGGAAGAAATTCAAGATCTAACAGGCCCTAGACCAAAGGGCAATGCCCACTCTTATGACTTTCAATAATATTCGTCATGGGCCCGAAGGCGAGGTTTTTTCCAGCCGATCGATTGCGGCCTGATCGGACGCGGCTTCACGAAGCGCGATCCAGTCGTCAGGCGGATCACCGGCCTCCAGCATCCCTTTGAAAACCCTGTAAGCATCGGTCTTTGCCCCATAGGTCCGCAAAGTCGTTTCATCGTTCACCCATGCGAAGATGATGATTTTCGCGGTCGAGTCATAGCGAAAGAATAAACGGAAACGACCATTACCAAATTTTGCCCGGAACCAGTGCCTGTGCGCGACGCCAAGTGTCGAGCCTTGCCGATAGACGGTTGCGGTCGGATCGGCAGGAATTGTCTGGAATACCAACTTGCTCAAAGCAGCCAGCAGCTTCGTGTTCGCCTCCCTCTGGTATTTTTTAGGCTTTTTTGCCTTCAATACCTCGACCGCGTCGGTCAGCTTTTCCAACTGATCGAGAAAGAGGGGATGCGCCAGAATGGTCCAGCCATTGATCGTAATCACGATTAGAGCGCAACGTCACCGTCAATGCTGGCATCGAGGTCAATGTCCATGTCCCCGACAAGCGCGGCCATGCGATCGCGAAGGTTGCTGGGCAGAGCGGCAACGGATGTACCAGGGTGTTTCCCCATGTCCTCGGCCAGAAATGCAAGGAAGCGGTCTATAACTGGGTCGCTTGCCTCGTCCTTAGCCCTCTCGACGTAGACCCGATGCTGATCGTCGATAAAGAAGGCGATACGTCCGCCGTAGTCCACGCCCAAAGCCTGCCGAACGCTTTTGGGAACGGTCGTCTGGCCCTTGGCGGTGATCCTGCTTTCTTCTTTCAGCAGCGCAGCCATGTTTAGATCCCCAATTTACACTCGGGCATATGTAAGGGAATTTCCTTACCTTGTCAAGCTGGACTACACCTGCCGGTTATCTATTGGGCGATTAGGCGTTAATTTCTGAACACGCTCATAAGCGCAGCTTATTTATTCCTTGCTTGTGACGGGGCAGAAAACCCCTAGCCGATGCGAAGTGAAGGCTAAAAGTATGAAAAGCTGAGCGGCAGGTGGCGGCCAGAGGTACGGGCAACACGGCGCACCTCGCGATGCTGCGATCATCACTTCAATGGCGACGATGGTTTTCAAAATATACGCTTGTAAGAGCAGTGAGATCCGAGCGAGAGGAGAAGCTTGCCAGCAGACGGGTTTAACGCCGAATACATCCAGCAGGACAAAGCTTGAGCCGATCAATCAACCACCGACCAGCCGGGCCTGGCGGTTCGGTTGTTGGATAGACTACAGTCATGGGCATATCGGCGCCCCCGTGGGCAATACCCTCGATACGGAGTTCAACCAGTCGGCCGCCGTCAATGTCCGCTCGAACAGTATGAAGTGGCATGCCACCCCAACCCAGACCGCCCAGCAGAAAATGATGCTTGGCATACAGATCGGCAAGCCGCCATGTCAGGGGCGACATGACGCCACGTTCCTTGCCTGCGGACAGATTGGTGCGGTCGGTCAGCACAAGCTGGACGTGGCGGGCCAGTTCTTCCCGGGGAATGACGCCGTCAATCCGCGCCAGCGGATGATCATGTGCGGCCACGATCAGGAAGCGGATATCTCCCAGCGCCTCGCTGGACATGGACGGGGGAAGGTCGGGCAGGGGGCCTGCAATACCGATACTGGCCCGCCCATCGAGCAGGGGCTGAAACACGCCGCCAAGGGCCTCGACATAAAGCCGCAGGGGTGTGTGTGGAAACGTCTCGCGAAACTTCGCCGCCACGGCTGTCATGCGGTCCATCGGGAAGAACACATCGACCACGACCGACAGTTCCGGCTCCAGCCCGGACGACATGCCTTTGGCCCGCGCCTTCATGAAATCCACGCCCGCGACCACGCCGCGCGCATCGGCCAGCAGAACCCTGCCAGCGACGGTCAACTGTGGGTAGCGGCCCGTCCGGTCGAACAGCATCACACCCATCTGGGCCTCAAGGCCTGCAACCATTTCGCTGACGGCCGATTGCGACCGGCGCAGCAGCCGGGCGGCGGCCGAGAAGCTGCCTTCATCGCTGGCCGCAATGAAGGTGCGCAGTTGATCCAGTGATACGCCATCCAGCAAGGCTCACTCCATCCATCGGCTGTTCCGGTATTATATATCGGAATATAACGGCTTTATAGATACCTGTGTTCATGGGACATGCTGGATCATGTTCAGGGCCATCGGAAACCTGTTTTCAGGGCGCAACAGATGGTCCGTGTCCTGCGCCCCTGCGGAGAAGACCAACGTGAAGATCCTGCATATTGATTCCAGTATCCTTGGCGAATATTCCGTCAGCCGCCAGCTTTCGGCTGAAACCGTCGCGTGGCAGAAGGCCGAGCATCCCGACGCCACCGTGCTCTACCGCGATCTCGCCGCCGATCCGCTGCCGTACCTGACTGGCGCGCATCTGGTGGCCCGTCAGGGTAATCCCGTGACGGAAGCCACGCTGGAAGCAGATCTGGCGATCGGGAATTCCCATATCGAGGATCTGGCGGCCGCCGACATCATCGTGATTGGCGTACCGATGTACAATTTCTCTATTCCCGCTCAGCTCAAGTCATGGATTGATCGCGTTGTCGTGGCTGGCAAAACGTTCCAGTACGGTGCGGCTGGCCCGGAAGGATTGCTGCCAGCGGGTAAAAAGGCATTCCTTATCTCGTCCCGCGGCGGGATCTATACTGGCGACAGTCCGGCCGCAGTTCTGGATCACCAGGAAAAATATCTCAGTGCGGTCCTTGGCTTCATCGGTGTGCGTGATGTCGTCTGGATCAGGGCAGAAGGCCTGTCTCTGGGCGCTGAGACCAAAGAGGCCGCCATTGTCCAGGCCCAGAGCGAAATCGCCCGCGTTCCGGCCTGATCTGCCTTTATCCAACAGGAATATTCTTCATGACCAAACATAATTTCGTGGCATCGGCGCTGATGGCGATGACCGTTTTCGGCGCGGTTTCTTATGCCTCCGCCCAGCAGGTTTCCTCGCCCGACCCATCGGCGGTAAAAGCTGGCACATACAGGGTCGAGCCGTATCATACGCAGGTTGGCTTCACCCTCTTGCATATGGGTTTCAGTAATTTCTCCGGTTTTTTCACCGGAGCATCCGGCTCGCTTAAAATCGATCCCGCCCATCTCGCGGCGTCTAGCCTTGATGTCACGATTCCGGTGCAGTCGGTTGACACTACGGTGCCGAAGCTGGACGGTGAACTGAAAAGCGCGCAGTGGTTCGATGTGGATCGGTTTCCCAACGCCACATTCAAATCCACCCGCATTGTCCAGACCAGTGCGAACACCGCCGACATTACCGGTAATCTGAGCCTGCACGGCGTGACCCGGCCGATTACACTGAAGGCCCGTCTGGTCGGCAGCGGGACCAACCCGCTCGACAAGATGTTTACCGTGGGCTTTGAGGCGACGGGTACGATTGTCCGCAGCCAGTTTGGCGTCAAACAATACGTGCCGCTTGTGGGTGACGATGTGACGCTGACGATTGCAGGGGCATTCGAACTGCAACAGTAAATCGTTACAGACCTCATGATCTGTCGCGCGACATGCGCATTAACGGATCATTTTGTAAAGCCGCCTGTCATCAGGCTGACAGGCGGCCTTTTGTTGTTTCGATTTCGCTTCTGCCCTGTCCGTTATACGCAATGTAGACACGATCGGATTACAGGCTGTTTGAAAAGTTAGATTAGAAAATATCCAGCAATCATAAGGAAGTTTTTGGTGAAGATTTTTTCAAAAAGCGTCAAAGAACACCGCCTTTTTGAAAAAAGGCGGAACCCAAAAACTTTTATTGTTTTTTATCAATGATTTGTTTTCAAATAATCACTTAGCCTTTTGGGGGCGCTTCAACCCCGGACATGCTCAAGATGGCAGGCGGCAGGCGGGCTCCCTGAATATGGACGGCATCTACGTCTGCATTGATCTTCGTCCGCTCGTCTGGCGTGAAATGGATCGCCGCCGCGCCGAGATTTTGCTCCATATGCGCGATTCTCGTGGTGCCGGGGATCGGCACGATCCACGGCTTCTGGGCCAGCAGCCAGGCCAGGGCGATCTGCGCGGGCGTGGCGTTCTTCGCGCGCGCCCAGCGTTTGACCACGTCAACAAGCGCCATGTTCGCCTTGAGCGCGTCCGGCGCGAAGCGTGGAATGATGGCCCGTAAATCATTGGTGAAGTGTCGCGACGGGGTGATGCCCCCTCCCAGGAATCCCATGCCAAGCGGGCTCCAGGCCACGAAGCCGATGCCCAGTTCCTCACATAGGGGAATGATCTCCTGCTCGGGGCCGCGCCACAGCATGGAATATTCATTCTGGATCGCGGTGACCGGATGGACGGCATGCGCACGCCGGATCGTCTGTACACCTGGTTCAGACAGCCCGTAATGCCTGATTTTGCCTTCAGTAATCAGGTCGCTCAGCGTGCCGACAACATCCTCGATCGGCACGGCCGGATCGACACGGTGCTGATAGACGAGATCAAGGTGGTCGGTTCGCAGGCGCTTGAGCATGCCTTCGATCGCAATCCGAATATGCTCAGGGCGGCTGTTGAGGCCGGGCAGTTGCTTTCCGGTCTCTGGATCAATATTGAAACCGAACTTGGACTCAAGGACGACCTTGTCCCGGATACCCTGCAATGCCTCGCCGACCACCCCTTCGGAGAGGAAGGGACCGTAGGCTTCCGCCGTATCGATTAGCGTCACGCCCCGGTCCACCGCGCGCCGAATGAGGGCAATCCCCGTGGCCCGATCTATAAAGCTGCCATAAAAATCCTTGAGACCGCCCGGCGGGTGCCCCGGAACCCACTGGCAGCCGAGACCGATGCTCGATACTTCCAGATCCCTCAACTTGCGACGGGCCGTGACAGGAAGTGATGTGGGCAGTGTCGCGGCCCGCGCCATGCCTGCGGGAACGAGCGATGCAGCGCCAAGCGCCGCACCGAGCGACAATGCCTTGCGCCGGGTTAGGGAGAGCACGTCGCGAGGAGCAGGTTCAGGAGACATGGCTGTCGGTATCCTTCAGGGTTGACGTTTGAAAACAACGAGCGGCTGCATCAGAGGGCGCGATCTGCTGATTGCCCTAGTCTGACAGCTTAATCCGAAGTTTCATTTTCAATTAGTCAGGTTAATCCGCATGACGTCATTAGTATGACTAATAAATCAGCCCCGGCTCTCATCCAGTCAACGCGCATTCGCCCCGAAACACAATGCTACCATCAGATACGCAAACCGGATCGGGCAGATGCGCCTTCATCCATGCCGCCATTGGTCAAACCTGGCGGCATGAAAGGGATCGACCTCAGTAGTGAATGACGGCGCGGATGGATTTTCCCTCATGCATCAGGTCAAAGGCGGTGTTGATGTCTTCGAGTGGCATCGTATGGGTTACGAACGGTGCCAACTGGATATCGCCGCGCATCGCATCCTCCACCATCCCGGGAAGCTGGGTGCGTCCCTTCACACCGCCGAACGCTGTGCCCCGCCATGAACGACCGGTGACAAGCTGGAACGGGCGGGTGGAAATCTCCTGACCTGCCCCGGCGACGCCGATCACGATCGACTGTCCCCACCCGCGATGCGCGGATTCGAGTGCCGCACGCATGACGTTGACATTGCCGATGCACTCGAACGTATGGTCGATGCCCCAGTCGGTCATTTCCACCAAAACCTGCTGGATCGGCTTGTCACAGTCCTTGGGATTGAGGCAATCCGTGGCGCCGAATGCCTTCGCCAGTTCGAACTTTTCGGGATTGGTATCAATGGCGAATATCCGTCCGGCTTTCGCCTGCCGCGCGCCCTGGATTACGGCAAGACCGATACCGCCAAGCCCGAAGACCGCGACTGAATCACCGGCCTGTACCTTGGCCGTGTTATGTACCGCACCGATACCGGTCGTCACGCCACAGCCGAGCAGGCAGACATGCCCCGGATTGGACGCCGGATTGATTTTAGCAAGCGAGACTTCAGCGACGACCGTGAATTCGCTGAACGTCGAACAGCCCATGTAGTGATGGATCGGCTGGCCCTTGTAAGAAAAACGTGTTGTCCCGTCCGGCATGACGCCCTTGCCTTGGGTCGCGCGAACTGAGATGCAGAGATTGGTCTTGCCCGATTTGCAGAACAGACATTCACCGCACTCCGCTGTATAGAGCGGAATGACGTGGTCGCCCGGCGCCACGCTGGTTACACCTTCCCCGACTTCGATCACGATCCCGGTCCCTTCGTGTCCAAGCACCGCCGGGAACAATCCTTCGGGATCATCCCCCGACAGGGTAAAGGCGTCCGTGTGGCACACACCTGTATGGGTGATCTGGACGAGCACCTCGCCTGCGCGGGGCGGTTCAACATCGATCTCGACGATTTCAAGTGGCTTGCCAGCCTCGAATGCAACGGCGGCCCGTGATTTCATGATGTTTCCTTCATATTTGGCAGGATCAGCGGAGATAGGACCGGACGAGCGAGACGACCTTCTCGATGGAACCGGAAGCCGCGTCGCGGTCCCCGGCGCACTCGACGAACTCCTCACGCAAATGGCTTTCCAGGATACCCGCCATCAGGCCGTTGGTAGCGCCCCGGATCGCAGCGACCTGTTGTAGCACCGGGCCACATTCAGCCCCTTTCTCCAGAGCCTGCTCCAATGCGTCGAGTTGTCCCCTGATGCGGCGCACCCGTGTCAGGACGCGCTTTTTCTCTTCGGGTGTATGCGGCACGAAAAGGTCACTCCAATTATACTGTCCCTTAGTATCCTTCACATACTCCCATGCAGTATGCAAACAGGCACGGGGAGAGACAGCGACACGATCTTGTGAAGATCACCCGTCGATCCTTTTCCCGTCATAACGGAGCTGTGCTTCCTGAACCTCCTCCATGTGCTGTTCGGCCCAGTGGGTCAGGCTGGCAACAGCCTGCGTCAATGTTTCGCCCAGAGATGTCAGGCTGTATTCGACCGCCACCGGCACCGTGGCATGGACAGTACGCAGGACCAGTCCGTCGCGTTCGAGGTTCTTCAGAACCTGGGACAGAACTTTCTGGGAAATGCCGCCGATCTGGAGGGTTCTAAAAACCTCTTGGTATTGAGGCCTACGCTGTGATTCCATTTTTCTGGTTCTGGTTGGAGGAATGGCGCTATGAAACAGGCGGGATTTTTTGACGTTGAAGAGCGACTTGCTCGGTT
>NZ_JABJWC010000078.1 GCF_013155395.1 Komagataeibacter melomenusus | reverse complement strand
AACCTCTGGGCTCGCCTCAAGGAGTGGCGCGCTGTCGCAACCAGATATGAAAAAACAGCAACGTCGTTCCTCGCGGTCATCCACATCGCTGCCGCAGCAGACTGGATCAAGCCCTAACAGGCCCTAGAGCGCGCTGTGAATAGATTGAATCGAGCGATTCCCAAAGAGCGCGGGATGTGATTCAAGATGAAGACTGGCGGATGAGGCCAGACTTCATGCCGAGGGCCTATTCACAGGATTTACGGGACCGCGTGATTGACGGGGTGGAGCAGGACGGCATGAGTTGCCGGGCAGCGGCACGGCGCTTTGGGGTCAGTGAGGCCTCGGCGATCAAATGGGTTCAGCGCGCAAGACGTATCGGGGATCGCTGCCGCGCGGGCACAGTCGGGCACCGTCCGTCGAAAACCAGACCTGAACGAGCCTGGCTGCGGGCCGTCATCGATGCTGAACCTGACATTACCCTTGCGGCGCTGTCGATCCGGCTGCGCGACGAGCGTGGCGTTCAGGCCGATACGGGCATGCTGTCGCGCTTTTTTCAATCCGAAGGGATCAGCTTCAAAAAAAGCGTGCTGCCCTGCGAGCAGGACCGGCCTGACGTCGCGCGCAAGCGCAGGTTTTGGAAGCGTGATCAGGCCGATATAGATCCCACCCGTCTGGTCTTCATTGATGAAACCTGGGCGAAAACCAACATGGCGCGCACGCATGGTCGCTGCTGCAAAGGAGAAAAGCTGCGGGCCAAGGTTCCCACGCCCACTGGAAAACACTGACCTTTCTTGCCGCCTTGCGCCATGACCGGATCGCGGCACCTAGCGCGCTTGACGGACCGATCAACGGGCGCAGTTTCCAAGCCTATGTCGAGCAGTTCCTGGTTCCGACACTCAAGGCTGGCGATATCGTCGTGCTCGACAATCTCGGCAGCCACAAGGGCGATGCCGTTCGCAAGGCAATCCGTGCTGTCGGGGCCAGGATGATCTTTCTGCCGCCCTACAGTCCGGATCTCAATTCGATCGAGCAGGTCTTTGCCAAGCTCAAGATACTCTTGCGAAAGGCCGCAGAGCGATCCGTCGAGGCAACATGGAAACGCATTGCCTCGCTCCTCAAATGCTTCTCCGCACAGGAATGTGCCAATTACCTCCAGAACTCAGGATATGCATCAACCTAATCACAGAATGCTCTAATGCGAATTTAAAACGCTCAGATAAACAGCACCAAGCCGTTACAATTCCAATAAAGCATGGAACATTACAGTGCCACCCAGAACAACATGAGCCAGTAACTGCTCAGCGCACCCAACCCGATGATGCCAAAGAACCTGAAGATCACGGTAACTGCAAGGCCACGCAGAAAGCAATTGGGTTGCGCCGAATACTGCAAACGTTTTCTTTCTGTGGCCCATGCCAAAGTCTGGCGCAAATGACATAAAATCCGCTTTTATTGACCACACTGCCCATTAATGGACTGGCCAGTGCCCGACATGCCCCTGCCGACAAAAAGCTGCTTCACCGGCACGTCGCGCATGGCGTGCAGTCCTGCGGCAGCATATTTGCCATCACAGTTGAACTTGCCGCTGAGAATATCGTCATCGGTTTCATGCTTCTTGAGCGCATCCCTCCAGTCTGAATAGGCAGTGAGGGCCGGTTCATCCACCACCGGGGCATAGACCTCGATATTCACGTAATCCTCGGCATGGGAACCCTGCACCATCAGCCCGATATTGGGGTCAGCAGCATTGCCACAGCTTTCAAGGCAATCGGCAACCGGCCTTGCAGTGCCATCCAGCGCGGCACTGACATCGCCCATTGTCAGTTCGGCTATGGTGGGGGTCGAATTCTGGATGAATGGCGTCAGCGGCACCGAGCACGATGGGGTCACCTTCAACCCATAACCCTGAATCTGGCCGCCCTGTTCATAGGCCGTCAGTTCGCAGTTTTTTATCATGTAAGTATAGGCTGTCGTTTTATCTGCGTAAGTATTGATATACTTGGCTGGCCCTGTGAGTTGCTCAAGAAAGGGGCGCTGGATGCCCAGCATGTCCAACTGGAAGATCCGCTGCAGGGGCGGCGCGTCTGGATCGCTGCTCAGGGAGGGCTCCGGCGGCTGACTGGCCCAGCGCACGGCGCGCGAGACGCCGAGCTTCTCGACATGAGGCACTTCATCATCCGCAATCGCGCCTGTCTGGCTATCCCCATAGGCTGCCTGCCAGCTTTTGATGGCCGTGCGCGTGCCATCACCATAAATTCCATCAGCTTTATCCATGGGGGAGGAAGAATACCCGGCATTGATGAGTTTCTGCTGCAGGGCGATATGCAGGTCGATATCGCGCGCGGCTTCCTGCGCATAGGGGCCGCTCAGCGACCTTGCCCACTCACCGGCCTGCTGCTCGGTTACCTTCACGTAGCATGCAGCAGCCCCCACCGGCAGGACCGCGCCCGGCGTGCCCGCGGCCGGAATGGCGCATGTATTGCGCAAGGCCGTGTCATAGGCCACAGCCTGCGCCTTGATGGCCGGATAGGCCCCTGCCCCCTCCTGCGCGCGATGGGCATAGAACACTTTTTCAAGGTCGAGTTCCGCTTTTGCCATGACCGGATCGGCACAGAGCGCCGTGGCCAGCACATCGGCCCCGTCAGGCCGGGGGCAGGCAAAGCCGGGGTGATAGGCCGGGGCGGCAAGTGCCGGCGCCCACAGGAGCATGACGGGCAGAAAACTGCCGCTCAACCAGCCAACAACGCGCATGCAAAAACCTTTTCTTGTGAAAGATCAGACAGCCATAAAAAAGCTGTCCATATAATGAAGCCTGGCCGACAGGGCGGGCAGGCAACCGGCTGCCAACGGCTTTTGTCCAGGCATGCGGCGGCTGTTCACTCTACCCTGACCGGCGTTACAATTTTGATTGCACTCCTGTTATTTCAAAAATGTTTTCAGATTGAGACGTACCCTTTTTCCAGCCATGATTTTTCCATCTGGGGCAGATAGGCCATGATCTTATCCAGATCTTCAGTCATTTTTGGGTAAATAGTCCTGTATTCAGCGCTCCTGTAACGCCTTACAAATTCAAAATCCCCAAGCATGCAACGGATTATACATAACATAACCCCTCGGCTATGTTCATATTCCTGATATCCACCGGAAGATGATGCCTTGTATTTTGCGGGCAATGCCTCCAGCATATTTTTTTCACTTGAAAAATCATAATGTTTTTCAAAAAACAAAATCCCTTGCCTGAGTACGCGCTCTATCATGTCGGGCAGCTCAGAAATGTCTTTCCAATAGGGTTTGTCAGATCCACCCTCACGTATAAAGCCTGCCTTGTCCTGAAAAAATAAGGGTGTATAGACCGCAAACTCTGGAAGCATGTTGAGTTCACCCCGCATTCCTACAAACAGTATGTTCGATGCATAAATCGGTCTTCCCAGTATTTTTTTACATAAATATTTCGCTTTCTTATTATCCAGATAAATACTTGGAAAAACCTTAACGCTATTGCGATCCCCCCATTGATCAAATACAAAACCCGGCTCCACGATGAGGGTCGTATGTTTCAGTGATTTATTCTTGAACTGCTCCGATAAAAATTCCCATCCCTCAAAATTTTTAACAATTTCTTTGCATAGCGCCATAACATCGGCTTTTAACGCCACCATTTTTATTCCTCACATTTTATCTGAAGGGAGCGGATTAAATATTTATGCTGCTTGCGTGCTCTTTTCATAAACACCGATGCCAGATTTTTTACGGATTATTTTATACCGATAAAACAATTATCGGAACATTTATCCTATCAGGCATAGCAATACCGTGGACCTGCCTGATCCTGCTGAAGCCGTGTTCCACGCGTTTCTTCCCGCTCACAGGCGCTCACATAGACCAAACCCCGTTCATTCCCCCCATTCATGCATTAAATGTCTGTCAGGTATGCATTAGACGTTGCATTTCACCATGCATTATGCTGTTATCTGGCATGCGTTCAACGCAGCATTGTTCTGTAAATCTTTTAAGGGAGGCGTGACATGGATCGTTTCAAGACGATGCTCCGCGGTCGCACCAACATGCTGCTCGGCCAGCTCAAGCAGGAAATTGGCTATGCCACCGGCCTGCGGCGGCTGGAGCGCCAGGGCATAGCACAGGAAATGCGCGGCTTTTCGCAAACGGCGCGCCTGCACCGCATGGCCAGCATGGACCAGCCCGAACAGGGCTGAAAGCCTGCCTGCCCCTGTCATGGCAAACGCATAACCGCATCGCGTGCAGGGTGGTTGCCCGAACACCGGCAAGCCGTACCATGGCCTGTTCCTTTATTCTTGCAGGAAATTTATGGCCATGAGCAAAGACCAGATTATCGACATGCCCTTCACTACCGACGCCATGAAGGCGGCGATCGAACGGCGCATCATCCAGTCCCCCCAGCTTTCCGATGCCGACAGGCATGACCTGAGCGTGATCCTCGCGCGGCTTGATGCGCAGGGCCTTGCCACGCTTGTCGAGACCGTTCTCGGCCATGCCATTGAATCCGGCCCCGAAATCCTGCCCTACCTCAAGCGCCTTGGCGAGAAGGGCTGAACGCCTGCCGCGCGGCGGGAGCAGCCTGCCGCGCATTCCACAAGGCATCGAGGCGTGCATGCAGGCGGGGATCGCTTGCATAGAGATAAAGCCCCCTCACCCCACGCGTCATGAGCACGTTGATGGAATTGAGGATGATCCGCGCCATGACCGCAGGCGGGTTCTCCACCCCGTCGCGCCCGGTAAAGGCGGCGCGGTCCTCGTAGCGGGTCGGGTCGATTACGATCCGGTCGGTTGCCGGGTCATAGGTGACTGACGGGCCAAGGATCACGCCCGCGTAATTCAGGTCAAAACCCTGAATGGTATAGACCGAGCCCACCTCATCAATCGTGTCCGCCCGTTCCGCCCATGGCAGGCGGGCCTGCGGCATGGCGCGGTCCCAGCGCAGGTGAA
This sequence comes from Komagataeibacter melomenusus, assembly GCF_013155395.1. GTDB lineage: Bacteria > Pseudomonadota > Alphaproteobacteria > Acetobacterales > Acetobacteraceae > Komagataeibacter > Komagataeibacter melomenusus. Next base: position 3,388 of record NZ_JABJWC010000078.1, on the reverse strand, counting down.
AGCGCCCTTCGGTAATGAAATGGTCCTGCCCGTTCAGGGTGTAGGGGTAATCATAGGTCGCCAGCATGCGGCACAGCCCGTACTGCGCGTTGCGCTGGCATATGGCTTCGTACAGAGCCTGCGCATCATCATAAATACGGAAATCAAAGGGCTGTGGTGCCGGTAGCGCGCGCAAATAGCCATCACGCAGGGCGCTGATCCACTCCATCACATCTGCATGGGCGTGCATGCGGAACTGCTGCTCCAGCCTGCGGATCACGACCGGATAACCCGTCACCAGCGCGCGCAGGCGCTCGTCGGTCCACAGGCTTTTGAACTTGAGCACCTGCCTGGCGTCGAACACGATCACCACGATGCGCGCATGGCGGATGATCTCGGCCAGCTGGTTGTCCTGCCGGAAGCGGTTATAGGGATCGCTGCGGGTGAGCAGCAGATGGGCCTCATCGACCAGGACGATATCGGCCCGCTGCCCGCTGCCGGCCATCTGGTTGATAAACGTGGTGGGCCGCTCGAAATCCTTCTTGCGCAGGCAGGGCTGGGATTCGGAAATATTGCGATACAGCTTGATCATTTCCGGGTGGTTGACCAGCAGGCCGTTACGGGTGCCATGCAGCGGGTCACCTGCATCCCGGCCACGTGCCACGTGCTGGATGGCGGTGAACAGCGTATTGAGCAGCAGGCTCTTGCCGGTGCCTGCATCGCCCTCGATCACGAACAGCGCATGCGCATCGGCAATATGGGCGCGGCAGAAGGCCAGCACCTCATCCATCAGCGCCTGCTGCGGGCCGGTCAGCCCCACCGTGGGGGCAAGGCGGGTCAGGGCGCTATCGGGCGCGGGGGGAGCGGACATGTGCATATCGGTTTCCGTCAAGGGGCCTGCCCGCACCGGGCAGGACAAAGCTGATATGTAAAATACGATGTGAGGTCGTGCATCCTATAAGTTATAACGCGCTCTTACGCGCAGACTGCGCGCCACGTTAACAGGATAGCCTGAACCATGACCGACAAACCCACCGCCGCCGCCCGCGAACACATGCACAAGCTCGCAGCCCGTGGCCTGAAAGAGCCCAAGCTGCTGCAGAAGGAAGAGGTGATCGCCATCGCCCAGCACGTGGCCAAGGAGCATGGCCGCGCCTCGGGCACCGAGCACGAGATCGCCAAGAAGGCCGAGCACAACCCCGAGGGCGTGACCGCAGCCGAGATCCAGGCCCTGTGCGCCCATGTGACCGGCGAGCGCACCGCGCGCTGAAGCGCGCCCTGCCACCACGAAAGAACAGGGGGAAACCCCTGTTTTTTTATGTACCGCAAACAGGCTGCGTGTGGCGGCGGCTCTCCCCTACCACCGCATCTTGCTGCCCGTGCGCTCAAGCAGGCTGCTGACATAGGCCAGCAGCATCAGGCTGCCCAGAAACAGCCCCCACACCAGCACGAAGCAGCCCAGCCCCGCTCCCACCATGGCCGCGACATGCCATGGCGTAAGGGCGATACCGCACACAAAATGTCCCACGCCCAGCGCAACCAGCACCCAGGCCAGTGGCCATAATCGGGCCATGTCCCGCTATCTCCCTTTCATCCGGGAGCGTTGTGCGCCACAGGCCCTTGCCCTGCAAGCCCTGCCTGCATGGGTCCGGCTTTGCGTGCTGCATGGCGGCACGCTATGACGGCAGGCCGGTTCCGGGCCGGGCATGCATCCGTCATGGCACGGTTCGCCCGCCTTCACGCAAGCCTGAACGCTTCTGCATATGGGGAAACAGTCTTATTCGCGCTACAGGACCGGACCAGAGCAGAAATAAGGAGTAATTTCCGCCGCATGAGTACCCGCACGCGTTTTCCCATCTATTCCGTGGCCGAACGGGGGGCCGACCTTGCGGTCCACATCATCGGCGTCGTGGGGCTTGGCTGTGGCGTCGTGTGGCTGCTGCGCACGGCCATGCTGGCGCATTCGGGCCTCGCGGCCGGGGTTACCATGCTGTACTGCGGCGGCATACTGGGCACGTGCCTGTCATCGGCGGCCTATAATTTCTGCCCGCCCTGCAGGCTCAAGGGCGGGTTGCAGCGCATTGACCAGTCCATCATCTTCGTGGCCATTGCCGCAACCTACACGCCCTTCATCGTGCTTGGCGGGCAGGGACGCGCCAGCCTGTGGTTCTGCGGGGTGCTGTGGGCCATGGCTGCAGCAGGCATCGTGGCCAAGATGTGCTTCTTCACCTGGTCACGCCGGTTTCATGTCGTACCTTACCTGTGCGTGGCGTGGGTTTTCTTCCTCTGCCCCGACCCGCAGGTATGGATGCTGCCCGGCCCGACCTTTTTCCTCATCGTGCTCGGACTGTTCTTCTTCAGCATCGGGGTGGTGTTCTACATGCGCGAGAATATGCCGTTTTCCAACGTACTGTGGCATGTGATGGTGGTGCTTGGCGCGGGTACGCACATGACGGCGGTGGGCTGCATGCTGCTGCATTACAGCCACGGGCCGATGCGCGGGTTCTAGCGGCCAATACGGCGCAGCGGCAGCCCTGCCTCGAGGTGCTGCTCGATCACCTCCAGCGGCACGTCGCGCGTCTCGGGCACCAGCAGCACGGTAAACAGCATGAAGCCGATATTCATCACGCTGAACCCGGCAAAGGTCCATCCCGCCCCCAGTGCGGCGACAATGGTGAGGAAGGTGTTGCTCACCGCCCAGTCCATGCCCCAGTTGGCCAGCGTGGAGCAGGCCACGCCAAAGTCACGCCCCGCGATGGGCTGGATCTCCGAACACAGGGTCCATACCAGCGGCCCCGCCCCCATGCCAAAGCCCGCCACGAACACCAGCAGGGCCGCCACCAGGCTGAGCGTGGCGCCCGGCCCGTGCAGGTGCATCCCCTCGATCATGGCAGCGCAACCCAGCGCACAGGCCATGATGATGCAGCTTGACACCAGCAGCGGCCTGCGCCCCCAGCGCGAGACCAGATAGATGGCCCCGATGCCCACCACGGCATTGACCAGGCCAACCAGCACCGTGGCCCATGCGGCGGCGGTGGTGCCAAAATGCGCGCCTTCCAGGATCTTGGGGGCATAATACATCACCACGTTGATGCCGGTAAGCTGCTGCATGACCTGAAGCCCGATTCCCAATGCCACCGAGCGGCGGAAATACGGCTTTGCCCGCAACAGGGCAAAGCCGCTCACGGCCTTGCCCGCGCCGAGTTCGTGGCGGATGCAGTCAAGCTCGCGGTCGGCCTCGGCCTCATCGCCACGCAGGTCGCGCAGCACCTTGCGCGCCTCCTCGAAGCGCCCACGGGCCGCAAGCCAGGACGGGCTGGAGGGCAGCAGCGCGCACGCCGCGAACAGCAGGGCGGCAGGCACTACCGGCAGCCCCACCATCAGCCGCCAGTGCCCGCCCCCCGCCAGC
>NZ_JABJWC010000077.1 GCF_013155395.1 Komagataeibacter melomenusus | reverse complement strand
TCCGTTTGCTTGCCAAGGCACAGCGGTTCCATTTTCGCCCATTGGGCATCCGTCAATATCAAGCGATCCATATGCAGTTTAAAGCACATCAGGGACCTTGTGAAAAATCAATTCCAAACAGACCCTGTAAAAAGGCGGCACCCGAAAGCTTTTATTTTTTAATAAATTCAGGCTTTTGCCGGTTCACCCGGCAGCGGCGTAAAGCCAAGGCGCGTAATCAGGTCGCGCACGGCGGTGGCGGCATTGCTTACGGCCTGCGTGTCCGTTCCCTTGCACAGCAGGCACACGCCGCGCTGGCTCTCATCAAGCCGGTAGGGGTAGGAGCCGATGTCAATGGCGGGGTAGCGCTCCTGGATCGCCTCGAGCGGGGCGGCGAGCGTGCCTTCATACAGGCCATTGGCATGCCACGCCTGCGCGGTCACGGGCGTGCCGTGGGGCAGGGTGGGCAGTACTTCCTCAAACATGGCGCGCATGATGCGGGGCACGCCCGCCATCACATGCACGTTGCCCATGCTAAAGCCGGGTGCGACCGAAACGGAATTGCGGATGGGCGTTGCCCCCTGCGGCATGGTGGCCATGCGCTGGCGGGCGGCATTGAACTCACCGGGTGCGAAATGGGCTTCGAGCAGGCTGAAGGTCTCGGGGTGGTGCACCCAGGGCACGCCAAACGATTCCGCAACGCAGGCGGAGGTAATGTCATCATGCGTCGGCCCGATGCCGCCAGTGGTGAACACATTGTCATAAGCCGCCCGCGCCTCGGTCACGTTACGCACGATGACGGCGCGGATATCGGGAATGATGCGCACTTCGCTCAGCGTAATGCCGGTTTCCGACAGGCGACGGGCGATATACTGCACGTTTACATCCTGTGTCCGGCCAGACAGGATTTCGTTGCCAATGACCAGCAGGCAGGCGGTGGGGTTCATGATCGGCATTCCACTAGGTTGCGGGCAGGCGCATTCTGGCCCCACCCTGTAACGACCGTAAGCTTACCCCAAAGGAGACCGCATGAACACGCCACCGATGTCACACCCCTGTTGCGTATGGGATATCAGGGCGCAACTTGGCGAGGGGCCGGTCTGGTCCGTGCGTGAGCAGGCGCTCTATTTTGTCGATATCGTGGGCCAGGCCATCCACCGCCTTGACCCCGCCAGCGGGGCACAGGCATCGTGGCAGGCCCCGGCGCGGCCCGGCTTTGTCGTGCCGGCCAGTGATGGCACGCTGGTCTGCGGGCTGAAGGACGGGCTGTACCGGCTTGATCCGCGCACCGGCGCATTCGACCGCATGCTGGCCGTCGAGCCGGAGCATCCGGGCAACCGCATCAATGACGGCTGTGTCGATTCAAGGGGCCGGTTGTGGTTCGGTACCATGGATGATGGCGAGGGCACGCCCTCCGGCGCCCTGTATTCCGTAACCCGGCAGGCGCACGGGCTGGACCTGCTGCGGCATGACGAGGGCTATGTCGTGACCAACGGCCCCGGCATATCGCCCGATGGCACGCGGCTTTACCACAATCATTCGCCTGCGGGCCTGATTTACGTGTTCGACCTTGCGGCTGATGGCAGCCTGTCCAACCGGCGGGTCTTTGCCCGCGTGGAAGATGGCTACCCCGATGGCGTGGTGGTGGACAGCGCGGGCACGCTATGGGTGGGCGTGTGGAATGGCGGCCGCATCGAGCGCTTCCGCCCCGATGGCACGCGGCTCGCGCCGATTGCCATGCCTGCGCGCAACGTGACCAAGGTGGCCTTTGGCGGGGCGGACCTGCGCACGCTGTACGTCACCACGGCCCGCAAGAACACGCCTGATGACATGCTGGCCCGCTACCCGCAGGCGGGCAGCCTGTTCAGCCTGCGCGTGGACGTGCCGGGGCAGGAGCCGCATGCTTTCCCCGCAGCCTGAGCGCATGCTGTATTTTTTGCGAAGAACGGGCACGAATTCCGGATCGGACCAGATGGATTTCACCTGGTCGGGTTTCAGCGTCACCGCGCTGGTGGCGCGGGGCCGCAGCATGGGCACGAAAGCGCTCAGGGACGGGGCCACAGGCGTCAGGGCTTCCATGCCCATCATCTCATGGTCGTAAAACCACACGCCCGGCGTGCCGTCCTTGCGCATCATGAAGCAGTTTGAACTCTCGCCCTCGGCAAACGGGAAAAAGCGGGCCGAGATCGATCATGTCATTCTCCGTACCTTACAGCAGATCCTGCAAAAGCGGGATCAGCGGGCGGTCGGCATCGGGCATGGGGTAGTCGCGCAGCTTGGTGGCGGGCACCCATTCCAGCGTCTGCCCCTCGCGCGGGGTGGGGGTGTTCTTCCACCGATGGCAGACATAAACCGGCATGAGCAGGTGGAAATGCCCGTAATCGTGCGAGATGAAGGTAAAGGGTGCCAGGCACGAGCGCGCCACGTCCAGCCCCAGTTCCTCATCAAGTTCGCGGATCAGGGCGGCCTCGGGGGTTTCGCCCGCTTCCACCTTGCCGCCGGGGAACTCCCACAGCCCGGCCATGGACTTGCCTTCGGGCCTGCGGGCCAGCAGCACGCGGGCATCCGAATCCACCAGGGCCACGGCAGCCACCAGTACGATCCGGCGCGTATCGCCGCTTGCGGTCTCTTCCATCATCTCCTCGCCTGACAGGTCGGCATGGCGCGCCTCGAACAGGCGCACCGGGTATTCCCCCCCGCGTGAGACGAATTCCTGCGTGCCGGTGCCATGTTCCCGAAAGCCGATGCGCCTAAGCACCGCGATCGAGGCATGGTTGTCGTGCGCGGCCGATGCGGTGAGCCGGTCCACCGGCAGGTTGGCCAGCGCCCAGCGTGCCAGCCTGCCCGCCGTGGTGCTGGCCACCTTGCGGTTCCAGTGTGCGCGGCCCACCCAGTAGCCCAGCGAGCATGAGCGGTCGGCGGCGTTGATGCGCAGCCCGATGCAGCCGATCAGCGCATCGGGCTGGTCGGACTGCGGGCAGGTGATGGCGAAGTGATAGGCCTCGCCATGCTGCGACTGTTCGATGGTGGAGGCGATCCAGTCCTCGGTCATGGCCAGCGAATAGGGGAAGGGAACGCGGCTGAGCATCCGCACCACGCTCCAGTCATTGATCAGCCTGTGCATCGTGCCCGCATCAGATGTGCGGACTTCACGCAGGCGATATTCGCCGGCTTCAAGTAAGGTGGCCGAACCATGTCCCCCCTGATCCATCATGCCGATGCAGCACCCCGAGCAACCGGCGCAGGCGCATCGTCCTGCGCGGGCAGGCCGCATTCGGCCAGCAGGGAACGCAGGTTGTTGATGACCGGGAAGATTTCCTGGTTGCGGTCGCCGCCCTGCTCGTACCACGCATTCTGCTCGAGTTCCACGATCTCGCGGTCCTCGCGGAAGATCCGCTCGGTGAACGCGGTCAGGAACGGCCAGGCCAGATCCAGCACGCCGGGAATGCCCGGCCGCTTGATGGAGAGCAGGCCAAACACGCGGTTGGTCAGTTCCGCCTCATCCTGCGGCACGTAGGCAATCCACAGATCCATGACCGGCGGGCTGTCGCCTGTCTGGATATGCAGGGTCTGGTAGGGGTAGGTGGTGCGGATGGTCATGACATCGCGATGGGCGAATTTCTCGCTGTTGTCGCGCTTCTGTCCAAAGATCAGCGCCTCGCCAATCGGCTGCTTGCCGCTGGTGCGCGCAAAGCTGTAGCGGGCCTCCACCAGGCCGGGGCCGCGTTCCTGGCCCAGGAAGCGCGGCTTCATCTGGCCCATCTGCTTCATGTGCATGAACTGATGGTTCATATCCATCAGGTTCTCGTGCATGAAGCTGTAGTGGCAATGCACCAGCTGGCCGAAGCGGCGGGTCTTGTAGGCGGGGTTCGCCACCTCCGCCAGGCGCGGGAAGGGCGTTGCCTCCGCCTTGGCCGGATCACCGGGGAAAACGAAGATCAGCCCGTCAACCTCGCGCACGGGGTAGGTGCGCACGCCGTTGGGCAGCTTGCCCTTGCCCAGATAGGGCACGTCGATGCACCGGCCCGAGCGGCCATAGGCCCAGCCGTGATAGCAGCACTGCACGGAGTCGCCCTTGACCGTGCCCTTGCTCAGGGGCACCTGTCGGTGGGCGCAGCGGTCTTCCAGCGCGAAAATGCTGCCCCCTTCCTTCGGGCGGACGAGGGCAATGGGCTGGCCCGCATAGCGGGTGCCAATGGTTTTGCCGGGCTTCAGTTCCCGTGACCACGCAACGGGATACCAGAAATCGGGGTTGGCACGGATTCGGCGCAGATCCCGCCCGCTGGCCGGGGCGGAGGACTGCATGCTGTCAGGCGGTAACGACTGATCCATTGTCTCTCTTGACTGTTAACAGGGCATGGCAGCCGGATGCGCCATGGGCAGGACGTCGGGTACAACATATATTGCGACGCATTCCGAACGTTATCCTGCCGCCATGGCGATATTAAGGATGTTTTTTACGGGCAGGGCAAATGGTTCGGTGCCGTCATGTTTTGTAATGCGGTCGGTGCATCCTTTCGCATCGGGCTTCGTGCTGGCCTGTGGTGGTCCATCGAGGGGGATGGTGCATGCCCAGCATGCCAGCAGCCGCACGGATCAATCCTTGTGATGGATCATGGCCGGGCAGAAAGTTCCGCGCTCAGATCCTCGATGAACTGGAAGGCCACGCGCCCCGAGCGCCCCCCGCGCGCGAGCGACCACGCATTGGCGCGGCGCACCAGGTCGGCATCGCCAATTGGCAGGCTGCGCTCCCTTGCATAGGCGCGGACCATCTCCATGAAGGTATCCTGCGCGCAGTTGTGAAAGCCGATCCATAGCCCGAAACGGTCGGAAAGCGAGACCTTTTCTTCCGTTGCCTCCGCCGTGTTGATGGCGGTCGAACTCTCGTTCTCGATCATCTCGCGCGGCATGAGGTGGCGGCGGTTCGACGTGGCATAGAACAGCACGTTGTGCGGCCGCCCGGCAATGCCGCCATCAAGCACGGATTTGAGCGCCTTGTAGTCCGCATCCTCGCGCTCGAACGACAGGTCATCGCAGAACACGATGAACCGGCGCGGGCTTTCACGCAGCAGGGCGAGCAGGTCGGGCAGGGTCGAGAGATCCTCGCGCTGGATCTCGACAAGCACCAGACGCCCCCTGCCCTGGGGCGCGGGTCTGCCATCCTCGAGGTTGGCCTGGGCATGGGCCGCCTTGACGAGCGAGGACTTGCCCATGCCGCGCGCGCCCCACAGCATGGCGTTGTTGGCGGGCAGGCCGTGCGCGAAGTGCAGCGTGTTGTCGAGCAGCATCTGGCGCTGGCGGTCGATGCCCTGGAGCAGCCCCATCTCCACATGCGCCACGTGGGCCACGGGGGTCAGGCGGCCAAGGCCAGGGTGCCAAATGAAGGCATCGGCCTGCTCCAGCCCGGCAAGCGAGGGCGCGGGGGGCGAGAGGCGCTCGAGGGCTGCGGCAATGCGTTCGAGAACGGGGAGGGTGGTCTGGTCCATCGTCGATCCTGAGTCGGTCATGACAGGGCGGTGGCGCATGCCACCGGGCGATCCGGAGCGCGTTGGCTGACACGGGCCAGGCGAACGCCTTGACGGGAAACAGGCGAAAACTATGGTCCGCATGGCAAACCCGCAACCCGTTCAACCCTTCATTCTGCCGGAAAGATTGCAATGGCTTCTATTTTCAATGATTTACTGACCACGCCCGCCCATGCCCAGGCTGCGGGCGGCGGCCTGCTGAGCGGCGATGGCATCATGGCGGTGCTGCCCTATGTGGCCATGTTCGGCATTTTCTATTTCCTGCTCATCCGCCCGCAGCAGGTCAAGCAGAAGCAGTTGCGCAACCAGCTCTCCGCGCTGCGCCGGGGCGACCGGGTGCTGACGGCAGGCGGCATCATCGGCGTGGTGCAGAAGGTGACGGCGGAGTCGAACGAGGTCGAGGTCGAGATCGCGCAGGGCGTGCGCGTGAGCGTGCTGCGCGACACCATAAGCTCGGTCATTACCAGCGCCGCCACCCCCGCCAATGACAGCACGCCCGAAAAGGCGGCCAAGAAGGGCTGATCGCCCCCCGCAATCACCTGCACGCCGAACTTCCCCCTGTCTGCATCGTTGCTGCTGTCAACAGCAGGAGCAGGCAGGATGCACAGGCAGCCCGGTATCGCGCAGACAGGCCAACCTGCAGGGGCCCGCCACCCCCCGGCCATCCGTGGCCGCGCCGGGTTGATCGGGGGGCTGGCCGCCCTTTCGGGCATCCTGTTCGGGCTGGATACGGGGGTCATGTCCGGCGCGCTTGACCTGATCGCGCAGGAATTCACCCTGTCGGACCCGCAGCGCGAATCGATCGTGGCCATCATGCTGCTTGGTGCGGCGCTTGGCGTGGTGGCCGCCGCATGGCTTGCCCATGCATGGGGGCGCAAGCGCACGCTGGTGCTCACGGCGGGGCTGTTCGTGATCGGCCCGCTGCTGTGCGCCGAGGCCTCATCGTTCGGCATGCTCCTGTTTGCCCGCCTGCTGCTGGGCGTGGCCACGGGGGCCACCACCTTCGTCACGCCGCTCTACATTGCCGAAATTGCCGATTCCGGCCGCCGGGGCACGATGATCCTAGGCTACCAGCTCATGATCTCATGCGGGTTGCTTGCGGCATTCGTGTCGGATGGGCTGTTCTCCTATTTTGGCGTGTGGCGGTGGATGCTGGGCATCGTGGGGTTTCCGGGGCTTGTGTTCATGATGGGGGTCATGTTCCTGCCGCCAAGCCCGCGCTGGCTGCTCGCCCAGGGGCGCGAGCGTGACGCGCGGCGCGTGCTGATCGAGCTGCGCGGCCTGCCCCGGCTGGTCATGGCCGAGCGCAACGCCATCATGGCCCGGCTGGCCGCGCGCGGCGACGGGATCGGCAATTTCATGAACGACCCCAACTGCCGCCGCGCCATGTGGCTGGCGGTGGGCCTGCAGGTGGCGCAGCAGTTCTCGGGCATCAACGCGGTGCTGTACTATGCGCCCTACATCATCGGGCTGGTGGGCTACAGCCATTACGTGCAGGTATGGGGGCCGGTGGGAGTAGGGGTTATCAACCTGCTTTCAACCTTTGTGGCGACGTTCTGGGTGGACCGGATCGGGCGCAGGCCCATGCTGATCGGCGGATTCGCGGTCATGGCGCTGGCCATGGCGATGCAGGCCATGATCCTGGCTGGCGGCGTGCCGCCCATGCCGGGCATGCGGCTGCTCATGGGGGTGTGCATGCTGGTGTTTGTCGCGGCCTTCGCGTTCTCGGCCGGGCCGCTGGCGTGGCTGCTCTGCGCCGAGATCCTGCCGCTGCGCGGGCGCGAGTTCGGCATGGCATGCTCCACCTGTGCGAACTGGATTGCCAACATGGTGGTCAGCGCCACGTTCCTCACCGGGCTCGAGGTGCTGGGGGCAGGGCGGGTGCTGTGGGTCTATGCGGCGCTCAATGCGGTGTTCATGGTCATGGTGGCGCTGCGCGTGCCCGAGACGCGGGGCATGACGCTGGAGCAGATCGAGGCGGACCTCATGCGCGGCACGAAGCTGCGCGCGCTGGGGCGCGATGCCCCGCCTGGAAAGCGGTAGAGACAGAAAACCCGGCGCGAGGCCGGGTTTTCCGTAGTCCGTGTGCCTGATGCGCGATCAGGCGGACTGGAGCTGTGCCTCGGCAAACTCGTAGTTGGCGAGCTGGTCGAGGTAGTTGACGATGTAGTCGGGGCGACGGTTGCGGAAGTCGAGGTAGTAGGAGTGCTCCCACACATCGAGGCCGAGCAGCACCTTGCCCTGGCCTTCGGCCAGCGGGTTGGAGCCGTTGGCGGTCTTGGTCACCTTCAGCTTGCCGTCGGAGCCCAGAACCAGCCACGCCCAGCCCGAGCCGAACTGCGAGGCGGCAGCGGCCTTGAAGTCGGCCTTGAACTTCTCGATGCTGCCCAGGTCCTCAACGATCTTCTTGCCCAGGGAATCGGGGATCACGCCGCCCTTGGGGGCCAGGTTCTGCCAGAACAGGATGTGGTTCCAGTGCTGTCCCGCATTGTTGAACACGGGGGCGAGGTCAGGCTTGCCCTTGACCATGAGGATGATTTCCTCAAGCGACTTGCCCTGCAGTTCCGGCTTGGATTCGACAAACCCGTTCAGCGCCGTCACATAGGCCTGGTGGTGCTTGTCGTGATGGAGTTCCAGCGTTTCCTGGCACATGCCACGGTTGGCAAGGGCATTGTAGGCGAAGGGAAGGGACGGCAATTCGAAAGCCATGAACATTCTCCTGGGAATTGCAAGGGGCGGCACGTGGCCGCCATACCAAGATTGCTATGGGCGCGCGCGCGGTGCGTCAAGTGACGGACATATGAACGCACGCCGCCCATGCCTTCGGAACCAAACGCCATGACCGCGCCGATGGATGCATCCCGCGCCGCGCACGATGGCGTGTCCATGCTGCACGCCGCCCGCGCGGCTGATCCGGACCGCTTCTTCTGCGCGCTGTTCCTGCCAGCCGCCGCACGGGCGGCTGCGATGGTGCTGATCGCCTTCAACCATGAATGCGTGCGCGCGGTGGCAACCCCGGCCTCGTGGGCGGTGGCGGGGCCGATGG
>NZ_JABJWC010000076.1 GCF_013155395.1 Komagataeibacter melomenusus | reverse complement strand
CCGTTTCCGTGGCCGGCGGGCTTGCGTGGCATGCGGGGCTTGCTGCGGCCTGCGTGTGGCTGTGGCAATGGGCGCAGGGCGGTGCAGGGCTGTCATGCCTGCTCGCGGTGGCGCAGGCGGGGCTGGTCGGCCTGCTTGGTTTGCAGCTTCTGCACGGGCAGGCTGGCCCGCGCGAGCGCAGTGGCCTGCGCCTTGCCGGTGGGCTGGCCTGCATTGCGGTGCTGGCGCAGGTGATCGTGCCCGGCATGCCCGGCGGCATGACGGCGCGCCTCATGGGGCTGGCCGGATTATCCGCCATTCTGTGCGGCGTGTGGGGCGCGTGCATTGCGCGGGCAGCCCCGGCCCTGTGCGCGGGGCTGGCCTGCGGGCTTGATGGCGTCATGCTGCTGGCAGGGCAGGCCGATAGTACGCTGGTCATGACGGAAACGCTGGTGGCGGCAGCGGCCCTGAACCTCATGCTGCTGCGCGTGCGCCGGTCTGGTGGCAGCGGGGCGGCGCCATGATGTCACTCACGCTTTTCATCAGCCTGGTGGCGGGCTGGATGGGGCTTGCGCTCACGGCCCTGCTGGCAACCGGCGGCCCGAAGCCATTGCGCGGCCTGCTGGCCGGGCTGCTCCTGGGGCTGTGCGCCGTGGGCTGCCAGTCCGCCCGCCCCATGGCGCAGGCGCTGATGCTGGCCTGCCCGGCGCTGGCGCTGTGCGTGCGTGTTTTCATGCCCGAGGCCGCAGCGCGGGAAGTGGGGCGCATGGCCGGGCCCCAACCTTTCATCCTGTCAGCCAGCGCGGTGCTGGCCATGGCATGCGGGCGGTGCGACCTGCTGGTCATGTTCATCGGGCTGGGGCTGGGCCTGCATCTTGCTTTTGGCCAGCACGATGACTGGCCCGCGCTGCGCGTGGGGCTGGGGGGGCTGGCCATGGCGCAGGGCGGGCTGTTCGTGCTGCAGGCCGGGTGGGGCGGGCGGCAGGAACAGGCCGGTGCCGTGCTGCTGGCAGGCGGGCTGCTGCTGGCCTGTGGCGTGCTGTCGGCCAGGCTGCGGGACCAGCCGCCGGGTGGGTCCATGGCCCTGCTGGCCACGTTGCCGGTTCTGGCGCAGGCGGCCATCGTGTGGCCTGCCCTTCGCGCCGCGCTGACCTTTCTGGGCTGTGTGTGCCTGTTGCGCACGCTCCTGCCCTGCTCCCGCGTGCGCGCAGGCTACATGGACTGGTCGGGCTGGGCAGTGCTGGCAGCGGGGTTGCCCGCCGCCACGGCCCCCCTGCCGCTTGCGGCATGCCTGCTGGCGCTGGCCTGTGGCGGCAGGGGCCGGGGCATGGCGGGGCCTTTCAGCCTGTTGTGGCCGCCCTTTCTGCCCGGCATGGCGCTGGCGCTGATTCTGCTGGCCGAGATGGAGGCCGCGCCGATGGTGGCCCTGTTGGCCGGGGCCTGCCTGTGGCCGGTCTTTGCCACCGCGGCGCCAGCCGGAACACAACCGGCCCCGGCGGCATGGGTGCGGGCCGGCCTGGCGCTGGCGCTGGGCTGCATGGTGCTGGTTCTTGCCCTGCGGGGCGGGATGGTGCTGGCATGAGCGCGGATGTCGCAGCCCTGATCCGCCGCGGTGCCCCCACGCCCTGCGCCGGGCGGTTTGTGCTGGAAATCGAGGCATGGCAGGCCATGATCGCGCGGTTGCGCGCGGCTGAACTGCCCCTGCTGGGGCTATGGTCCGATGGCGTGCAGGTGCATGCCCTGTTCCGGCAGGGGCAGACACCGCTGGTTGCCAGTGTCGGGGTATCATCCGAAGGTTATCCCGCCCTGTCGCCCGTGCGGGCGGGGGCGCGGGGGGCAGAGCGCATCATCCATGACCTGTGGGGCATTCCGGCCACTGGTGGCAGTCGCGACCCCTGGCTGGATCAGGGGCGATGGCCGGTGGCAACGCCGCTGGCGGCACATTCCGCCCCCACGCCCGGCCTGCCGGAGGGGCGGGAGTTCATCGATGGCCCCGCCGTGATGCGGGCAGGCGGCACGGTGCTGGGTCACGGCCCGGCGGAGGGAGATTTCCGCGCGCCGTTCCATCTGCGGCTCGGCCTGCCGGGCGCAGGCATCGAGGCGGTGCAGCCCTGCATGGGCTATGCGCATCGGGGGCTGGCCGCGCGCCTGCGCGGGCTTGCGCCCCAGCAGGCCGCGCTGCTGGTGGCCCGGATTGATGCAACCGCGACCGTGGCGCACCAGCGTGCTTTTGCCCGCGCCCTGCACCACGCCACCGGCACCCCCATGCCCGCGCAGGGCGTGGCGGCAGGCGTGATGCTGGGTGCCATGGAACGCATTGCCACCCATCTCGATATGCTGGCGCAGGCCAGCGCGATGGGCGGCGACGGGCGCTGCGCCACCCTGGCTGCCACCATGCTCGAGCAGGTGCGGCAGATCTGCCGGGAACTGTGCGGGCGGCGCCTGCTGTTTGATGTCATCGTCCCCCCTGCCACCGTTAAGGTGCGTGTGGAGGACACGCAACTGGCCACGCTGGTGGGGCAGCACGCGCTCCTGCACCGGCTGTTCTGGCGGCCCCGTGGGCTTGCGGCGCGGGTCCGTGGCAAGGGCGTGCTGTCCGCCATAACGGCTGCGCGCTGGGGCATTCTGGGCTGTAACGCGCGGGCGGCACAAAAGGGGCAGGGCGATATGACCGACCGGCTTGATGCCCGCCTGGACGAGATCGGGGAAAGCCTGTCCCTGCTTGCCGCCCTGCCCGAAGGCTCTGCCATGGCGCCTGAGGGAGGACAGGGCGAAGGACTGGGCTGGGCGCAAGGCCCCGCAGGCCCGGTCTGGCACTGGCTGCGTGTGGAGGAAGGTCATGTTGCCGCCTGGTGGTGTGGTGACCCGTCACTGGCGCTGGTGCAGGCCTTGCCCACGATCCTGTCTGGCGCGGCTTATGAGGATGTGGACCTGATTCTGGCCGCGCTGGGCCTGTCAGCCACCGGGGCGGACCTGTAATGGCGCAACTCAACCTGTTCTGGCCCGAAGGCATGCCGTTGCCGCGACTTGAGGCGCTGGACATCTTTCATATCGAAAGCGGCGGCTGCACCGGTTGCGGGCTTGAACTGGCCAGCCTGTCACGCGCCCTGCTGGCGGGCAGTCACCCCATCCGCTTCGTGCCTACGCCACGGCAGGCGGGCATGCTGCTGCTGACCGGCAGCCTGACGGTGGGCATGGCGCCCGTGGTCGAACTGGCCTGGCAGGCCATGCCGGGCGCGCGCGTGCTGGCCGTGGTGGGAGACTGCGCGGTCGATGGCGGGCTGTTTGGCGGCAATTACGCCGTGCTGGGCGGCGTGGGCGCGCGGGCACGCACGCGTGTAGCACTGCCCGGATGCCCGCCCGCGCCAGATGAAATCCTGGCCGCCCTGGTGCGCTGGCAGACGACTGAAGGCAAAAGATAAAAGTTTTTGGTGAAGCTTTTTTCAAAAAGCTTCGGGAAGTGCCGCGCGTTGTGGAACAAGGCGGCACCCTGCCCGCATCAGCCCGGGCTGTGGGGCGCGGGCTCGTCATTTTCCTGCAACTCTTCCGCCGCGCGGCGCAGGCGGTGAAAGCTGCGCCGGCTGATGGGCAGGAGCATCAGGTAGATCACGCCCGCCGCAGCAAGCGCCCCCCACGGCTCGGCAATCAGGATGGCGGCATAGGCCCCCGTGCCCAGCATGGTAGGCAGGATGAGCGGCGAAGGCACCTTGAAGTTCTTGAACGACCACACCGGCAGCGTTGATACCAGCAGGAAGGCCGTGCCGCTGAGTGTCAGCGCGGGCAGGAGCGGGTCGCGGGTGAGTTCATACAGCCAGTCCAGATGCAGGCGCTGCGCCTCCAGCCCCAAAAAGAGCGGAAACAGCGCCAGCCCCGCACCGGCGGGCGCGGGCACGCCGGTAAAGAAACTGGCGGCGTATTTGGGCTGGTTGGCGTCATCATCAAGGCTGGCGTTGAAGCGGGCCAGCCGCAGCGCCATGCAGACCGTGAACATGATGCACGGAATGTAGCCAAACCGCCCGCCTTCATGCAGTGCCCACAGGTACAGCACGAAGGCAGGCGCCACCCCGAAGCACAGGAAGTCGGACAGGCTGTCGAACTCCGCGCCAAACCGGCTGGTGCCGCGCAAAAGCCGCGCGATGCGACCGTCAAGCCCGTCGATGCAGGCGGCAATGAGGAGTGCCGTGGCCGCGCCGCCAAACCGCCCCTCCAGCCCGAATCGCATGCCCGTCAGGCCTGCGCACAGGCCAAGCATGGTCATGAGGTTGGGGATCATCCGGTTGAACGACAGGCCCCGCACGCGGGGGCGCTGGCGTTTTTTCAGCCTGCGGATGCGACGGGACCGGTTGGCGGGGGGAGGGACTGCCATAATCGCTTAGAGCCGCGCCATCACGGTCTCGCCGCCGATCATGGTCTGGCCGACCTCGACAAGCGGGGCCACGTCGGCAGGCAGGTACAGGTCGGTGCGTGAGCCAAAGCGGATCAGGCCAAAGCGCTCGCCGGTTTCATACTGCATGCCTTCTTCCGCATCGCACAGGATGCGGCGCGCGATCAGCCCCGCGATCTGCACCACGGCAAGCTGCCGCCCGTCCTTGAGGGTCAGCCGCAGGGCATTGCGCTCATTGAGTTCCGATGCCTTGTCGAGACTGGCATTGAGGAACTGCCCCGCATGGTACGACACGCGCGTGACCGTGCCCGCGACGGGCATGCGGTTTACATGCACATCAAGCACCGACAGGAAGGTGGCGATGCGCCACACCGGGGTATCGCCCATGTCGAGTTCGGGCGGCGGCGCCACTTTCTCGATCGAGACGATATGCCCATCCGCCGGGGCCACGGCCACGTTGGCTTCGGCCGGGGTGACGCGCTCGGGGTCACGGAAGAAGTACAGGCAGAACCCGAAGAACAGGCCACTGGCCGTACCAAGCAGCTTTGTCACCCGCCACGGCAGCAGCCGCCCGATCACGGCCCCTGCGCCTGAGGCGAGCAGGAAGGGGCGCGCGGCCGGGTGCGGCGGGGCAAGGACAAGCTTGAGGGATTGAATTAGCGACATGGGATCATGTTCATGGAGATTCCAGTAAAATTGGTCAAGTATCCTGCGCGTTCCCACCCCGCTGGCGGTGGGTGAGGCTGCGCGAAAACAGCCGCGCGGGCCGCAGCCGCAGCCCGGCGGGCATGATCGTGGCCGGGCGGGTGGGCACGCCCGCATAGATGTCCTTGACCGCCTCGATCATGCACACGCCGCCAAGGCGGGGGAAGAGGGTGCGCCCCGTCCATTCCGCCATGGTGGCGGGGCCTGCGGGGCAGGGACCGGCGGGGGGAATGTAGAGGGCATCCTCATGGCGCTCGGCGCGGAAGCAGGCATTGGCCAGCCAGCGGTCGATCTGGCGGCGCGAGAAGGGCGTGCCCTGCCCGAAGGGGGAATTGTCGGTATGCGCCCAAAGCCCGGCCCGGTTGGGCACGATGAGCAGCAGCACGCCGTCATCCTTGAGAATTTTCCAGACCTGGCGCAGCAGGGTGTTCTTGTCCTCGCTGGTTTCAAGCGCGTGGATCATCAGGATGCGGTCGAATTTCAGGTCATCGAAGGGCAGGCTGTCGCCGCTGGCCACGCAGTCGCGCCCCTGCCACGGGCCGCCCCCCTCGCGCGTGACCGGCGTGTCGAGCCTGGCTGAAAAGCACGGCTGTCCCGGCCGGTCCCACAGTGGCAGGAAAGGCAGGGCATAGCCAAGCCCGAGCATGAGGCCAGGCGATCCCTCCGGCCAGAATCCGGCCATGCGCTGGCCAAGCAGCCGGGCGGCCATCTGGCCCCGGCGGGAAGCATAAAAGCTTGCGGCGGTGTGCATGTTGGCGCCCATGGGTGTTACACTAACAGGCTGCACGCGGGCAGGCCATGCCCATGGTTTTGCAGCCGGTCAGATTACATGAAGGGACAGTCATGACACGCAGGCTCCTGATCGAGGCGATTCCCATCCTGTCGGACAATTACGCCTGGTTCGTGCACGATGGCCCGGCAGGCCCCGCTGGCATGGTCGACCCCGCCGAGGAAGCGCCCCTTGTCGCCGCCATTGATGAAGCAGGCGGGCGGCTGGACATGATCTTCCTCACGCACCACCATGCCGACCATATTGCTGCAGCCGAGGCCCTGCGCCAGCGTTACGGCGCGCGGATCGTGGGGGCGGCAGTGGATGCGTACCGCCTGCCGCCGCTCGATATCGCGGTGCGCGATGGCGATGTGGTGGCATTTGGCACGCAGCAGGTGCAGGTGATTGCAACGCCGGGGCATACGTCGGGTGAGGTATCGTATTATTTCCCCGCAGGGCCCGCGCTGTTCTGTGGCGATACCCTGTTCAGCATGGGCTGCGGGCGGCTGTTCGAGGGCACGCCGGCCGACATGTTCGCCTCGCTCCGCCGCATCGACGCCCTGCCGGGCCAGACGCTGCTGTGCTGCGGGCATGAATATACGCAGTCCAACGCGCGTTTCGCCCTGCATGTCGCGCCAGACAACCCCGCCGTGCAGGCCCGCGCGGCCGAGGTGGCCAGCCTGCGGGCGCGTGGCCTGCCCACGCTGCCGGTGCGGCTTGATGTGGAGCGCGCGACCAATCCCTTCCTGCGCGCGCCCGACGTGACGACGCTGGGCAGGCTGCGGAAGGAAAAGGACAGCTTCTGACACAATACGTCATGAACGCGCCGTGACCGGGCGCAAAAGCCTGCGCGTGGCCCTCCGGCGGGGCAGGATACGGCGTTCTGTCCGGGTGGAAAGTGAAGGTTTGATGACGCGGCTCATGGTCGGCGCGCGGGTTATGCCCTAAAGGGGGAAGGCACGCCTCACGCCAGGGCGTCCGCGTGGGGCGCGCCGTGGCCCCCAGGCCTGGTTTCCGCGCCATGTGAAAGGAAGGCATGTGTCGGTCTCTTCTGCTCCCGTCGTCATCAAGAAATATGCCAACCGGCGGCTGTACGATACCGAAGTGTCGGCATACATCACGCTCGAGAACCTGATGGACATGGTCAAGCTCGACCGTGCCTTTGTCATTCTTGATGCCCGCACCGGCGATGACATTACCCGTGGCGTGCTCGCCCAGGTGATGCTCGAGGAGGAAACGCGCGGCCGCGCCATGCTGCCGGTCGCCTTCCTGCGCCAGTTGATCCGCTGCTATGGCGACAGCAGGCAGGGCGAGGTATCCGACTACCTTGAGCGCATGATGGGCGAATTCATGGACCGTCAGGCCCCCGATGCGGCAGGCGACGGGCTTGAAGCACTCGGCCAGGAGCAGGCCGCCGTGGTGCGGCAGGCCATGTCGCTGTTCACCTCGCTTTACGCGGTCGAGCGCGCGGGCAACCGCACGGTGGAGAACCTGCTGCAGGAGATCATGGACCTGCGCCAGCAGGTGGAAACGCTGCAGGGCCAGCTTGCGGGCACGCCGCGCGCGGCTGACTGAGGCGCCTTCACGCCTTCATACCTGGCCTGCAGGGCATCGCGCACCGGCATCACGCGGCATGAAGGCTTCAAGGGCGCGGGCCAGCCTGCGCATGGCGGGATCAATCTCGTGGTGCGGCGTGCCGGCATATCCCAGCAGCAGGCCATGCTGCCTGTGCGGACCGACATAACATTCTGAAAGGGGCGCAACCCGCACGCCTGCCTTCAGCGCGGCAGCGGTGGCGGCGTTGTCATCAAAGGTGGAGGCAAGGGCAGGATCCGGGCAGGCGACGACATGCATGCCGCCGGAATCGGGGGCAATATGCATGCGGCCCGCAAGGTGGCGGTCGGCTGCGTCCATCAGGCTTTTCTGGCGGGCGGCATAGAGCAGGCGCGTGCGCCGCAGGTGCGTGGCCAGATGCCCCTCCGCGATGAAACGCGCCAGCGCACCCTGCCCCATGAGCGGGGCGGGGGTAAAGAGCTGCGGCAGGACCGCCTGCGCCACCGTTACAAGGGGCGGCGGCAGCACGATGTAACTCAGCCGCAGGGCAGGAAAGAGCAGTTTGGAAAAGCTGCCCAGATAGGCGACCCGCCCCGCGCGGTCGAGGGCGCGCAATGGCGCCAGCGGGCGGCCCGCATAGCGGTATTCGCCGTCAAAATCATCTTCAATGATCCAGCCCTGCCTGCGTTGTGCCCAACTGAGCAGGGCCAGGCGGCGCTGCAGGCTCAGCACCGTACCCAGCGGATAGTGATGTGACGGGGCCACAACCGCCATCCGGGCATCGGGTGCCGTGGCGAGGGCGGTTGCGGGGTCGAATCCCGCTTCATCAATGGCAACCGGCACGGCATGGATGCCGGCTGCCGCCAGTGCGGCCCTGATGCCGGGATAGCCCGGCTCTTCCACCCAGGCCTGTTCGCCGGCTTCAAGGGTGATGCGGGCCAACAGCGACAGGCTCTGCCCCACACCGGCGGTGATGACGATACTCTCCGGCGCAGGGTCAAAACCCCGGGCCGTGCGCAGATGGGCGGCAATGGCCTGCCGCAGGGCAGGATGGCCAGATGGCGGCGGCGCGCCAGCCATGGGCCATGCGGGCCTGCGCCAGTCCTGCTCAAGCAGTTTTGCCCATAGCGGAAAGGGAAAGGCCTGCCGGTCCGGCTGCCCGGGGGCAAAGGCGATGGGCGCAGGGCCGGGTGGCGCGCACTCTGGTGGCGTGCACTCTGGCGCGCGGGCGTGCCTGAGCAGCGCCCTGGTCCGTTCGGGCAGCGGGGGCGGCGGCATGGGGGCATGGGGCACGCT
>NZ_JABJWC010000075.1 GCF_013155395.1 Komagataeibacter melomenusus | reverse complement strand
GGGGATTGACCGGGAGTGCCATGCGGGGGCTGTTACTGCGCGCATCCGTCCGCTGCAACCCGAGAGCGTGCCCCATGCCCGAGTCCCTGCCCCCACGCCCTGATCATGCCCGCATTGCCGACCGGCTGCCGCGGCTGTTGCGCCGCAACCTCGTGCTGCGCGGGGTGCGGGCTTTTTTTGATGCGCGAGGCTATACGGAAGTCGAGACCCCCTACGCCGTGCCGACTCCGGGCGAGGAAGTGCACCTCAAGGTCTTTGCCACCGAGCGCGCGGGGGCCGATGGCAGCCGTGAGCGGCTGTGGCTGCACACCAGCCCGGAATTTGCCATGAAGCGCATCGTCGCCGCCACCGGCCTGCCCGTGTACCAACTGGCGCGGGTGTGGCGCAATGCCGAGGGCAGCAGGCTGCACGCCCATGAGTTCACCATGCTGGAATGGTATCGCCCCGGCGCCACGCTGGGCAGCCTGATGGATGAAACCGAAGCCCTGCTGCGCGCGGTCGTGCCGCCGGTGGTGCGGGTGGAGGGCGATGAGATCAGCATTGCCGCCCCCTTCGAGCGGCTGAGCGTGGCCGAAGCCTTTGCCCGCCATGCCGGCGTGGACATTCTGGCCCATGAGGGCGACGCCCCGGCGCTGGCCGAGGCGGCAGGGTGCGACCTGCGTCGCGGCGAGACGTGGGAGGACCTGTTCTTCCGCCTGATGATGGCGCGCGTCGAGCCCCGTATCGGCCGCACGCGCCCCACCTTCCTGACGCACTGGCCCGCAAGCCAGGCGGCGCTGGCCCGGCGCGACCCCACTGATCCGCGCGTGGCGCTGCGTTTCGAGCTTTATGCAGGCGGGATTGAACTGGCCAATGCGTTTGAGGAACTGACCGACCCCGCCGAGCAGCGCGCCCGCTTTGAGGCCGACCGGGCGCGGCGGCTGGCGCTTTACCCCGGCGAATCCGGGCTGGACTGGCCGATGGATGAAGCCTTCCTGTCCGCCCTTGGCAACCTGCCGCCGTGTGCGGGCATTGCGCTGGGCTTTGACCGGCTGGTGATGCTGGCGGCGGGCACCAACCGCATTGCGGATGTGCAGTGGCTGGGAGCCGGATCGTAAAATACTGGAAAGTAATAAAAGTTTTTGGGTGCCGCCTTTTTTCAAAAGGCGGCGTCTTTTCAAAGCTTTTTGAAAAAAGCTTCACCAAAAACTTTTATCCTTTTTAGTCTGTCAGGATTTGCAATCCGCGGCCTCGCTGGTAAAAAGATCACCGGCCTCCTGTCGGCAGGTATTGATCCCGTTTTGGGTGCCTGAACCCGGTCATGGAGCTTTTCTTGCCATGTTGACGGATTACGACCTGCCCCCTGCGCTCGAGGCGGACCTCGTTGCGCTTGGCCAATGCCTGCTGGCAGGGACCGCGCCGCCCACCGCCCTTGTCGCGGCGTGTGTTGCAAGGCTTGATGGCCTGCCGGCGGCGCAGGTTGTTACGGCCAGCGTGCGGATCAGAAACGCGTTGTGCTGTTTTTATTACCCCAGGAACCCCGAACAGGACCGCCGCCGCATATGCGGCGTGCTGGCCACCATGCCCATGCTGGCGCAGGTGCTCATATTGCACCGTGATGGCCATGTGCGCGAGGCTGCCCTCAACGCGCTGGTCACCGTGCCGCGTTCGCCTTTCATGCTGGCGGCCCTTGCCATGCGCCTCAATGACTGGGCTGGCCCCGTGCGCACGGCCGCCGCATGGTGCGCAGGCAGGCTGTTCGCGCAGGTTGCGCCCGATGTCGCGGTCGCCATGGGCCTGGCCCTGCGGGCAGGATGGCAGGACTGGATGCGCTGGGCACCCGCGCAGGCGGCCTGCATGGACCAACTTTTCGCCCGCCCCGCCGTGCGGGTGCAACTCGTCGCGCGGTTTGCCACGGCATGCGATGGCGCGCTGGCCGTGACCCTGCGTTCCTTCCTGCGCACGCCGCTGCTTGATGCCGCCCTGCCCATGCTGGCGGCCATGGCGCGGCAGGCAGGCGTGCGGGCCACCGCGCTACAGGTGCTGCTATGGGGGCAGGCGCGATGGAAAACGGGCACCCGGCGGGAATGGGTGAACAAATCGCTGGGCCTCGACCGGCCCGTGCCGGAACTGGCGCGGCGTGATGTCAGGCAACCCGTTGACCGCAATGCCCTGATCGCCATGGCCCTGCAGGACCGCTCGGCCCTGGTCAGGCGCACGGCGCTGCGGGCACTGGCGCAGTGCTGGCGGGATTTTCCCGGTCTGGCGACGATCCTGCCCGCGCTTGAGGCGGACCCCAGCCCGACTGTGCAGAGGTGGGCGGGGTATCTGCGCCCGGAGCGGGAATCCGGCCTGTGAAGCTTCTTGAAAAGAGCTTTACCTGAAACGTTTATGCTTCTGCGGCTGCAATCGCCGCGTTCATAGCCTTGACACCCGCGCCCGCTCCATCAGGGTGCGACCATACCGCGCTGATGACCGACAGGAAATCCGCCCCCGCGCGCACCAGCGTGCCGCAGTTATCGGGCGTGATGCCGCCAATGGCCACCACCGGCAGTTCGATCATGCTGCTCCACCATGTGAGCAGCGCCGGGTCGGCCCGCACCTCGGTTTCCTTCGATGGCGAGGGGAAGAACGCGCCAAACGCCACGTAGTCCGCCCCGGCCTCACCCGCGCGCAGGGCCATGTCGCGGCTGTCATAGCACGATACGCCAAGTTGCAGGTCGTCGCCCAGAATGCGCCGGGCGGTGGCCACGTCGGTATCGTCCATGCCCACATGCGCCCCGTCGCAGCCGCAGCTTGCGGCAAGGTCGGGGCGGTCATTCAGAATGAAGGCCACGTTCCGCGCATGGGTTACGGGCTGGAGCACGTCCACCGCGCGGCGGATCGTGTCGTCATCGACGTTTTTAAGGCGCAGTTGCACCGCAGCCACCGGGCCTGCGTCGAGCGCCTCGGCAAGGCGGGGGGCGAAGGTGGCCGGATCAAGCGATTCGGGCGTGATGAGGTAAAGCTGGCAATCGGTCATGTCGGGCTGATCCTAGGCCACCGGGGCGGCTGCGAACAGCCCCCGCATGGCCTGCTTTACCATGCGGGGCACCGGCGGCGGGATCAGGCTTTCTGCGCGAAGATGTCGGTAATCTCGCCAAGCAGCTTCAGGGCTTCGGCACGGGGGCGCTGGAAGGTGTTGCGCCCGATGATCGAGCCGAACCCGCCGCCCTGGTGGATGCCGCGGATGGTCTCGAGCAGGTGGGCGGTGGTGGTGTGTTCGCCACCCGAGAAGATCACGATGCGGCGCCCCGCAAAGGCCGACTGCACCACATGGCGGATTCGCGCGGGCAGGGTGGTGATATCCACCTTCTCGTCGATATAGACCTTCTTGGCCGCGGGCAGGCACAAATCCTCGGTCGGGGGCTTGACCTTGATGATGTGGGCGCCGAGTTCGGCGGCGATGTGGGCGGCATAGGCGCAGATGTCGATGGCCGTCTCGCCCGCCTTGTCCAGCATCGGGCCGCGCGGGTAGCTCCACACCACCACGGCAAGCCCTGCGTTCTTGGCCTCGCGCGCCATCTCGCGCAACTGCTCCATCTGGTGGAACTGGTAGTCGCTGGCGGGGTAGATGGTGAACCCGATGGCCGAGCAGCCCAGCCGCAGCGCATCGGCCACCGTGCCGGTCACGGCCTGGTTCTTCTGCGTGGTCAGGCTGTCGGAGCTGTTGCATTTGAGGATGGTGGGGATCTGGCCCGCAAACGTGCTGGCCCCGGCCTCGAGCATGCCCAGCGGGGCTGCGAATGCGTTCAGCCCGGCCTCGATGGCGAGCGAGTAATGGTAATGCGGGTCATAGGCGGGCGGGTTGGGGGCGAATGAACGGCCCGGCCCATGCTCGAAACCCTGATCGACCGGCAGGATTACCAGCTTGCCGGTGCCCGCGAGCCTGCCGGTGTTCATCAGCCGGTAGAGGTTGGCCCTGGTGCCCGGCGTGTCACTTTCGTAGTGGTCAAGGATCGCCTTGACCTGCGGTGTCAGTGTCATTTCTCGTTCCCCTTGCAAATGGGCATGCGTGCATCCTGCGCTGGCCCGGACGGGTCTGTCAGGGCATGCGGGGATTACGCAGGTATCTTTCCAGCGCATCCCTCGCACCCCGTGCGGGCAGTTCCAGCGCGTGCGGGCGCGCGCGCAGCACGTGGCCACCCGTCAGGCTGGCCAGTGATGCAAGGGCATGGTGCTGCGGGGCCGTGGCGCTGACAATGACACCGCTCAATCCTGCGCGCAGGGCGGCTGCGGCATGGCCCGCCGCCTGCCCGCAGTCCAGCCAGGCGGGCAGCGGGCAGCCCGCCACCAGCGCCGTCCACCACGGCACGCCCATGAAACACCCTGCCCCGGGGGGGGAAACCACGGCGCAGTCCATGCGTAACGATGCCGCAGTCGTGGTGACCAGCGCCAGATCCTGCGTGCCCGAAACCATGATAAGCGGCATATAATGGTCATGTTTGTTGATCATGCTTGACGTTGAAACCGCACCGCGCGATCAGTTCAAGGGGAGGAACGAGGGAAAGGATGAACGTGTCTGATATTATCATGCCACCGGAACAGGACGCCACGCGCTCCCCCTCGGAGGCTGGAGAGAATCCGGCTGACCGCCTTGAACTCGCCCTCAACCGCATCGCCTTCGCTCTGGACCGCCGCACGGCCCAGGCCGCCATCCAGCCGCCACCCGCGCCTGATGTCGACCTGCAGGCGCTTGCCGCCAATATCGACGTGCTCATTGCCCGTGTGCGCGACGTGCTTGATGAAGGTGGGGAAACCACCAGCGGGGAGGAATAGGCCATGAGCCAGGTTACCGTGCGCATCAACGGTTTTTCCTATGCCGTGGGATGCAAGGAAGGGCAGGAAAAGCACCTTCAGGCCATGGCGCAGGAAGTCGAGCGCCGGATCGAGCGCATCCGCGAACTCGGCGGCCATAGCGGCGAGGGGCGGCTGCTTGCGTTGGCCGCCCTGCTCATGGCCGACGAGATCCATGACCTGACGGCGGAAAAGATGTCATCGGACACCGCCCACCAGCTTGCGCAGGGTCGGCAGGCGCGCATCGAGAACGAACGCCGCAGGGAGCAGCTTGCGCATCTTGTTGAACGTGCGGAAAACATTGCGGACGCACTGGAAGAAGACTAGATAGAAAGGGCGGGGCTGCCGGGTGCGTCAGGCATGATTCAACCCCTGGGCCGATAAGCACTTCCTAGGGAGCTGGCACTGTCGTGATCGTGGTCACGTTATCTGGCGCCCACCTGCGTCAGCAGGTCCGGGAGGGCTGATCCGACCAACGGCCATGGCGGCTCCGTATCATTTTCCATGACTTCCATCGCAAACGAATCATGGTCCACCGCGCATGCCAAGCAGGCCCTGCGTGGCGTCATGACCAGCAGGCGGGCCGATTTTGCCGCTGCCCCCGGGCGTGAAATGGCCGAGAAAGCCCTCCAGCACCGCATGGTCCGCGCCCTGCGCGCCATGGCCACGGCAGGCGATGCCATTGCCCTTGTCTGGCCCCTGCCCGGCGAGAGTGAACTCCAGCCCGTCATGCATGCGCTCCACGCCGATGGCCTGTGCATTGCCCTGCCTGAAACCACGCCCAGGGGCCACAGGCTGGCCTTCCGCCTGTGGCAGCCGGGTTGCACCATGCGGGCGGGCCGCTATGGCACCGCCCACCCTGATGGCCCCATCGTGCAGCCTGATGTGGTGTGCGTGCCGCTGCTGGCATTTGACAGGCGGGGCATGCGGCTGGGATATGGCGGGGGCTATTATGATCGCACGCTGGCCAGCCTGCCCGCGGCGCGGGCGGTGGGGTTTGGCTTTTCCTTTCAGGAAGTGGCGTGCATCCCGACCGGCCGGTATGACGTGGCGCTGCCCGCGATCGTGACCGAGCGTGAATGGATCCGGTGTCGTGGTGACGGGCGGACGCGGTAGATAAAGGCTGTTTTCTTGAGAATACTGTTTCTGGGCGATATTGTCGGGCGCGTGGGGCGCGAGGCCGTCATTTCCCGGCTGCCCGGCCTGCGGCGCGACCTGGCCCTCGACCTCGTGGTGGTCAATGGCGAGAACGCCAGCCACGGCTTTGGCCTGTCGCCCGCCATCGGCCGCGACCTGCTTGAGGCGGGGGCCGATGTCATCACGCTGGGCAACCATAGCTGGGACCGGCGCGACCTGATCGGCCATATCGGCAGCGAACCGCGCATCATCCGCCCCGCCAACTACCCGCCCGGCACGCCGGGGCAGGGCAGCGTGGTGGTGGAACTCGTCGATGGCCGCAAGGCGCTGGTGGTCAGCATCATGGGCCGGCAGTTCATGGATGCGATGGATGATCCCTTCCGCAGCGTGACCGATATCCTCTCGCGCCACCGGCTGGGTGTGACCATGCATGCCGCCGTGGTGGACGTGCATGCCGAGGCCACGAGCGAGAAATGGGCCATGGGCCATTTCCTTGATGGCCGCGTGTCGCTGGTCATCGGCACGCACACGCACACGCCCACGGCGGATCACCGCATCTTCCCCCACGGCACGGCCTTCCAGACCGATGCGGGCATGTGTGGCGACTATGACAGCGTGATCGGCATGGGCAAGGAGGCGGCGATTGCCCGATTCGTGCGCAAGATGCCCGGCGAGCGCCTGCAACCCGCCGAGGGCGAGGCCAGCATCGCGGGCATGATGGTGGAAACCGATGACGCCACCGGCCTTGCCCGTCGCATGGCGCCGGTGCGCCAGGGCGGGCACCTGGCCCCCACGCTGCCGGATTTCTGATCAACAGATCAAAGTTTTTGGTGAAGCTTTTTTCAAAAAGCTTCAAAAGAATGTCGCCTTTTTGAAAAAAGGCGGTACCCAAAAACTTTTATGATCTTAATGATTTAGCGGAAAGCAGGCTCGTCAAACCCGCGCAGCTTGCGCGAATGCAGCCGGTCCACGCCCTGCGCGCGCAACTGCTGCATGGTTTCGATTCCCACCACCAGATGCTGGCGCACGCGCTCGCGGTAGAAGGCATTGGCCATGCCGCGCAGCTTGAGTTCGCCATGCAGCGGCTTGTCCGAAACACACAGCAGCGTGCCGTAGGGCACCCGGAAACGGAAGCCGTTGGCCGCGATCGTGGCCGATTCCATGTCCACCGCAATGGCACGGGAGGTGTTGATGCGCGTGAACAGCGCGCCCAGCCGCAACTCCCAGTTGCGGTTGTCGGTGGTCATGACCGTGCCGGTGCGCAGGCGGGTCTTGACCTCGGCATCATGCAGGCCGGTCACGCGGGCGGTCACGTCCTGCAGCGCCATCTGCACCTCGGCAATGGGGGGCACGGGCACCCAGGGCGGCAGGTCGTCATCAAGCACATGGTCATCGCGCAGGTAGCCATGCGCCAGCACGTAGTCGCCCAGCTTCTGGCTGCGCCGCAGCCCCGCGCAGTGGCCCACCATCAGCCAGCAATGCGGGCGCAGCACGGCCAGGTGGTCTGTAATGGTCTTGGCATTGGCGGGGCCTACGCCAATGTTGATGAGCGTGATGCCATCGCCATCGGGGCGGCACAGGTGGTAGGCGGGCATCTGTGGCAGGTTCTGGCCCGCATGGGTGGCGGCGTGGGGCGCGGCGCGGGTGTGGATGATCTCGCCCGGCTCGACAAAGGCGGTGTATTCCGACCCCGCATCCACCTGCGCATGCCCGTATTCACGAAACGCATCGACATAGCGCTGGTAGTTGGTCAGCAGGATGAAACGCTGGAAATGCCGTGGCGCCGTGCCGGTGTAGTGGTGCAGCCGCGCCAGGGAGTAGTCGGTGCGCTGGGCGGTGAACAGCGCGAGCGGGCGCGGCACGTCGGGGCGGGGGATGTACTCGCAGTTGGCGATCGAATCATCGGTCACATGCAGGTCGGGCAGCGCGAAATGGGTCTGGATCCATGCAAGGTCCGATTCGGTCAGCGAGGTGACCGCCTCCTCCATCACGTAGGAGAGCGGGATGGGCTGGCGCGACAGCCCCACCATGACCGGCGTGCGGTAATGGCGCAGCAGGCTTTCGATCTGTTCGCGCCAGTAGGCTGCGAACAGGGCGGGGCGGGTGAGCGTGGTGCCGTAGAAGCCGGGCTCGAGCACCACGTCAAAGGGCGGGCGCGGCCCATCGGGCGGCAAGGGGCTTGCGGGCATGAAGGCAAGGTAGGGATAGACCGCATCTGCCAGCCCCGATGTATCGCGCGTGGCGAAGGCGTGGCGGATCAGCGCGGCTGCGTGGTCATAGAGTTCGGTAATGCGGGCCACGGCGGCATCGGCCGTGTCGAAGGCGTGGAAGTCATGCCCGGCCTGCTGCAGGAGGTGTGCTGTGTCCATGGCGATGAGGTCTCCCGGCTGCCCGCGCGTTATCGGCGGATCAGGATGTAGTTGATGGTCAGGTCGATGGGGAAGGTATCGCCCTGCATGTCCGGCGGCACGGGGGGAAGCTGGGCGTTGCGGAACATGCCCACCGTTGCCGCATCAAGATAGTAGGAGCCGGATTGCCCGGTCAGGCGCACCTTGGTCACGTGGCCGTCGCGGTCGAGTTCCACATGCACGGAGGAGGGGCCTTCCTCGCCTGCCTGCGCGGCTTCCTGCGGGTAGTACATGTGGCTGCGGATCCAGCGGTCGAGTTCCGCGCCATAATCCTCGCTCACGCCCCTGATCTGGGTATTGCTGGAATAGGGGGCGTTGACCTTGCCATTCTGCACCACCGGGCCGAGCGAGAGGTCGATCGGGCCGCCCGTGCCGCCCGCGCGCCCGCGCTGGGTGCGCCGCGGCAGGGGGGAGGCGGAGAGCGACCAGTTCATCGGGTGCTGCAACGCCGCATAGGCATTGGGCGAGGACTGGCTGTGCGACTGCTGGGCCGGGCGGCTGCCATGGCCGGAGTTCTGCATGGCGGGGTTGAACTGGTCGTGCTGTTCCGCCTGCGGCACCGACAGGTCGGAGGGCGCATCGCTCATGGGCGGGGCGGAGGGGGTCTGC
>NZ_JABJWC010000074.1 GCF_013155395.1 Komagataeibacter melomenusus | reverse complement strand
GGGCACAAGGGCCTCGAGTCCGCCAATGGCGTCGAGCATGGAGCGCCGCAGCGCCATGGTGGCGCCCAGGCAGTCCTGCCGCCCGAGGTAGCGCGACAGCATGACGCCGGGCAGGAAGTTGTGGTTGATCTGGCAGGCGGCCAGCAGCCGCGGCACGGTGTTGGAGGCGGGCAGCCCGGCATAGAGCGTGGTGACCAGCCCTACATTGTCGGGCACCATGGCGCCCACGACATGGCGCAGGTAATCGGGTGCGACATGGATGTCCGAGTCGGAAATGACCAGCACATCATGCTTAACACGCGCCATGATGTTGATCAGGTTGCCGATCTTGCGGTTCACGCCGTGGAAGGTGGGATCGATCACCAGTTCCATCGGCACGTCCGGATGGCGTTCCATCAGGCGGTGCACGATGGGTATGGCGGCATCATCCTCGGCCTGCACGCCAAAGACGATCTGCATCTGCGGATAATCCTGCGTGCAGAAGCTTTCGAGGGCTTCCTCCAGCAGGGGTTCGTCGCCATGCAGTGGCTTGAGCACGGAGACCGGGGGCAGGGGCACCGCCCGGTCAACGCGTTTTTCCTGCCAGCGGAAACGCGAGACCAGAAAAGTGCCTACCGCTGCCTGCATGCACCCGGCGGCCGCGACAGTCGCAGCCAGTCCGGCGGGTGAAACAAGAGCGTTGAAAACAGACATTATTTTTCCGGCAAGGTCCCGCGCGTGAAGCAAAATGAAAAAGACGTCAGGGAAGGGTCAGGTTACTCTTCCGAGAAGGTCTTGATTTTCTTCTGTAACAGATTTGTCAGTTTTTGCACATTGCCGCCAGACAGCGCGGAGCTGAAATCTGCACGCTGTGCCGCTACCTGGCTGATATGGGCATTGAGCAGCACGTCAACGATCTGCCAGCCCTTGGCACCCGAGCGCATCACGTAATTGATTTCGGTCCCGCTCGGGTCATCGGATGAGCCAATATGTGTTATAACAATACGGTCATTCCCCACCGGTGAGGGAGTGACAGCGGGGTCGATGGTGAAGCGCGCATCGCTGCCCGGCTTGAAGCTCGAGACATAGCGGGCAATGGTGAACTGGCGGAACGTGGTCAGGAGCTGCTGCTTCTGGTCATCGGGCAGGGTGGCGTAGCGCGGGCCGATGGAGGAAGCGAGCACGGCCTCCATGTCATAGGCGCGGTCGATTGCGGGCGCCAGCATCTGCGAACGCTGCTCGAACGTGCCGCTGCCCTTGGCCTGCACGCGGTCGAGGGCGGCATACAGGGCCTTGATCGGCTCCTGCACCTGCGCGTCGGATGCGGCGGCCGCATGGGCTGCGGAAATGGGGAAGACGGCAGGGATGACCGGTGCCGCCATCAGGCCGGCGCACAGCGCCAGTGCGGTGGTTTTCAGGACATGTTTCATAATGTTCATGATTTCGGTCCGTTTGCCGTCTTTAGCAAGGGCTGCGTCATGCTGATTCCGACACCCAGCGCATCGAGTGCGGTATTGGTAATGGCCACCGCATCCAGCCCGGCCTCATGGTACTGGGCCTCCTGGCTGTTATGGTCGATGAAGCGGTCGGGCAGGGTCATGGGGCGGAAGCGCACGCGATCGAGCAGGCCGGTCTTGGCCAGATGCGTCATGACAAAGCTGCCAAATCCACCAACCGAGCCTTCCTCGATGGTGATGAGCACGGCATGGTTGCGCGCAAGCTGCTCGATCAGCGCGGTGTCGAGCGGCTTGGCGAAGCGGGCATCAGCCACGGTGGGGGAAAGCCCCTGCGCTGCCAGCATGTCAGCCGCCTTGAGCGCATCGGCAAGCCTCGGCCCGAGCGAGAGGATGGCGATGCCGCCCTGCTCGGGGCCGGACTGGCGCGCCATCTCGCGCACGATTCGCCCGCGCCCGATCTCGATGATCTGGCCTGCTTCCGGCAGGGCCAGCCCCAGCCCCGCGCCGCGCGGGTAGCGCAGGCCGAGCGGGCCTTCGTCAAACGCGATGGCGGTGGCGGTCATGTTCAGCAGTTCAAGCTCGTCGCTCGGCGCCATCAGCGTGATGCCGGGCAGGCAGCCGAGATAGGCGATGTCGAAGGAGCCTGCATGGGTCGCGCCATCGGCGCCCACCAGCCCCGCGCGGTCAATGGCAAAGCGCACAGGCAGCTTCTGCAGCACCACGTCATGCATCACCTGGTCATAGGCGCGCTGCAGGAAGGTGGAATAGATGGCGCAGAACGGGCGCAGCCCCTCGGTGGCCATGCCGGCGGCAAAGGTCACGGCATGCTGCTCGGCAATGCCGACATCGAAAAAGCGGTCGGGATAGGCCTTGGCGAACTTGTCCAGCCCCGTGCCGGACGGCATGGCGGCGGTGATCGTGACGATCCTGTCGTCGGTCGCGGCCTGGCGGACGAGTTCCTTCGCAAACACCGAGGTATAGCTCGGCGGGCCGGACGGACCCTTCTTCTGTTCGCCGGTCACGACATTGAACTTGGAGACGGCGTGATACTTGTCCCCCGCCGATTCGGCGGGGCTGTAGCCGTGGCCCTTTTCGGTGATGACATGCAGCAGCACGGGGCCGACATCCTCGGCATCGCGCAGGTTGCGCAGGATGTGGACGAGCTGGTTCATGTCATGCCCGTCAACCGGGCCGACATAATAGAAGCCGAGTTCCTCGAACAAAGTGCCGCCGGTCATGATGCCGCGCGCGTATTCATCGGCCTTCTTGGCGGTGCGCTCGAGGCGACCGGGCAGGCGCTTGGCCATCTTGGCGGCGAGTTCACGCAGGTTGAGGAACTTGCGCGAGGACATCAGCCGCGACAGGTAGCTCGACATCGCGCCCACCGGGGGCGCGATCGACATCTCGTTGTCGTTGAGCACCACGATCAGGCGCTCGGCGCCGGGGCCGCAATGCGAGGCATTGTTCATCGCCTCATACGCCATGCCCGCCGAGATCGAGCCATCGCCGATCACCGCGATCACGTTGCGCTCGCGGTAGGAAGGGTCTTCCTCCGCGCGCAGGTGATGGGCGACGGCCATGCCGAGGCCCGCCGAGATGGAGGTGGAGGAGTGCGCCGCGCCAAACGGGTCGTATTCGCTCTCGCTACGCCGCGTAAAGCCCGAAAGCCCGCCCGGCTGGCGCAGGGTGCGGATGCGATCGCGCCGCCCGGTCAGGATCTTGTGGGGGTAGGTCTGGTGGCCCACATCCCAGATCACGCGGTCGGCAGGGGTGTCGAACACGGCATGGAGTGCCACGGTCAGTTCAACCACGCCCAGCGAGGCACCAAGGTGGCCGCCGGTGGTGGACACGGTATCGATCGTCTCCGACCGCAGTTCCTCCGCAAGCTGTTTGAGCTGCTCGACCGAGAGGTTGCGCATGTCGTGCGGCCACTGCACCCGGTCAAGCTGGGCGTAGCGCCCGAGGGTCGGAATCGCGGGTTTGGTCTGATCCATGATGTTCGCGTCCATTGTTCTGTGTCGGCCCTTGCCCGTGTGGGAGGAACCGACCCGGTTTTCGGTTGGGCCCCGCGCCCCGGCAAGGGGCCGGGCAGGGCTGCCCCGGCGGCGATGAATGGCGGCTCATGGCAAACGGACCATGGCGACCGTAGCGTAATCGCGATGTGTTACTCCGGTTAGGCGTGCAAATACAGTCTCTAATTCCGCGACTGTTGTTAATTGGCCACACTGAAGGCAATAGCAATTGAATACAGGATGGTTTCTGTCCTATACCCTCGCGAAAGGCTTCATGTGTCGTACAAGTCCGCAACCTCGGCATGCTCTGTGTGCACGGCTGGGTGATGTTGGGCTTGTTTTCTTGTAGGTGGATGTGTCCATAGTCCGACCTACCAGACTTGAAATATGAGACCGGCGGTTGGGCCGGTGCAGGAGCAGAGGTTTCATGGCCGTTCCTATTATGCAGGCAGTCCGCGTCGGCGCCTATGTTGTCAAGCAGCATGTCACGCGGCGTAAACGTTATCCGCTCGTGCTTATGCTCGAGCCCTTGTTCCGCTGTAACCTGGCCTGCGCCGGGTGCGGCAAGATCGACTACCCCGCGCAGATCCTGAACCAGCGCCTGAGCGTACAGGAATGCCTTGATGCCGATACCGAGGCCGGTGCGCCCGTTATTGCCGTGGCCGGTGGCGAGCCGCTGCTGCACAAGGAGATGCCCGAGATCATCCGCGGGCTGATCGCACGCAAGAAGTACGTATATCTGTGCACGAACGCCCTCCTTCTTGAAAAGAAGATGGACGATTACGAGCCGAATCCGTTCTTCTCGTGGGATGTGCACCTTGATGGCGACCCGCAGATGCACGATGCCTCCGTCTGCCAGGATGGCGTGTACGAGCGCGCCGTGGCCGCGATCAAGAAGGCGAAGGCACGCGGCTTCCGCGTGTCGATCAACTGCACCCTGTTCGATGGGGCCGACCCCAAGCGCGTTGCCGCCTTCTTCGATGAAGTGATGGCCATGGGCGTGGACGGCATCATGACCGCGCCGGGCTATGCCTATGAGCGTGCGCCTGATCAGGAGCACTTCCTCAACCGGCAGAAGACCAAGCAGCTGTTCCGCGACATCTTCCGCCTTGGCAAGGGCAAGAAGTGGCGCTTTACGCAGTCGCCGCTGTTCCTGAACTTCCTGGCGGGCAACGAGCAGTATCACTGCACGCCGTGGGGCAAGCCGCTGCGCAACCCGTTTGGCTGGCAGCGCCCGTGCTACCTGCTGGGTGAAGGGTACGCCAAGAGCTTCAACGAGCTCATGACCGATACCGACTGGGATGCCTACGGCACCGGCAATTACGAAAAATGCGCCGACTGCATGGTCCATTCGGGCTACGAGTCGACGGCGGTGATGGATGCGGTCCGCAGGCCCTGGCACATTGCCAAGGTCGCCCTGTTCGGCCCCGAGACGGAAAAGCCGATGGCTCCCGAAATCCCGCTCGACCACCAGCGCCCGGCAGAATACGTGTTTACCCAGCACGTCGATGCCAAGATGGCCGAGCTTGCCGCCCGCAAGAAGCCCGCGGCACCCCCGCGCGTGAAGAAGGTCGCGACCCCCGCCGCCGAGACGGCGGACGCCGCCGACTGAGCGCGCGTTCCGGCATCATATCGACCGGATGGTTAAGGGAAGGCGGAGCATTTGCTCCGCCTTTTCTTTTGCGCGCGGGGCGGGGCAAAAGATGCCCGTGTGGCTGAATATGCTGTAAGAGCGTGGGATCATGCTTGTCTCCCTGATTGTCATATTGTGCCTCGTTCTGCTCAACGGGCTTTTTGCCATGGGCGAACTGGCGCTGATTTCCGCCCGCCGGGCGCGGCTTGCCATTCTTGCGCGTGACGGCACCAAGGGGGCGGACCGCGCCCTGAAACTGGCCGGCGACCCGCAGAGCTTCCTGCCCACGGTCCAGATCGGCATGACGCTGGTTTCGATTCTCGAGGGCACGTTTGGCGGCAACAGCATCGAGGCCGGGGTCAGCCGCTGGCTTTCACATATTGCGGCCCTGCGCTCGATTGCTGATGAACTGGCCATGTTCCTCGTGGTCAGCGCCATTACGGCGGTCATGCTGGTGCTGGGCGAACTGGTGCCCAAGCAGATCGCGCTGCGCCAGCCCGAACTCATTGCCGCGCGCCTGTCGCTGCTGCTGGAGTGGATGGCGTGGTTCACGCGCCCCATCGTCTGGCTGCTGGGCCGCTCATCGGAACTGGTGCTCAGGGTAATGGGCATTGGTAATGCGATCCGCCAGTCGGTCTCGGTGGAGGAACTGCGTGCCTATATTGCCGAGGGTGCCCAGGCGGGCGTGCTGGAGCAGGAGGAGCGCGACATGATCGAGCGCCTGCTGCGCCTGGCCGAGCGTCCGGTCCGCGCCATCATGACCCCGCGCACCGAACTGTGCTGGGTGGAGCGGCATGTGCCGCGCGCGCAACTGCTGCAGGTGCTGCGCTCGACCACCTATTCGCGCATCGTGGTGTGTGAAGGCGGCGTGGATAATCCGGTGGGCGTGATCCTGGCCAAGGACATGCTCGACCGGTTCCTTGATGGCAAGAGTCCCTCGGTCGAGATCGGGCTGCGTCACCCCATCTCGGTGCCTGATACGCTGTCCGCCTTCGACATGCTCGAGCGCATGCGGGCCTCGCCGCTGGGCATGGCGCTGGTGCTTGATGAATACGGCTCGTTTGAGGGAATCGTGACCTCATCCGACCTGTTTGGCGCGATCGTGGGCGAGCAGCACGAGCCGGGCAGCACGCCGCCGCAGCGCCTCGCGCATGACAATGTGCTGGTGCTCGATGGCGCCATGCCTGCCGATGAGGTCAAGGACCGGCTTGGCCTGTCCGACCTGCCAGCCGAGGGCAGCTACCACACGCTGGCGGGCCTGATCCTGGCCCTGCTGCGCCGCGTGCCTGCCAGGGGCGACAAGGTGGTGTTCTCGGGCTGGCTGTTCGAGGTGCTGGAAATGGAAGGCCGCCGCGTGG
This sequence comes from Komagataeibacter melomenusus, assembly GCF_013155395.1. Classification (GTDB taxonomy): domain Bacteria; phylum Pseudomonadota; class Alphaproteobacteria; order Acetobacterales; family Acetobacteraceae; genus Komagataeibacter; species Komagataeibacter melomenusus. Next base: position 2,925 of record NZ_JABJWC010000074.1, on the reverse strand, counting down.
TGCGCGTGCAGGCCAGCCGCCAGCTTCTGGCTGAAAACTGACGCAAAGGAACGCCGCCTGTTTGACCAAAAGGCGGCCCGAAAAGCTTTTATCTTAATGAATGGTGTGGCCCGCGTGGCCCGCCATGGCCATCTCCGCACCAAAGCCGGGCCATTCATTGCGGCCCATCGCCTCGAGCGAGGGGGCTGCAACGCCCAGCCGGTCGGCATAGATCCACAGATAGGTAAAGGCCCGGCGCACGTAGTCGCGCGTCTCGCCATTGGGCAGGCTCTCGATATAGAGCAGGGGGTCTTCATCCTCGTCCATCGTCGCACTGCGGCGCGAGATGGCTGAAGGCCCGGCATTATAGCTGGCCAGCATGCGGATCATGTCGCCGCCCGCGGGCACATGCGCGCCGCCTGCCTGGGTGGAAAGCTGGGCAAGGTAGAGCACGTAGCGCTGCCCGATATCGAGGTTGGTGGCGGGGTCATGCAGGTCGGCGGGGCGGCGGGTGAAGCGGTCCCTGTCATGCACCACGAACCCGGCGGTAACCGGCATGACCTGCATCAGCCCATGCGCCCCGGAGCCGGAAACGGCATTGCTGTCGAAATTGGATTCCAGCCGGGTCAGCGCATAGACGAGGGCCGGGTCCATGCGGAAGCCATGCTCGGGCTGGAGCGGCGGCAGCGGGAAGCGGGCGGCATGGGTGTTGTGCTCGCTCTCGTTGGTGTCGATCAGCATGAGCATCTGTGATGACAGCTCTTTGAGCCCCATGGCATCGGCCACCATCTGGGTGGAATGGCACAGGGCGGCATCGTTCTGGATATCGGGCCACAGCCGCCGCAATGCGGCCTCCGCCCGTTCGCGCTCGCCCACCTGCATCAGGGCAAACGCCCTACGCCCGGCAGGGGTCGCGGCAACGGCCTCGATATCGATTTCACCCAGCACCGGGCTGCCCGCATGGATGGTCTGCTGGGCTGCCGCAAGCGTCATGTCGCCATCGGCGCTGATGGTATCGGGCGTATGGGCCAGCCGGCTGGCCGGGGCGGCCCGCAGGCCCAGAATCTGTGAGGCCAGAAGGCCATAGAAGGTATGGGGCGCCGCCGCTGCCCGGTGCAGCCACGGATGATAGGCCGCGACATCGCCCGTGGCCTGGTGCGCGCGGGCCGCCCAGTAGGCCGCTCCCGCGCGGATGCTGCCCGGTGTCAGGCTGGCGCGTGAGGCGGCCTCGAACAGGGGCTGGGCCATGTCGGCGCGGCCTTGCCGCCAGGCGGCTAGGCCCGCCACATAGCCCGCAAGCCCGAGCCTGAGGCCGGATTTTTCAAAGGCTGCGCGCGCAATCGACATGGCCAGCCGGTTTTCGCCGCTGCTGAACAGCGTCATGGCAATTTCGGCATGCAGATGGGCGGCATACAGGTCGTTCATGCCCGGGGTGATGGCAATCAGGTGCAGGGCGCTGCGTGCGCCCTTTACGCCCTGTGCCGCGCGCTCGCGCACGGTGCGGTCGAGCATGCTGTTGCGCGTGAACACCCGCAGCGAGGGATCATCCTCCTCCGGCAGGTGGATGTGCTGCGGCGGGCGACTGCTGTCCAGCGTGTCATGCGCGGGGGCGGGGGGCAGGGGGCCGCCACGCACCGGCGCGGGCATGGCGGCCAGCATGGAATAGATGGCCGGTGAATCCGCAAGGCCCGAGAAGGTGCGCAGCCACAGCCGCAACTGCCCCGCATTGGGGTGATAGGCCGGGTTGAGGTAGCGGGCCGCCAGGATGTCGCCCAGCAGGGTGTCATCATGGATGGCGGCGGTCTCGCGGATGGCGGCATCGAACTTGCCATCGGCCTGCAGGCGCAGAACCCGGCGGATGTGGCTGACATCTTCGGGCGAGAGCGGGCGCGGCATCCCCGCGTTACCGTGCGCGTGCAGGCGTGGAAGGGCGAGTGCCGTTTCCTCGTTATGGCCGCCCTGGCTGGCCGGATCATCGTCCAGTCGGCCTGGCGCCACTGTTTGGGCACGCAACGGCGCAAACGCCGCTCCTGCCAGAAATGCGGCGCCAGCCAGAAAGGCTGCCACCGCGTGATGGGGGGTATTGATTGTCCCTCGCATGGCGAAGCGGATTTAAGCCGTGCGCGCGGGGAAAGCAATAGCTAACGCATCTGAGGGCGGTAAATAAGTTTTCAGAACAGAATGAGGGAACTTATGTAAACACCGTAAAACATGTGCGCAAACAGTAATGAATATCTGGTTTGCACAGGCTAATACCCCGGAATGATTATGTTAATACCCTTTATGATTTTAAGGGCATGTTTCCGATTGTTTCGCGTATCAGCAGCATGTCTTTCCACGCATCGCGCCGCGCCGTGGCGCTGGCGCGCAGCTGCAACGGGTGGCGCATGGAAAGCGCAGGCAGCGTGGTGGCCGGAGCGCCATCAGGCCCGGCGGGCACGGTAATGTCACGCCATCGCCCGCGCATGCGCGCCGCCGTGGTGTTCTGCCCCGTGATGAGGGAAATGGCGAGATTGCCAAGCAGTACCACCCGCCCTGGCCGGGCCAGCACGATGGCGCGCTGGATGAAGGGCAGGCAGATCCGCGCCTCCGCCACCGAAGGCGGCCTGCCACCGGGCGGCCGCCACGGAATGATGGGGGCGGCGAGCAGGTGGGCGCGGTCGATGCCGATGCTGGCGAACATGGTCGTGACCAGTGCGCCGCTCTCCCCCGCAAAGGGGTGGCCACTGCGGTCCTCATCCGCGTCCGGCGCTTCGCCGATCAGCATCAGCGGGGCCTGCTCCGGGCCTTCCACGCACACGCTATGGGTGGCGGTGGCCCGCAGCCCGCATGGCTCGAAGCCGCTTATGGCCGCGCGCAGGGCGGCCAGCGTATCCGCCGCGGCCGCCGCGGCACGGGCGGCGGCCACGGCCTCGTCAATCAGCGTGGCGCGCGAGGGGGGGGCAG
>NZ_JABJWC010000073.1 GCF_013155395.1 Komagataeibacter melomenusus | reverse complement strand
GGGGGCGTCCGGGGTTTGCTCATCCGGGGCGGGCCTGACATGGCGGCAGGGCAGATGCATGATCATCTCCAGCCCGCCGGGATGGAAGCGGGCATGCGTGGCCCCGCCGAGTTCATGCGGGAAGCCGCGCTCGAGCAGCACCGAGCCAAAACCCCGGCGCCGGGGGCGGGTTGCGGCCGGTACCCCGCTCTCGCGCCATGTGATGCGCCATTCATCCTGCGCCGCATCATGCGACCACGTGACATCGAGCCGCCCATGCGGCTGGCCCAGCGCCCCGTATTTGACGGCGTTGGTGGCCAGTTCATGCACCACCAGCGCCAGCACCGACAGCGCCTGGCCGGTCAGCCAGATGCGCGGGCCGGTGCAGGTGATGAAGCAACGCTCGCGGTAGGGCGCGAGTTCCGCATCAAGCAGCGCGCGCAGCAGGCCGCCGCCATCGCTGCGCACGGCCTGGTCATGCGCCAGCCCCAGCGCGCGGATGCGCCCGCGCAGGCGCTCCACATGCTGGGCGGGGGTCATGTCGGGCTCCACCGGCTGGCTGACCAGTGACTGCACCACGGCCAGGATGTTCTTGACCCGGTGGTTCAGCTCTTCGTTGAGCATGCGCTGGCGCAGGTCGGCGTTCGCGCGTTCGCGCAACTGCAACTGGTGGTAGGCGCCCATGACCTCGATCAGCGCGGAGCGGACCAGCGTTGCCGCCTCCATGTCATCGCCCGACCACGGCAGGCAGGTGCCGGTGACCTGCTGGGTCCAGACCGCAAAACTGCTGCGCGGGCCGAAATAGCCGTCTTCATCTTCGCTCCGGGGCGGGGCGGCGGGGTCGGCGGCCCATTTCATGCTGCGTATTTCCTCGCCACGGAACACCAGCAGGTAATCGCCCGGCTGTGAGGAAATCGGCAGGATCATCACCCCCGCCGCGTCCTGCACGTACTGCGCGGCCTCGGGGATGTAGGCCGCAAGGCAGCTTGTATGCCAGATCTGGGTGCCGGCGCGGGTGCGGGCGAGTTCCAGCACGGCGGCCATGGCCGGCTCCGGGGGGTGCTGGCCGGTATAGGTCCACTGGCCGCCCACCCACAATGCCGCGCCATCGCACTGCACGAAGGTGAGCATGTCGGTCAGGTGCGCCATGAGGTAGGCGGGCATGTCCGCCACGGGGGCGGCGCCTTTGAGGAAGGTCTCGATCAGCCCGTGGGTCTGGCGCGTCATGTCCAGCCGCTTGGTGCGCAGCAGGTTGGTGATCTGGAGCGAGACGAACTCGCCAAACATGCGCGCCACGATGCGCTCGCTCATGTTGAGCACGTGCGCACTGTAGTGATGGCACACGATCATGCCCCACAGGCGGCCATCCACCATAAGCGAGACCGACACGCAGGCCGCAACCCCCATGCCGCGCATGTAGCTGTAATGGCTTGGCGTGCCCGCGCGCAGATGGGTGTGCGACAGGTCGGGCGGCAGGGGATTGCCCGGCGAGATCACGGGCACGGGCGGGGCCGCCACATCGCCGATCACGCGGATGAGGTTGGTGCTGTAAAGCCTGCGCGAGGGGGCGGGCATGTCGGAGGCGGGGAAATGCTGGCCCAGGAAGCTTTCAAGGTTGGGGCCGTGATGCTCGGCCTCGACCTTGCCCGACCCGTCCTCGGCAAAGCGGTAGAGCATGACACGGTCATAGCGCAGCACGCCCGAGAGCAGGCGCACGACCGTGCGGAACAGCCGGTCGAAATCGGTAATCTCGCGGATGCGGTCGATCATGGTGCGCAGCAGCGACAGGTGCGCCCCGTCGCGCTCGCCCAGCGCGGGTTCCCATTCCAGCATGATGTCCGGGCCTGCGGTATGGATGGCCACGTCATACCGCCCGCCATCGGGCAGGACCTGGCCAAAGACCAGCGCCGGGCGGCGATGGGCCTCGCCATGCATGGCCAGCGCGTTGCGGATGTTGTGCGTGGCCTCGCGGCCGATCACGTCGCGCAGCGGCAGGCCCACCTCCAGCCCGTCGCGCCCCAGATGCGCCGGGGCATTGGCCGACCAGCGCACGATATGCCCCAGCCGTGCATCGCAGGCCAGCAGCCAGCCATAAGGCTGGATGCCTTCCTCTCCCGCCTGGTGGGATGCGTGTTCAGTCATGCTGCGTCATTTCATTTTTGCCCCGGCGGGCCGCTCGGTGGGGGACAGGACCGGACAGGGCTGCCTGCCCGGCGGGGTAACGGAACCTCGATTGTGCCATACAGGCTCCTGCATGCGACGCGGTATTTTATGTTATACCGGCAGTACCGGTTTTTCCAGCAATGCACGCACGCCCACTATTAAGTGACGGCGCAGTGGAAAAACACGGGCCGCAATCGGCGCTATCGGGTCCGCTCCGGTGGTGACGGCAACCGGCAGGCCCGCGCCATATCCGGCCATGATGCGGGTGGGGTGCGCCGCATCTTCCGCCTTGCAGGCAGTCGTGATGATATTGATGCTCCCTGCACAGCCCCTTGTGCCAGCCTGTATCTTTTTATTAAATGCATGATTTGTACAATATTTTATACGATCTGGCATATACTCTTTATTAACCCGGTTATGGGTATGAAACGTCATGCTGGCTGTCACTTATTACAGTGGCCCGGAACTTAAGATCAGGTGTCACGATTTCAGCCTTACCCCCGTTCGCTTTCAGCCAGCCGGAGACCTACAGCCAGATGCCCCGCGACATGATAGACGACATGCAGGTAACCGTCCTGCCCGCGCTGGAACAGACCATTCTTGGCGTTGTCCTGATTGATGAACATAACACTGTCACCTTTTTCAACAAGGCGGCGGAAGGCTTGTGGCACTGTTCGCGGCAGGATGTGATCGGGCGCAATGTCAACGTGCTGGTGCCGCGCAACATCCGCTCCACCCATGATGACCTGATCCGCCATAACCGCGAGACGGGCATCAACAAGATCGTGGGCACCAGCCGCGAGGTCTGTGTCGAGCGCTTTGATGGCACCACCTTCTGGGCCAACCTGTCGCTGTCACGCATCGCGGTGGATGGCAAGATCGGCTACATGGCGCTGATCCGCGATATCTCGCAGGAAGTCGATGACCGCGAGAAGATCCGCCTGCTTTCACTCGTGGTGCGCGAGACCGATCGCGGCGTGGCCATTCTCGACCCGGAATTCCGCATCATCTATGTCAACCGCGCCTTCAGCGACATGTTCGGCTTTGGGGCCGAGCGGGTAACGGGGCATGGCCTGTCTGTCATCCTTGCGGGCGATACGACCGATATCGGCATTCTCAACCAGTTGCATGAGGGCGCGCGCAACGCCAAGGGTTTCACGCTCGATATCCGTGCCCGCCATGCCAGCGGGCGCGATATCTGGGTCTCGGCGGCCATGAACCCCGTGTTCAACGATAGCGGCGAGATCGAGAACATCGTGGTGGTGCTGACCGATATTACCGAGCAGCACTTCCTTGACAGCCTGCAGCGCGACACGCTGGAAGCGATTTCAAGCGATCTGGGCCTGCATGAGGTGATGGATTTCATCTGCCGCCGCATCGAGCATTACATCCCCGATGTCATGCCCGCCATCTACTTGGTGGAAAAGGATGACCGGCTGAAATGCAAGGGCCGCGCCAGCCTGCCGCTTTCGCTCGTCAAGCTGTATGATACGCTGCCCATCGGCCCCGATGCCGCCTGCTCGGGCGTTGCCGCCAGCACGGGCGTGGTGGCCGAAAGCCCTGATATCGCCCATGACCCGCGCTGGCAGCACATGCGCGAGCAGACGCTGCATAACGGCATCAAGGCCGCGCGCGCCACGCCCATCATCCTGCGCAACAACCGGGTGGCGGGCGTGTTCACCTGCTATTCGCGCACCAGCTCCCTGCCCGATGCCGCCTGCCAGAAGGCCGTGGCCACCAGCCTGCACCTGTGCACCCTGGCCATAGAGCGCCACGAGGCGAAGGAACACATCAACCGCCTGTCCGACTTTGACCTGCTGACCAGCCTGCCCAACCGCCGCTGGCTGCGCCAGAACATGCCGCGCATGCTGCGCCGCGCCGTGCGGGGCAACCTTATGCTCGTGACCGTGGGCATAGACAATTTCAAGCATATCAACGATGTGTTCGGCCATACGGCGGGTGATGACCTGATTGCCCGCATTGCCGGCCTGCTGCGTGAGGTGCTGAGCATAGACGACACGCTGGTGCGCAGCGGGGGCGACCAGTTCACCATCGTGACCAATGGCGAGCAGCAGCACGCCTCCACGCTCAGCGCCCATATCCTGCGCGTGCTGGCCGTGCCATCTCATATTGGCGATGTGCCGGTCAGCCTCTCGGCCAGTCTTGGCGTAGCCGTTCACCCCGAGAATGGCGAGGACGGCGATACCCTGCTCAAGAACGCCGAGACCGCCATGTTCCAGGCCAAGGCGAACGGGGGCGGGCATTGCTGCTTCTTCAGCCCGCGCATGAACCAGCAGGCCAGCGACCGCCTCATCCTGGCTGCCGCCCTGCGTGATGCCATCGCCCATGACCGGCTGCGCCTGTTCTACCAGCCGCAGGTGCATGCCCGCAGCGGCAAGCTTTATGGCGTGGAGGCGCTTTCGCGCTGGATCGATCCCTCGCTGGGTTTTGTCTCGCCCGCGCGCTTCATTACCGTGGCGGAGGAAACCGGGCAGATCGAGGCCATTGGCAAATGGTCGCTGCGCGCGGCCTGCCGCCAGATGGCGCAGTGGATTCGCGATGGGGTGGAGGTGCCGGTGGTCTCGGTCAATCTGTCACCGCTCCATTTCCGTGATGAAACGCTGCCGCAGTTCGTGACCGAACTGCTGGCCGAGACCGGCATCCCGCCCGAGAGCCTGACCATCGAAATTACCGAAAGCACCATGATCGACAATTACGAACGCACCATCCGCGTGGCCCAGAAGCTGCGTGAAATGGGGGTTGGCATGTCGATGGATGATTTTGGCACCGGTTTCTCCAGCCTGTCCAACCTTGCGGGCCTGCCGGTCAACGAAGTGAAGATCGACCGCAGTTTCATGACCGGGCTGGAAAGCATCGAGAAGGTGCGCGCGGTCGTCATGGCCGTGGTGCGCATTGGCCAGAGCCTGGGCATGACCGTGGTGGCCGAGGGCGTGGAACATGAAGAACAGCGCCGCCTGCTGGCCGACATGGATTGCGATGTGCTGCAGGGCTACATGTTCTCCAAGCCGCTGCCGGCGGAGGAACTGGCCGCCTGGTTCTCTGCCTATCAGTCAGGTGGCGTGGGCAACTGAGGGGGGCACGGCCGGGCCGTTCTGGCCCGGCTGTCGTAACAATGGGCAGGGCAGGGGCACCGCCCATCCTTCAGGCGGTCAGGACCGGCCTGAATGGCACGCATGCCGTCAAGCCGCCTGACCTGTATCAGTGCTGTCGGCTGATTGATGGCCTTGCAGGCGCAATCGGCATGATGCGTTCCGCTCCGGCTGCCCGGAGATGGGTCAGGGATTGCGGTGTTGATCCCGGGGGATCGAGGTTTTAAAAAGCCATCTCCAGACAATTTTATCAAAGCATAAAATGGCGGAATTCATAAGGCTTCTGCACTACAGGGAAGAAAATATCTGGCGTGGGGCCATTTTCAGGTTTCCGGCACAATACCCTTATGAAGATCTGGTCGATTTCATGCTGTTTGACATGCCGGATCGTGAACGACCTTACGGCCTGATGGTGACAACGGGTTACAAGGCGGGTCTTCTGTGCTGCTTCCTGCCGCAGGACAGTCAGGGCACTGACGGCGGCGTGCGCACAGGCTGGATCATACGGAACTGGAACAGATGGATATATGAATGCAACGTGGAAGATGTTCTGATTTCACGTGGATATGAAATAGCCCCGGACGCTCAGGGCACATGACCGGTGCCTTTGCCCATGAATTGCGCATGTAAGGTGACGTTCCGCGCGGGAAGGCGCGGCCCTTGATGATGGGGGAAATATGTATCCATCATATAATGGCCATATTCTTTACATGCAGGATATTTATTGTATCTGATACATATCTTATGCTGATCTTAAATGCAGGCATGTCACGCAGCATATGGCATTTCAGGGTGTAGTGGGTTAACAGGGCCGTAACGCCTTCACATCCTTGCAGGACAGGAAATGCCGCACCGTGAATATTGATGGCCATATCGTACTGCCAGACCGGGTGATGCCGGGGCGTGTCGTGTTCGATACGGCCATTACCGATGTGCGTCCGCTCTCGCTTGTGCCTGACCGTTACATCCTGCCCGGCTTTATTGACGGGCACGTGCATGGCGGCGGCGGGGCCGACATGATGGATGGGGTGGATGCCATCCGCCATCTGGCCATGTTCCATCTGACACATGGCGTGACCACCCTGCTGCCCACCACCATCACCGCGCCGTGGATTGATGTGATGGCAGCGCTGCATGCGGTGGCCGATGTCATGCATCTTGGCATTTATGGCGGCCCCAGCATTCCCGGAGCCCATCTGGAAGGGCCGTTCATCAACCCGCACAGGCGTGGCGCGCAGCCGCCCTTTACCGTATTGCCCACGTCCGCGCGGGTGAGTGCCGTGATCGAGACCGGCGCCATCAAGGTCGTGACGCTGGCCCCGGAACTCGAGCAGGCCGAGGCCGCCATCCAGAAATTCGTCAAAGCGGGTATAAGGGTCAATATCGGCCATACGCTGGCGGGCTACGAGCAGGCGGAGCGGGCCATATGCCGTATCTGCGGCATGGGTGGCACGGCAGGGGGCACGCATCTGTTCAACGCCATGCCGCCGGTCATGGCGCGCGCGCCGGGGGCGGCGGCCGCCCTGCTGTGCAGTGACATGGCCTATGCCGAGATGGTGTTCGATACCCACCATGTTCACCCCGCGCTGTTCCGGCTGGCGCATCGGGTCATGGGCAACCGGCTGGTGTTTGTAACCGATGCCATGCGGGCTGCCGGCGCAGGCGATGGCCCGAGTGAACTGGGGGGGCAGAACGTGATGGTGGCCGATGGCGTGGCACGGCTGCCCGATGGCACGCTGGCGGGCAGCGTGCTGACACTGGACCAGGCGCTGCGCAACGCCATGCAGGCCGGGGCCTCGCTGCCGCAGGCGGCGGCACTGGTCAGCACGCATGCGGCCAACTGGCTGGGCCTGCATGACCGTGGCGTGCTCATGCCCGGCCGCCGGGCCGATATCGTGATCATGGGGGCTGACCTGAGCGTGCAGGAAGTCTGGGTAAATGGCCGCCGTTGCGCCTGATGGCTTATGCCGCCCCGCTCCGGCCACGCAGGCATAAAAGCCCTGCCGCCAGCGCCAGGACCAGCCCCAGCGCATAGGCACCCAGGAAGGGTTCATGAAAAATCAGCACAAGCCAGAGCGTTGACAGCACGGGGGTCAGGAACACCAGGGCCGAAATGCGCACCGCGTTGCCCCGCGCCAGCGCCAGAATCCACAACACATAGGACAGGCCGTTGATCGCCACCCCGTTCAGCACCAGACCGGGGAGTGCGGCCCGCGGCGGCATGCCCAGCGCCCCCGCCTGCCAGCCTGCCAGCACGGACACCACGGTCGATGCCACGAACAGCCAGACCGTGCCCGCCAGCGCATCTGCAACATAAAGCCGCGAGAGTACCGACAGCACGGCAAAGCAGAGCGCCCCCAGCATCACCAGCCCCAGCGCGGCCGGATGGCCCAGGCCGATATGGGTGATATCGCCCCGGCTGAGGGTAACCGTCATGGCCGCGACGCCGCAGGCCAGCCCCAGCCCCTGCCACAGGCTGGGCCGCACGCCAGGAAAGATGGCCGAAATGGCCACGATCATCACGGGCCAGCTATATTGTGCGATCAGCACCGCCACGCCATTACCGATATGATAGCCGTGGTACAGGCACAGGTAGAACAGGCCATCGAGCACGCCACACAGCATGGCCACCTGGTTGGAGCGCCGGCAGGCCGAAAGCCGCCTGAAATTGCCCCCGCAGAGCACGGCAAACGCGCCCCCCACGGCCACGCAGGAAAACAGGTTGGAAATGAACAGCACGTTGTAAAAACTGACTGATGCCAGCTCCAGCTTGGAGACGGGCGCAATCAGGCTCCAGGCCAGGACACAGACCAGTGCCAGCACCATCGGACTACCCATGACGGCTGCGGCGCGCCGGGCAGGCGAGGCTGGATCAGGAGAGGGCATGGAGAAAGTCCGGCATGGCAACCATAAAGCCCTGAAACCGGCATGATGGCCAGAGCCGACATGATCGTGCCGGGCAATCAGGATCTCCCTGCCCGCGCGGCGGTCTGTGATTCAGGCCGGGGGGTGGCCGCGTGTGCGCAGGCTCACCAGGACTGCGGCAAAACCGGAGGCCGCGGCCAGCCCCAGCCCCCAGCGCGGACCAGCGTGATTGGCCACCCACCCCACAACCGGCGCGCCAACGGGCGTGCCGCCAAGGGCCACGGCCAGGCGGATGGCCATGACGCGGCCCCGCATCTCCGGGGTGGCGGAAAGCTGCATCAGGCTGTTGGTCGTGGTGGTGAATGTCAGGGTGGCCAGCCCCACCAGCCCAAGGGCTGCGGCAAACAGGCCGTAGCTAGGGGCGATGGCGGCCAGCAGGCAGCCCACGCCAAACAGCAGCGCCCCCGTGCGTAGCGTCGCCATCGAAACCTTTTCACGACCCGCCGCCACAACCGCGCCCAACATGGTGCCCACCGCCATGCAGGCGCTGAGCAGCCCGTACCGCCCCGCGCCGACATGAAACACGCTGACCGCCATGGTGGAAATGAACAGCGGAAAATTCAGGCCAAACATGCCAATGAGCAGAAGCATCAGCACGATGGTGCGCAGGTCGGGCCGGCGCCACACATAACGGAACCCTTCCAGCAGGCCCCGCGCACCCCGTTTTGCGGGTGGGGCGACAGTTCGCCCGTCAAGCGCCAGCAGCGACATGAGCACCGCAATGAACGAGAGGCCATTGAGCACGAACGCCCACCCCGTGCCCACGGCGGCAATGCACGCGCCCGCCGCCACCGGCCCCAGCATGCGCCCGGCATTGAAGGAGACCGAATTGAGCGCTATCGCATTGGGCAGGTCGTCCCGCCCGACGAGTTCCGATACGAAGGTCTGGCGCACCGGGCCATCAAAGGCGGCCACGCTGCCAAAGGTGAAGGCGAAGGCATACATCTCCCATAATCGCGCCGTGCCGCATACCGTCAGTATGCCCAGCCCCAGTGACAGGGTCGCCATCATCCCCTGCGTGAGCATAAGCAGGGCGCGGCGGTCGAAACGGTCGGCGGCATAGCCTGTCCAGGGCAGGAACAGCAGTTGCGGCGCCATCTGGAAAGCCATGGTCATGCCCACCGCCGTCGCGTCATGCGCGGTCAACTGGGTCAGCACAAACCAGTCCTGCGCCGTGCGCTGCATCCAGGTGCCAATGTTCGACACCACGGCCCCGCTGGCCCAGATGGCGTAATTGCGGTGGCGCAGCGAGCGTATGGCACGGGCGCCAAAAGCGAAGGAAAGCGGCACGGGAGCGTACGACCTTTGCAGCACAGGGCGATGGGTTGTACCGTCGTGCCGGTTTTCTCCATCGGGGGGAAGGGGGAAGAGCCGCGTCATGGCATCCATGACATGGGTTGCGTTGCAGGCCAGCTTCACGGCCTGCCGCCCGGTTGCCGCCTCCGCGCCGCCAGCGCTGCCTGCGTGCGCATGTGGCCTGATGTCGTGTAACGCCATTCGTCAGGTGTGGTTCGGCGCAATGAGGGAGCAGGTCAGGCGGTGGCGGTTGTGCGTGGCGTGCCGGGCCTTTCTTCCTGCCGTCACGCATTTGTGCTGGCCCGTTCGAGAGGGGCGGCCTAATACTGCCCCACCCATGCCCCGCACT
>NZ_JABJWC010000072.1 GCF_013155395.1 Komagataeibacter melomenusus | reverse complement strand
GGGGCGGCCCCGCGCTCGGCCAGCGCGCTGCCCAGCATGGCGCCAACCGCAAGGCCCGCAATGCCGCTGCCTACGGCCAGCCCCGCGCCACCGCCACCGCCGCGGTAGCCGCCCCTGCCATGCCACCCGCCGCGTGGCGGGCCGCCATGCCAGCCGGGACCGGGTCCGCCACGCCAGGGCTGGGCATGGGCCGCAGGCATGGCGGTGGCCAGCAGGCCAAGGGCGAAGCTGGCTGACAGGAGGGAAGCAGTGAGTTTACGCAGCTTCATGGGCTTTGAGTACCTCGGCGTGTCGTGAAGGCGAAGAACGGGGCACGATAGGCGCCCCGCGTGGCGAAACGATGGCCCGGCGTCAGGCCACCCAGGGCAGCCGCTTGGTCAGGGCGGATAACCGGTGGCGGCGCAGTTCGTTGCGTGCGCGGGTGTCATTGGTCATGTAATTGAGCTGGATGGTATGGCGCGGGCCGACATACTGCCGGTGCCCATGCCATGTGTCCGGCCCGTTGGGAAAGACGAGCAGCGTGCCGTTGACCGGCGGGATCTCGGCTGCGAAATCCTCAAGGTCATGCCCGTTGCGCAAAAGGCGCAGGCAGCCTTCATGCCGGGCCCAGGCGGCCGCATCGGCAGGGTTGAGGTACAGCAGCACGGTCACGCGCTTGCTGTCGGAATCACGGTGGATGCGCCCGTCCTTTGCCCGCGTGCGCCCGCGCAGGGTCAGCATGGTGGGGGCGTTCTCAAGGTCGAGGTCGAATTTGGCGGCAATGAGCGCGCGCAGGCGTGGCCCCTCAAGCTCCGCCACCAGGCCCGCCATGAGTGGCGAGAGGCTGAGTGCCGCAGGCGGGAACGACCCGCCCGAGCGGATGTCGGGCAGGCTCGTGGCCAGCGCCTGCAGGTCGGCGGGGGGAATGAAATGCGGCACCACCACATGGGCGAAGGGCGCGGTTGCAACCGGCGTCGCCTCAAGTGCTGCATAGTCGGGGGTGACGGGTTGGATCATGCCATCTCTGCAAGCACGCGGGTGAAAGTGGCCCCGGTAACCGGGGCCGGTAAACCAATACGCGCCAGACTAGGGCCAGTTGCCTTCACCCGCAAGTGATCGCGCCGATCAGCTTTTGACAGTCTCCACCGCATCGAGCACGCGGCTGGAATAGACCACGGCGGCCCCCGCGTTGAGCGCCACGGCAACACCCAGCGCCTCGGCAATTTCCGCCTTTGTGGCCCCGGCTTTGACCGCCGCCGTGGAATGGACGGAAATGCATCCGTCGCATCGTGTGGTCACGGCTACGGCCAGCGCGATGAGTTCGCGGGTCTTGGCATCGAGGTGGCCGGTTTCGGTGGCGGCGCGGTCCAGGGTCTGGAGTCCCTTGAGCGTGCCGGGCGAGAGGGTGGCGAACGCGCCGATGGACTCGCCCAGATGGGCGCGGTAGGCGTTCCAGTCAGTCATCACAAATCCTCCATATGGTAGGGTTTGAGTTCACCAGATGGAGAGAACCCCTGTCATGACACAGTTTGGCGAGATCGGGGCCTTGCTGGGGGTTTTTTAACGGACTATCGCCAAATTATCATGAATACGGATATCGCCCCCGCCCGCCTGTCCGCTGCGGCGCAGCCCGCAGGCACCGGCCCCTTCGCCGCCTATGAGGCCCGTGTGGCTTCAGGCCGTCTTGACCGCGACCCCGAGCAGGAGAAAGCCGCCCGCAGGCTCGACCAGCTCTGGCGCGAACTGCGCGACTACCACCCGGTGGTCCAGTCCGCCCCGCCCGCCAGCGGCTGGCTTGGCGGGCTTAAGGCGCGGCTCGGCCTTGCGGGCCGCCCGGCCCATGAGCAGGCGCGACCGCGTGGGGTGTACATGGTGGGGCAGGTGGGGCGTGGAAAGACCATGCTGATGGACCTGTTCTTCAGCCTTGCCCCGGTGGAGCACAAGCGGCGGGTGCATTTCCACCGCTTCATGCAAGATGTGCACCAGCGCCTGCATGACATGAAGGAAGCCGACCCCTCCCTGTCCGATCCCATCCCGCCGCTCGCCCGCCAGATCGCGCAGGAGGCGTGGCTGCTGTGCTTTGATGAATTCCAGGTCAATGATATCGCGGATGCCATGATCCTTGGCCGCCTGTTCGACTACCTGTTCGCCGATGGCGTGGTGGTGGTCGCCACATCCAATACAAAGCCCGAGGACCTGTTCCAGGACCGGCCCGGCGCCGATGCGTTCAAGCCGTTCATTGCCGCGATCCTCAAGGAGGTTGATACCGTCATCCTCGATTCCCCGCGCGATTACCGCCGGGGCAACGCACGCGGCATGCAGACATGGATCATCCCCGTCGATGCGGCGGCGACGAAGGAACTCGACTCGATCTTCACCCGGCTGGCCAATGGCGCGCCGGTGGTGCCCGTCACGCTCGACATCATGGGCCGCACGCTGAAGGTTACGCGCGCGGCAGGCCCGGTCGCGCGCTTCAGCTTTGCCGAACTGTGCGGCACGCCGCTCGGCGCGGGTGACTACCTGGCACTGGCCACCCGCTTCCCCAACCTCGTGCTCGATGGCGTGCCGCGCATGGGGCCGGACAATTTTGACGAGGCGCGGCGCTTCATCGTGCTGATCGACACGCTGTACGAACAGAACGTCAAGCTGTTTGCCTCCGCCGAGGACCGGCCCGATGCCATCTATGCCAAGGGGCAGGGCGCGACCGCGTTCGAGCGCACGGCCTCGCGCCTCGAGGAGATGCAGAGCGCGGCCTACATGCAACTGCCGCACCTCAACGCATGATGGCCGAAAACGGCTGAAGGGTCACGCCATCGTGACGGTTATGGCGATGGTGTGACTGCCGGGGCGGTAGGCAAGCCGTGCGGTCTTTGCTTGGGTATGGGCAAGTTCGCATCAGCCGGGAGGCGTGCCGCGAAAGGCGATGTTTTGCAGCGCTCCGCCCCGCCATCACGGGTCAGGCACGAAAATGTCAGTATGCGCGGCAAGCAGACCTGATCCTGATGAATGATGGCGGCATCCCGGCAAGGGTGCGGCTAGGGTAGCGATACAAATCGGGCCGGCTGCCGTTTCAGGCCGGATCCGGAAATAGCGCGGCCACAAAGGCCGCCAGCGAGGAGATGTCTTCAATATGGCGGGCGTAGATATTCTTTCGACCGCATTCAGCGGCGCCAATACGGCCTATCTGGCCGAGTTGTATGCGCGCTGGGTGGCCGATCCCAACAGCGTCGATCCTTCCTTTGCCTCCCTGTTCCAGGAACTGCATGAGGAAGGCTCCGAAATCGTTCATGATGCGGAAGGGGCCTCCTGGGCGCCGCGCCCGCATATCATCACCGGCGATGAACCGGCCCCCCTGCCGGGTGGCAAGGCGGCGGGCGTTACGGCGGAGAGCCTGAAGGCGGCGGCCGATGACAGCCTGCGCGCAACGCAGCTCATCCGCGCCTTCCGCGTGCGCGGCCACCTTGAGGCACGGCTCGACCCGCTCGGCCTGCAGGTGCCCAAGCCCCATGCGGATCTCGACCCCGCCACCTACGGTTTCGGCCCCAAGGATCTCGACCGCCCGATCTACCTTGGCCACATCGTCGCCAGCCTGATCGGCTCGGACACCGCCACCATCAACCAGGTGCTCGATGCCCTGCGCGCGGTCTATTGCGGGCCGATCGGCGCCGAGTTCATGCACATCCAGGACCCCGAGCAGCGCATGTGGGTGCAGGCGCGCCTTGAGGGCGATAACTGGCGCAAGGGTGCCAGCCCCGAGCAGAAGAAGGTCATCCTGCAGCAGTTGACCGAGGCGGAGGGCTTCGAATCCTTCTGCCAGAAGCGTTATGTCGGCACCAAGCGCTTCGGCCTCGAGGGCGAGGACGTGACCATCCCCGCGCTGCACGCCATCATCGACCAGGCGGCACAGGGCGGCGTGCGCTCGGTGGCCATCGGCATGCCGCATCGCGGGCGCCTGAACACGCTCGTCAACATCGTGCGCAAGCCCTATACCGCCATCTTCAGCGAATTCGCCGGCGTGTCCTTCAAGCCGGACGACGTGCAGGGCTCGGGCGATGTGAAATACCATCTCGGCACCTCCACCGATGTCGAGATTGGCGGTACGCCCGTGCATATCTCGCTCCAGCCCAACCCCTCGCACCTCGAGGCGGTCGATCCGGTCGTGATCGGCAAGGTGCGCGCAACGCAGGATGATGACGACCCCCACCAGCGCGGCCGCCACATGGGCGTGCTGCTGCATGGTGATGCGGCCTTTGCGGGCCAGGGCATCGTGTATGAAACGCTGGCCATGTCGCAACTGATCGGCTACCGCACCGGCGGCACGATCCACGTCGTGGTCAACAACCAGATCGGGTTTACCACCGTCTCGGTCCATTCGTTTTCGGGTCTGTACTGCACGGACGTGGCCAAGGCGGTGCAGGCCCCGATCCTGCACGTCAATGGCGACGAGCCGGAGGCGGTGATCTACTGTTCGCGCCTTGCCGCCGAGTTCCGCCAGAAGTTCGCCTCCGACGTGGTGCTCGACATCGTGGGCTATCGCCGCCATGGCCATAACGAGTCCGATGAGCCGTCATTTACCCAGCCCACCATGTACAAGGCCATCGCGGCGCGTCCGACCATCCGCACGCTCTATTCCGACCGCCTGGTGCGCGAAGGCGTGGTGACGGAGGCCGAGGTTACCGCCGAGTGGGATGGCTTCCACAACAAGCTCGAGCAGGCCTATCAGGCCGCCCAGGGCTACAAGCCCAACAAGGCCGACTGGCTGGAAGGCGCGTGGAAGGGCCTCAAGCCGCCGCCGGTCGACACCACCCTGCCCGCGCCTGAAACCGGTGTCGCCATCGACCGCCTGAAGGAAGTGGGCGCGTCGCTGGCCCATGTGCCTGATGACTTCAATGCCAACCCCAAGATCATCCGCCAGCTCAAGGCCAAGGCGAAGATGTTCGAGACCGGCGAAGGCATCGACTGGGCCACGGGCGAGGCGCTGGGCTTCGGCACGCTGCTGCTCGACAAGCACCATGTCCGCCTGTCGGGCGAGGACTGCCAGCGCGGCACCTTCAGCCAGCGCCACGCGGTGCTGATCGACCAGGTGAACCAGAACACCTACGTGCCGCTCAACAACATCGCCAAGGACCAGGCGGCCATCGAGATCTATAACTCGCTGCTGTCCGAATTCGGCGTGCTGGGCTTTGAATATGGCTACTCGCTGGCCGACCCCAACGCGCTGGTGCTGTGGGAGGCGCAGTTCGGTGACTTTGCCAACGGCGCGCAGGTCATCATCGACCAGTTCATCGCCTCGGGCGAGACCAAGTGGCTGCGTATGTCGGGCCTCGTGATGCTGCTGCCGCATGGCTATGAAGGGCAGGGGCCGGAGCATTCCTCCGCCCGCCTCGAGCGCTACCTGCAGCTCTGCGCCGAGAACAACATGCGGGTGTGCAACATCACCACGCCGGCCAACTACTTCCACGCGCTGCGCCGCCAGCTGTTCCTGGATTACCGCAAGCCGCTGATCATCATGACGCCCAAGTCCCTGCTGCGCCACAAGCTGGCGGTGTCGGAACTCAAGGATTTCGGTCCGGGCACGCGCTTCCTGCCGGTGATTGGCGAGATCGACCCGATCGCAGCGCCTGACAAGGTGGACCGCGTGGTGATCTGCTCGGGCAAGGTCTATTACGATCTGCTGGCCGAGCGCCGCGAGCGCAAGCTCGATAACGTCGCCATCGTGCGCCTTGAGCAGTTCTATCCCTTCCCCGCCAAGATGCTGGGCGCGGAACTGGCCCGCTACAAGCAGGCCAAGGTGATCTGGTGCCAGGAAGAACCCGAGAACATGGGCGGCTGGACCTTTGTCGATCGCCTGATCGAGGGCGTGCTGGGCGATATTGGCCACAAGAGCACGCGCCCGACCTTTGTGGGGCGGGTTGCGGCTGCAAGCCCGGCTACGGGTCTTGCCAAGGTGCATGTGGCCGAGCAGGCCGCACTGGTGAACAAGGCGCTGGGCGTCAGCGCCTGATACGGGCCGGGTAGAACACACAACAGGGGGGCGGCCTGCCGGTCGCACCCCCAGATAACGAATGGGGCCGCCCGCAGCCCGGTTGGGGCAGGGGCGGCCAAGGGATTGGGAAACAGGAAATGTCCGCCGAGATCAAGGTACCGACACTGGGTGAAAGCGTAACCACGGCAACCATCGCCAAGTGGCTCAAGCAGCCGGGGGATGCCGTGAACGAAGATGACCCGTTGGTGGAACTCGAAACCGACAAGGTCAGCGTGGAAGTGCCCGCCCCGCAGGCTGGCGTGCTTGGTCCGCTGCTGGTGCCCGAAGGGGCCGAGGTGGAAGTGGGCACCGTGCTCTCCACCATCGAGGCCGGTAGTGGCGCAGCCCCCAAGGCTGCCGCCACCCCCGCGCCGAAGAAGGACGCCGCCCCCGCTGGCGTGCAGGCCCAGCCTGCAACCCCCGGCCCGGTGGCGCGTCCCGCCACCCCGCCGTCTGATGTGGCAGCACAGGGTGCGGCCAGCGTGGCCTTCCCCGCCGCGCGCAAGGTCATGGCCGAGCAGGGCGTAACGCCGGCCCAGGTCGGCACCGGCACGGGCAAGGACGGGCGCATCACCAAGGGCGATGTGCAGAGCTTCCTCGCCCAGCCGCGTGCGGCGGCTCCTGCTGCCGCCCCGCGCCCGCCGCGCCAGGACGACCCGCGTGAAGAGCGCGTGAAGATGACGCGCCTGCGCCGCACCATCGCCCGCCGCCTCAAGGATGCGCAGAACACCGCAGCCCTGCTGACTACCTTCAACGAGGTGGACATGTCGGCGGTGATGCAGATGCGCGCCGAATACAAGGACCTGTTCATCAAGAAGCATAACGGCGTGAAGCTGGGCTTCATGTCCATCTTCAGCCGCGCGGTCATCGCGGCGTTGCAGGAATTCCCGGCCATCAACGCCGAGATCGACGGCGATGACGTGATCTACCGCGAGTTCGTCAACCTCGGCATTGCCGTGGGTGGCCCCAACGGGCTGGTCGTGCCCGTGATCCGTGATGCCGACAAGATGGGCTTTGCCCAGATCGAAAGCGCGATTGCAGGCTTTGGCAAGAAGGCACGCGAAGGCACGCTCAAGATCGATGAACTGTCGGGCGGCACGTTCTCGATCACCAATGGCGGCATCTATGGCTCGCTCATGTCCACGCCCATCATCAACGCGCCGCAGTCGGCCATCCTTGGCATGCATGCCATCCAGGAGCGCCCGATGGCGGTGAACGGGCAGGTGGTGATCCGCCCGATGATGTATATCGCGCTGACCTACGACCACCGGATCGTGGATGGCAAGGAGGCGGTCAGCTTCCTCGTGCGCGTCAAGCAGAACGTGGAAGATCCGCGCCGTCTGCTGCTGCAGGTCTGATGCCTGCCGGGGCCGCGCTTTTGTGGCGCGGCCCTACGCGCAACCGCATAGCAAGCAGGACTGACAAGACATGACAATCGATATCAAGGTGCCCACGCTGGGCGAGAGCGTGACCACGGCAACGGTCGCCAAATGGCTGAAGCAGCCCGGTGACGCGGTCAATGCCGATGATCCGATCGCCGAGCTGGAAACCGACAAGGTCAGCGTGGAAGTACCCGCCCCGCAGGCGGGCGTGCTGGGTGCCCATGCCGTAAAAGAAGGCGATGAGGTCGAGGTCGGCACCGTGCTGACAACCCTTACGCCGGGTGCGGGCGGCGCCACGGCGGCTCCGGCCCCCGCCGCCAGGCCCGCGCAGGCGGCTGCACCCGCACCGGCGGCAGCCCCCGCGCCCAAGCCTGCGGTCGAGGCCCCGGCCGAGACGGATTACGACGTGATCGTGATCGGCGCTGGCCCCGGTGGCTATGTGTGCGCCATTCGCGCAGCCCAGCTTGGCTTCAAGGTGGCGTGCGTGGAAAAGCGCGCGACCCTTGGCGGCACCTGCCTCAACGTGGGTTGTATCCCGTCCAAGGCGCTGTTGCAGCAGTCCGAGAACTTCCATGCCGCCAAGGATGAATATGGCGAGATGGGCATCATCATCGACAGCGTGAAGCTGGATCTGGCGAAGATGATGGCGCGCAAGCAATCCGTGGTCGATGCCAACGTGAAGGGCGTGGAGTTCCTGTTCAAGAAGAACAAGGTCACCTGGCTCAAGGGCACCGGCAAGGTCGAGGGCACGGGGCGCATCACGGTTGATGGCAAGCCGGTTACGGCCAAGCACATCGTCATTGCCAGCGGCAGCGACAGCGCGGGCCTGCCGGGCGTGGAGGTGGATGAAAAGCAGATCGTCACCTCCACCGGCGCGCTCGAACTCTCTGCCGTGCCCAAGAAAATGGTGGTGATTGGCGGCGGCGTGATCGGCCTTGAACTGGGCAGCGTGTGGCACCGCCTTGGCGCGGATGTGACCGTGATCGAATATCTCGACCGTCTGGTGCCTGGCACCGATAACGAGGTGGCCAAGACCTTCCAGCGCATCCTGACCAAGCAGGGCCTGAAGATGAAGCTGGGCCACAAGGTGACCAAGGCTGAAAAAGGCCCCAAGGGCGTGACCCTGACCGTGGAACCCGCCAAGGGGGGCACGGCCGAGACGCTGGAAGCCGACGTGGTGCTGCTGGCCATTGGCCGCACGGCGGCGAGCAAGGGCTTCGGGCTGGAGGAAGCGGGCATTGCGCTGGACAAGCGCGGCCGCATCGTGACCGACGCGCATTACGCCACCAGCGTGCCCGGCATCTATGCCATTGGCGACGTGATTGCAGGCCCCATGCTGGCCCACAAGGCCGAGGAAGAAGGCGTTGCCATAGCCGAACTGCTGGCAGGCCAGGCGGGCCATGTGAATTACGGCGCGATCCCCGCCGTGGTCTATACGTGGCCGGAAGTGGCGACCGTGGGCAAGACCGAGGAGACCCTGAAAGAAGAGGGCGTTGCCTACAAGGTTGGCAAATTCCCCTTCACCGCCAATGGCCGCGCGCGCGCCATCGGCATGACCGACGGGTTCGTGAAGGTTCTGGCCGACGCCACCACCGATCAGGTGCTTGGCGTGCACATTATCGGCCCGATGGCGGGCGAACTGATTGCCGAATGCACCATGGCGATCGAGTTTGGCGCCTCGTCGGAAGATATTGCCCGCACCTGTCACGCCCACCCCACGCTGAGCGAGGCGGTGAAGGAAGCAGCCCTCGATGTGGACAAGCGCGCCATTCATATCTGACCTGCCGCCGCACTCAAAAACCCACCCGGCAACAAGGTTGTCGGGTGGGTTTTTTATGGAAGGACGATGTTCAAAAATATTTGGGTGCGGTGCCGGAAGACCTGCATTTATTCATGTATGAATGCATTTCTAGCTGTATTGCCGACAATATTGGTCATGACAGCATCAACTGTTCCACCCAAGACACCGCCTATCAGGGGCACCATTTTTGTTACATTGATCAGACCTGTTGAACCTGCTTTGGTTGCCAGCCTGAAACCGACGGTTTTGTTAATTGTTTTAATCATTTCGCCAGTTATGTATTTCTGAATGGTCGATGCAGTTAACTTTTTACCAATTTCGATGCCTGTTGCTTTAATAATTTCTGTAGCGCTGTTGCCGGTCAGGCAGACATAGCAAAGCGTCTTTATCCTGTCGTCTAGTATATCATGACCACCAATATGAGCGATTCCTGCAATCATCCTGAGTTGGATATAAAGAGTAGATGCCATATTAGCTGGTATGGCAACGGGAAGGGTTACAAGTCCACCCATATTTGTAATAAAACCATTTGTGGCTGCTTTTGTATTTTGCCACCTGATTAAGCTATTTGCAGCGTCAATTCGATTATTTTTATTGGATCTTAAATATTCATCTCCAAATTCTTGGGCAGTGCCAAGCGTACCAAAACCGGTAACCGCTTTTCCATATGACCATTCAAGTGCCTTCCCAATAATGTTTATTTCTTTGTCAGATGACATGATTATATGCTCCAGAGTTCTTTTATTAAAATGACCTTAGGGCCTGTTAGGGCTTGATCCAGTCTGCTGCGGCAGCGATGTGGATGACCGCGAGGAACGACGTTGCTGTTTTTTCATATCTGGTTGCGACAGCGCGCCACTCCTTGAGGCGAGCCCAGAGGTTC
>NZ_JABJWC010000071.1 GCF_013155395.1 Komagataeibacter melomenusus | reverse complement strand
TTGCTTGCCAAGGCACAGCGGTTCCATTTTCGCCCATTGGGCATCCGTCAATATCAAGCGATCCATATGCAGTTTAAAGCACATCAGGGACCTTGTGAAAAATCAATTCCAAACAGACCCCAAAAAGGCGGCGTTCCTTGAAGCTTTTTGAAAAAAGCTTCGCCAAAAACTTCTGGTTTTTTTCAACCGGCCTGCAAGAAATATTCTGGATGAAGGAGAGATGACCATGACCGCCCATTCCCCCGCTCTCGTGCCCTTTGCCGATAACAGCGCCAGCCGCACCATTGGCGGCATGACGGTGGAAAACGGCACCGACAGCATCGCGTTCTATGGCCAGACGGATCTCAGCCGCGACAGGGCCGGGCTGGCACGCGCGCAGGCGCTGCTGGCGTTCATGCAACAGGTGGTCACGACGCTTGAGGCCCAGAAAGACCTGCCCGATGCCCTGCCGCCACGCAAGCCCGCCAAGGTGGACAATCCTTTCCTGTAAAACCGCCCAGACGCACAACGGGGCCGGTCCATTGCTGGACCGACCCCGTTGAAAAACCCGTTCCCCGCAGCACAGGGCCGCGGGAAAAGCCGGATCAGCGCTTGCTGAACTGGAAGGAACGGCGGGCCTTGGCGCGGCCGTACTTCTTACGTTCGACAACACGCGAATCGCGCGTCAGGAAGCCTGCGGCCTTCAGGATGCTGCGCAGCGCGGGCTCGTAGTGGGTCAGCGCACGGCTGATGCCGTGACGGACCGCACCGGCCTGCCCGGACAGACCACCACCAACGACCGTGCAGTACACGTCGAACTGGTTGTAGCGGTCAGCCACCAGGAAGGGCTGCGTGATCAGCATGCGCAGCACGGGGCGCGCGAAGTAGGTGCCAACCGGACGGCCATTGACGATGATGTCGCCCTTGCCCGGCTTGATCCACACGCGGGCAACCGCGTCCTTGCGGCGGCCCGTGGCGTAGGAGCGGCCCTGCGCATCGCGCTTGGCTTCGTAAACCGGGGCGGCTTCCTGCGCGGACGTCACCTGGCCGGAAGCAACCGCTTCCTTGAGGTCAGCGAGCGTGCCTGTACGTTCTTGGGTTTCGGACATGTGGTTCAGCCCCCGACCTTCTGGGTGTTGACGGCATTCTTGCGGTTGAGCGATGCAACATCAAGAACCTGCGGCTTCTGCCCCTCATGCGGGTGCTCGGCGCCGGCATAGACATACAGGTGCTTCATCTGCGCGCGCTGCAGCGGGCCGCGCGTGATCATGCGCTCGACAGCCTTGCGCACCACGTGGCCGGGGTTCTTGCCGGTCAGGCGCTGGGTGATGGTGCGCTCCTTGATCCCGCCGGGGTAGCCGGTGTGATAATGGAACAGCTTCTGGTCAACCTTGTTGCCGGTCAGGCGAACCTTCTCGGCGTTGATGATGACGATATTGTCGCCACAATCAACATGCGGGGTGAACTGCGGCTTGTGCTTGCCGCGCAGGCGCTGGGCAACGATGGCGGCCAGGCGGCCCAGAACGAGGCCCTCGGCGTCGATCAGGGTCCAGCCACGCGTCACCTCGGCGGGCTTCAGCGAAAGTGTGGTCTTCATGGATCTAGTGTTCCGTCCAGTAATGTAGCGGTAACAGGTGGCGCGTTATCAGCCGCATCATGTGCAAACGTCAAGCACATAATCCTTCAAAGGCGGCATTTTCCGCTAAAAAATCGTGTGTGGTATCATGATACCGCCATCTTTCGCGCCATGACCTTTCCACGGGCGATTGCCGAGGGGGGGCACAATGCGATAGCAGTCAGTTCAAGGTCATTACGGATATCAGCCTCGTGAAGAAACTCTACCCTGCCATTCCCCTGCTTGTACTGGTGCTGCTGGTTGGTAGCTGGGGGGTGCATCATTTTGCCCAGCACAGGCTTGAAGCCGGCATAGCCGACTTCCGCGCCTCCATCGGGCCGAACGCCACGTTCAGCTACGCCACGGCCCGGCCGCGCACGCTGGCGCGGGGCGCGCATTTCACGGCCGTCACCTACCACAACCCCGCCATGACGCTCATCGCGGCCGACGTGCGGCTGGGCGGGCTGACCGGCAACAACGTGCAGGGCGAGAAGATCGGCAGCATCGTGCTGCGCGATGTCAAGATCATGACCCAGACCAGCACCATCTCGCTTGATGAAGTGGACCTGCGCAACCTGGTGCTGCCCAATACCGACCGCGCGAGTGCCGATGCCAGCCGCCCGCTCGGCTTCGATTCCCTCGTGCTTGATGATGGCACGTTCATCAACATGCACCTCGCCGTGCCCACCAGCCAGACCGATGTGACCGTGGCGCGCATGACCGTGGCGCAGTACGGCATGGGCCGCACCTCGCATCTCGACCTTGACCGGCTGGCCACCCAGATCAACCTCACGCCCACGCGCCGCATCTCGGTCGATCACATCAAGATCGACGGGCCGGATTTTGCCAGCGAGGTTGCGAGTCTGATCCAGTCGGGCCACCTGATCCATGAGAGCCATCCGCATACGATGGACCTGAAAAAGGTGGAGATCGACAGCACCCACCCCATGCTCCAGATCGACCATGTCGCCACCTCCAGCTTCTCCACCGCGACGGAGGACAAGATGGACACGACGCTGGGCAACCTCACGCTGTGGTCCACCGGCAATGACAACCAGACGATTCTCAACGCGTTCGGCTATGACCACTTCAACGGCAACATCCACATCAACAGCACCAGCGACCGCAGTGCCGGGCGCGTGCACCTGGAGCCGATGACCATCGAGTCGGCCGATATGGGCAACCTGACCGTGGTGGCCGAACTCGACCAGATCCCCTTTGATGACATGGCCATCATCCCCGAGACCGCGCGCATCGTCTCCGCCGCCATGACGTGGGAGGACCACTCCCTGGCCAGCCATGTGCTCGCCGGCCTGGCAAAGAGCCGCAATACCGACCCCGAAATCTACCGCCAGAACCTGCTGGCCTCGCTGGCTGCGTCCGATGATGCCTCGATGCGCGCCATGGGCCGGTTCCTGCAGTCGCCGCAGGACCACCCGCTGCAGATCGCGCTGCGCCCGATGAAGCCGGTCAACCTGATGATGCTGGGCGTTGCCCTGTCCATGGCGGGCGATCCGTCGGTCGCGGCCCCGCTGGGCCTGACCATTTCCACGCCCTGATGCGCAACCCCGGCCCCGTGCATGTCATCGGGGCCAATGGCCGCTCGGGGCTGGCGCTGTGCCGGGCGCTGCGGGCCGAGGGCCGGAATGTCGTGCCCATCGTGCGCGAGATGGCGCGCTGGCAGGCAACCGGCCTGCCCATGGCCGCCCGGCTGGCCGACCTTGCGCATGACCCCGCCCAGCTGCGCCATGCCCTGCATGATGCCACCACCATTGTCCTGACCGCCCATGCCCGCCATCTCCCCGCCGTGCTGGCGGCGGCTCCCCCGCAGGCGCGACTCGTGGCCCTGGGCAGTACGCGCCTCTTTACCCGCTGGCCCGATGCCCATGCGCGCGGCGTGCTGCACGGCGCGCAGGCGCTGGCCCGCTCCGGCCGCGATGGCGTGCTGCTGCACCCCACCATGATCTATGGCGCAACGGGCGAGAACAATGTGCAGCGCCTCGCCGCCCTGATGCGCCGCCTGCCGGTGCTGCCGCTACCGGATGCCGGGCGCGCGCGGCTCCAGCCCATATGGCAGGGCGACGTCACCCGCGCGCTGCTTGCCGCCATCGCGCGCGACTGGCAGGGGCCGCAAAGTCTGGTTATCGCAGGGGGGGATCAGGTCAGCTACCGGGATTTCACGCGCATGGTGGCCCGTGCCGCGGGGCTGAGGCCGCGCCCGGTCCTGCCGGTACCAGGCACCGCGCTGATGGCGCTGGCGCGCTTCAGGGTGCCGGGGCTGCCCGTCATTACGCCTGCCGAGATCCGGCGGCTCATGGAAGACAAGATTTTCGACATTGCCCCCATGCGCGCGCAGCTCGGCTTTACGCCGCTGCCGCTGGCTTCGGGGCTTGCGCGCACGTTCTGACCGGCGGCCCTGTGCCCAAAGCCACGCCGGAAAAACAGTCTGATTTTTCAGGGAAGTACGGGTTGGGGCGAACGACGGGGCTCGAACCCGCGACCACCGGTACCACAAACCGGCGCTCTACCAACTGAGCTACGTCCGCCACAACTGGAGCGGTTATTTAGAGAAGCCGCGCAGACCCGTCAATTACCCTTTTTGCATTTTCATGCATTTTCCACGCAGAGCTGCGCGCGCACGCCCTGCAACCGCTGCACCGCCTGCGAAATGACGCCCGTTTTCTTGCAGAACGCAAAACGCACGTAGCGGTCGGGGATATCCTTGCCCGCCTGGTCATAGAAAGCCGAGACGGGAATGGCCGCCACGCCGACCTTGCGCGTCATCTGCTGGCAGAACGCCACATCGCCCCCCGCAAAGCCCAGCGGCGCGATATCGGCGATCAGGAAATAGCTGCCATCGCACGGCAGCACGTCGAATCCGGCCCGGAGCAGCCCTTCGGCCAGCCAGTCACGCGCGGAGCGCATGCTCTCGGCCAGCCGCTCGAAATAGGCCGTATCCTTGTCCAGCCCCACGGCTACGGCGCGTTGCAGGTTGGGTGCGACGGTAAAGGTGAGCAACTGGTGCGCCTTGGCCACGAGGGCGGCCAGCGGCGCGGGCGCGGTCACGTAGCCCACCTTCCACCCGGTCATGGAAAAGCTCTTGCCAGCACTGCCAATACGGATGCAGCGCTGGCGCATGCCCGGCAGCGCCATGAGCGGCACATGGCGGGCGGGGGCGAAGGTCAGGTGCTCGTACACCTCATCGCACACGGCATAGGCATCGTGCCTTGCCACGAGCCCTGCGATGAATTCCAGTTCATCCCGCGTGAACACCTTGCCCGTCGGGTTCATGGGCGTGTTGAGCAAGATGGCCTTGGTGCGCGGGGTGAAGGCTGCGGCCAGTTCCGCGCGCGGCAGGTCCCACCGTGGCGGGGCGAGGCGCACGGTGCGCACCACGGCGCCAAGCAGGCGCAGCACCGGCAGGTAGGTATCGTAAAGGGGTTCGAACACCACCACCTCGTCGCCGCGGTTGATCAGCGCCATGAGCGAGGCGGTGATGGCCTCGGTCGCGCCGCATGTCACCACCACTTCACGCGCGGGCTCGACGGTAATGCCGTAGAACCGCGCGTTCGACCGCGCCACCGCCCCCTGCAGCTCAGGCAGGCCGGCAAGCGGGGGGTACTGGTTGCGCCCGTCACGCAGGGCGCAGGCCGCGGCCTCGACAAGGTCGGCCGGGCCTTCGGTATCGGGAAAGCCCTGGCCGAGATTGATGGCGTCATGCTCCACGGCCAGGGCCGACATGACGGAAAATATGGTGGTCGGCAGCCCCGAAAGCATCGCGTTGGCGGGTTTCATCGTCTTGATCCTGTCCGTAGGCGCATAGGTGCAGGCAATGCGCATTTTTGCCCATATCACCCGATTGCCTGAAAACCAAAGCCGTGCAACCCTGCCACGGCAAAACGGGCGGCATGCGCTACAGATGCCATGAGACGGAAGACAGACCAACAGGCATGAAAAAGATCGAGGCCATCATCAAGCCCTTCAAGCTCGACGAGGTGAAGGACGCCCTGCATGAGATCGGCCTGATGGGCATCACCGTCACCGAGGCCAAGGGCTTTGGCCGCCAGAAGGGCCACACGGAACTGTATCGCGGCGCAGAATACATCATCGACTTCCTGCCCAAGGTAAAGCTTGAAATCGTCTGCCCCGATGACATGACCGAGCGCGCGGTCGAGGCCATCATGGCCGCCGCCCGCACCGGCCGTATCGGCGATGGCAAGATCTTCATTACCCCGGTCAGCGAGGTGATCCGCATCCGCACGGGCGAACGCGGGCCTGACGCCATCTGAGGGTTGGCCTGCAAACATGGGTCTCATGGCGGCTGGCCTATCGACAGCGGCCCCGCGTTTCCGTAACCATAACTGCCGCGCCGCATGGAACGGCACACCAAAGTCAGGACAGGTAATTTAACATGGCAAAAAAAGCACAGGCTTCAGCCTCGGTTTCCACACCGTCGCATTCTGCTGAAGCCATCGCGAAGGTCTTTGAAATCATCAAGGAAAACGCGGTCGAGATGGTTGACCTGCGTTTCACCGATCCGCGCGGCAAGTGGCACCACACCACCCAGTATGTCACCACGATCGAGGATGACACCTTCCGCGAAGGCTTCATGTTCGATGGTTCCTCCATCGCAGGGTGGAAAGCCATCAACGAAAGCGACATGATCCTGCTGCCTGACCCGACCACCGCGGTGATGGACCCGTTCTCCGCCAAGCCGCAGCTGATCCTGATCTGCGATATCGTGGAGCCCTCCACCGGGCAGTTCTACAACCGCGACCCGCGCGCCACCGCCAAGCTGGCCGAGCAGTACCTCAAGTCGACCGGCCTGGGTGATACCGCCTTCTTCGGCCCCGAAGCCGAATTCTTCATCTTTGACAGCGTGCGCTTTGGCACCGGCCCGAACTTCGGCATCTATGAGCTGGAAAGCATCGAAGGCCCCGGCGCGTCGCTCAAGGACTACCCCGAAGGCAACATGGGCCACCGCCCCGGCGTGAAGGGCGGCTACTTTCCGGTCGCACCCGTTGACAGCGAAGGCGACCTGCGCGCCGAAATGCTGACCACCATGGGCGAGATGGGCCTGCCCATCGAGAAGCACCACCACGAAGTGGCACAGTCGCAGCACGAGCTGGGCACCAAGTTCGACACGCTGGTCCGCTCCGCCGACTTCATGCAGATCTACAAATACTGCGTGCACAACGTCGCCCATTCCTACGGCAAGACGGCAACCTTCATGCCCAAGCCGATCTATGGCGATAACGGCTCGGGCATGCATGTGCACCAGTCGATCTGGCGCAACGGCAAGCCCACCTTCGGCGGCAACGGCTATGCCGACCTGTCCGATGAGGCGCTGTACTACATCGGCGGCATCATCAAGCACGCCAAGGCGCTCAACGCCTTCACCAACCCGTCCACCAACTCCTACAAGCGCCTGATCCCGGGCTTCGAGGCCCCCGTGCTGCTGGCCTACTCCGCCCGCAACCGTTCCGCCTCGTGCCGCATCCCGTATGCGACCAGCCCGAAGGCGAAGCGCGTCGAGGTCCGCTTCCCCGATCCGACCGCGAACCCCTACCTCGCCTTTGCCGCCATGCTCATGGCCGGTCTCGACGGCATCAAGAACAAGATCCACCCCGGCGATGCCATGGACAAGGATCTGTACGACCTGCCGCCCGAGGAACTCAAGCAGATCCCGACCGTGGCCGGCTCGCTGCGTGAAGCGCTGACCGCGCTGGAATCCGATTACGAGTTCCTGCTCGCCGGTGGCGTGTTCACCAAGGACCAGATCGAGAGCTACTGTGAAGTGAAGTGGCAGGAAGTCTACAAGTTCGAGCACACGCCGCACCCGGCCGAGTTCGAAATGTACTACTCCGTCTGATCGCGTTCTCCCCCACGGGAAAACGGACTGACACGAAAAGCGCCGGAACCTTGCGGGTTCCGGCGCTTTTTTCATGTCCGGCCCCGTGGCCGCGCGCACGTTTGCTCGATTGCGCTTCCCGCGCACTGGTCGCAGCCGTCATATCGCCTACACCTTGGGGGCCTCCACCAGCGCAAGGACAGACCATGACCCAGGCACTCCCCGCCACCATGCAGGCCGTGACCGTAAACGAACCGGGCGGCCCCGATTCCCTGCACGTCACCACCGTGCCCATGCCCTGCCCCCGCGCCGGCGAGGTGCTGGTGCGGGTCATGGCCGCAGGCATCAACCGCCCCGACATCATGCAGCGCCAGGGCCTGTATCCGCCGCCACCGGGGGCAAGCCCCCTGCTGGGGCTGGAAGTAGCCGGCGAGGTCGTGGCGATGGGCGAAGGCGTGCCGCCCGATGCCTTTCCGGCCCTGGGCGCGCGGGTCTGCGCGCTGGTCAATGGCGGGGGGTATGCGCAGTACTGCACCGTGCCCGCAGGCCAGTGCCTGCCCTGGCCTGCGGGGTTTGACGCGCTGCATGCGGCCGCCCTGCCCGAAACGTTTTTTACCGTGTGGTCCAACCTGTTCATGACGGCGGGGCTGAAACCCGGCGAGAGCGTGCTGGTGCATGGCGGCACCAGCGGCATCGGCACCACGGCCATCCAGCTTGTGCATGCGCTCGGCGGCACGGTTTACGCCACCGCCGGCACGGACGAAAAATGCACGCTTTGCACGACGCTGGGCGCGCGCGCGGCCATCAACTACCGCACCGAGGACTTCCCCATGCGCATAAGGGACCTGACGGATGGCGAGGGGGTCAATGTCATCCTCGACATGATTGGCGGGGCCTATATGGAGGGCAACCTCAGATCCCTGGCCATTGCCGGGCGGCTGGTCATCATAGCACTTCAGGGCGGGGCGAAGGCCGACGGGGTCAGCCTTGCGCGCATCATGACCCGCAGGCTGGTGGTGACCGGCAGCACGCTGCGCCCGCGTGATGCGGCATACAAGGCCGAAATCGCCCGTGAACTCGAGGCGCATGTCTGGCCGCTGCTGGCCCGGCGGGCCATTCGCCCGCTCATCCATGCCTCCTTCCCCTTGGCGCGGGTTGCTCAGGCCCATAAACTCATGGAAAACGGAACCCATATGGGCAAGATCATGCTGGACCTGCAACACCTCCCCCGACAGACGACCGGACGATAGGAACACAAGCTGGTGCTACTGAACGTCATTGAGCGCGGCCCCGAGGAAACCGGGCCGGACACGGCCGGCAGGCCGCCCATCGTCCTGCTGCACGGCCTGTTCGGGCGGGCGCGCAACCTTGGCTTCTTCCAGCGCAGGCTGGCACGCACCCGGCGCACGCTCGCCATCGACCTGCGCAACCATGGCGAAAGCCCGCACGGGCTGATGGACTACAACACCATGGCGGGCGACCTGCTGGAAACACTGGCCCACCACAACGCGCTGCCCGCAACGCTGGTCGGCCACTCCATGGGCGGCAAGGTGGCCATGACCCTGGCCCTGACCCGGCCGGGCATGGTGCACAGCCTGCTCGTGGCCGACATTCCGCCCGCGCGCACCGGCCACGGGCAGTTTGCCCTTGGCGAGCAGATGCTGCGGGTGCCGTTCCCGCCCTTTCTCAACCGGGCGGGGGCGGAGCGGCTGCTCCAGCACTACATCCCCAACACCGATGTGCGCGCGCTGATGCTGCAGAACATCCGCGTGGGGGAAAACCCCGGCTGGAGCATCGGCCTGCGCGAGATGGTGGACTCGATGTCCAATGTCGAAAGCTGGCCCTACATCCCCGAAGGCTACACCTATCCCGGCCCCACGCTGTTCCTGGCGGGCGGGAATTCGCCCTATATCCGCCCCGAACATTATGCCATCATGCGCAGGCTTTTCCCGTGCTACCGGCTTGAACTGATCGAACGGGCCGGGCACTGGCTGCATGTCGAAAACCCGGAGAGATTCGCCGAACTGCTGGAAAACTTTGTCGAAAGCTACTGAAGTAGCCCTCCGTTACGCATCCGGTCCTTGACAGGCCCCCCCCCCGCGTCAGTTATGCTGGCACCATGCCAGGGCAGGCAGGCAGGCCCCGGCAACAGACCCACATGGCGGAGACCCGCAGCCTTTCATGACGGTGACACTCAGTCCCTCCTCCCGGCGGCCAGAAGCCGTGGAGCCCGTACTGATCCCCCGCGACCCGCCGCCCGGGGGCGGCCTGCCACGCAATGGCCGCACGGAACAGTACACCCCGCCCGAGCGCGAAAGGCTGCTGCCCGGCACCCCCGTGCCGCCGCCACCCGGCTACCGCAAGCTGCGCCCCATGCTCTCGGGCCTGATCCGCCCCGACACGGTCGAAACGCCAGGCCCAGGGCGTGCCATCGCCATATCGGGCCTGCTGCATGCGGCCCTGCTCGCCGCGATCCTGATCGAATCCGCCCATCACAGCCAGCATGGCTCGCCCAACGCCACGCAGACCGAGCCACAGGTGGAGATGGTGTTCTCCCCACCCACATCAAGCGGGTTGCAGGGCCAGTCCTCGCCCGACATGGCGGGCGGGCAGAATGCGCCAAAACAGTCGCAGAACAAGGAACAGGAACCCAGCGCGCAGGAAAAGACGCATAACCCGCAGCAAAACAGCGAGGATTCGTCCCCCTCCCCCAACACCGCCAGCGAGCAGACCCCC
>NZ_JABJWC010000070.1 GCF_013155395.1 Komagataeibacter melomenusus | reverse complement strand
CCACCCGGCCGACCTGTCCAAGCACCCCGGCGCGGTGACCAGCCCGATGGTGGGCGTGGCCTACCTGGCACCCGATCCGTCCTCGCCCGCTTTCGTGACCGAAGGCCAGCAGGTGGCCGCCGGCCAGACGCTGCTGCTGATCGAGGCGATGAAGACCTTCAACCAGATCAAGGCCCCGCGCGCAGGCACGGTCAGCCGGATTCTGGTGCAGTCTGGCGACCCGGTCGAGTTCGGCGAAGCGCTGGTCATCATAGAGTAATGTTTTCCAAGATCCTCATTGCCAATCGTGGCGAGATCGCCCTGCGCATCCTGCGGGCCTGCCGCGAACTGGGCATCCGGACCGTTGCCGTGCACTCCACGGCCGATACGGATGCCATGTATGTCCGCCTTGCGGATGAAGCCGTGTGCATCGGGCCGCCGGCCAGCCGCGATTCGTACCTCAATGTCGCGGCCATCCTGTCGGCGGCCACCATCACCGGGGCGGATGCCATCCATCCCGGCTATGGCTTCCTGTCGGAAAACGCCGATTTTGCCGAGACGGTCGAGGCCCATGGCCTGACCTTCATCGGGCCGACGGCGGAACATATCCGCATGATGGGCGACAAGATCACCGCCAAGACCACCATGATGGCGCTGGGCGTGCCGCTGGTGCCCGGCTCGGACGGCGCGCTGGAAAGCCTGGAGCAGGCGCGTGAGGTCGCGGCGAAGGTCGGCTACCCCGTGCTGATCAAGGCCGCCGCCGGTGGTGGCGGGCGCGGCATGAAGGTCGCCCCCACCGAGGCCGACCTTGAGGAAGCGTGGAGCGTCGCCCGCACCGAGGCCCGCGCCGCCTTTGGCAATGACGAGGTCTATCTTGAAAAATACCTCGACAAGCCGCGCCATATCGAACTGCAGATCATGGCCGACACGCATGGCAACGTGGTGCATTATGGCGAGCGCGACTGCTCGCTGCAGCGCCGCCACCAGAAGCTGCTCGAAGAGGCGGGCTCCCCTGCCCTGACCGCAGCGCAGCGTGACGAGATCGGCGCGATCGCCACCGCTGCCCTGACCAAGCTCGGCTACCGCAACGCAGGCACGCTGGAGTTCCTGTATCAGGACGGGCAGTTCTGCTTCATCGAGATGAACACCCGCCTGCAGGTGGAACATCCGGTGACGGAAATGGTGTGCGACGTAGACCTCGTGCGCGAGCAGATCCGCATCGCCGCGGGCGAGCCGCTGGGCTACAGCCAGTCCGACATCAAGTTCTCCGGCCATGCGATCGAATGCCGCATCAACGCCGAGGACCCGCAGACCTTCATGCCCACGCCGGGCACGATCACGGTCTACCACCCGCCGGGTGGCCTGGGCGTGCGAATCGATAGCGCGCTCTATGCGGGCTACCGCGTGCCGCCCTATTACGACAGCATGATCGCCAAGCTGATCGTACGCGCGCCGACCCGCCTTGAGGCGATCGAACGCATGCGCCGCGCGCTGGATGAATTCGTGATCGAAGGCGTGAAAACGGTCATCCCGCTGCACCGCAAGATCCTCGAAGACCCCCAGTTCCGCAAGGGGGACTACACCATCCACTGGCTGGAAAATTTCGTGGCCCGGCAGCAGCAGGGCTGACCTGCCGCCTGATGGATGCCGCGTAAAAGCCGGGAGCGACCTCTGCCATAGGGCAGGGTCGCTCTTTTTTTATGGGTGCCCCCTGTCCGGCATCAGAGCGGGCATGATGGCGGCCCAGTGAAAAAACGACCAAAAAGAACGCCACCTTTCTTGAAAACGGGCGGCGTCCGAAAATTTTACTTCTTTGTCAGTGAAGCGCTTCCCTGACAGTTCCCTCCTGCGCCAGGGGCTGTGCCTCTGCGCCTGCCCTTGGCCCGCGCCCCATGTGCCTGCGCACCGACACGAGAAAACCGGCCCCCAGCGTAAACCATGCCATGCCCTCCAGAACAAGCGAAGGCATCAGCCACGCTGGCGCGTAACGGAACACCACATGGTGCTGCCCCGCAGGGAGTGAAATCGCCTGGAAGGTCTTGTCATCAGCCTCGATCGGCGCGGCAACGCCATCGACTGTCGCCCGCCACCCCGGATAGAACAGTTCCAGCCTTTCCAGGCGGCCCGGTTCGGCGCAGGTGACATCGGCAGCCTCACGCGTATCGAAATGAACCTTGCACGTATCGGAGTAAAAATAGGTTTTAAGATCAGGAATTTCATAAACGGTGAAATAATCATCCTGATAGGAAACCGGAGCGGGCAAGGTAATGGAAGAAGCCGTATCCAGTGTCAGGGCTGGCATCAGGCCGGCCGGAATGCCCTGTGCATTGCCCGCGAGGGTCATGCCCTCATCCACGGGTACGCCCAACCGGAAGGCCACGCCATGAACACCACCTACTTTTTCTACTGTCACAACAACGGGCTGCGTGGCCGAAAATCGTTGGATGTGGTCAAGCGGGATGTCCGTCTCGGCCTTATGCCCAAAAACAGCCATGTCCTTCGTGCCTTGAGAACAGACCGTTCCTGCACAGACCGAAACCTTCAATACGCCATCACCCTTGGCATGGCCTGTATCAAACCTCACCCGTACAGTTGCGACGTAGGTGTTCGTGTCAGGGTACATGTTCGGGTCAAGCATCTGGCCAGGAACCGATATTTGATAACGCTGCCCTGCTTCAAGGACAAAGGACTGGCCGCCAGCAGATAACTTGGTCAGGTAGACCGGTTTGTGTGGCTGGCCGGTAGCATTGACAATCGCGTATTTGATGCCTGCCGCGCCGAAATTGGGCAGGTGTTCCCTGAACGACTGTCGTCGCTCCTGTCCCTGTTCATCGGACAGGGAAGGCAGTTCTTGGATATAGACCGTTCCATCAGCAAACGGATCAAGATGGGCGTGTATATAATCCACTGTCCGTAACGGCGTAGGCAGGTCGTTGAAATTGACTTCAGGGATACCGAAATAAGACCCGAAATTGGGGTTCATTCCCTGTTTTTCACCATTGACGACCCGGTTGAACCCCACATTTTTCTGCAGGAAGGCTATGAGAGGCTGGTCCAGTTCCCCTTTACGCGGATAGGACAGGAAAGGCACGAAGTACCACGTTGTTACTTCAGTCACCAGCAGCACCATCAGAACGACCTGGCTTCGCCGCCCCGAAAGCAGACTGGCTGCAAGCACACCAACGGCCCCGATCAGGGCCAGCACCAACATGGTTATGCAGAATGGCCGTATGTAATGATCAGGGTCAGCCAATACGAACAGAAGCGTACTGCGCTTGAGGAAAAGCGTGAAAAGGGCCATGGCCCCTCCCACACCGAGCGCAGTGGCAAGCGTGCGGAAAACCTGCGCGCGTGAAAGCCCCGGCAACTGGTCCACGAACAGGGCGCAGGCGAAAATCATGCAGAACAGCCAGCCACTATTGAGAAAGCGGCAGGATTCAGCATAACCCACGCCGGGAATATGCATGGCGATTGCATGGACAACCGGCATGCCGTGCGAGGTGCCAACCGCAAAGACAACCCACCCCAACAGGATCATCTTGACCGTACGGCGGCCTGGCGCGAACAGGCTGGCCAGCGCGACAAGAAAGGGAACCAGCCCGATATAGCCGCCAATATCGTACCAGTCCCTGTCATTGACGGCAAAGATCTCGCCAAACGCATAGGGAAACAGGTAGTGCGCCATGGCTGATGCGGGCAGGACCATGTTCGCGTAATTATCCGCAGCCCCGTTTGTTGCCGCATGACGGCCGATATAGGCCTGCTTGAGAAATTCAAAGAAAGCGATCAGCAACGGCGTAACCAGGATCAGCGTACCAAGCGCGATAACCCCCAGGCCGCCAAGATAGAACAGGCGCTGCCTGCGTTCAGGCAGGCAGAAAAACCGGTAAATGCTCCAGACAAGAACAAACAGGCAATAAAGATAGACGACTTCAGGGAAACCGCTATAGAGCGATATCGTTCCCATCAGGATGCCGCCACAGAGCAGCCCCGTCAGGTCACGCCATGCCGCAGTATTACGGCAGGCAACAAAAAGACTTTCTACAAAGTAAAGCAGCCATGGCAGAAACGCGACCGGGTTGAAAACCGTATTCTGCAACCATGCAAAGACGCCATTGACTTCCCACATAATGGCGCCCGTCAGCGCGGCACGGCGTGAAAGCCCGAATTTGCGGAAGAACAGATACGCCCCCAGCGCGCCAATCCATTGCAGGACGGCATGCTCCAGAAAAACGCCCTGGGGCAGCAGCACAAGCCAGCTTGGTGGAAAGAAAGGGGCGGCCTGCATTTCACCCAGAAGGGGCTGACCGAACCCCTCGTAATAATTCCACAACGGCAGATGCCCGGTAAAAAGCTGGTGCACCCCCTGCCAGGTCAACGCCAGAGAAATATAGCCTATATTGGGATCAATACTAGGTTCACCCAATAAAATCTTTTTACCGACCCCAGACACTACACCACTGTAATATAAAGCAATATCACTCAGGAAATAATTTGAAAACGCAAAAATACAAATAAAAATCGGTATAATCGATATATAAATAACAGGGGATAATTTATGAATTAACGATTGTTTCTCTTGTTTTTTTGCATTGTCTACAATCATAAAAATTCTCTACAATCATATATATATATTGAAAAATCGTATGGCATATTGTCTATAAACTCTCAAGACAAGGTTATTGAGGAATACTGTCCGCCTCCGCGCCACACTCATGCCATGACCGGATCAAGATACGGGCTCGAGGCATCAAAGAATTTCTGGTTGTGGTCCAGTTCGAACGAGATCACGTACAGGCACCCCAGCGCACTGTCTATTTCCAGCCGCACGCCCAGGTTGTCGGTCTGCCCGGCAAGCTGCTGCAGGTGCATGATGGCGAATTTGGCCGAGCGCGCCGTGCGCCCGTAATGCCCGCCATAGCGCCCGCTGAACTGCGCCATGCGGCCCATCATCTCGCCCACCACGCGCTGGGCCTCGGGCGGCAGCAGGTGGCGCTCGAGGATGGCGCGCAGGCGGATGACGTTCAGCCCGATGGTCATGGCCGACAGGATGCCCTGCAGGTAGGCGTCGATAATGGTGTCAGGCGTGTTTTCCGCATTGGTCAGCAGGCGCACGAAGCGGTCCACGTTGTGCTCGACCACATACAGCGTGGTGGGCAGCGTGCGGGCACGGGCCACATAGCGCAGCCCGCGCAGGATGCCGGTGCGCATCTGCCAGCGCATGTCGTTCGTATCGAACGGCAGCACCAGCCTGAAGGCCCACATCGCATACCACAGCCCGACAACCAGCGGCATGGCGGTGTTGAAAAACGCCACCTCGTCCAGCCGCGTCTGGTTGCCTGGCCCGAGCAGGATGGGCAGGAACAGGTTGTATGACACGGCGCCAAGGATCAGCGCCGGATAGGCAAAGGCCAGCCCGCCCGCCAGCATGGGCAGGAACAGGCACACCGCCATGATCTCGTATGTAGTAGGCTCGGCCAGGCGCCACAGCACCAGTATGCCCCCGACAATCGAGGCGATGATGGCCCCCCCAAGGAAGGCGCGCGTGGCAAGGGCCGGTTTTTCCAACGTGGAGAACAGGCTGCACACGATGGAGACGAACATGATAAAGGTCAGCCCCGCCGACCATGCGGTCGTGATCCAGATCACCCCCGCCCCGAAGATCGTGACCGAGGCGCGCAGGCTGTTGGTAAAGGCCTGCTGCCAGTCGCGGAAGGTCTTGAGCCGGTAGTGAAAATGATCATGCGCCAGCGGGTTGCGGCTGGCATCGAACTGGATCAGCGCCTGCTCGAGTTCATCAAGGATCTGGCCCAGCGCGTAATTGAGCATGCGCTGCTGCGAGAGCATCTGCACCAGTTGCGGGTCAACCGGCGGGCTGCCGGGGCTGCCCATTTCCTGGTTGAGGGAA
Source organism: Komagataeibacter melomenusus (assembly GCF_013155395.1). Classification (GTDB taxonomy): domain Bacteria; phylum Pseudomonadota; class Alphaproteobacteria; order Acetobacterales; family Acetobacteraceae; genus Komagataeibacter; species Komagataeibacter melomenusus. The sequence continues at coordinate 5,756 of NZ_JABJWC010000070.1, read as the reverse complement.
TCGGCCACGCTCTGGCGGCACGCCGCCTGCAGTTCCGCCAGCCGGGCCAGAACGGGGTGGATGTCGTCACTGGCCTCAAGCTCGCCCGCCATGTCCTTGAGGAAGGCCTGCACCTTGCTCGATGTCGCGTTGAACGCGGCATCGGGCTGGCCCACCGGCCCCTGCATGAGGGCGGCCAGATCCAGCCCGCGCGAGAGCAGCATCGCCACCCGCGCCAGCGCCGCACGGGCATGATCGCCCTCATGGCCGCGATGGGCGCCCATCTCGACCTCGGCAAACTCGATCTGGTCGCTCAGCGTGGTGATGTTGGAGAATACGCCACGCGCCTGCTTGAGCACCTGCGTATTACCCGACAGCAGGGAGGCCAGCGTCTGGGCCGCGCCGTTGATGGCGGTCATGAAATTGTCGGCCAACCGGTCCTGCGCGCGCTTGGCCAGCTTGAACTGGAACAGCGAGGAGACCGTGCTCTCGAGCACGATGCCAAGCACGATATAGGTCGCGCGCGACATGGCGGTAAGGAAGATGTTCTGCGGGTCGGCAATGCCATCGAGCGAGATGATGGCATAGGTGAACCCGCTCGCCCGCATGCCGTGAATGCGGTAGTTGGTCATGGTGGCAGGGCCGGGCAGCAGCGTGCCGATGAAGCAGAACGTGCCGATGCCGATGGCCAGCAGCAGGATGAACATGAGCGGCGCCTGCGGAAACGCCGCCACCAGCAGCACGGCGCAGATCGTGCCCACCACCATGCCGAACAGGTGCCACCGCGCCTTGGCAACACTCTTGCCGCGCGAGCCCTGTGCGACCATCCATACCGTCAGCGCCGCCCATTGCGGGCTGCCAAGCTCCCACCACAGCGCGATGCCCAGCGCGATGAGCGAGGTAATGGTGGTGCGCAGCGCATAGCCGAAGGTGAAGATGCCCGGCGCGTACAGCCACCGCAGATGGTCCTGGCGCAGGGTCATGCCCGGCGGCCACAGCCGCCGGAAAAATGCCCGTATCTGATCCTGAAAACGGGTCAGGGAAAGCTCAAGACCTTTCATCCCGGCGCGTGGCTCCCCCTATCCAGATACGATGCCTGCATAGCGTACACCATAGCGGGTGTACGAACAGGCTGACAGCCGAATGACCGCATGGAAGAAAGCGTATGCCGCATACCACCAGCGCCCGGACCGTGGGTTATTCGTCGTAAGAGACGAGCGTCTTGACCGGCACGTCCAGCCGGTCGCGGCCGCCAAGGCCGGTCAGTTCGATCAGGGTGGCGGCCCCCACCACATTGGCCCCCACCTTGTGCAGCAGGGCGACGGACGCCACCAGCGTGCCACCGGTTGCCAGCAGGTCATCCATCACCACCACGCGCTGGCCGGGCTGGATCGCATCGGCCTGGATGTGCAGCGAGTCGGAGCCGTATTCCAGGTCATAGCTGTACGATACCGTCTCGCCCGGCAGCTTGCCGGGCTTGCGCAGCATGACCAGCCCGCAGCCCAGGCGGCTGGCAAGGGGCGCTGCCGTCAGGAACCCGCGCGATTCGATGGCAGCCAGCACATCGGGCGCCCAGGGGGCTACGGCGGCGGCAAGGCGGCCCATGGCGATCTGCCAGGCATCGGCATTCCGCATCAGCGTCGAGATATCGTAGAACAGGATGCCCGGCTTGGGAAAATCCGGGATATGGCGAATATACTGTTTCAGGTCGATCTGGGCGGTCGTCATGATCGGTGCACGGTCCCCGTTGCATGGTCATACAAATCCGGGACATAGGCGCCCCGTTCACGAAACTGTCGCCCACTGGACGGCTCCCCGCTGTAGCCGCCACGCGCCAGCCCGACAACCCCATCCGCACGCCTTGCCGCTGCTTTGGCAGCCCATCACCCGCCAGGGTGCCGGGAAGAAGATTTTATTCCTCAGCCGCGCCAGCAGGGATGGACGCAGGCCCACGGGCGGGGCGCAGCAGCACCATCACCATCATGATCGCAGCCCCCATCAGCATCACGCCCGCCATGGGCAGCGGCGAGTTGGCGGGCAGCATGCCCACGAAGGCACCGGCCACGGCACCCAGCACATATTGCAGCGTGCCGACAAAAGCCGAGGCGCTGCCCGCAAAACGCGGGTGGTCGGCCAGCGCGCCCACCGTGGCATTGGGGCCGATGATGCCGGTCGTTCCCAACGAGACCATCATGGCCAGGATCAGGCAGCCCAGCATCCACAGCGGCGGATGCCCGCCATGCTGCATGGCGAACGCAATGACAATGGCCATGACCGTCATGGCCATGGTGCCCGCCACCGCAACCCCCACCGACACGCCAAGGATACGGGCGGCGTCAATGCGCCCCACCAGCACGCCATTGAGCTGCGAGGCCCCGATCATGCACACCGCGAACACGCCGAACATCATGCCGAAATGCGCCGGCGTGAGCCCGAACTGGTGAATGAACACCGAAGGCGCCGCCGACAGGTAGGTAAAGGACATGAAGCACGCAAAACCCGCGATCATGGCATGGGTAATGAACCCCCGGTCCCGCGCCAGCATGACATAGCGGCTGAACAGCGTCACGGGCGAGAACTCGCTGCGGTTGGCGGGCTGCAGGGTCTCGGGCAGGACGCGCCAGATCAGCCCGATGCAGATCACGCCGTACACCGCCGCCGCCCAGAAGATCGACCGCCACGACGCGATCGACAGCACCAGCCCGCCCAGCGTGGGCGCCAGGATGGGCACGACCCCCATCACCAGCACCAGCCGCGACATCAGCCGCGCGGATTCATTGCCATGCGACATGTCGCGCACGCAGGCACTCGGAATGATCAGGCTGGCCGAAGCCCCGAGCGAGGCCACGAAGCGGAAGAACGAAAAGGTGGGAATGTCACGCGCCATGGCGCAGCCAACCGAGGCCAGCGTATAGACCAGCGTGCCCACCAGCATGGGCCTACGGCGACCGAATCGGTCCGATAGCGGCCCCATGGTGATCTGGCCGATGGCCAGCCCCACGAACCACACCGCCAGCGTCATCTGCGCCGAGCCCGCACGGCCGTGCAACGTGGTTTCAAGCTCGGGGAAGGCAGGCAGGTAGATATCGGTCGAGACCGGGCCGACCGCGGTGAGGAAGCCCAGCAGGATCGCAATCCAGCCCATGGGGCGGCCGGTCGTTTCAGGCACGGGTGTTTCTGCCGGACGGCCCGCCGTTGCGGATGAGCCCATGAGGCGCTCCAATATTAAAAGACTGTGGGGACTAGTAGACCAGCCCGGTCCATTTTTTCACCCTCTAATTACAACATCACTGCAATTCATTCCTGCCATGGCAGCACACCGCGCATGCGGCGCATGAGCCACACCCCCACCCCCGCCGAGAGGCCGAACAGCCCGATCGCCACCCCGATGCGCGCGCTACCGCCAAGCTGCATGCCCGTGCCCACCAGCACGAACACCACGGTCTGTGGCAGGCTGCCCAGCACGGTGGCCAGCACGAACGGCACGACCCTGACCCCCAGCATGCCCGCGGCCAGGTTGAGCAGCAGCGCCGAGCCCACCGGCATGAGCCGCAGCGCCAGCACCGAGGCGAAGGGCGCGACCCGTACGCACCCTTCCACCCGTGCCAGGGTTGCGCCAAGGCGGGCAGGCATGCGCATGCGCCCCGCCCACCGGCCCCAGCCATAACCCCACAGGCACCCCGCCACCGTGGCCATCGTGGCCAGCGCGCATCCGGCCCCGATTCCATAGGCGGCGCCTGCTGCAAAACACACCGCCTGCCGGGGCAGGCCGAGGCCGCAGAAGGCGCTGGCCACCAGCACGAACACGGCCGCACTGCCTGCGCCCGCATGCAGGCCGCCACCTGCCGCCAGCATGCCGCGCACGCCCGGCAGGCGGCCGAGCACCACCGTCAGCGCAACAAAGGCCGCCAGCAGGAGCAGGGGCCGGACCAGCACGCGCAGGCTGCCCTGTGCCACGGGAAGGGACGGTGCGGCGTGCGGTACTGTCATGCGTGCATCCCGGTTGTGGAGGAATATATGTTCCTTCGCGCCTAGCACCGCCTTGCGGCTTACTGCAAGGCCAGTCTAAATCCGGTTATGTCCGCATATCCTTCCACTGGCTCCCTGATGGGCCGCACGCCCCCTTCCGCGCAGGATCTGCGCAACAGGCAGCGTATCTCCACCTGGCTGTTCGCCATCTGCTTCATGCTCGTGGGCATGATCGCCCTTGGCGGCTACACGCGCCTGACCGGCTCGGGCCTGTCCATCATGGACTGGCGGCCGATCACCGGCATGATCCCGCCACTGAGCCATGCGGAATGGGAGCGGCAGTTCGCGCTGTACAAGACCATCCCGCAATACAAGATCCTGCATGATGGCTTCGGGCTCGCGGGCTTCCAGCAGATCTTCTGGGCGGAATGGACGCACCGCTTCTGGGGGCGGCTGATGGGCTTCGTGCTGCTGGTGCCGCTGGTGTGGTTCTCCATCACCGGGGCGCTGAGCCGGGGGCTGGCGCTGCGGCTGGTGCTGTTCTTCGTGCTGGGCGGGCTGCAGGGCGCCATCGGGTGGTTCATGGTGGCATCGGGCTTCAACCCGGACAGCACGGCGGTGGCCCCCGTGCGGCTTGTGCTGCACCTGTGCTGCGCCTTCGCGCTCTACATCGCCATTTTATGGACCGCGCTGTCCGTGCGCACGCCGCGCCCCGCCTTCATTCCCGCAACGCCTGACGTGCGGCGCATCCATGCGCTGGCCTGGGCCATCTGCGTGCTGGTGGGCATCACCGTGATCGCGGGCGGCTTTACGGCGGGCACGCATGCGGGCTTCGCCTACAATACCTTCCCCCTCATGGATGGGCACCTGATCCCGCAGGGTTATGCGAAACTGCATCCCTTCTGGCTGAACTGGTTCCAGAACATTCCCGCCATCCAGTTCGACCACCGGCTGCTGGCCACCACCACGGCGGTGCTGATTGGTGTTACGATCGTGCTCGGGCTGCGCACGCCGCAACTGGGCAAGGAGGTCCATGCGGCCCTGAGCGTGCTGGGCTGGCTGGTGCTGTTGCAATACGCGCTGGGTGTTACCACGCTGCTGCTGGTCGTGCCGGTCTGGGCGGGCACGGTGCACCAGACCTGTGCCGCCATCGTGCTGACGGCGGCCATCATCACGCTGCACCGTCTGCGTGGGGTGGGGCGCCCGTAAGGGGCTGGCGCCTCGTCCGTTGCAGCGCGACGGATCATAAAGAAGGCTCCTGGCAAGGGATGCCGCCTTCTGGAAAAGAGGCGGCCCCCAGAACTCCGGCTGCCTTTCAGGCAACGGACTGTGTTTTTTGAACGGGTTCCTTAATCCTGCCCGTCGCGACAACGGTTTTCTGGCCATGGCCGTGATCCGGCTCTGAAGCCGGTTATGCTACGGAGTGTTACGGCGCGGCACCCCACGCTTGCGCATCGGCCCAAACCGGGCAGGAATGCCATTCATGAATACAGCAGCGCGCCTCCGTCCTCCTGCCCCGTCCGGGCATCCGTCGCGGCTCTCCCCGCGTTATGGAAAGCGACGTGACAAGATGGGCCGCGCCGCGTCTTTTCCCGATCATTAATTTTCTGCGATAAAGCCCACCCAAGACATGCAGGAATGGAACATGCACAAGCTGAAACAGGCCCTGACAGGCGTGACGCTGGCCCTGATCCCGTGCCTGAATAATTCGCCCGATGCGATTGACCTGCTCGAGACCCTGGTGCGCGAGGAACTGGCCGGCTGGCTGCCGCGCAACCCGGCAGCCCCTGCTGGCTGAGGCCGGGCCC
>NZ_JABJWC010000006.1 GCF_013155395.1 Komagataeibacter melomenusus | reverse complement strand
AGAGCAGGAAACCATCGCTCTGCTCAAAACCCAGAGTAAAAGTTAGACCAGGGAAGCAGCAGTCAACACGCTAAAAACCTGAAATCAGGCACAAGAGAAGTCAATCAAAGGTTTTTCGAACCCTCCAGGTGATTTTCAGAAATGTCATACGCGCTGGCGATCTCATGGATCGAGACACGCCTGTCGGCGTGCAATCCCATGTATAACAGCGTACGTAAGGCATAATCGGTGTGCAGGGTCAGGCGCATACCGATAGCTAGCATGGTGCGATTGAGCAGAAACAGACCTCTATAAACTGCATAATTAATGCATAATAATGGGTCAAATCCGCTTCAACCCTTGATTTTGGGGCCTTGATTGCCCTCAAAGGCGACAAATTCGGTGCTATAGTATCACGGTAATGTGATTGAAGTAACAGATAACCGCCATCATCTTGCCCAGATGTCTTCAAGCGAGTCCGGTTTGCGCTCCGGCGTGGCATGCGGGGTCTCTCCTGGCATATATTTCCCTGTTTTCAGCGGGTTGCGGATTCAGGCCACCTGCTGTGCCCGCAGTCTTCGTGGCGGAAGGGGAGAAGACGGACGCAGGATTTCATCATGTTGAGTGATTAGGGTGAGTAATAAGCAGTCGCGTCATCGGCGGCAAAACCTGCCTGACCGTGTGCAGGGTCGGGGCCTGTGCGGGCCAGCATCCGTGGCCCCTTATCGAGACAATATTAAAAAGTGACGGAAATCTGCCAAAAAAGGCCCTTCCTGCCTGCCAGACCATCAGTCATGACAGGGTGCTGCCCCCTCATCCATCATGCAGGTGGCATCGTGGAGTGCGATTCGCATGACCGGTGCCGCGCTGTGCGTGAAGGGCTGCATGTCTGATCTGTGCCGCCCCGCCCGGTCCCGGCCTGTGGTGACCCATCCGGCGCAGGGGCCATAAACCCCGATCAGGGGCGGAGCATCCTGCATGCATGCCCATCTGCCTTATTCCCGCTTTCCCGTTTCGGTGCGCCCTACGGGTCAGGAAGGACATGATGCATCAGGCGCATGATTGCGCAGGTGGATCTCTATAATCGCATTCTTCTGAAAAAGATAGGGGGGATGGGTATGGCAGGTTTTTTGATGATGGCCCGCCCGGTCCGTCCGATCAGCGCGATGGGGTGCCCGTCCGCCTTGCAAAACCGGGGGCGCGTGCGTTACTTCCGGCGGTATCTTCTGATCAATGGCAGCAGGATTCTTGATTTGGCCGAGCCCGGAAAACGTAATGCCAACGGGCGCACGCGCGCCATCGTAGTCGCGCTGCTGCTGGGTGTGGTCGTGGGGCTGGGGCTGCATGCGGCGGGTCCGGCAGCGGCCGAGGCCGCCACCCGCTGCGCTACCCTGCTGACGGGCCTGTTCCTGCGGCTGGTGCGCATGATCATCGCCCCTCTTGTTTTTGCCACCCTGGTGTCGGGCATTGGCAGCCTGGGCGATGGCACGCAGGTGCTGCGCATCGGCGGGCGCATCCTGCTGTGGTTCATCGTCGCCTCCTTCCTGTCGCTCGTAACCGGGCTGCTCGCCGCCAACCTGCTCCAGCCCGGCGTGGGCTTTAGCGTGCCCACCACTGCTGGCGATACGGGGCTGGCGCATGCGCATTTCGATCCGGTCGAGTTCGTGCTGCATGTGGTGCCCACCAGCATTTTCGATGCCATGGGGCGCAACGACATTTTGCAGATCGTGGTGTTCTCCGTGCTGTTTGGCCTGGCGCTGCCCGCGGCGGGCAAGGGGGCGCAGCGCATGATCCTGCCCTGGACGGCCGAACTCGCCCGCATCATGCTGCGCATGACCGACATGGTGATGTATGCCGCCCCCGTGGCGGTGTTCGGCTCGGTCATGGGCAGCGTGGCCCATAGCGGCATTGGCATCCTGGGCATGTTTGGCGTGTTCCTGTGCAAGTTCTACGGCACGCTGGGCGTGCTGTGGGTGCTGCTGACCACCATGACCTTCTGCGTGCTGGGCAGGCGCGTGTTCGCGCTGGCCAGGCTGCTGGTCCAGCCCATCCTGCTCGGCTTCGCCACGGCAAGCAGCGAGGCGGTCTATCCGCTGCTCGTCGAGCGGCTGGAGCTTTTTGGCGTGCCCGACCGCATCAGCGGCTTCGTGCTGCCGCTGGGCTACAGCTTCAACCTTGATGGCTCGGTGCTGTTCCAGTCCTTTGGCGCGCTGTTCATCGCGCAGGCCTATGGCATCCACATCCCCATAGGCCAGCAGATCGCGATGGTGCTGGTGATGATGCTGAGCAGCAAGGGCATTGCGGGCGTGCCGCGCGCGGCCCTGGTCACGCTGGCAGCCGTCATGCCGCAGTTCGGCCTGCCCGAGGCGGGGCTGGCGCTGATCCTGGGTATTGACCACTTTCTCGACATGGCGCGCACGGCCACCAACGTGCTGGGCAATGGCTATGCCGCCGCCGTCGCGGCCCGGTGGGAAGGCGAACTGGCCGATCACGCGCTGGAGGAGGGAGCGTAACCGGCCCCTGACTATAAATCTGAAAAGTTTTTGGTGATGCTTTTTTCAAAAAGCTTCAAAAGAATGCCGCCTTTTTGAAAAAAGGCGGCACCCGAAAACTTCTGTTTTATGCTTTGGCCAGTGCTGCGCCGAGTTTCTTGTCCAGCACGTCAAGGAAAGGCTGGGTATCGAGCCATTTCGTGTCCTTGCCCACGAGCAGGGCGAGGTCCTTGGTCATCTGCCCGCCTTCCACCGTCTCGATGCACACGCGCTCGAGCGTGTGGGCGAAGTGGGTGACATCGGGCGTATTATCGAACTTGCCGCGATAGGCCAGGCCGCGTGTCCAGGCGAAGATCGAGGCGATGGGGTTGGTGCTGGTCGGCCGCCCCTTCTGGTGCTCGCGGAAGTGGCGGGTCACGGTGCCGTGGGCGGCTTCGGCCTCCACCACGTCGCCCGTGGGGTTGAGCAGCACCGAGGTCATCAGGCCAAGGCTGCCGAAGCCCTGGGCCACGATGTCGCTTTCTACGTCGCCATCATAGTTCTTGCACGCCCAGACATAGCCGCCCTTCCACTTCAGCGCGCAGGCCACCATGTCATCGATCAGGCGGTGTTCGTAGGTCAGGCCCAGCTTTTCAAACTCGGCCCTGAATTCACGCTCGTAGACTTCCTGGAACACATCCTTGAACATGCCGTCATAGGCCTTGAGGATGGTGTTCTTGGTGGACAGGTAGACCGGCAGCTTCCGGTCGCGCCCATAGGCCAGCGAGGCGCGGGCAAAGCCTTCGATCGAGGCACGGGTATTGTGCATGCCCAGTGCCACGCCGGGACCCTTGAAGTCATGCACGTCAAGCACCTGCTCGGGGCCGCCATCGGTGGGCGTGTAGCGCAGCGTGACCTTGCCGGGGCCGGGAATGCGCGTTTCGGCCGCGCGGTAGATGTCGCCATAGGCATGGCGGCCGATCACGATGGGCTGGGTCCAGTGCGGCACGAGGCGCGGCACGTTGGTGCAGATGATCGGCTCACGGAAGATGGTGCCATCAAGGATGTTGCGGATGGTGCCGTTGGGCGAGCGCCACATCTTTTTCAGGCCAAACTCCTTCACCCGGTCCTCATCGGGGGTGATGGTGGCGCATTTCACGCCCACGCCGTAGCGGCGCACGGCCTCGGCGGCTTCCACGGTCACGCGGTCATCGGTTTCGTCGCGATGGGTGATGCCGAGGTCATAATATTTCAGGTCGATATCGAGATAGGGCAGGATCAGCCGCTCGCGGATGAAATGCCAGATGATGCGGGTCATCTCGTCGCCATCCATTTCGACAACGGGATTCTTGACCTTGATCTTTGCCATGGTGCGTCTGTTTGCCTTTGTTGAATCTGGTTTTTCAAAGAGTATTTTTTGTGGCGCCCGTCTGCGCGGGCCCTCCCGGCGGCCCGCATTATTAGGCGCGTGCCCGGATGATAAAAAGCATTGCCGCGTGCCGGTTCGTTCACAAACGTGCCAGCCCTGCGGCGCGGGGCGGTTTGCCGTCATTGCGCACGGGCCTACCCGCCTGTGCGCACCCGTGGCATGAAGGCGCAATGAACAGGCTTCCTCCCCCGCGCAGGTTTCTGCACCGGCCACGCTCATGGCGGCAGGCCTGGCCCGATGGGCTGCTGGGGGTGATGGGCGTACTGGCGCTGCTGCCTGCCTGCACGGCGTTGCAGGGCATTGTGCGCGCACTCATGGTGTGGGGGGTGATCGCCCTGGTCTTCAACAGCAGGCGGGTGCTGCTGGCAGCCCTGCTGCCTGCCGTCGTGCTGCTGCCGGGCGCATTGTATTACATCCATGTCAGCGCGGTGCCGCCGGGCTATCCGCTCTGGCTGATCCTGTTCTACTGCTCGGTGCCGGTGGTGATGGGCTATGTCGCCCCGGTGCTGCCGTGGCTGTGCGCGTGGGCGGTGCTGTGGTCGGGGCTGGCCGCCCTTTACGTGTCGCGCCCGCGCGGGGCGGTGGTGCCGTGGGCCGCCCGGTGCCGCCTGGGCGCGGTGGCGGTGCTGGTGGCGCTGACGGTGGTGCCGGTCATACGGCTGTGGCAGACCCTGCCGCCCACCCGCGCGGGCACGGAGAACCCGCTGGTGGCCATTCATGCCCGCTTTGACCGCGCCTGGCCGTGGAGCCTGCTGACCGGCTATGCCGCGGCAAGGCGCGAGACGTGGCGCGTGACCGCCATGGCGCGGCGCATCAGCCACGAGCCGGTTGCGTTTGTAAACCCGCCCGCACCCGATGCGCGGCAGGTGATCGTGCTGGTCATTGGCGAGAGCGCGCGCCGCGACCACCATCACGGCTTTGGCTACGCCCTGCCCACCACGCCGGAAATGGACCGCCTGCCCGGCCTGCTGCGCTTTGACAACGTGGTCACGCCGTTTGACTACACGGTGGGGGCGGTACCGGTCATTTTGTCGGGCTATGACCGGCTGCGGCCGGGCGCGGTGCCGGGGCATGACCTTGTCTCGGTGTTCAACGCGGCGGGGTTCGATACGTGGTGGATCAGCAACCACCCCCGCCTTGGCCCGTATGACAGCGTGATCGGCGCGTATTCGGAGCAGGCGCACCATATCGCCTACACCACCGTGCAGGGTGGCGTGATGAGTCGGCCCGTGCTTGATGAGCGGATGCTGCCGGTGTTCGACCACGCCGTTGCCGGGGCGAAGGGGCCGGTGCTGATCGTGCTGCACCTGTTTGGCAGCCATGAGAACGCGGCGGACCGTGCGCCGCCAGGCTTTGCCCATCTGGGCAGCGCCTATGACAACAGCATTGCCTATACCGATCATATCCTTGCCCATGTGCAGGCCAGCCTGCAGGCGCATGGGGGCGAATCGGCCCTGTTCTACGTGCCCGATCATGGGGTGCGGGTGAATGAATGCACGGCAGGCATCCCGGCACATGGCGATGTACGCGCGGCCTATGAGGTGCCGCTCTATTTCTGGGCCTCGCCCGCCTGGCAGGCTACCCACGCCCCGGCCATGCAGGCCGCGCGCGCCAACGTGCATGCGCCCTTTACGCTGGCCAGCATGCCCGCCAGCGTGCTTGACGCGGCGGGGCTGGCCTATGCGGGGCTGGATCGCGGCCTGTCGGTGCTGTCAGCGGACCCCGCCCGCCCGCGCCGGATCGTGCATGGCGATAGTGCCGCCAACCAGAACGTGGATTACGACCACAGCCATGACGACCAGAGCTGTCATATCGCGCGCGATTAACCGTTTAGAGACTGTGTGATAAAGTCACCCTGGAAAACATCCACAAATCATAAGGAAGTTTCTGGTGAGGCTTTTTTCAAGAAGCGTCAGAAGAACGCCGCCTTTTTGAAAAAAGGCGGCATCCGGAAACTTTTATTTTTTTTCAGGATCCTACTTGCCGTCGGGGTGGTCCTTGCGCCAGGCGTCATAGCGGCGCTTGTCCAGGCAGTAGGCCAGGTCACGATAGAGCAGGATGTGGCGGATATGGGTCACTTCCTCCTGGCAGGCGATCTTGTCGCTGTCCTTGTATTCCTCCCATGCGGGTTGCAGCACCAGGGCGCGCTCCTTTTCCGCCGTGACGCAGGCATTGGTCACGTCATCACCAAACTCGGTGGTGCAGGCATCCACCACCGGATAGTTGGGGAATGTCAGCGCAGGGGCTGCAAGCTGCACCTCGGGGCGGATGTAGAGCGAGTTCAGTTCCGCCTCGGGCACGTCGGCGCGGGCGGCGGGGGCGCAGGCCACGGCCAGCGCGCCCAGCAGGGCACAGGTGAAGATCTTGTTCATGTCTGTATGCCTTCATTCGAAAAAGCGCGGCACGGGGCTGCGCGCCTTATGTGGCCATAATGCCCGTTCCTGCCAAGGGGAACGGAAGTGCGTTCCTAATGTGACGTGGCCATCAGGTTGCGCCAGGCGGGCCAGTCCTGCACCAGCCGGGCCAGCATGGCGTAACCCGCCCCGCCGGGATGCAGCCCGTCGCCCTGTGCAATTCCGTCACACCATGCGGCACAGTCCAGCAGCGGTGCCCACACGGACAGGAAGGGCACGCCAGCCCGGTCGCACAAGGCCGCCATGGCCTGCTCCAGCACGCGGGTGCGCAGGTCTGGGCCGGGCCGCCCCACGGGCGGGGGACCTACCATCAGGGTTGGCCATCTGGCGCGGGCGCGGCGCAGGACCCGTTCGGTGGCGCGCAGGCTGTCCTGTAGCGCCAGCCGGGGCTGGCCCGATGCGTCAGCCCTGGCATCATTGGCCCCGAAGGACAGGATTATGCCGCCATCAGCGCGCCCGTGCAGCCGTGCCTGTGCTTCAGCCTGCCAGCGCAGCGCGATGTCATGGCTGGTCTGGCCCCTCACGCCAAGGTTGTAGAGGGTGAGATCATGCCCGGCCTGCCGCTCGCGCGCGCACAGTCGGCCAGCCCAGCCCTGGCAGGTTTCATCGCCCGTTCCCGTAACGTAGCTGTCACCGATAAAGCAGAGTCGCATGCGGGCATGATAGGCCCCGGCCCTGTGCGAAGGCACTGGCATTTCTCTACTTTCTTATTTTGTTCTCATGTTTTAGACTGGTTGCGCCAGGAAGGCGGGGGAGCAGGAACATCAATGCGGGCAGGCATGACGCCATGGTTGGGCTTGTGGCTTTTACTGGCCCCCGCGCCTGTGCTGGCAGCGCCCGCCGCCTATCAGGTCGCCCCTGCCGCCATAGGCTGCACGCAGGCTGCCAACCTGCGCCGGGTGGGGGAACTGCCGCCTTCCCTGCCGGCTGCGTCTTACGCGCAGGCGTTGGCCCAACTGCATTGCCAGCGTGTTGACGGGGCGCGAACGTGGCAATTATTGGGCCTGCGCGATGAAGAAACCGTGGCGCGGTTGCGCGCCCTGCCCGCGCGGCGGGGGGAGGCGCCGCTGTATTTTGCCGCCAGTGCCGTGAGCGTGGCCGGTGCCACGACCGCCACGCTGCCACCGGGGGTGTGGCGGCTTGTGCTGGCGGGTGGCGTGGCGATGGGGCTGTGGCCCGTGCTGCGCCATGGCGGGCGATGGTGGCGGCGCAGGCGGGCATGGCGGCTGTGCGGGCAACTGGTGCGCCGCCATGCCGAGGCCCTGCGCATCCGCCGCCGCCAGCTGGTGCAGTTCAACAGTTATGGGGTGGAGCGCACCACGAAGTGGGAGCGCGAGCAGGCGGAATTCGTCAAGACGATCATAGCACCCGCCCTGCGCGGCAAAGGGCTGGCGGCCACATGGCCTGCGCTCGCCCCGCGCGTGCTGGCGCTGATCGATCAGGTTGCGCGTCAGGCCCCGAGCGGCAGCGTTGCGGCGGATGGCTTTTCCCCCGACATGGACCCCATCGCCTATGAGCGGTACTGCGCCGACCGCCTGCGGGGCTGCGGCTGGGAGGCCCGCGCCACCCCGCCGGGTGGTGACCAGGGGGCGGATGTCATTGCCGTGCATGGCCATGTGCGGCTGGTGGTGCAGTGCAAGCTGTACCGCAACGCCGTGGGCAACGAGGCCGTGCAGCAGATTGCCGCTGCCCGCCTGCATTACCATGCCGATGTGGCGGCCGTGGTCTCGAATGCGGATTACACGATTCCGGCCCGGCAACTGGCGCGGTCCAACAATGTGTTCCTGCTCCATCACGATGAACTGCCAGCCTTCGCCGCCCGGCTGGCGCGGGCGCGCAGGAAGGCATGACGGACATATTGTGTCATAACATGACACGGCCCTGCCTGCCTGCTGGCGCGCCCCGCCGCGCGGGAGAGGAGGATCAGTCCTTCGCGGGCTGGGAAACCGTGGGAGAGGGCCGATTACGCGTGCTCAGCCGGACCGTAATCAGCAGATGGGCGATCATACGTGCAGAGTTGCTCATGGATCATACCTCCTATCCTCTTCATACATGAATCGTTTCGCAAAAGCGAAGGTTTCCTGAAAAATGGTCGCATTTTATGCCGCTGTTGCGCCTTGTGGCCGTCATCCCCATCTGTAAGGGAGAACGAAACAGGACAGGATCAGGGCGTGAGACGACATCGTGTGATGCTGGACGGGCGTGAACTCTATGCAGGCGCGCAGTGGACGCATGTGCAGCGCTTTGCCGCAGCGCTCCAGGCCAGAGGGCAGGATGCCGTGGCGATTCGCGATGACACACCCCCGCCGCCGCGTGCGCCACGCACCCGCCTGCGCGGCCTGCCCCCGCGCCCCACGCCACCCGCAGGGAAGTGAGCGGTGGCGTATTGCTATCTGCTCATCGCCATCGTGGCGGAGGTGACGGCCACGTTCTGCCTCACCCTGTCCAACGGCTTTACGCGGGCGGGGCCATCATGCGTGACCGTGATGGGGTACGGGGTGGCGTTTTATGCGCTGTCGCTGGCGCTGCGGGTGATTCCCACCGGGGTGGCCTATGCCATCTGGTCGGGCATTGGCACGGTACTCGTTACACTGGTCTGCCGCGTGGTGCTGGGGCAGAAGCTCGATCTGGCCGCCATTGCGGGCATGACCCTGATCGTGTGCGGCGTGCTGGTCATGAACCTGCTGTCAGGGTCAGGGCAGCACGGATAGATGCTTTCGGGTGAAGCTTTCTTCAACAGGCTTCAATGAAGGCCGTCCATTAAAAAAGGCCGGCTCCGCGCGGAGCCAGCCCATGTCACGCTCAGCGGTGATGGTCACCACCGCCCCCAAAGCCATGGCCGCCGCCCGGGCCACCGGGTCCATGCCCGCCACCGCCGGGGCCGCCACCGCCAGGTCCACGGCCCGGTCCGCCACCATGATCGCCGCGTGGTCCGCCACCCATCGGCGGGCCGCCACCACCCCGGCGCGGGCCGCCAAAGCCGCCCCCACGCGGGCCACCGCCGCCGCGGCCTATATATTCCGGCGCGCCGCCATAATAATCGCCATAGCCATTATAATAGCCACCGTAACCGTAGCCGCCATACCCACCATAGCCGCCATAATAGCCGCCGCGCGGGCCATCCACGCAGGCGCTCAGGCCACTGGCCACGGCCAGTACGCACAGGGATCGGGTCAGTTTTCTCATGGGGCGGTCATCCTTGTTGTCATTGCGGGGCAGGGCTTTGGACCTGCGGAGCGCATATGAGTGCACTAAGGTGACTGTTCCGGTCTTTTCACGCGCATGCAAGGGCGTGGGGAAACCGTGGTCCTGTTTTTTCGTGCAAGGCGGTCCTGGCTGAAGCTTTTTCCGGCAAGCCTGGAAAAAGCGCGATTTTCCCAATGCCTTTCCTGCCAAGGGGTCAGGCGTGGGCCGGGGGAATGGCCTGACCCTTCGTCCCCGGCCAGCCTGCCTGCTTACTTCAGGCCGTCGGCCTTGGCGAGTTCCTTCACCCGGCGCAGCAGCGAGGTCGCGTAGTCCTCCGCTTCCATCTTGGAGCTGAACCCGGCAATGGTGCCGGGCAGGCCGCCGATGCTGATTTCAAGCGAGAATTTGCCCTGTGCGTCGGGTCCGGTCGCTACGGCTTTGCTCATGATGGCATCCTGTTCGTCATGTTGTAGATCAGGGACACGCGCGGTGTCCGTTCAACCATATTTGGGGTGGCGCGGGGTCATCATCCAGCCCCGCCCCTGCATGGCAGGATGCCACGGCGCAATCTTGACATGGCGGGGGTTGATACAGGGTGCGTGCTGACGGTTTTGCACAGTTCGGCGCAAGCTTGTTACAAGGGCTGCCTTTCATGGCGCGGCATGACGGCCGCACGCCCCCAGCCAGGAGACTGCCCCGCATATGATGAAGCGCCTGCCCGGTTTCTTTCAGATGGCCCGCCTGTTCGACCTGTTCGAGGAGGGGGTGATGCTCATCCTGACCCTGCTGATCGTGGTGATCGCGGGCACGTCGCTTGTGCACGTGGTGGTGGCGGTGGGGCGCATGGTGCTGACCTCGGGGCTGAACCCGACCAGCCCCGAAGTGCTGCAGGGCATTTTCGGCATGTTCTTTACCGTTCTGATCGCCCTTGAGTTCAAGCATTCCATTCTGGTGCTGCCCGATGCGCAGCCGCACAGCATGATCCGCATGCGCTCGGTGCTGCTGATCGGCATGCTGGCCACGGTGCGCAAGTTCATCGTCATCGACCTCAAGGAAGTCGATGTGATGGAACTGCTGGCGCTCTCGGCGGCCGTGCTGTCGCTGGGTATTGTCTATTGGCTGGTGCGCGCGCCCACGCCCGGTGCGTCGGTACCCACTACACCTGACGAGTAAAGGGATAAAAGTTTCCGGCTACCGCCTTTTTCAAAAAACGACGTTCTTTCAAAGCTTTTTGAAAGAAGCTTCACCAAAAACCTTTATCTTTTTTTAGGTCTTATTTTGCGCGGGCGAGGTCGTCTTCAAGCTTTTTCATGCGTGCGGCCAGCGCATGGGCGTGCTCGGGGCGGTCCTTGAGGGCGATGGCATGATCGCGGCGCACCTGCTCGAGTTCACGCTCAAGATCGGTGGTGGAGGGCATGTGATGGTCTGCGGACATGAACGGGCTCCATAAAAAGATGTCGTTCCCGTTCATGTCGGAATGCGTCGGGGCGTGCGCAACCTGTTTTTTGCGCGGATGTGGTATGCCGGGGCAGATCAGTGGCTTGCAGCGCGCCCGGGCGCTGGCATGATGTGCGTAGGCATTTCAACGCGGAGAAGGGAAAGGAGAAGGGCTGATGGATTTCAAGGACGGCGATATCGTGGTGGTGAAGGATGATGCGGCGGTCAAACCCGAACAGCGTGGCTTCAAGGGCGCCATCGTGGAAATGATTGAAAACGGCCAGGTTCGCGTGCGCAATGACAGCACCGGCAATGATGCCTGGTTCCCGGCCAGTGTCCTGCGCCACGAATAAACGGAGCGTGTGGTCAGTCGCCATCCCACAGGCGCAGGAAGGCGTATGGATACGCCATGCAGGCCCGCATCAGGTGCATCATGCGGCTGGACCATTCGGCGCCGGGCGCGGGGGCTGTCAGTATCTGCATGGCCGTGCTCCTTGAGTGCTTTGGCACAGGGGGCAGGCCACGGGGCCAGCCTGTTCCTGTAACGAAATGCAAGCATGAAAGTGGCCGGGGCGGGTATCACAACTGCATGAGTGCGGCGCTGCTGCGCGGCAGGCGCATTGCCGCCGCGCATGCCGGGTTTGGACGGTTGGCGTCACATGGTGATAGAAGTACGAAGACCCGCCCCTCCGGGAAGCGGCCAGACAGACAGCGAAGAGATTTGATGAACCGCAGCAAGATCGTGAAATGGGGGACCATCGTGTCCCTGCTGCTGATGATGGGCAGCGTGGGCGTGCTGGTGCGCGGCATGACGGCTGATGGCATTGGCCCCATCTCATGGATGGTGGCCGAAGGACTTGCGGGGCTTGGCCTGCTGGGGCTGGGCATTATCAACATAAGTGGCGGGCGCGACTGAGCGCCCGGCGCAGCACCCCGACGCAGCACTCCGGCGCAGTACCCACCGGGGGCGTGCGGCCTAGCCGCCCATGCCGGGGCCGCCTGAGCCACCCGGCCCGTCACTGAGCGAGTCCTGGCCGGGTGATCCGGTCATGCCGCCCACGCCGCCGCTCTGGTCGGGATCGCTGGGCGGGCGGGCGGACTGGCAGGCCGCCAGCCCTGCAAGAAGCAGCAGAACGGTAATTTTTTTCATTGAGGGTTTGCGTCCTTCGATCACGATATGGCGAGGTATGTAAGGATATTGCTGCCTGAATCAAAGCCTTTCTGCGCATATTCAAGGCGCGGAGGCTGAAA
The DNA here is from genome assembly GCF_013155395.1 of Komagataeibacter melomenusus. Taxonomy (GTDB): domain Bacteria; phylum Pseudomonadota; class Alphaproteobacteria; order Acetobacterales; family Acetobacteraceae; genus Komagataeibacter; species Komagataeibacter melomenusus. The sequence goes on along the minus strand of NZ_JABJWC010000006.1, from coordinate 110,513 downwards.
CCGGTTCCACGCCAAGGCGATAGATGGTTGTTTCATCATATGTCTGGCCCGGGCGCAGCGTGATCGAGGGGAAGTCCGGGTGGTTGGGGCTGTCGGGGTAATGCTGGGTTTCAAGCGCTATGGCATCGCCCTGCCGGTACGTGCGGCCTGAAGGCCCGGCATAGGCGCCATCAAGCGAATTGGCCGTATAGGCCTGCAGGCCGGGCTGGGTGGTCAGCACGTCCATCACCCGGCCCGATGCCGGGTCGCTCAGGCGGGCGGCCAGCACTGGCGCGCCAGTCACCGGCGCGCCTGAGGCCGGTGTGCCTGAGACCGGCGCATCAGGGCGCGCGGGGTTAAGAACCCAGTTCTGGTCATAACCGTGGGCATGAAGCATCTGGGGCATGCTGTCGCGCAGGCGCGCGCCAATGCGCTGTGGCGTGCGGAAGTCGAGCGCCGTGCCCGCCACGGGGGCGATGGTGCCCAGCGGCAGGGCCTTGGCATCGGTGGGCGTATAGGCGGCGGCATTGATCTGGAGCACGTGGTTTTCCACCGTGCCGCTGCCTTCGCCGCCCAGGTTGAAATAGCTGTGGTTGGTCAGGTTGACCACCGTGGGCCGGTCCGTCGTGGCGCGGTAGTGCAGTGAAAGCTCGTTGCGCGTGTTGAGCGCGAAGGTGACATGCGTGGTCAGCGTGCCGGGAAAGCCTTCCTGCCCATCGGGGCTGACGAGTTTCAGGGTCACGCTGGCGCTGTCCGCCGCAAGCTCTGTGCCCTCCACGGTCCAGACCTGTTTGTCAAACCCCCTGCGGCCGCCATGCAGCGCGGTCGTGCCCTCGGTGGGGGGAATATGGTAGCGCTGGCCATCAAGCACGAAGGTGCCGCGCGTAATGCGGTTGGCCACGCGCCCCACCGTCGCGCCAAAGAACAGGCCCCCCTGCGCACTGTCTACCGTGTAGCCCGCCAGCGTGGGGAAGCCCAGCACCACGTCATCGACATGGCCGGTGCGGTCCGGCGCCTCGATGGCGGAAAGGGTGCCGCCATAGGTCAGTACCTGCACGCGCATGCCATGCGCGTTGTCCAGGGTGAACCGCTCGACCGGCTGCCCGTCGGGCGTGGTGCCAAATGGCGCGCGGGTCAGGGTGGGCGTGGGCCGGGCCATGGCTGTGCCCGCCATGAGCATGGCGGCGGCCAGCAGGGCGGCGTTCGTGCGTGGAAAAAGGGCCTGCATGGCATCTTCCTGTCAGCGCGGCGCGATATGCGACGTGTTTGCGGGTGGTTTATCTTGCCGCTCCCGGCATGATCCTGCAAAACAGTCTCGTGATACAGGGTCTGGCATGCATGGGCATTGCCCATGCATATGAAAGGGAGACAATGGGATACAGGGTAGTGTTGGCAGTGATGGCCGGAGGACTCGCCTGTACTGGCCTGACGGGCGGCGCGCGGGCGGCACTGGCGCAGGAACCTGCCACCCCCGCCCCGCACATGGCGGCAAACCTGCAGAAACTGCCACCGTACCAGAACAAGGTGAATGAATATATCGACCTTGCTTCGGTGCAGGCGCGTGGCACCCATTCGTCGGCCACGTTCATCCAGGATTTTGACGAGGACATGATCCGCCACGGGCTGCCTTTTGCCTCGGTGCGGTTTTCCGTCGTCTATAACTGCGCGGGCGATACCTATCGCACAATGGCCTATTCCACCTGGTCGGGCCATATGGGCACCGGCCACCGCATTGCCGATGGCCCGGTGCCGCGGGGCGAAATGACGGTCGACCCCTCCCTGCGCGACGGGCGTCGGATTGCCTGCGGCAAGGCCACGCATGCCGAGGGGGAGTGAGTCCGCGCCGCCTGTGGATAAAACGGTAAATAATGTGGATAACCGGGTGGATGGGTCCGGGGTTTACGCACCACATGGCTTGGGGAACAGATAAAAATGAGCGATGAGGCGACTGTGGACAGTCAGGTGATCGATGCCGTGGCAACAGCCCTGAAGGGAGAGGCGCCAGCCCCCGCGCTCACGCCCGCCGCGCGCGAGCAGGCCCGTGCCTTTGTGCAGCGGCTGGAGCAGCAGGGGCTGAGCGTGACCCCGGCAGGGAGCGATTCCGCCCTGCGCCTGATTTCAGACGGGTTCATCGACCTGTTCTCGAGCGAAGACCGCAAGCTCAAATACGGCGCCCTCCTGGTGCTGTTCGTGGTGCTGGTGGTGCTTTACGTGCAGCCCCTGGTCGTTCTGTTCGGCCTGCTGCTCAGCGGCGTGATCTTTTTCATACAGGCGCTGCGGCGCAACAATGCGGCGGACTGACGGATAAACGGCCGCCCCGCCCGCAGGTTGCACATTCCCGCGGGCCGGCAGGGCATGACAGTTTTCGGGTGTCGCCTTTTTTCAAAAAACGCTTCACCAGGCACTTTTACGGTTTCTGGCCAGGGGCCTGTCCTGCCGCGGCGGGCGCCGCGTTCCTGGCGGGCAGGATGTCGTCGCTGCCGCTTGAACCCGATACGAGCTGCCACTGCCGCCGGTCATCCTGATAGCGCGAGAGGCACATGAGCAGCGCCTGGTATTTCTCCAGCCGCCCCGGATCATTGACCAGGGACAGGCACGCCCCGCGCAGGTCGCTGTCATAGCCGGTCCAGTGCGCGCCCAGCGTGGCCTGGCTTTTCTGCTCGGCGCTGACGCATTCGCCATCCGTATCGAGCATTTCCACATGGGCGCGGTCGCAGTTGGCGGCAATGTCGTATTGCGGCAGCGCCACCCTGCGCCCGTGCTGGGTGTCATAGGGGTGGTGGGCCAGTTTTTCTATGTCCGGCCCCGGCTGGGCGGGGGCTGTGGCAACGGCGGGTTCAAGCGGTGGTGGCAGGCTCTCGCCATGGGCCATGGCGTAATGGGCCAGATCCTCGAGTGCTGGCATCGCGCCCTTGAGCGAAAACGAAACCGGATCATGCTCGAAGGGGATGAGCGCGCCGGTACCCGCGTTTTTCAGCGCGTTGATCATGTCGGGCACGGTGTCGGGCTTGAGGTCGCCGCCGGCGGTGTCCCATTTCTGGCCGGTCAGGAAGGTCTGGAGGGCTATGGTGAACTTGCCGATCATCGCCATGGCGGTTTCCACCCCCTTGGGGTTGCGGTACTTGCCGTGGCGCTGGTGAAAGGCAATGCCCAGCGTGCCGCTGGCCGCGCGGTAGAACATCACGTCAAGCGTGCCCTGGTGCGATATGATCATGGGCTGCCCGCCGGGGCCGCTATTGGCAAAGATCCAGTCCGGATCGGCGGCGCGCGCCTGTGTGGCGGCGCAGAGGGTTCCGATTGCCAGGATGGCAGCAGGTAACAGGCGCATCCCGGCTTTTTCCTTCCAGATCCATGAAAAAACAGTGCGAGGGAGCCGCATGATAACGGCCCTGCGCCCGCAGGCCAATGCCGCGCACGCACGGCGGCTGTGTCCGGGGGCTGTCAGGGCGCGAAAATGAAAATCTTCTTTACTATTATTATGGCTCGCTGCGTGGCAGGCATCGGCTGGGTGGAGAGACATGCTTTGTCGCAGAGAGGGCAGGGCCCTTTCCTTATCCACAATTATGACAATATATGTCAACATCACGCCTGGGTGATGCTGAAACCGTCCACCATTCCGATTCGTCGGTCCTTGTTGCAATGGGATTGTCGCAAAGTGAGCACGAAATTTAAGGTTCTTCTGGGTTGCCTCGCCTGTCTTGGCCTGCCGGGCGGTGCATGGGCGCAGTCTTATGATGACACGGCGCGTGCCATGCCGGTGGCCATGCAGCCGCAGGATGAAACCAGCGGTCCCAGCCCGTCGCAGATGCTGGTTGATGAACATGGCGGCGGCTGGGTCGCCATCCATCACACGCCCGATGCCGGGGTGCATACCGACCTGTGCATCGCCGGGTCGGAAAGCGAGATCCTGATGTTCCGCGCCGATGCCGACTCGCTGCAGGTGCGCAGCGCGGATGATCACTGGACCCTGGCCAATGGCGAAAAAGGCGACATGACGGTCACGGTCGGCGCCTATACGCATGTCTTTCACATGCAGGCCAATGATGCCACGACGCTTATGGCCAGCCTTTCTGCAGCCGATATGACCGGCCTGCTCGATGCCATGGCCCGCCAGCACCTCGCGGTGGTGCGCTTTGGCAACCAGCCGCCGCTCAGCGTCAATCTCGCGGGTAGCGTTCCCGTGCTCGACCGCTTCCGTGGCTGCGCGGAAACCCAGCATTTTGCCGATCTCGGGCAGGGGGCCGGGCAGAAATCCTCGCCGTTCTGAGCCGCCGTCCAGCCGCGCATGCATGGCTGCCCGCACGTTGCGTTGTGGTGACAACCGGCGTGTGTATGGCAAAAACTGGCTGTTGAATGCAGGCCGCAGGCTGATTTCTTGACGGAAGGACGACACGACGTGAGGCGACGTTTTCATCTTGGTGTGCTGGCCGGGCTGGCTCTCATGGCCACGGGCGTGGCCTGCGCACCCGCCCAGGCGCGCGAGCCCAGGGGGCATGGCGCTCCGCCCGCGCCGCCGCCACCCACGCTTGATGTCGCCGCCTTTCAGGCGCAGGCGGCGCAGTACGTGGGCAAGCCCGTGCGCATCGAGGGATGCACCATCACCTCCGCCAATGCGGGCGGGGCGGATTGCGCGACCTTCCGCATTGCCGACCTGCCGGGCAAGGTGGACTGGAACGGCGCCATACCGCTCGATGGCCCCACGATGGAGGAAGCCTCCTTTCGCAAGGCACAGCAGATCTGTGGCGATACGGGCCAGCACGAGCAGTGCCGTGCCGATGTGACCGGCGTGGTCTATGACCCGTTTGGGGATATGGGCGTGCAGGGCCAGCGCAATTTCGAGCTGCGTCAGGTCCGCATTCACTGGCTGGCGGAACCACCCAGGAAGGCTGACAGCCACCACGCCACGCGGCAGGCCGCCCGCTGAGCACCCTGTCGGGGGCCAGAAATCGATCCTATTTTAAATCGATCCTATTTTTGAAAGACGCCGCCCGGCTGCACAAGGGCGGCGTTTTTTTTATCCCGAGTGGCCCAGCAGGTGCGAGAGCAGGGTGAACACGCCCCCGCACAGCATGCTGCCCATGACCACCATCGGCACGATCCAGGCCTCGCGGATGAAGCGCGCCACATGCGTCACGGCGCGGCGCGTGGCCGGGCTGCGTGCGGGCGACAGGAATGGATTGAGCATGGTTGTCATGGCGTGACGTCCCGGGGCGTGAAGGCCCAAAAAAGCGACTGCGGTGCGTAACCGGTGGCGCGTAATGAGGACAGGGCGGCACGCTGTCAAGCCCGAAAAGCGGCTGCGTGCCGGGCGTAGGGGCAGCGAGCCGGGCAAACCCCGGGTTTCAGGCCATTTTTCACGCCAGCATATTGTGCATGCACGGCGGTCCTGCCGCGCCCGAGGGGGGGGGAGAGGCAGGCCAGCATGGCCCGGCAGTTTCAGCCCTGTGGGTGAGTCGCGCGCGGTGGCCAGTCTGGCCTGCGGAAACGGTGATGACCGCCCTGACATGAGGCATGCCGTGGGGGGCTTGTGGCTGTCTTTTCGGGGCAGGGGCGCAAGGCTGTTGCTTTTGTGCAGGCCAGCCCCTTAAAAGGCGCGTCTGGCTGGACGAGACTGGCCGCTCTCACGCACGGGACCGCCCCATGACTCCGCTCGCGCTGATCCTGACCGGCATTGGCTCCATTGCCGTCCTGCTCCTGCTTATCCTCAAATTCCGGCTGCATCCCTTCATCGCCCTGCTGGTGGTGGCCGTGGCCGTGGCCCTGCTTACCGGCATGCCCGTTGCAAGGCTGGCCGATGCCATTCAGGGCAGCATGGGCCGCATCATGGGCCATATCGCCATTATCGTGGCCTTCGGGGCCATGATCGGGCGCATGGTTGACCTCTCGGGCGGGGCGGCAACCGTGGCCAATGCGCTGATCCGCCGCGCAGGCCCCGCCCATGTGCCGCTCGCCCTGGTCATTGCCGCCTTTGGCGTGGGCATTCCGGTGTTTTTCGAGGTGGGCGTGATCATGCTCATGCCGCTGGTCTATGGCATGGCGCGGCAGACGGGTCGCGTGCCCGCCGTGTTCGGCATTCCCATGGCGGTGACCATGCTCACCGTCCATGCCCTGCTGCCGCCCCACCCCGGTGCGGTGGCGGTTGCGGCAGCCCTGGGCGTGGGGGCGGGGCACATGCTGCTGCTTGGCCTGCCGCTGGCAGCGGTGGCCACGGTGCTGACCTATGGGCTGACCCGGCCCATCATGGCGCAACCGCTGGGCTGCGCGCCCGATATCCGTGCCGTGGTGGACGAAGCCCGCATGCCGGCACCGGGGCAGGGGGCGGGGCATGACGCGGCTTCTGCCTTCATGCTAGCCACCGCGCGCCGCCCGGTGGGCGTGGGCGAGATCCTGGGCGTCATTGCCGTGCCAGTGGTGCTGATGGTGGCGGGCACGCTGGCGGGCGAACTGATGGGCTCAGGGCGGTTGCGCACGGTGCTGGTCTTTACCGGCATTCCCTTCGTGGCGCTGGGGCTGGACGTGCTGCTCTGCGCGTGGCTGCTGGGGCTGCGGCGCGGCATGGCGCTGGCCACCGTGTCTGATGTCGTGGCCGCCGCCCTGCCGGGCACGGCCATCATCATCCTCATTACCGGGGCGGGGGGCGCGTTTGCGCAGGTGCTGGTGGGCAGTGGCGTGGGCGATGCGCTGGGCGGCCTGCTGGCTTCTACCGGCCTGCCGCTGCTGGTGCTGGCCTTCGTGCTGACCATGATCCTGCGCGTAGCCCAGGGGCCGACCACCGTGGCGCTGATGACCACGGCAGGCATTCTCGGCCCCATGATTGGCCGCCTGCACCTTGACCAGACCCATCTGGCGCTGATGGCGCTGGCCATGGGGGCGGGGGGCATGGCGCTGTCGCATGTCAATGACGCGGGGTTCTGGATCGTAACACGGCTGTGCGGCGTGAGCGTGCGCGAGGGGCTGCGGAGCTGGAGCCTCATGACTCTGGTGGCATCGCTGCTGGTCTTTGCAGGTGTTGCGGCGCTGTGGGGCGTGCTGCCCGCATCGCGCGGATAACAGATAAAAGTTTTTGGTGAAGCTTTTTGCAAAAAGCTTCGAAAAGAACACCGCCTTTTTGAAAAAAGGCGGCACCCAAGAACTTCTGTTCTGCACTTCAGCCCGTAAGGGGAAGCAGGAAGGGCGCGGTCGCGCTGCCTTTCGCGCGCGCCACGTCATGCGGCGTGCCTGCGGCCACGATCGTGCCGCCCGCCTCGCCCGCACCCGGCCCCATGTCGATGATCCAGTCGCTTCTGGCCGCCACCCGCATGTCGTGCTCGGCCACCACCACGGTGTGCCCGCCATCCACCAGCGATTGCAGGTGGGCCTGCAGCCGGTCCACATCGGCGGGGTGCAGGCCGGTGGTGGGTTCATCGAGGATATAGAGCGTATGGCCCCGGCGCTGCTTGCGCAGTTCGGTGGCCAGCTTGATGCGCTGCGCCTCGCCGCCCGAAAGTTCGGTGGCGGGCTGCCCCAGCCGCAGGTAGCCAAGGCCGCCCTGCTGCAACGTGGCGAGCGTGGTGGACAGGGCCGGGTTGTGCGCAAAGAAGGCAGCCGCTTCATCCACCGTCATGGCCAGCACATCGGCAATGGACTTGCCGCCTATGGTCACTTCCAGCACCTCGGGCCGGTAGCGCGTGCCGTGGCAGGTGGGGCAGGGGGAATACACGCTGGGCAGGAACAGCAGTTCCACCATCACTGAGCCCGCGCCCTCGCAGGTGGGGCAGCGGCCCTTTGGCAGGTTGAACGAAAAGCGGCCCGCGTCATAGCCGCGCGATCTGGCCAGGTCGGTTGCGGCATAGATCTGGCGGATCGTGTCGAACAGGCCGGTATAGGTGGCCAGGTTGGAGCGCGGGGTGCGGCCGATGGGCTTCTGGTCGATCATGACCAGCCGGCTGATTTTCTTCACGCCGTCCAGCACATGCCCCTGCGGCGTGCCGTCGGGCATGTCTTCCATGGTGTCGGCATCTGTTGCATCGGGCAGTTTCTGCCCCAGCGCATGCGCCATGATGGCGGGCAGCGCCTGGCTGACAAGGCTCGACTTGCCCGAGCCCGACAGGCCGGTCACGGTCACGAACGTGCCCAGCGGAATCTCCACGCCCAGAGCATGCAGGTTGTTCCATGTCACGCCCGCAAGCTTCAGCCACCCCCTGGCCGGGCGGGGCGTGCCCGCTATCGGGGCCGTGCTGCCAAACAGGTAGGGCGCGGTGCGGGAGTTTCTGACCCCCCGCAGCCCATCGGGCAGGCCGCTATACAGGATCTCGCCCCCGCGCGTGCCCGCATCGGGGCCGACATCGACAATCCAGTCCGCCCGGCGGATGAGGTAGAGGTTATGCTCGACAATGAACAGCGAGTTGCCTGCCTGTTTCAGCCCTTCCAGCGCATCGAGCAGGTTATGGGCATCGGCGGGGTGCAGCCCGCTTGAGGGTTCATCAAGCACATACACCACGCCAAACAGGCTGGAGCGGATCTGCGTGCCCAGCCGCAGGCGCTGGTACTCGCCGGGGGAGAGCGTGGTGACCGAGCGGTCGGCCTGCAAATAGCCAAGACCCAGATGCGCCAGCACCGCAATGCGGCCCAGCAGGTCGGTGGCCATGCGGCGCGCGGCAATGGCGGTGGCATCGCCCGCCTGCGGGGCGTGCGCGGGCACCTGCGTGCCGTCAGCCAGCGGGGCCAGCGTGCGCGCGATGGTGGCCAGCGGCTGGCGCGTGAGTTCGGCAATGTTCAGCCCCGCGATGGTGACCCGCAGCGCATCGGGGTTGAGCCGCGCGCCATGGCAGGTGGGGCATGGCGTTGCGGTGAGGAACCGCTCGGCCCGCCTGCGCATGTTGGCACTCTGCGATGTGGCGAATGTATGCAGCACGTAGCGCCGCGCGCCGGTAAAGGTGCCGTTATAGGCCGGGGGCACGTGATCGCGTATCGCGCGCTGCACGGCCGCGTGGTCGAGGCCGGGATAGACCGGGTAGGTGGGCGTTTCCTCGGTGTAGAGAATCCACTCACGTGTCTTGGCGGGCAGGTCGCGCCAGGGGCAGTCCACATCCACGCCCTTGGTGATCAGGATATCACGCAGGTTCTGCCCCTGCCACGCGGTGGGCCACGCCGCCACCGCGCGCTCACGGATGGAAAGGCTGTCATCAGGCACCAGCAGTTCGGTGGTCGTGTCCATGATGCGGCCCTGGCCGTGGCATTGCGGGCAGGCCCCTTCAGGCGTGTTGGTGGAGAACGATTCCGCCTCCAGCCGCTTCATGCCTTCAGGATAATGCCCTGCGCGGGAATAGAGCATGCGCAGCAGGTTCGACAGCGTGGTGATGCTGCCCACGGTGGAGCGCCCGGTGCCGGTGCCGCGCTGCTGCTGGAGCGCAATGGCGGGCGGCAGCCCCTCGATGGATGTGACATCGGGCACCGGCATCTGCCGGAACAGCCTGCGGGCATAGGGCGAGACCGATTCAAGGTAACGTCGCTGCGCCTCCGCATACAGTGTGCCGAAGGCCAGCGAGGATTTGCCCGAGCCCGAAACCCCGGTGAACACGACCAGCCGGTCACGCGGAATGTCCACGCTGACATCCTTGAGGTTGTGCTCGCGCGCGCCCCGCACATGCACGAAGTCGGGCCGGGTGGACGGATCAGCCGCGGGAGTGGGAACGGGGCGCTGTGACATGGCAAAACGGGCCTTTGATGCAATGGGCGGCCACGGGGCCGGCAGGAGGAGACTGTTATAACCCGGCTGGCGCGTGGTTCACGCCCCCTCTTGCGGCCTTTATATTATCACTCATGACAGAATTGCTGGCGTTGGGGCATGGGGGGCTCCGGCTTGACCGATCAGGTCAGGCAGCGCATCACAATAAATACAAGCTATGGCTAAAAATGAGTAAGCAGGCGGTGGAAGCATGAAACGAGTCATTATGGCAGGTGTGTCCCTCTGCCTGTTTTCCGGGCTGGCCCATGCGGCGGGCAACGGGCGGGGCGGTTCGGCCGTCATCACCGAGGCCGAGCGCCATGTGGCCGCCACCCTGCCCGACCCGCATGCTGCCACCTTCCGCAACGCCACGGTGCATGCCATGGATGGCGCATCGGTCGTGTGCGGCGAGATGGCGGAGCACAACCCGCCTGCCGATGGGGTGTACAAGAAATTCGGCTATGTGCAGGGGCAGGATGACCCGGTCATTTTCAGCGGGCGCCCGGTTCCGGCGAAGATCCAGTTCAATGAGGTCAATTCCTGGCTCAATGACAGCATCAAGCTCGAAGACCTTGAGGAAATGGGCTGCGTGCCAAAGGGCACCTATCATCGTTATAATGAACAGCTTAACCAGGTCATGTCGCAGCGCAGCCAGTTTGGTGTGAACTAGGCGGGGACAACTTAAGCCCATGCCGGGCGTTTTGAATCCGCAGATACGCCCGCAGATGCCTGTGCCGGACATGTGCGGCACGGGTGGCCGGGGCTGTGAGTGTGCAGCTCCGGCGCACGGAAGGCGGCCGACAAAGGCTGCCATGTGAGGAAGGGCATGGGGCGGCACGCAGGTGCCAGCCCGCATGCCCGGCAAGGAAAGGGAATTCATGACGGATGTAACGCAGGCCATGCTGGGTCAGGACGTGATCGCGGCGGGTTCGGGCCGCATGGGCACGCTTACGGCAGTCAATACGGATGGCACGATTCAGGTTACCGTTGATGGCCCGGCCGAAAGCGCCTTTACCATTCCCGCCGCATGGGTGCAGTCTGCCGATAACGGCAAGATCCTGCTCAGCCATACGGTGGAAGATGTACAGTCCTACACACCCCCCACGAACTGACCGGCCCGCGTGGCCCCAGCCCCGGGTGCGGTAATGCCCGCACCTGCCTGCGGCCCCGTGCGCGAAGCTGATGACCTGTTTCGCGTAAAGTCGCGTCTCGCGCCTGATGCCTTGCAAGCACTGGCCGCACGGGCGGTGATGCCTGCCTTTGCCCCCGCCCCGAGGGCTGCGGACCTTGTGGACATAACGCAGGTTGATCCGGCGATTGCGCTGGATATCCGTTATGCCTGCAACCGCAATTTTCTGGGCTTTCCGGTCTATCCGGTGGCGCGGGCGTTCCTGCAGCGCCCGGCGGCGCTGGCCCTGTCACGCGCGCGCGGGCTTGCGGCACAGCATGGCTACGGACTGCTGGTTTATGATGCGTACCGGCCGTGGCATGTCACGGCGCTGTTCCGCGCCGCCGTGCCGGAGGCATTGCATGAATTCGTGGGGGACCCGGCCACCGGATCGCGCCACAACCGGGGCTGCGCGGTCGACCTGACCCTGTGGGACCTGGCCACGCGGCAGGTCGTGCCCATGCCATCGGGCTTTGATGAAATGACGCCCCGCGCTTATGTTGACTATGCTGGTGGTGATGCTTTGGCACGGCAGCGGCGCGACCTGCTCGCGCGCATCATGCGCGATAGTGGCTTTATACCCCTGGCCGAGGAATGGTGGCATTTCGACTTCGCGGACTGGGCGCAATACCCGGTGCTTGATCTGTCGTTTGAGGCAGTGGCGCAGGCGGGAAAGAAGTAAAAGCTTTCGGGTGCCGCCTTTTTTCAAATGACGGTGTTCTTTTTTGAAGCTTTTTGAAAAAAGCTTCACCAAAAAATTTTATCTGTATGCAAATGAAAATACCACCTTATTTATAATCGTCAGTCATCATGCAGGGTGCGGTCGATCGTGCGGCCTGCCTTTTCACCCGGCCCCTTGGGCGGGTCGAACGTATCCTGCATCTTGTCACCGAAATGATCGATCTTTTCGCCCGTTGTCTCATGGTGGCGCTTGCATCCGCTTAGCCCCGTGCCGGCCACCATCAGGGCCAGGCCAAGAACGGCGACGGAGCGCAGGCGATGCCGCGCGGCAGGTGCTGCTGTCGCAGGCGCGCCGTGATGCAGGGCGATGCGGAACTGGAGGCGGGCAGGCTCCGTGCCGGAGGGCGTGTGCGTGTGCGTGTGGTGGCGTGTGGCGCTATCCATGCCCGGTATCCTGTTGCGATGTCATTGCACCCTTTAAGTGGCCAGTCCCCGATCCGGTTGCTGCATCACGGGAATGTGAGCGCCGTTAGCTGAACATGGCCCGGCATTCCGGGCACAGCCGTAAAAAGCGGCCATCGGCTACAAAGGCCGTGTCGCAGTTCAGGCAGGTGCGGCGCACCTGGTCGGGGCGGTCCATCGGTATGGCATGGCGGATGCGGTGGCGGCGCAGATGGGCCTCGAGTGTCTTGATGTTCATGTTCAGCCTGCGGGCGGTCTCACGCGTGGAGCAGCCCTGTGCGCGCAGGGCCGCGACGCGTGGGGCAAGGGCAGGCCAGTCAACACGCGGCGGGCGCATGCGGCGTGGCGGGGCTGCGGATGGCGTGGCGGAGGTGATGGTGTGCATGTTTTTCATACACCAATTATGTGCTGAAAAACCACACATACAGCAAGAACTTTATGAGAACATCCGCGCGTCCATCGCTGCCTTCCTGCCTGTTGTGTATTTTGTTCATACACATGGAGCCAGAACAGATGTACAGTTCCTATCTGCCTGCGGGGTGCACGCAGGCTGATATCGATGCCCGATTCGCCCCCGATGAACCCGCCTGGGTCGCCCGCTACATCACCCAGCTTGCCCGCCAGCTTGAGCGGATTGCCGCCATACGGGCCGAACTTGCGGCGGTCCGGTTTGATGGCGCATATGACAGCACCGACATCGTGGGCTACCTTGATGACGAAATGCAGGCGCTGCGCCAGCACATGGCGCACCCCCTGCCGGAATAGGCCGTCCGGGCATGCCCGGACGGGCCGCATCATTGTGCCTGACAAGGAAAGCCCATGACCGACCTGCTGCCCGAACTCGATCACGCGTATTTCCTGCGGCGTGCCTTTGCCGTGGCCGAGCGGGCGCGGCAGGGGGGTGACCATCCTTTTGGCTGCATTCTGGTCGATGCGCAGGGGCACGTGGTGCTGGAGCAGGGCAATGGCTACACCGCCGAGGGCGGGGACATGACCGCCCATGCCGAGCGCCTGCTGGCCACGCAGGCCTCGAAGCGCTTCCCGCCTGCCGTGCTGGCGTCGCACACCCTGTACACATCAGCCGAGCCGTGTGCGATGTGTGCGGGTGCGATGTACTGGAGCGGTATTGGCCGCGTGGTTTTTGGCCAGAGCGAACGCAGCCTCAAGGACATGACGGGCAACCACCCTGAGAACCCGACCCTCGACCTGCCCTGCCGCACGGTGTTTGCCGCAGGGCAGCGCCGCGTGGAGGTTATCGGCCCGCTGCTTGAAGCCGAGGCCGCCGCCCTGCAGCAGGCATTCTGGAAACAGGGCCACGCCGGGAACGCGCAACTGGACCATAAGTCCGCTGAATAAGCTGGCTCCGGGAACATGAGGCTGATTGTGAAGGTCAGACCGGCCCAGGCCTCATGTCATGCCCGGCGCATGGTGCGTGAACAGGCTTCACAATGCGTGGGCTTCATGCCCTGTTCCCGGTATGAAAGAGGCTGTCAGCAGCCTTCCCTGACTTTGGTTGAAGCACCGCTGCGTTCGCCAAGCAGGATTTCCCTGGCACGGAACATGCGCTCGCTTTCCTTGCCGCGGGCCTGAACCGCCAGGGCGCGGCGGGCTTCGGCCTCTGCTTCCGCCGGGGGCAGGACCACCACGCCGCTGTCATCGGCCAGAACGTAGTCCCCCGGTTGCACCACGGCCCCGCCAATTGATACCGGCACATTCATCCGCCCGCCCAGATCATAGATTCGCGTGGTAATGGGCGCTATGCCCGCAGACCAGATCGGCAGGTCGGATTCCTCGATTTCGGCAATATCCGTTATGGGGCCGTCCACCACGCCTGCCGTGGCGCCCGATGCCTTGACCGCCGCAGTGACGCCGCCGCCCCAGCAGGCGTAACGGTCATCGCCTAGGCGATCAATGAGAAGAATGTCACCCGGCCGGAGCAGCCCCGCCGCATGATGAAGAAGCGTTGAATCCGGGCCGGGAATGGCCAGGGTGACAGCGGTGCCGACAACATGACGGCCGCGCAGCATGGGCTGGATGCGACGATTGCAGAACCCCATCAACCGCCAGTGCCCGATCGTGGCGGTTTCTACACCATCAAGCAGGTCCATGACCTCCTTGCTGCCCTGGGCAGGCATGGGGTTTACGATATATTTGGGAAGCATCTTCATATCCTTGGAATTATTGGGATCAGGCCGCGAAAGCGATTGCCGGACCGCGCACGAAACAGGCCCCCTGTCTGGTAATGTAGTGCGCATGCCTAGTATGTTTTACATGCATAAGCCGAAGTGGATGCAATCTGTACTGATCCCTGAGCGGCATGGATTTTGTCATTACACCAGCACATCAAGGGCAGGGGGTTCCATGCCGGCCTCGACGCATTCCAGATTGCCAATCATTCTCTTCACGCTTGGCGCATAGGCATCAGCGGACGAGGCCCCGATATGAGGGGTCATGACCAGGTTTCTGGTGTGGCGGAAGGGATGATCCTGCGGCAGGGGTTCCGTGGCAAAGACATCAAGGCCCGCGCCGCGCAGGGCGCCATTTTCCAGTGCCTCGATCAGGTCATCCTCCACGATCAGGCCGCCGCGCGCAGTGTTGATGAGGATCGCGTTCTTTCTCATCAACTGCAGGGACTGCCTGTTGACCATGCCAGCGGTGTCGGCCGAGAGCGCGCAATGGAACGAGATGACATCCGAGCGGGTGAAAAGATCTTTCCGGTCGACATATGTCACACCGAGTTCGCGCTCTTCCGCCGGGTCCAGTCGTGTCGGCTTGTTGTAAAGGATGGTGCAGCCGAAACCCCTGACCAGCCTTGCAACCTGCTTGCCAATATATCCCAGCCCCACAAGGCCGATGGTTTTGCCAGACAGCGTCATGGAAGGCGCGGGCAGGCGGCCTTTCAGCCACTCCCCATGTTCAATGCCGACATGACCGGTCACGATGTTACGTTGCAGGGCCATGATGAGCGCCAGGGCTGTTTCAGCGACTGCAACCGCATTGCTTCCTGTCGTGCGCAGGATTCTTACCTTCAGTTCCCTGGCAGTGGCGAGGTCGATATTGTCGTAACCGACACCCCATTTATGCACCGCCTTCAGGCCGTTTGCCGCGCCCGCGCGTAGCATGGCCGCCGTAACCGGCACATCACCCGTAATGGCGTATGTCGCATGGGAAATGGCTTTGATCTGATCTTCTTCACCGCGTGTCGCGCTGGTTGCGAGTTCCCATCCGGCCGGGAGGAAGGCACTGAATTTTTCCATTGCCGAAGGCGTCATCGGGTCAAGTAAAACAAGTCGTACTGTCAAGGATACGTTTCCTTTCACGATTATGATTTCATGAATTTGGCAAAAAATTATCGTTCTTTACATTGGCCCGTGTGCCCATGAACCATATGGAGATGCCGACGGCGGCATAGATGGCCGGAATGAACGCAACGACCGCCCAGTCGTGCTGGTGCTTGAAAAGCATTTCAGACCACACCGGTGCGACAGAAGAAACACCGTTGCCCATCAGCGCCGTGCAACCCGCCACCAGAGCCGTATGTCGGGGGAAGCTCTGCACATGCGACCATGTCAGGACCTGGCACAGCCCTACGCTGCCCATTGCACCGACCGCAAAGACCATGCACAGCCACAGCGAAGGAGACAGGATGGCCCCCGCCATGCAGCCTGTCGCCCCTGTCAGGCCAATGATGCGCACCAGACGAGAGGGAAAGGGGCGTGCTGCCGTTTCACGCCGTTTCATGTATTTGATTGTGGCCCCGGATATCAGGACGCCAATGTAAAGCGCGATGCTGGGAACGGAGAAAAGGCGCCCGGCCTCAAAACTTGAAATATTGAACCGGGACATAAGAAAATGCAGGAAGTTGACATGACAGAATCCCTGCACGCCGCTGACGCATCCATAGAAAAGGGCGATCTGGACAACGGGGAAAAGCGCTATTTTTTCTTTTTCTTGTGAAACAACTTTTGATTTTTTCTTTACAGGTGGCTCGATCGTGGGGCCACCATAGCACAGGAAGATGATGACACTGAACACTAGGCCAATGGCACCATAAATCATGAAGCAGTACCGCCACCCAACGGTATGAAGGACGTAGGCGGTCAGAACACCACTAACGGCATAGCCAATATACAGCCCGCCCAGCAGGGTTGAACTGGCAGCTTCGCGTTCCTTGTCGGAGAAGAGCAGCTTGAGGGCAAAGACGCAGGCCACCCAGTCCGGGGCCTGGCCAATGCCCAGCAGGATCCTGACCGCGAAGAACCCCTGCGTGCTTGTTTGCAGTGCTGTCAGTATGGTGGCAAGCGACCAGAGCAGGCAGGCCCCCGAAAGCGCCCAGCGCACGCCTACCTTATGGGTGAACCATCCTGCCGGTACCTGCAGCAGGGCATATATTCCCGTTGAGATCGTAATGAGTTCGGCCATTACGACCGGGTCGATATGGATGGCCTGCTGCACCTGCGCCGAGCTGATTGTCAGTGCCGTCCGGTCAATGCCAAGAACAAAATTTACAGGGACGAGGAGGATGAATAATAAAAGCCATCTGTTTTTAATAATATTCATTCGTACCTCGGTTTCATGTCCCGGAATGTGCCATTTTGGGCACAAAGACAGGGGATTTTCCCGTTTTTTCGTTCGTGGCGGGGTGGGTATATTACAGGATGGCTTTTCCCGTTTCCGGGTCGGAATGGCTGACAACATGCGCCGCGACATCAGCCCCGATCCTGATCAGTTTTTCCACCAGTGCCGCGCCGGTCTGCGCCGTGCACAGGTGCGGATCCCCCTTCGAGACCCCGTTGCGTATGGTATCGCCTCCATCAAGCGGAACAGTGATGCTGCCTTCGCCAATAGCCAGCGATGTAAAGCCGGTTACGGGCAGGCCCCATACTTCCCGTGGCGCAGGCGTGCCGGAAGGCATGTATTCCGGGCGCACGAGATCGGGGAAGAGGTGCATGACAATGCTGGTCAGCGGGTTGCATCCATGCCCGCTAGTCTTGGCGGCCATTTCCTTGCCGATAATTTCGGGAAGGAGTGCGTAACTCACGCGCCATAGATAGAGCGCGGGGATGATGATGCCCTTGTCGAGCCATACTTTCTGCGTGGCGTCATTGATGACGCCGCAATTGCCGGCATGGCCGTTTATAAAGACCACACGCGTCAGGTTGTGGCGCAGCAGGCACTCCAGCATGTCATCTACAACAGCGCGCAGCGTGGATTGCGACAGCGCAATGCCGCCGGGCATGTAACCGAAATAATCCGCCCCGCCAAATGGAACGACGGGCGCCACGTAGGTTTCCGTTCCTTCCGCGCTTGCCTGTTCGGCAATCAGCCGCGCCACGCGGTCGGCCGACATGTAATCTCCCATGGGAGCATGGGGGCCCTGATCTTCAAAACTGCCCATGGGCAGCAGGATGACAGGTTTGCGGGCGGCGGCTTCGCGCATTTCCGTCGCGGATAATTCCGCAAGGTAGTATGAAGAGGGCATGAATTTTTCCGTAAATTGTGCAGTTATCTGATGAAATAAAACACAAATATGATCGTGCTTTATTGCGTTTGTGCATTATTGAAACATTCGTCCATCCATGATCTGCTAAAGGTGGAGGAATGGCACGCCGGTGCCGCGTCATAAAATCAGAAAGAGTGATCCATGCCTGCGTCAAGCGGATGGATGTGATGTCCTGATTGTATTTTATCTGTGAAATTCGTTTCGATACAATAGTGTAATATTAAAATTTAACGCAATTCCATCGTGGGGGGATGCCAGCATCGGCGCGTGCATGCGCGTCAGCATTCGACGACATTAACAGCCAGGCCGCCAAGGCTTGTCTCCTTGTATTGTGCTGCCATGTCGCAGCCGGTCTGTCGCATCGTTTCGATTACCGCATCAAGTGAGACAAAATGCGTACCATCCCCGCACAGGGCGAGATAGGCGGCGTTGATCGCCTTGATCGCCCCCATCGTGTTGCGCTCGATGCAGGGGATCTGCACCAGGCCCCCTATGGGGTCGCATGTCAGGCCCAGATTGTGTTCCATGCCAATTTCTGCGGCATTCTCGATCTGTTCGATCGTACCGCCCAGGGCTGCGCATAGCCCGGCTGCAGCCATCGAGCACGCAACCCCGACTTCACCCTGACAGCCCATCTCCGCTGCAGAGATCGAAGCCTTTTTCTTATACAGGATACAGATTGCCCCCGCCGTCAGCAGGATTTTCCGTACACCCAGAGGAGTGGGGGATGGCGTGAAACGCTCATAATAACGCAGCACCGCCGGGATAACCCCCGAGGCGCCGTTGGTCGGCGCCGTGACAATGCGGCCTCCTGCCGCGTTTTCCTCGCTTACCGCAAGCGCCCACAGGCTGACCCACTCGAACATGGATTGCATGTCCACGCGGTTCTTGTGGCGCAGGGCGGAAAAAATCTGGTGCGCCCGTCGCCGGACCTTCAATTTGCCGGGTAGCGTGCCGTTGGTCTGGCATCCTTTTTCAATGCAGTTGGACATGGCGGTGCTGACGGAGTCCACAAAGCGCACTGTCTCTGCTTCCGGGCGAAAGGCCGCTTCATTGGCCATCATCACTTCCCACAGGGCAAGCCCGGTGCGTTTGCATGTTTCGAGCATGTCCGTGCCGGAGTGAAAGGGATAAGGCAGCACGTGCATGGCACGCGGTGGCGGCGTGCCGGGCTTGATGATCGTGCCCCCGCCAATTGAATGATAGACCTGCCCGATTACCGTGCCATCGGCAAAAGTGGCACTGAACTGCAGCGTGTTGGGGTGGCCGGGATGAAAGCGCTCCCGCAGGAAGTGAATATCTGCGTGCATGTCGAAGGGAACAGGCATTTTTCCATCCAGCAGGAGCGTTCCGTTCCGCCGGACGTCTTCCAGATGCAATGGCACCCGATCAGGGTCCACTGTCTCGGGCTGCCAGCCGAGCAGGCCGAGGATGACAGCCGTATCCGTGCCATGCCCCTCTCCCGTAAGGGCAAGTGAACCGAACAGCTGGCAGGAAAGACGGCATGGCTGGCCATGGCTGGCCGCCCAGGTGGCGAAATCATAGGCCGCCCGCATGGGGCCTACGGTATGTGAACTGGAGGGACCAATACCGATTGTATAGAGATCGGTAATGCTGAGTGTATCTGTAATGGTAGAGTGGTTTTTGGTGATGGCCGTTGTTTCGGGTTGAGCAGTCAAGGCAGCACTCCTCCCTCTGCTTTAACGAGCAGGGTTGTCAGGTGCCCCTTCTGTCGGTTGGCCTGAGATCATTATCCCGTCGGCGGACGCATACCGATATCGGTTGACGCCACTTTCCAGAAGTTATTGTTGAGAGGTTCTTTTGCCTGAGAGTTTCCGGGGCGGTTGCTCCTTCGGCGCTGGAGTGAACCAGACTCTCCCACCTCAACAGTTCGATCATTAATAAAAAATAACGACCTGTCAACGCCATAATATAGAGAGGGAAATCAACGTTTTTGTGTGCCTGTCCTATCCGTTCATATCTCCCATAATTATTTCAAGGACATGCCGCGTTGCTTCTTTCATGGAGCGGTCACGGGCCCAGATCATGCCGAAATGCATATATAATTCATTGTGTAACTGCCGGTGGCCAGTGTTGAGGCGCATGGGAGCCTGCTTCGGGTCTGCGCAGATCAGCAGGGCGTTCGTGGCTTCATGAATGCACTGGAGGCCGAAGGGCGAGTTCACCTCAATGGTGATGGAAGGCGGGGGCAGCCCATGGGTGGCCAGCATCGCGTCAAAGCGTTCACGCAGGGCCAGGCCCCGCATGGGCAGCATCCACAGGCGGTTGACGAATTCCGGCCAGCGGCGCAGCACCTCGGAAAAAGGGATATAGGTGTCATTGTCGCGCACCACGCATATCTGCGCGCACAACTGCATGCTTTGCAGGCGGGGCCAGGATTCGACCTGCAGCAGGTCGACAAAAATCAGGTCAAACAGCCCGGCTTCCACGCCCATCATCAGCGGCCTGCGCATGCCGTACTCACATATGACGTTGAGGAAGGGCGATTCGTTCTTGATGGAGGCAATCCAGCGTGAAAGCCGGTTCTGCAGCGGGGGGGCCTGGAAGCCGATCCGTATCGTGCCGTGCAGGCCGCCATCCACGCCGGACAGGTCGGCTGTCAGCCGATTGAGTTCCGCATCGATCTTGCGGCCTGCCGTGAGCATGCGGGTGCAAAGTTGGGTGGGAATGAGCATTCCGAGCTTACGTTCAAAAAGCTTTCCACCCAGGATCGTTTCTATCTCGATGCAGGCCTTGGAAACGGCGGCAACCGTGACATTCATCCGTTCCGCCGCAAGGCGCATGTTGCGGGTGGTTTCCATTATTTCAATGCAATGGAAATGCCTCATTTTAAGGAGGCGTTTGATGTCGCTACGGAGTTCCTGGTTCATTTCGGTCGGTGCCTTCGGGGCTGTCGGCCGGGCTTGGCGAGGAGAAGAGGGCTGGGGCACGGTATCGTACCCCGGTGACAGGGAGAATGTTATACTGATGAGACAAAATTGTCACATCTATATTCAGATAGTGTTGTAACATTGTTGAATCTCGAGATCTGCCAGACAGATCAAAAATCATTAAAATTCAGTAATTTACTGCAGTTTCCAGACTTTTTTACTGGTGGCGCTCAGGGTGCGCGTTAGCAGGTGTCATGTTCTGCACAGGCCATATGATAGGTCACGCAGCCATAAATGAAGGATGTGAATCAAATAAAAACAATGGCTTGAATGGATATCCATCAAGCCTTTCCATTCTGATGCCAATCCCGTTTCAACTTTCTGGTTGATGTAAATCAATTCTAATTTGTTTCGTAGCAGAAACTTATTATGAGACATTGATGGTGGTTTTTGGTGGTGACGTTTATGGCAGTCCGGCGCGTACAGCATCTGTTCCTCAGGATTCATGAATTCACAGGTCAAGGTGTGTAGGAAATGAAGCGGTATCGACAAATAATATTAAATGCATTGGTCATAAGTGCGTTTTCCCCACTTCCGCTGGCCGAGGCCGTGGCCCAGTCGGTGAAAAAGACTTCGGTACATCCAGATCCGCTGGCCAAGAACCAGCGCCGTGCCCCACTCTCTGCCGCGCAGCACCGCCAGACTGGTGCGCCTGTTGCGCAGCAGGAAAACATCCGTGTCCAGATGGCGCGCCAGTTTGCGTTTACGCGCCAGCAGCAGGTCGCTGACTCCAACACCCGCATTTCGGCCGATACACTGGTCCAGCGGCGCGTGGTGGCTGTAACTGACCTGCAGGCGCTCGCGCCCAATCTGACCATCCAGCCCATGAAAGGCACCCAGAGCGTCAACTACCACCTGCGTGGTGTCGGGTTTGATGACTATTACGAAAACAACATGTCATCCGTCATGGTGTATCTTGATGACGTGGCCTATCCGTTTAGTTCCATGACGGATGGCATGATGTTCGATATCGCCGGTGTCGATATCGCACCCGGTCCGACCGGTTTCACGCATGGCATGGCTGATACCGGCGGTGAGGTGAGCCTGCACACGGCCGATCCCACGCCGCAATGGCATGGTGGCATTACGGAAGATATCGCCTCCTATGCCCGTTCGCGCACCACGGGTTACGTGTCGGGACCGCTTTCAGATACCGTCTCCTTCCGTATCGCGGCATCCACCTCCCATGGCGGCGGCTGGCAGTACAACCCCACCAATGGCGAGCATCTTGGTGACCAGGACCAGACCTCCATCCGCGCCAAGCTCAAATGGACGCCGGATGACAAGACCACCGTCATGATCGGCGGCCACTGGACAACCGACAAGTCCGAGCTGATCAATGGCAACCCGGTCCTGAACCTTGATCCGTCATGGCAGAAGCTGCCCACCTATACCAGCTACCGGCAGACCGAGTGGGACATACGCCCGCAGTTCGCCAAGCTGATCGGGCGTCCGGACAATCTGAAGCCGTCGGAAGACAATATCTTCTGGGGCGCGGACGTGCGCTTCGTGCGTGACCTGAATTTTGCGAAATTCCAGAGCGTCTCCGCTTTCGAGACCGAGCGGCAGAGCGAATATTCCGATGAAGACGGCTATGACGCCGCCACCGGCGATACCTATCGTAACGTTGATGCCACGGCATTCTCGCAGGAGGTCAAGCTGCTCTCGCGTGAGGACAGGAAGCTGCAGTGGGGCGTGGGCATGTACTACCTGCGTTCGCAGATGCACCAGCAGTTCTTTTCCGACTTCACGCAGTATATTGGGCGTGGTTACATGTCCAATACGTATTATGACCAGAACCAGCAGACATTCTCGCAGTATGTGAATGTTTCGTACAAGCTTCCGTTTGGCATCAAGCTGTTCGGTGGCCTGAACCATGAATCCGACGACCGGCAGATCTTCAATTACCACACCATCCAGTACGGCCATGCCAGCTACAGCTTCCTGCCCGAAGGCACGCTGACAAACCAGCTTGGCGGCATGCTCGGTATCCAGAAGCAGATCAGAAGTAATCTCATGATGTACTTCAAGATCAGCAAGGGCTTCAAGCCGGGTGGCTTCGCGGCCAACAACACGGTCCGCCAGGAGCAGCTCAAGCCCTTCAAGCCTGAATCGGTACTGTCCTATGAGCTGGGCTTCAAGAGCGATCCGATCCCCGGGAAGCTACGCCTCAATGGTGCGGCGTTCTATTATGACTACCATAATCAGCAGCAGGTTGAATCCTTCCTCCTGCCCAATTACGGCATGCTGGGCGCTTATGTGAACATCCCGCATTCCAACATCTGGGGTGTCGAATTCAACGCTGAAATCCACCCGTTCCGCCATCTGTACATCAACCAGAACCTGGGCTACCAGCGTGGTACCTATTCGGTGTTCAATGCGCTCGATACGACAAGGGTCAACAATTATCACAGTGCTACGGGTATCTATAAGGCCTTTTACAAGGACTATAGCGGCGAGGACATGGGCAGCCCCAAGCTGACCCTCAGTGGCTCGGCCGCCTACCGCATCCAGCCAATTCCCAAATATGAAGCGGAGCTGGGCCTGAACTGGAGCTACCGTGACTCGCAGGCCATGACGCCTGGCGGTAACGGCGTCTATCGTCTGCCGCCATACTTCCTGCTGGGAAGCTATGCGAGCTTCGGGCCGACGAGCAAGATGTGGAGCGTCACGGTGTATGCCACCAACCTGCTCAACCGCCAGTACAGCCTGACCAGCTCTTCCGATACCACGACCTACCAGCATGTGCCCGGTGAGCCACGTTTTGTTGGGGGACGCTTCAGCTTCAACATGTAAGCATAAATAAAAAGAACCATGAGTGTTGTCACAGGTCTGGCTGTGGCCCGTAGCAGCATGCCGGATTACGATGCGTGATGTGTATGCAGGGGAGGAAAGATATATGAAATTTTCACACAAGTGGAAGTTGACGCTTTATCTGGGTGCCTGTCTGGCTGTTATGGGGGCGGGGGGAGCGCATGGTGCTTCCCCTGTCGCCAGTACCGGGCAGCAGAATGAAATTTTGTGGGACACGTTTGGCGTGCCCCATATCTATGCCTCGACCGAAGCCGGGTCGTTCTACGGCTTTGGCTGGGCGCAGACTCATAGCCACGGCAATATCCTGCTCAGGCTTTATGGTACCGCGCGTGGGCGCGCCGCTGAATATTGGGGCGAGAAGGAAGAAGAGTCGGATCGCTGGGTGCTGGGCAATGGCGTGTACAAGCGCGCCAGTGAGTTCTATCACCACCAGCCCGCCAGCTTCCGTAAGGATCTTGATGCCTTCGCGCAGGGCATAAACGACTACGCCGCCAGCCATCCCGCTGATATTGCCGATGATGTAAAGGCCGTGCTCCCGGTCAGCGGTATTGACGTGGTGGCCCATGGCCTGCGGCTGATGAATTATGTCTATATTGCCGAGGAGCGGAAGATGCTCGGTGATCCACCCGCGCGCAAGGCTGGCGGGTCGAATGCCTGGGCCATCGGCTCATCGCGCACCACCGATGGCCATGCCGTGCTGCTGGCCAATCCGCACCTGCCCTGGAGCACCCCGTTCTTTACCTATTACGAAGCGCAGATGAACGGGCCCGGCTTCAGCATTTATGGCGCGACACAGGTTGGCCTGCCCATATTGCGTTTCGCCTTCACCAAGGATGTCGCCTTTACCAATACGGTCAACACCATTCTTGGCGCCGTGCGCTTCAGGCTTACGCCTGATGGGGATGGCTACAGGCTCGACGGCAGGAAAAAGGCCTATGCCACCAAAACCCTGTCCTACAAGGTAAAGCTGGCGGATGGCACGCTGGCGACCCGCAGTTTCGTGCAGCGTTATGCCAAACAGGGCCCCGTGTTTGATGAGGCGGACGGCACGCCCGTTGCGCTTTATGTGGCGGGGCTTGATCGCCCCGGCATGCTCAAGCAGTACTGGGATATGGCGCGCGCCCATGATTTTGGTGAGTTCCAGGCAGCGATCAGGAAGCTGCAGGTTCCCATGTTCAACATTGTCTATGCTGACCATGACGGGCATGTGATGTATCTCGACAATGGTATCCTGCCCAAACACAAGAACGGAGATTTCAATTACTGGAACAACCTCGTTCCGGGTGATCGGTCAGATAACATACCCGATGGCATAGTCCCCTATGACAGTATGCCGAAAGTCATTGATCCCCCTGCCGGCTTTGTCCAGAACGCCAATGATCCGCCATGGGTCTCGACCTATCCGCGCGTGCTCGACCCCAAGGCCTATCCGGCCTATGTGGCGCAGACCGGCCCGATGTCATTCCGGGCCCAGATGTCGACCCGGATGCTGGCAGGCGATGAAAAGATGTCGTTTGACGATATCGTGGCCCGCAAACTGAATACCCATTCGCTGCTTGCCGAGCGTATCCTGCCAGAACTGCTGGCCGCTGCCGGAAAAGACCGCCGCGCTGAAGTGAAGGCAGCAGTAAAGATACTGAAAAACTGGGATATGGCCGATGACGCCACCAGTCGTGGCGCGCTGCTGTTCGAGACATGGGCGCGGCTGTTCATGGGCCCCAAATTTGCTGATTTCAATGGCTTTGGTCGCCAGTGGTCGCTTGATGACCCGATCAGCACGCCATCGGGCCTGGGCGATCGTGCCCATGCGGTCGACCTGCTGGCCCAGGCGGCGACCGAGACCAGGAAACTGTATGGCGCAATGGATCGCCCGTTTGGCGAAGTCTCGCGCTTTCACCTCAATGATGTTGACTTGCCGGGCAATGGCGGCTTTGGCAATACCGGCATTTTCCGCACCATTACCTGGGGGCCCATGAAAAATGGCGAGCGTACGCCATTGCATGGGGAGACATGGGTTTCGCTTGTCAGTTTTTCCGCTCCGATGCAGGCAAAGGGGCTGCTGAGTTACGGCAATTCCAGCCAGCCTGGCTCGCCTCATCATTCCGATCAGTTGTCCTACCTGAGCAGCAAGACCCTGCGTGACCTATGGCTCAGCCGCGATGATGTGGAAAAACACGTGGAATCCGTCGACAAGCTACCATAATCGCCGTTTTGTCCTGTCATGACTGGTAAATGGAAAGTAAAATGAAAAAATTCATGCTGGCAGTATTGGCCGGACTGCTTGGTTCGGCTTCTTATGCCTCAGCCGCGCCGGTTGACGGGTTTGCGGGCACCTGGGTCAATGACAACATGCGCTCGACCTGGAGCAACGGGCAGTTCCCCAAAGGCAAGATGCGCCTGAAAATCGATGTCGAAATTCATGATAACCATCTCGTCTACCATTCCATAAACGACACGGCCAAGGGCAAGCCGCCCATGCAGATCGCGTTTGACGCGGTGATGGATGGCAAGTCCTATCCCGTTCAGGGCACCACCCGCTACTCATCGGTCCGGGTGCGTGCGCTTGAAGGCAACCAGCTTGAAATTCTCGAGATGCAGGGCGAGGATGTTGTGGTTGGCGCCATCTGGCAGTTGCAGGATGACGGCAAGACGCTCATGCGCTGGGGTATCGGTCGTTCGCCGGAAGGGAAATCCAAGGCCTATACCGAGTTCTTTTCCCATCCTTGAGGGGATGGCCGGGCGCAGGTACATTTTGCATCCCGGCCGAACCCTCGTAACATACAAGAAACGTATATTAAAAACCGGATATGACCTGCTTTATTCCGGGAAGGTAGGGAGATGCCATATAATGTCAGTACCTTGGGGTAAGCCGCTTTGCCGACTGGTTTGCTGTCTGGCGGTGGGTAGCGCTCCCGTTGGTTTCTTCCCCCTTTCCGCTTATGCGCAGGGTGCGGTGCCTGATCCCAACCAGGTCTTCAGCCCCGTCACGCTGCCCACCCCGGTCAGCGCCTATCGCTCGGGCGATGGCACGCCGGGGCCGATGGCATGGAAAAACCAGGCAGATTACCGCATTGCCGTCACCCTCGACCCCGCCACCCATGAACTCACGGGCGAGGAAACGGTCACCTACCACAATAACAGCCCGAGCAGCCTGCCGGTGCTGTGGGTGCAGCTTGACCAGAACATGTACCGTGCCGACAGCAGGCGCGCCTATATGTCCGGCCCCCCGGCTACGCCGCATACGGATGGGGTGCAGATCGGGGCAGTGACCCTCGTGGACGGTCGCGCCACGCATGAGGTGACGCCGCTGATCTCCGATACCCGCATGCAGATCACCCTGCCCCACCCGCTGGCACCGGGCAGCACGCAGGTGTTCCGGGTGCGGTGGCACTACACCATGCCTGGCGCATGGGGCGGGCGCACGGCGGTCAGCCCATCCAAAAACGGCGATATTTATGAAATTGCCCAGTTCTACCCCCGCATGGCGGTGTTTGATGACGTGCGCGGGTGGGACGCGCTGCCCTATGTGGGCGATGAGTTCTATCTCGATTACGGCAATTTCGATTACGCGGTAACGGTCCCCGCCAGTTTCATGGTCGTGGGCTCCGGCGCGCTGGTCAACCCGGCACAGGTGCTCTCGACCACTCAGCAGCAGCGCCTGGCCCAGGCCCGGCGCAGCGAGACGCGCGTCATGATCCGCGACCTCGCGGATGTGGAGGCGGCAGCCCACGCGCCACCTTCAGGCAGCCGCACATGGCGCTTCCACATGGACAACACGCGCGACGTGGCCTTCGTCGCCTCGCCTGCCCTGTTGTGGGATGCGGCGAAGCTTGACCTGCCGCCGATAGCCCCCGCACCGGGCCTGAAGCCCGAGGCCCCGCTTGGCATGTCGGTCTATCCCGTGGAGGCCATGGGGCCGCAGGCATGGGACCGCTCGACCGAATACGTCAAGCATACGATCGAGTATTTCTCGCATGACTGGTACCCTTACCCCTGGCCTACCGCCATCAACGTGGGCGGACATGGCGCGGGCATGGAATATCCGGGCATCGTGTTCGATGGCATGAAGGACCGCGACGCCAAGCTGTTCTGGATCACGACCCATGAACTCGGCCATACATGGTTCCCCATGATTGTCGGCTCCAACGAGCGCCGCAACGGCTTCATGGATGAAGGCTTCAACACCTTTATCGATTCACTGGCCTCGCTGCATTTCAACAAGGGCGAGTTCGCGCCCAAGCATGATGGCGAATACGCGCCCGATACCGGCCGGCCGGCCGATGACATCGTCAAGGTGCTCAAGGACCCGGTCTACCAGCCCCTCATGGCGCCCTCCTATATTCCCGGCCGGGGCGACCGGCATGCCATGCCGTATTTCAAGGCGGCTTACGGGCTGGAACTGCTGCGCAGCCAGATCCTTGGTCCTGCGCGCTTCGATCCGGCGTTCCGTCACTACATTGCCGCCTGGGCCTATCGCCACCCCACGCCGTCCGACTTCTTCCGCCTGATGGAAAGTGACGCGGGGGAGGACCTGTCATGGTTCTGGCGTGGCTGGTACTTCACCAATGCCGCACCCGATTATGCGCTGGCGGGCATGGAATATGTTGATAATGACCCGGCAAAAGGCGTGCGGGTGAAGGTGCAGAACAAGGGCGCCCTGCCGCTGCCGGTCACGTTGCAGGTAACCTGGGCCGATGGCACGACCACCCGGCGCGTCCTGCCGACCGAGGTGTGGGCGAAGGGCAACGAGACCATCGTGCTCCTGCCGGATGGCAAGCCGGTGCGCTCCGCCATTCTCGACCCGGACCACGCCATCCCCGATATCGACAGGGGTAATGACGCGAGCACCGCCATCACCGCGCTGGTCATGGCCGGTACGGCACAGGGCAGGTAAGGCGGTCCCGGCTTGATTCTTTTTTTCTTTCACGCAGCCAGAACAAGGGCATCATGAACGCATCCGGTCTTTCATCACCGTCCCTGCCTTTTATCTGTGACAAGAGCCCGGTGACCGGGCGCAATGGCACGATTGTAACCAACCACCCGCTCGGCACGATGGCGGGCATGGAAATGCTGGCGGCAGGAGGCAATGCATTTGATGCGGCCGCGGCTGCCCTGCTGGCCCTGACAGTGGTTGAACCCATGATGGTTGGTGTGGCGGGGGGCGGTCTGTCGCACCTGCGGCTGGCTGATGGGAAACATGTCGTTATTGATGCCCTGTCCTGCGCGGCGCGGGCCATGACGCCCACGATCTATGAACCCGTGGCCGATGAAGGGCCGCTATACATGGATACCAAAGGGCGTCGCAGCCTTGTGGGCGCGACCTCCGTTGCCGTGCCGGGCAACCTGCTGGGCTGGCATGGCATGCAGACCCGGTTTGGCAGGCTGCCTTTTGCTGATGTGGTGGCCCCTGCCATCCGGCTGG
Source organism: Komagataeibacter melomenusus (assembly GCF_013155395.1). Classification (GTDB taxonomy): domain Bacteria; phylum Pseudomonadota; class Alphaproteobacteria; order Acetobacterales; family Acetobacteraceae; genus Komagataeibacter; species Komagataeibacter melomenusus. The sequence continues at coordinate 81,827 of NZ_JABJWC010000006.1, read as the reverse complement.
CCCGGTCTGGCTTCGAGGCCACGCACTACCTGGCGGGCGCGGTGCGCGAACATGCGGCCGATCTGGCGATGGATCCGGCCATGCAGGCCCTGTTCATGCCGGGTGGCACGCCGGTCAAGGCGGGCACGCGCCTGTACCAGCCGCAATATGCCAGCAGCCTGGAACTGATCGCGCGCGAGGGTGCGGCCGCGCTGTACGATGGCGCGCTGGGCGAATCCCTCGTGCGGACCATTGCCAGCAGCCCTGATCCGGGCTGGTTATCCATGGATGACCTGCGCGCTTACCGTACCGTCGACCGCGCGCCCGTGGTGGGTCATTATCGGGGCTACCGGATCATGGGGCCGCCGCCGCCAGCTTCATCGGGCGTGCATATTACCCAGATGCTGAACATGCTCGAGCCGTTCGATATCAGGGCAATGGGCTTTGGCAGCACGGAAAGCCTGCGCCTGCTGGCAGAAGTCATCCGCATCGCCTTTGCCGACCGGCGCCGTTTCAGTGGTGATCCGGCTTTTGTCGATGTGCCGGTCGCGCGCCTGACCTCCAAGGCCTATGCCCGCGAATGCCTCGATCGCCTGACAAAGGGTGGCGCGCTGGCCGATATGGGCGGCATGCTGCACGAAAGCCATGATACCACCCATCTGACAGTGGCCGATCGCGATGGCAACGTGGTTGCCGCGACCCATACGATCAACGGCCTGTTCGGCGCGCGGTACATGGACCCCGAAACCGGCATCATTCCCAACAACTACATGAGCAATTTCGACCCCCATCCAGGTCGGGCGCTGTCGATCGAGCCGGGCAAGCGGGTGCCGACGTCAATGGCGCCCATGATCGTCTATGAAGGCGAAAAGCCGGCCTTTGCGCTGGGCATGCCGGGGGGATTGCGGATCTTCCCGTCCATTTTCCAGGCGATTGTCAACCTGATCGATCACGGGATGACCCTCCAGCAGGCCGTGGAAGCCCCACGTCTGTGGACGCAGGGGCAGGAAGTCGAACTTGAGCCCGCCTATGCCCCCCGGCAGGCCGACCTTGAGGCGGCGGGCTATGAGGTCAGGCGCAAGCCGCATATTGGCGGTGGTATGAATGGCATCGCCTTCGGAGCGGATGGCATGATGACAGGTGCCGCCTGCTGGCGCGCGGATGGTACTGCCATGGCGCTTGGCGGCGGCGTGGCCAGGCCGGGCGTGCGTTTCTGGCCCGACAAGGCGCCTGATACCCCTGAAGAAGACAGGGCCTGAAGCAGCCCGGCAGGCGGCAACCCGTATGGCTGCCGCCTGCCGGTCAGAACCCGTTCACCGTCGTCTGCCCTGTCGCCATGGAATACGAGCAGGCGCGGTCCCCATCAGTGACCACCAGCCAGATGATGTTGCGCAGCCCGGTATAGAACTGCCCCGCATCGCGTAGCGAGGTATAGCCGTGGTGGCGGAACCACGCGGCGATGATGGTCGTGGGCTGGTTGCCAAACGATTTGCGGATCGTATCAAGCAACTTGTCGCATTGCGCGCGGCTGAAGCTGTCATGGTTCTGGTACCATATGCCCACCAGGATGCTGTTGCGCCTGGGGTCGAAATCGGCCACGGGCACCATGTCGCTGTCATAGGTGTCGGGCAGGCTGTCAATTTCGTGCTGCATGGCGCGCTCGGCGCGGATCAGGCCAAGGTCCATCATGGTCAGCTTGTCGGAAAACAGGGTGCTGATGACCTGTGAGGCCGGTGTCTGGGCGGCAGCGGTGGCACACCCCCACCCCAGCAGGGCAAGAAACACGAACAGATGGCGCAAGATATCCCCCATGGCGGACTGGCTCAGGTTCATCCTTGTCACGGATGGGCGGGCATGACGGCGTGCGCGGTGGCGGGCACTCCTCATGTCATGACAGGAATTAAATAAAAATAACCTTCCAGGCCATATATGTTGCCTTGAATGTCATGCGCATAAAGCCTATCTGCCATGAATATAATGACTGACATGGCGGTGAACGGGAGTGCGCGCGATATGACACGGATGAAGCTTGCCCTGCGGGGCTGGTTGCAGGTGCTGTGGGGCCAGATCGTGCGCGAAACCGGTTACGCCATCAGCCATGAACGCCTGCAGCGCCGTGGCCTGCTGATTGAAAAGCTCGGCCATGGCCTGCTCTACCGGGCCCACCGGATGGGGGCAGCGCCTGCCGCCCCGGTGGCGGACCCCTACGCCACGCCTTCACGCGCAGGCGAAGGCTGAAGCCGGACAGGGGTAGCCATTATGCCTGCTCTGTGAAGGATTCGTGACAAACGTGCCCGTTTTCCCCTGTTTCTGACAGGTCTTTCCACAGGGTTGCCCGGACATCCTTCCCCCGAATCTGGGGATAAACACGCGCCCGCTGCGCGGGAGAAAAAAGAAGAAAAGTTTTTGGGTGTCGCCTTTTTTCAAAAAGGCGATGTCTTTTCACCTGCCCTCAACGGTGTCCCGCAAGGTGCTGCATGTCATCACCCACATGGCGCAGCGCGTCACGCACCGACATGTGGCGGCGGTTCCCCGCCTCTGACACGACCGTGACGGTGGCGGTCATGCCTGCGGCCAGCACGAGGCCGGGCGGCACGCTGTCGATATGCACGCGCACGGGAATGCGCTGCGCCAGCCGCACCCAGGTATAGACCGGGTCCACCGCTGGCAGCCCCTGTATGGAGGTGGCGGCGTTGTTGCTGGCAATGCCGCGCGTAATGCTTTCCACATGGCCGAACAGGGGCTCATGAAATCCCATCAGGTCCAGCCGCACGGGCTCGCCTTCGCGGATGGAATGGATTTTCGTCTCCTCGAAATATCCGTCCACCCAATAGGACTCCGCATCGATGATCTGGATGTTCACATGCCCCGCACTGGCATAGTCGCCCGCGCGCATGGTCAGGTTGGTGACATAGCCGTTGAGCGAACTGCGCACCTCGGTGCGTTCAAGGTCGATGCGTGCCTGCCGCAGGTCGGCCAGGGCTGCGGCATACTGCGCTTCCGCCTGCTGGGCTATGGCCTCGAACTGCTGCTTTTCCTCGCCCGATACCGCAACGCCGGAAATCTTCTGGCGGCGTTCGTATTGCGATGTCTTGAACTCAAGGTCCGCGCGGCGCTCATTGACCGCCGCCTCGGCGATATCCACCTTCACGCGGAAGTCGAACGGGTCGATCACGTACAGCACGTCGCCCTTGTGCACGAACTGGTTGTCATGCACGCGCACTTCATTGATCTGGCCCGAAATGCGCGGCGCGATATTGGCCACCTGCGCGCGGACCTGCCCGTTCCGTGTCCACGGTGAGGCGGTGTAGTAATCCCACAATACGATCACCACGATGGCCGCGACAAAAAGAATGGTCGCGGTAATGGCCAGGCGCACGAAGCGGTTTGCATATGCGAACACGTCAGCAGTCTTTCACAACATCAGGGTGTACAGGCCAACAAGGCAGATCAGCAGGCCGAACTGGGCCAGCGGCGGGTTCCACACAAAGCGCCACAGGTTGAGCCACGAGAGTACGGCCCGCAGCACGAGCAGCGTGCACAGCGCCAGCCCGAGATTCATGACAAAGGCCGAGACCAGCACGCCTTCCACATCCACGACCTGCCGCATCAGCCTGCCTTATCTTTGTTGATGATGCCGTAATGGCGCAGCCGGGGCTGTGCCGCGCGCCATGCATGCAGCACCCCGTCCAGCCCCGCCAGCAGGTTGAGTGCCGCGACCTGCTCGGGCGGCGGCAGGTAGGGGGAAGGGGCAGGGACTGCGGCGCAGGCCTGTTGCAGGCGCGCGTCAATGTCGCCCCATGGCGCGTGCAGCCGCAGTTCGCGTGCCGCCAGTTCGGCGGCAGGCCGCAGCAGGGCATGGTCTTGGGCCTGGCGGGCATAGGCGCGTGCGCGTGCCAGAGCGCCATCAAGCTCGGTAAAGGCGGTAAAGCTTTCAAGCTGCCGGGCGCCGCTGGGGCTGGGCGGCAGGCGGTCGTTCCAGAACTGCATCTGGGCCAGCCGGTCATAGGCGCGGGTGAGGCGGGTCGGGCCATCGGCCTCGCCCCGGCCCGCCATCTGGCGCTCGAGCGCGCGCACGATGGTCGATGCCATCCAGAAGCGCTGCCTGCGGGCCGAGGGCGGAAACAGCAGCACGAGGATGATGAAGGCCAGCAGCGCGGCCAGCAGGTAGAAGATGTTGCGGTTGAGGAATTCGGTTGGGTTGTAGCTCTGGTGGTTGTCCAGCCCCAGCATGGCGAAGAAGAACACCCCGTAATTGAACCCGATCGCCGCCGTGCCCGGCCGCATGAGCAAAAGGCACGCCAGGAAGGTCTGCGGCAGGAGCGCCAGCGCAAGGAAGGGCATGTCCGCCCCATGCAGCAGCACGAAGAAGTTCAGCGCGGCTGCCGCCAGCACGCTGCACGGAATGCCGATGACCGCCCCCATGCCAAAGCGGGCCGTATCGACATTGGTGGCGGCCAGCGTCAGGGTCAGCGCGGTCTGGGCCAGGGCTACGGTCGCACCCGGCAGGCCGGTAATCACGCATATTGCCGCCGCGAACGAGAAGCCCACCAGCACCCGCAGCGCCCCGATGAAGGCAAGCAGGATGTTGGGCTGCGTTGCGATGGCGATGGTCTTGCTGTCAGCCGCGCTGCCGGTGCCATCCACCAGCATCTGCTGGCCCGCATGCAGCCGCACGCGCGCGGTCAGCATGCGGGCCGCGCGCTCGATGGCAAAGGCTTCATCGGTATTGGGCACATGGGCGCGAAGCGCTTCGCGGATGGCTGCGAGAATGCGCAGCGTAAACCCCGCCTGGTCCAGCCGCAGGTCGGTCTGGCGCGCGATGCGGGCAATGGCCTCCTCAACGGCGGGGTCGATGTTGCCGTGGCCCGTGTGGCGGCCAAGGCCGCGCGCGCAATCGAGCACCGTCAGCATGGACACCATGGCCAGCCGCGCCCCGTTGGCCCGCATGCCGCCACGCTCGAATTCCGTGCGGGCATAGGACAGGCGCGTGGTCAGTGCCAGAATGCCCCCGGCCAGCCTGATGTCGGCCTGGGCACCCCGGTCATACAGGTGCTGGAGGGCCGCGCGCGCGGTCTCGCTGATGGGGCGGGTGAGCTGCTTCAGCCCGTTGGCCAGCCCGCGCGTAGCCTCGGGCGAACCGGAGAGGATATTGACCACCGCCACCGCAAAGACCCCGATGGTAATGGCCGAAGCCCGCGAGACGGCAATGTTGAAGACATTCTGCGGCGTATCGATGCAGTTGACCGCCACGAGTGCCACCGTATAGCCCGACAGCAGCGCCCCATAGGAGCGGAAGTCACGCTCGAGCGACCCCACGAACGCGCACGCTGCCAGCCACAGCGCAACACCGCCCAGAAACGGCCCGCGCTGCTGGTTCCATACCGCCACGAGCACGATCGACACGCCCATGCCCACCACCGTGCCCAGGATGCGGTAAAACGCCTTCGACAGCGCCTGCCCGCGCAGCGGCTGCGCCAGGATCATCACGGTCACGCCGACAAGCAGCGGGTTGTCGATCTGGACCCAGAACGCCGTGGCCAGCCCGATGACGAGCGAAAACCATGTGCGCAGGCCAAAGCCCAGCCACCCCGCAGGCAGCCTGTCCGCCCAGGGAAAATAGAGACGTGCCATGTCGCGCAGGCGCTGCCCTGCGTTTGCTGCCGATGTGTCGGACATGGCCTCCCTGACCGTTCGGTGGTCTTGGCCTTCCATACAACGGAAGTTGCAGCAAATTCATAACAAATGATGTACGGGCCGCCTGCCTTGCGGCAGGTTTCATGCAGGCGAGAGCACCCGGTGGCGCACCACTTCGCCCACGATGATCAGCGCCGGGCTGGCCACCCCTGCTTCGGTGGCCTGCATGGGCAGGCTGCCCAGCGTGCCGGTCAGCACGCGCTGGTCGGCCCGCGTGCCGCGCTCGACAATGGCGGCGGGCCATTCAGCAGGCAGGCCGTGTTCGACCAGTTTCGCGCATAGCGCGGGCAGGGCGGAAACACCCATGTAGATCACCACCGTCTGGCCGGGGCGGGCCATGCTGTCCCACGGCAGGTGCAGCGTGCCATCGGCGCGGGCATGGCCGGTCACGAACAGGCAGGCCTGCGCGCAGTCGCGGTGGGTAAGCGGAATGCCCGCATAGGCCGCACAGCCATTGGCCGCCGTAATGCCCGGCACGACCTGAAAGGGAATGGCGGATTCAAGCAACGCCTCGATTTCCTCGCCGCCACGGCCAAACACGAACGGATCGCCGCCCTTGAGCCGCAGCACGCGCTGGCCCGCCTGCGCGCGGCGGATCAGTTCGGCGTTGATCTCTTCCTGCGGCATGGTGTGGTTGTTGCGCCGCTTGCCCACAAACACCAGCTCCGCATCGCGGCGCACGCGGTCGAGCAGGGCGGGGGAGAGTAGCTGGTCATACAGCACGCAGTCGGCATTCTGCATCAGGTGCAGCGCGCGCAGCGTGAGCAGGTCCGGGTCGCCGGGGCCAGCACCCACCAGCCAGACCTCGCCCCGGGTGGCGGTGGTGGCGATGATGTCATCGAGTATCGCCCGCGCGCGGGTGGCATCGCCATTGCGGGCGGCCTGCGCGCCCGCGCCATCAAGAAAGCTCTCCCATACCTGCCTGCGCCGCGAGATGTCGGGGCAGGCGGTGCCCACATGCTCGCGTTGCTGCTGCATGAACACGGCCAGCGCGCCCGTGCCCTCGGGTATGGTGCTTTCCACCTGCTCGCGCAGGCGGCGCGCCAGCACGGGGGCCGCCCCCCCGGTGGAGATGGCGATGCGCACCAGCCCGCGATGGATCTGCGCGGGCGTGATGAAGGTGGAAGGCTGCGGGTCATCCACCGCGCAGACGGGAATGTTCATGCCGCGCGCAATCGCGGCCGCCGCGCGGTTGACATCCCGGTCATCGGTCGCGGCATAGACAAGGCGGCAGCCGGGCATGGCGGCGCGCAGCGTGGCCTCGTCCGCCGTGGGCGCGATGCGGGTGATGCTGCCTTCATCCTCCCAGCGCTGCATCTCGGCATCGAGGCGGCCTGCGATTACCTCCACCTTCGCGCGGTGGGCAAGCAGCAGGCGCACCTTGTTGGCGGCGATCATGCCGCCCCCCACCACCAGCACCCGGACACCGTCCAGCCGCAGCGCGATGGGAAACCATGCGGGTTCGGAAATATTGGTCATGCGCTTGAAATCGCCGGGCGTGCCGGCATCCTGTCAACTGGGGAGGGCTGATCTGCTCCGCGCCGGGTCGCGGCGTGGGACGGGCTTAGTGGGAGGCGACGTTCTTCACCCCTTCGGCATAGCCCCAGCGTGCCCATGTCGAGCGGTCCTTGACCGATCCCGGCGTGTTGGTGGCGCAGGCGGCCAGTGACAGCACGATGGCACAGATGCCAAGAACGGGAAGAAAACGGGCCAAAAAAACCTCCTGCACGACGCAGCCGCCAGCCTAGCAGAAAAGCCGCGCCACCACCACGCCCCGTGTGCATGGATGCACATGTGTTCGCGCGCCCTCACACGCCCGTGGCAAAAGATGGTAAGCCACGCAGGCCCGGCACATGGCATGCCGGGGCGTGAACAGGAGGATTGCCGCTGATGGAAACCCTAAGCACCGTGGCCGAACTGCGCGGGCAGGTCCGTGCATGGAAACAGGCAGGCGCGCGCGTGGGCGTGGTGCCGACCATGGGGGCGCTGCATGAAGGGCACCTGTCGCTGGTGCGCGCCGCACGCGCGCGGGCGGACCGGGTGATCGCCACGGTTTTCGTCAACCCCATCCAGTTCGACAACGCCGATGACCTGGCAACCTACCCCCGCACGCTGGCACAGGATGGGCAACTGCTGGCCGAAGCCGGGGTGGACCTGCTCTACGCGCCCACGGTGGCACAGATGTACCCGCCCGGCTTTGCCACGCGCATCAGCGTGTCCGGCGTGTCGGAGGGGTTGTGCGGGGGCGCGCGCCCCGGTCATTTTGATGGCGTGGCCACGGTCGTGTGCAAGCTGTTCATGCAGACGCTGGCAGACTGCGCCTTTTTTGGCGAGAAGGACTTCCAGCAGGTGCAGGTGGTGCGCCGCATGGTGACCGACCTCGACCTGCCCATCGAGGTCATCTCCTGCCCCACCCTGCGCGAGGCGGACGGGCTGGCGCTTTCCTCACGCAACCGGCGGCTGACTGAGGCGCAGCGGCAGGTGGCGGTGGCGCTGCCCCGTGCGCTTGCGGCCTGCGCGGACGAGATCGCCGCCGGCGCGGATGTGGCCACGGCGCTGGAACGCGTCGTGCAGCAGGTGCGCGCGGCAGGCTTTGGCCCGGTGGATTATGTGGAACTGCGCCACGCAGACAGCCTGCAGCCGCTGGCCACCTGCCCGCCCGGCACGCCCGCGCGCGTGCTCGCGGCGGCCTGGCTGGGCGATGTGCGGCTGATCGATGGCATGGCCGTGCCCACGCCAGCAGGCTGAATAAAGACAAAAGTTTCCGGCTGCCGCCTTTTTTCAAAAAGGCGGCGTTTTCCGAAGCTTTTTGAAAAAAGTTTCACCAGAAACGTTCATTATGGTCAGGCATCAAGCCTGCGGGCTTCATCGGGCAGCATGATGGGAATGCCATCACGCACGGGAAAGGCCAGCCCGGCGCGCTTGCTGATCAGTTCACCCGCCTCGCGGTCATAGACCAGCGGCCCCTTGGTCACGGGGCAGACGAGGATGGACAGCAGCCGGGGGTCGAGGGGCGGCGCGAGGGGCTTTTCGGTCATGGTGGCGGGTTCCATGCAGGTTGCGGTGGGTAAGGGTCATGCGGGGGATGCACCCTCATCGGGTTCATGTCCAGTCCCTTCCAGCAGGTCGCGCAGGATGCGCGCGCGGTCGGCAGGCGTCGGGGCCTCGAGCATTTTCTGGCGCGGGCCGGTGCCAAAGGGGCAGATCATGGGCAGGGTGACCAGGAGCGCTGCGTCATCCATCTGGTGCAGCGCGTCCCACTGGGTGCTGACACCCTGCGCCTCGCAGAAATCATGCAGCGCGTTGAGCAGTCCCTCGCGGTCGAAGGGGATCTCATCCTCCACGTCGGTCAGGTCGGACACGAAGGACGAGGTATCCACCCGCGCCACACGGTAGCCACGCCGCAGCCCCGTCTCGCGCAGCAGGCGGAAGCGCGCGATGCCGGTCAGCGTAATGGCGTAGGTGCCATCCGCCCGCTCGGTCATGGCGGTGATGCGGCCCACGCAGCCAATGTTGTACAGCGGCGGGGTGTGGCTGTAGCCATCATCCATGCCGGGGTCATCGGCCTCATCATCCAGCGGGGTGTCATCCATGCCGTTGAGCAGGCGGGGCTGGATCATGCCGATCAGCCGGTTGCTGGCCAGCGCGTCCTCCACCAGCGCGATGTAGCGCGGCTCGAACACGTTGAGCGGCAGCCGCCCCTGGGGCAGCAGCAGGGCTTCATCAAGCGGGAACAGGCCCAGCTCGGCGGGGAAATCCGCCAGCGTCATTTCGCTCACCAGCGGGATGCGGCGCGGGATGTCATCATGAATGACGACTACCCCGCCTTCATCATGCCGCGTCACGAAAACAGCAGCGAGGACATGCGCCGCCGCGCGGCCACGGTGTCGGGGTCGGTCTGGCCCCAGGCCTCGAACAGGCGGATGAGCTGCAGGCGGGCGGCATCATCATTCCACTGCCGGTCCTCCTTCATGATGGTCAGCAGTTCATCGGCGGCCTCCGCGCGCTTGCCCGCGGCGTTCAGCGCGGCCGACAGCTCGAAGCGGGCGGCATAGTCCCTGGGGTTGGCGGCAATGCGGGCGCGGATGGCTTCGGCTTCCTCCGCTGCCTTGCGGCCTTCGCGCTTGAGTTCGAGTGCTGCCCGCGCGCCCGTTATCTCGGCATGGCTGGCAATGGCGGGCGGTGCGTCATTGAGCGCGGTCTCGGCGCCTTCATCATCGCCCATCTCGATCAGCGCGCGGGCCAGGCCACCCCATGCAGCAGGGTTTTCGGGCTCGATTTCCAGCACCTGCGAGAACAGCCCCGCCGCTGCTTCCGTACGGCCCTCGGCCATGTCCTTGCGCGCCGCCTCGATCAGCTCGGCTGCGGGCAGGGCGCCGCCGCCTGCGGCCTTGAGGGCGTTCTCGACAAGGCGCCGCACCTCGCTTTCGGGCTTGGCGCCCTGCATCATGTCCAGGATCTGGCCCTGCCAGAATACGGCCACGAGCGGGATCGACTGCACCGGCAGGCCAATCTGGCCAAGCTGCTGCACCAGCGCGCGGTTGGCATCGACATCAATCTTGACCAGCCGCACGCGCCCGCGCGCCGCGCGCACCACTTTTTCGAGCACCGGGGTGAGCTGCTTGCACGGGTTGCACCACGTGGCCCAGAAATCGACCAGCACCGGCATGTCGCGGCTTGCGTCCACCACGTCGTGCATGAAGGTATTCTGCGTGCCGTCCATGACCGGATCGGGGCCGCCGGGCGCTGCGCCTGCGGGGCCGGTACTGGCAGGGCGGGGGGTCTGGCCGATGATGTAGTCCATATGGTCGTCTATCCTGTCGGTCTGGCGGCAGGCAGGGGCGGCGTGCTTGCGCGCGGCCCGTCCTGCCGGTTCATTCTTGTGCAATAGATTGGCATTCCCCGCGAGCGTCGCAACCGCCTTGTGGCGGGATGAAAAAAAACTTCGGAAAACGCATTTTTCCCCCTTGCGGCCCTCACGGCTTTACCGTAAAACCCGCTTCACCGACACGGAGCGCGGGCGTAGCTCAGGGGTAGAGCACAACCTTGCCAAGGTTGGGGTCGTGGGTTCGAATCCCATCGCCCGCTCCAGATTTCATCAGGAAGTCAGTCGGATACGAGAAAGCCGCCGCAAGGCGGCTTTCGTCGTTTTGAGGTGTGGTGTCCACATGGTGTCCACCGCGAGGCTGAATCTGTAACGGCCTCAGTGGAGATACACACACCCGTTTTGCGGTCCTGATCGCCTCGTCAATCCGTTTCAGTCATTGTCGTTGGTGCGCGGGAGGGCCTGTTAAGCGTTCTGCACCTGTTGTCGTCGAGCATGCTGCAAACCATCCCGGAAATTCAGGACGAGAAGAATAAGATTGATGGGGACGGGTAGAAATTCGAGCGCCTGTATGCCGTAGAACAGCCACCTTAAGCGTGATGCAGTCGCGCGGGAGGCCAGAAACAGGGTACCCAATGTGCCCTTGCCCAGAAATACAGCCGTTGGTCGGGCAGTGCCGCGCTTTCATCAAGGCAACAGTCAGGACGGCGCATATCAATGGAAATTCCCCGATCGAACTACGATGACTTCGTCCGGGTGAGGGCTGTCACTTAGCACTACAGTTGCATTTTATGGCGTGAATGAGCACGGATAGCGCTGGCCTGATGTGTTCGTCGAAAGACAGACCATCTGAGAATGTGGGCGACGGGTAACCTGCGTTGTGAGAGTTTTACGACGAGGCGCCTGATTTCCTGAATGGACCAGCGGACGAGGACTGTCGTGTCCTGTGCGGTGTTTTTTTCGGTTTCAGTGAGTTTGCCTGGTAACGGACACTGGCCATGACGGCATAGGCCAGCATGACCAGGAGACAGGCCGATGCCACCCGTGCCAAGAACGGGTTTCGTTATGATCGAGACCGAATTCGTTTTTTGCGGTCTCGAACCCTTCTTCAATTCTCCAGCGTGTCCCTTCGACGTTCACCAGTTCCTGCGTGGTTGTCCCTTTCGGGCACCAGGTCGTAAAACAGGCAAGGTCCCCGTCAGCGATGTTCCGCCGGATCAACAGGCCACGTGTCCATGGTCCGGCTATAGGGCAGTCAAATTCTTCAGCATCCAGATCGGCAAGCGGAAGAAGCGCCTGGTCATACAGCCGCTCACCTTTTGTGCCGTGCCCCGCTGACAGACGACGCCAGGCCTGGTCTGGCAGTCCTGCTGCAATATCTTTCGCCTCTCCGGCAATCAGCGGTTCCGTTGCCCATGATCCGAACCAGTGATTGCCCATGACCCCAAGGACATATCCAATTCCTGCCCGGCGAAGCGTGCGTTCCACGTCGCCCACACCATAAACGCTGTCCGCAGCAACCCAACGAAAAGGCACACCAGCATCCAGACACCGCTCGATCATCTTCGATGCCAGTGCCGGTTTGGTCGCAAACACCACGTCATCAGGAACATGAACCCGCTTCATGCGCTCAGGCTTTGATGTCCAGTCTTTTGGAGGATACAGGGCGCGGTCGATAAAGGCATGCCTCCGTTCCGAAACATAAGCGCCAAACACACCGATCTGGCCGTTCGTGATCTTGCCGGCAGAACCCGTATACTGTCGCCCCATACCACAGGAGGCCTGGCCTTTCTTCAGCAAACCGGTCTCGTCAATAACCAGTACGCCATCTTCAGTGCCCAACTGCCCGATCACATGGTCCCTGACGACGTCACGAAGGGCATCGGCATCCCATTGCCCGCGACCCAGAAGCGCCTGTTGCCGCCACGGACCAGGATCGCCTGCTGCTTATGCATGCATCCATCCCGTCTTGCGTGGTTCGTTGCCAATCAGGACATCAAGGAAGGCACACGCAGAAGCCGCTACACGCTTTTGCGTAAACAGCGGGACAATCCGCTTCTTTGCTGCCCGAAGCCCAGACGCCCACAGTTCCAGCGTTTCTTCAACTGACGACCCGCCATTCATGAAATCCTGAATCAGGGTGATCCATAGAGTCAGAACGCACCATAAAATGCAACTGTAGTGCTAGGGATTGGGCGCAAACAGAAGGCTCATGTCATTGAATGCCTTGAATTCCAGTGCATTGCCCGCCGGATCATAAACAAACATGGTCGCCTGTTCGCCGGGCAGGCCGGCAAAACGCACCTGCGGTTCCATGCCAAAGCGGACATTGGCTGCCTGAAGCCTTGCGGCCAGTGCCTTCCAGCTTGCCATATCCAGCACGATGCCGAAATGGGGGATCGGCACGTTATGTCCATCAACCGCGCCCGCGCCGTTCGTGGGGTGGGCGGCGGACAGCACCTGGTGCGCGACAATCTGGTTGCCATACAGGTCGAAGTCGATCCATGTATCGCTACTGCGTCCTTCCGGGCACTGCAGAATACTGCCGTAAAAATTCCTGGCCGCATCAAGGTCATTGACCGGGAACGCCAGATGGAAGGGTTTTGACATATTGCGGAACCTGCCCTGTTACTTAATGAAAAAACAGCGGGACTTGAATCTAGGGCCAGACCCGCGTTTTTCAAAGCGTGATTATAATAATTTCAAACGAAAGCAATTATTATGATAGGCAATTTTCCATAGCCCGCCTTATTTGAACATCTGCAGGAGCCGGTTGATCAGGCGCGTGCGCGATGAAGTGGAAGGCCATATCAGCCCGACATGGCGCTGGGGGGCGGGGGCGGATGCGGGCAGGCTGATCTTGCGCACCCTGATCCCTTCAGGCCATGGCGGCGCCCAGTCCGGCACCAGCGAGGCGCCAATTCCCTCATTCACCATCAGCGCGATGGCCTCGAGTGAATCCAGTTCCAGTTGTTCACGGGGGCATATGTTGTGCTGGATCATGTAGGTGTCGGCCTGCCGCCCGCCCCAGTGATTGCGGTCGTAGCGGATGAAGCGATGGGTTTTCAGGATCCGGAACGGGTCCTTGCGCTTCTCGTCGGGCGGGGCAATCACGATCAGCGGTTCGGAACGGATGTTGTGCCATTCATACATCTTGGGAAGTTCGAAGGGAGGGCACACGATAAACGCGGCATCGATGGCACCGTTACGCAACTGCTCGTACAGCGAGGAGGAGGAACCGGGAATGACGTGTAGTTCGATGTCGGGAAACAGGTGGAAAAAACGGCCAAGCGCCTGTGGCAGGATGCCGGTCAGCGCGGTCGAGATCGCGCCGACCCTCAGTTTGCCGCTTGGCTTGTCCAGCGCGGCGATCGTGCGCAGCTCCCGGACCTGCTGCAGGATGTTGCGCGCCTGTTCGATAATGGCGGCGGCGTGATCGGTTGGCTGTACGGTGCGGCCATTGCGCTGCAGGAGTTCAAGGCCGATTTCTTCCTCGATCGCATGGATACGCTGGGCAATGGCGGCAGGTGTCACATTAAGGTGGCGCGCGGCCTCGGCCAGCGAACCGCGTTCGATAACCACAAGAAATGTTTCCAGAAATCGCGTGTCCATTTCACTCCTGACATGCCGGCATGTGCAGCGATGGTGAACCGTTCCTGAACAATCGGCCCGGCGCATGCAGCCGTCAATGTTGCCGCGCGGTGTGGGGCCGTCCTTCGGGGCAAGACGCCGCATTGTGACAGCGTGATGCGCTGAAGCCTGGTGGCGGCCACGCAACGGCGCGGGCAGGGGTTTTGGCCCATGGGGCCTGTCCATGTGCCTTGTGGGCCTGGTTATGCCTTGGGGTTTCCTCCGTCTCCCTGATTGGAATTCTTATGGTATACAACCAGCATGTCAATATGTCATATTGATATCGTAATGTATCGGGGCTGTCGTGCCGGTTCCGTTGCGGATGCCGGCTGCTGAACGCGATGGCGGGAAAACCGGGCCGCGCCTCGGCTACCTGCCATCCTGCCGCCCTGCTGGCGCGACATCCTGTTTTGCGAGGACCATCATGCCTTCTCCTTCGGTTTTACCTGATCAGGAAAGCCCGGGACCGGACCTGGATCTGGCCCGCACGCTGTTCGTGGCGTTGCATCAGATCGGCTTTGACGGCAGGGGTATCACCCGCGCCTCCTATGGGGATGGGGAGAACCGTGCCCATCTCCTTTTTGCCGAAACCGCGCGGCAACTGGGGCTTGAGGTCCGCCGGGACTGGGCGGCCAACCTGTACATGACGATGCCGGGCCAGGACCGGACGGCACCGGTGGTCATGACCGGCTCACACCTCGATTCCGTACCGGTCGGCGGTAATTTTGACGGCGCGGCGGGCGTTGTCGCGGGCCTGAGCGTACTGGCCGGCTGGTGCCGTGCCGGATACCGGCCTGCCTGCGATGTCACGGTCATGGCCATCCGGGCGGAGGAAAGTGCCTGGTTCCCTGTCTCCTATATCGGTAGCAAGGCAGCGTTCTGCCTGCTGACCCCGGCCGACCTGGCCGTGGTGCGGCGTGATACGGGCCGCTCACTGGCCGACCATATGGCCCAGGCGGGCGGCGACCCCTCCGCCCATGCCGCGGGCGGCCTGGATGCGGGCCGGATCGCCTGTTTCATTGAACTCCATATCGAACAGGGGCCGGTGCTGATACAGACCGGGACGGTCGTGGGCATCGTAAGCGGGATCTGCGGCAGCCTGCGCTACCGCAATGTCCATGTGCGCGGTACCTATGCCCATTCCGGTGCAACGCCGCGCGCCTTCCGCCGCGATGCGGTCATGGGGGCGGTGGCGTTGACGCGGCGGCTGCATGAACGCTGGCTGGAGCATGAAAGCCAGGGCGATGAAATGACGCTGACATTCGGTGTTTTCCGCACCGATCCCGACCAGGCTGATTTCAGCACGATTGCAGGCGATGTCGAACTGTCGATCGATGTCCGCTCGCGTGATCCGCAACTGCTGCGCCAGATGGGTGATGAAATCGAACAGGTCGCGCGCGCGGTCGAGGCGCAGGAAGGCGTGAGCATCGACCTTGGCCCGCGGACAGGCAGCACCCCGGCCCGGATGGATGAAGGCATGTGCACCGCATTGCTGGATACGCTTGCGCCCGCCATGGGCCTTTCGGCCACGGCCATGCCCAGTGGCGCGGGCCATGATACCGCCCTTTTCGCCAATCAGGGCATCCCCACCGCCATGATCTTTGTCCGCAATGCCAATGGCAGCCATAACCCGGATGAAGCCATGGAATTTGATGATTTCGCGGCGGCCACCGCCCTGCTGGGGCGCCTGCTGCACCGGCAGGCGGGCCTGGATGGCCGCCCCCGTTGTGTCCCATCCCATTAACTGGAAACGGTTTTCATGAAAATTTCCCTGACCGGTGACAGCATCCTGTTCCGTCGCCTGAACAGCAAGACGAATGCAAAGCTCAGGCCGCTGTTTGACATCATCCGTGGCTGTGACGCGTCTTTTACCAACCTTGAACTGGTGCCCAATGATTTTGAGGGTGACCCGGCGCTGGATCACGGCGGCACGCATTTCGGCGCGCAGGCCTGGGTGCTGGATGAACTGAAGGATGCGGGCTTCGACCTGTTTGCCGCGGCAACGAACCATAGCCTGGATTACAGTATTTCCGGCCTGCGCAAGGCCATTGCGGAAATGAAGGCGCGGCAGTTGCTCTACGCGGGTGTGGGCACGAACCTGGAGGAAGCCCGCCGCCCCGTCTATTTCACGCATGAACGGGGCACGGTGGGCATGCTGTCATGCGTTTCCACCTTCGCACGCGGGCAGGAAGCGGCGGAGCAGACCAGCCTGATGCAGGGGCGACCGGGCGTCAGCCCCCTGCATGTCCAGACGAGCTATCACGTCACACCCGAGGAAATGCAGCAACTGCATGCGGTTTATGACCGGCTGGGCCTGGCACGTGACCGGGAACAGAAAATCCAGCTTGGGTTTGCCTTCCCGCCGCCTGAAAACACGCTGGCCATGGGGAACATGCAGTTTGTCCGTTCCGACAGGACCCGCATCGCCACGACCGCGAACGAGCGCGACATCGCGGATATCGAACGCTGGGTGCAGGAGGCCCGCCTGGTTTCGGATATCGTGGTGGTCAGCCTGCACGGGCACGAAAGCGGCTATAACGCCGAAGGTGTGCTGGATGTCGAGGTCCCGGCGGATTTCATGCGCCAGTTCGCCGTGCGCGCGATTGACGCGGGTGCCGACATCATCGTGTGTCATGGCCCGCACCTGCTGCGCGGCATGGAGATTTATGCCGGGCGGCCGATTTTCTACAGCCTTGGCAATTTCATCGGCCAGAATGAACTGGTCGAACGCCTGCCCGCGGAATCCCATGCCGCCAACCGCGTACCGCTGAACCTGACCCCCCACCAGGTGTACAAGAAACGCAGCAACAACGATCGCAAGGGCTTTCCCGCCGATGTCCGCTTCTGGGAAACCATCGTGCCGATCTGCGATTTCGCGGATGGCGCCCTCAGGGGCATCGAGATCCTGCCGGTGTCGCTCGGGCATGGTGAATCGGCCCATGCACGTGGCTGCCCGGTTCTGGCCACCGGGGCGGAGGCCGAAAGCATCCTTGATAAATTCGAGACGCTGTGCACGCCTTACAGGATGGCTTTCACCCGCAGGGATGGACGGCTGTTCTGGAACGCGGCCTGATGGGGCGGCGGCAGGGCGCAGGGCGCATCGCCCGCAATGGGGGAAGGACATGAACGCCCCTGCCGTGGGCGGCGTGGCCCCGCTGTGTTTCATCACCCAGCCCGTCGATGACGCCGCGCGGCAGGTCCTGTGTGCCGCGGGCTGGCGCGTCAGGGTGGCCTCCAGCCCGACAATGGCGACGGTCGTGCGCGAAATCGGTGATGCCACGGCTGTCATCACACGCGACCTGGGGCTTGATGCGGCAGCGATGCGGGCAGCCCCCGGCTTGCGGATCGTGGCCAGCCATGGCGTGGGCACCAACCGTATTGATCTGGAACATGCCCGCCATCACGGCATCCGTGTGGTCAATACGCCGGGCACCAATACACGCGCTGTCGCGGAATATACGCTGGGTCTCATGATCGCGGCCGCCCGCCGCCTGGTCGAGGCGGACGGGGCCGTGCGGCAGGGCGCGTGGGATTTTCGCTACGCCGGCGGGATGCGCCAGCTTTCGGGGTGTGTGCTGGGCCTTGCGGGGTTTGGCGCCATCGGGCGCATGGTGGCGGATATGTGCCACAAGGGGCTGGGGATGGAGGTGATCGCATGGTCACCCAACACCCCTGATGATGTCTTTGCCACGGCCGGTGTGCAACGCGTGTCCACGCTGGACAGGCTGCTGCGCCGCGCGGATATCGTTTCGCTGCACCGGCCGCTGCGCCCCGATACGGAACGCATGATCAATGCGGCAACACTGGCGCTGATGAAGCCCGATGCAATCATGCTCAATACCGGCAGGGGCGGCCTGGTTGATGATGCGGCCCTGGCGGCGGCGCTGAAGGCGGGGAAACTGGGGGCGGCGGCGCTGGATGTCTTCGCGGTCGAACCGCTTCCGGCGGACAGCCCGCTCCTTGATGCGCCACGGCTGGTCCTGTCACCGCACCTTGCCGGCACATCCGATGAAGCCCTGCGGGCGACCGCCTCCTGTTGCGCCCGGCAGATCCTGCAATGGCAGGCGGGGGAGACGCCGCGCCATGTCGTCGTATAGGTAAAACTTTCCGGGAGGCCGCCCTGTTCCACAAAGGCGGCGTTTCCTGAAGCTTTGTTTTGGGCTGACGATCTGGAATTCCGTAGCAGTTCCCCCCAGCAGTTTCCCCCCGGCATGGCCGGAGGGCACTGCGGATACAGATGCTCAGGCAGGCATGGGGGCTGCTTCGCGGCGCACATACTGCCCGTCGCCCGGGGCGTTCATGATCTCGGCGCCATCCCATGCAAGCTGGCCGCGCAGCCAGACCTTCGTGACCTTGCCCGTGAAAACCGCCCCGTCATAGGGGCTCCAGCACAGGCCATCATGGGCGGCGGCGCTGTCCCATTTATGGTCCTTGCGTTCCAGCACCACCACGTCGGCATCGGCGCCGATCCGGATGCTGCCCTTGCGCGGCCATAACCCGAAGAAGCGGGCAGGACGCTCGCACAGGTATTTCGCGGCCAGCAGCGGCGCATCCAGCCCACGTGCGGCGGCGGCGGTAAAGAAGGCGGGCAGCAGGGTTTCCAGCCCCGGCACACCCGCGCCCGCGGTAAAGATCGAGCCGGTTTCCTTTGATGAAAGTGGCCAGCTTGCATGGTCCGAACTGACAAAATCGATCCGGTCCGCAAGCAGCTGCGCCCACAGCCGTTCCCGCTCGCCCGGGCGGATGGGCGGGTTGACCTTCATGCGCGCGCCCAGTGCGGGGCCGTCCTCATCGGGGTCGAACCACAGGTAATGGACACAGGTTTCACCCGTGGCGCGCCCGCCATCCGCCTTGTAATGGGCCACCATGTCAAAGCCCCTGGCGTGCGAGATATGGACCAGGTGCGCATGGGCCTCGGCATTGAAGCCAAGTTCCAGGAAATGCGCGGAGGATGCCATCTCCGCCGCGACCGGGCGGCTGGGGGAATGGCTGGCAATCCCGTCCCGCCCCTCGGCCTTCATGCGCGCGATGGTGGTGCGCACGATTTCCTGGTCCTCGTTATGCAGCCCCAGCGGCACCGCCGTGCCACTCAGGGCATTGAACATGTCCAGCACCATGTCGGCGGGAATACGGGGGAAACGGGTGGGGTTCGCCTCGAAGGCCGAGATCTTGAACGCCGCCACCCCGCCCGCGATCAGCAGCGGGATCATTTCCACCGACTGCCCGGGCAGGAGGGTCGCATACAGCGCGCAGTCGCAATGGGCGAAACGCCCCACCGCCGCGACCTTGGCATCCAGGGTCTCGAGGTCGCATAGCGGGGCAGGGCTGTCATAGGGCATGTCGACAATGGTTGTGACACCGCCGGCAACGGCCGACCGTGTCGTGGCCTCCAGCCCCGGCAGGCCACCGTAACTGCCGGCATGGGTCTGCCCGTCCACCACGCCGGGCATGATGTAGGCCTGTCCGGCGTCATGCACGTCATGCGCATCGGGGTGGGGGCCATCGCCCAGCGCGGCGATGCGCCCGTCACGGATGGCAAGCCAGCCATCGCGGATGACCCGCTCGGGGGTGACGATCTGGCCACGGATGACCTGCTGGTATGTCATGATGCATTTTCTCCTTGGCCGAGGGGACCGGTATCAGGTCATGCGGGCCGGTATGTATCAGGTATGGCTGAGGAATTTCAGGATATCGGGGTCCTGCTGGTGTTCGAAAAAGGTGTCGGTCGGGGCATCCTGCACGATCCGCCCGCCCTGCATGTACACGGTCCGGTTGGCGATCCGGCGGGCAAAGCCGATTTCATGGGTGACCACCATCATGGTCACCCCTGCCGTCGTCGCAAGGTCGGCCATGACTTCCAGCACTTCGTTGGACAGGTGCGGGTCCAGCGCCGAGGTCGGTTCATCAAACAGGATGGCCAGCGGCTCCATGGCCAGGGCGCGCGCGATCGCCACGCGCTGCTTCTGGCCGCCGGACAGGTTTTCGGGCCGCCGGTCCCTCTGCGCCGACAGGCCGACACGCGCCAGAAGCTGTTCGGCCTGTGCGTCGGCCTGTTCGCGCGACAGCCCACGTATCGTGCGCGGGGCCAGCGTGATGTTGTCGAGCACGCTCATGTTGGGCCACAGGTGAAACCCCTGGAAAACCATGCCGACCTGCGTGCGGATGCGGGCAAGCTGGCGGCGTGGTGTCGCGGCGTCGATTTTTTCGCCATTGATGGCCACAAGGCCCGCATCATGCTGTTCAAGCTGGTTCACGATCCGCAGCAGGGTGCTCTTGCCCGAGCCGGATGGCCCGATCACCGCCATGACATCACCGGCCCGGACATCGAGGGAGATGCCGTCGAGTACGGTGGTGTGGCCGAATTTCTTCTGGACGTTGTGGAGGTGGATGAGTGAGCCGGTCATCGAACCCTCGTCTTGCTGGCATGGATGCGATGTTCCATCCAGATCTGGAAGACCTGGAGGATGGAGGTGATGCCCAGGTACAGCACACCGGCGACGCCGATCGTCTCGACCACGCGATAGGTCGAACTGTAGATGGACTCACTGGTGAACATCAGTTCCTGCACGGAAATGACGGATACGAGTGACGTGTTCTTCACCACCGTGATCGACTGCCCGATATAGGGTGGCAGCGCGGGCACGAAAGCCTGCGGGATGACGATCCGGCGCATGGTGGGCAGCCACGGCAGCCCCACGGCAAGGGCCGCCTCGATCTGGCCGGGGGGCACCGTTTGCAGCGCGGAACGGAAGATGTCGGCGTAATAGGCGGTGGCGTTGAGCGCCAGCACCATCACGCCCGCGGGAAACGCCGCCAGCCTGATGCCCAGGCCGGGCAGCCAGTAATAGACGACGAAAATCTGCAGCAGCAGTGGCGTGCCCCGTACCAGCCAGGTATAGGCCGCCACCGTGAAACCGGCCCACCTGCCAAGTTCGCTGCGCGCCAGGGCCAGCACAAGGCCCAGCACGGTGCCCCCCGCGATGGCCATTGCCGAAATCAGCAATGTCATTCCCGCGGCATGCAGCAGGTAGGGAAGGTAATTCCAGACAAGGGCCCAGTTCATATCAAGGCTTTCGTTTCATGGCATGCGGCACGGTGGTCCTGATGGCGCCTATTGCGTGGCAGGCCGGGCGGATCGCCCCGCCTGATCCAGCCGCCTGGCGGTCATCCGTTCATGTCGTGTGGTTTTCCGGGTGCCGTTCGGTGTCGCGGCTGGTACCTAGTGTTGCATCCCGTCGACGGGCGGCGGGGCGATGCCGAAATACTGCGTGTAAAGCCGTGCATAGGTGCCGTCCCTGATTTTTTCATCGATAATCGCATCCACCGCCGCCTTCAGGTCGTCCGCCCCCTTGCGGAAGACGACCCCCTGCGGCGTGGCCTGCGCCCCGGTCGCGACCACCTTGAAATCATCGTGTCCGGACTTGCGGTAATAGGAAATGGCACTCATCCCCAGCACGGCCACATCGGCATGGCCCGTGCGCAGGGACATGAACACATCGCCCGCCGAAGGCAGCGCCATGACCGATGTGGCACCGGGAATGGCGCGGGCGACCTGTTCCTGGTAGGAACCGGCGACCACGGCGATCTGGTGCCCCGCGATCCCGGCGAAATCATGGATGGAGGTGTCCGCGCTGCCCACGACGGCCACGGTCTCGTCATAGGCGTAGGGGCGTGAAAAGGTGAAGGACTGCGTGCGTTCGGGCGTGATGCGGATGCCCGACATCAGGGCATCGACCTGACCGCTCTGCAAGGCGATCATCAGGCCACGGAAATCGATCTTGGCCCATTCGACCCGCAGGCCCAGCCCCTTGCCGATCAGGTTGCCCCAGTCGATGTCGTAGCCGGTCAGGTTGTTGGCGAAGTCGATGCCGGTATAGGGGGGGCGACGTGCCGGAGGTCCCGATCCGGATGACCCCACGGCTGCGCAGGGCGGCGAGTTCCGTTTCACCCGCCCATGCGGGGGCGGCCCGGTAGAACGCACTGCCTGCCGCCAGCATGAACAGGCGCCGTCTGGTGGTGGTGATCATGGTGTCAGATACTCCGGATCAGGCCGCCATCGACACGGATCTGCGTGCCCGTGATGTAGGAGGCCCTGTCACTGGCGATAAAGGCGACCGTATCGGCAAATTCCTCCGGGCGGCCATACCGCCCGGCGGGAATGGTGCTGTGCGAGGCCCGCACCACGTCCGCCACGCTGACACCGCGCCGCTGTGCCGCCACGTTGTCCAGCGTGTCGACCCGGTCGGTATGGATGCGGCCGGGAATGACCACGTTCACCGTCACCCCGCTGGCGGCGACTTCGGCACTCAGTGTCTTGGACCAGCCGATCACGGCGGCGCGGATGCCGTTTGACAGGGCAAGGCCAGGGATGGGCTGCGTGACGCCGCTGGAGGCAATCGTGATGATCCGCCCCCAGCCGCGTTCCACCATGCCCGGCAGCAGCCGCGTGTCGAGGTAGAAGATATTGTTCGCCATCATCTCAAACTGCGCGGCCCATGTCTCGGGCTGCACGGCGGCGGCGGCGCAGGGCGGTGGCCCGCCGCTGTTGTTTACGATGATGTCAACGCCACCGGTGGCTTCCATTTTTTCCACCACGGCATCGATGTCCGAACGCTGCGACAGGTCCAGCCGTGCTGCGGAGGCACGGCCGCGCATGTCTTCGGGCAGTTCACCGATCCATGCCGCGATGGCCGCGACATCGCGCGCCGTCGCCACGACGGTGGCCCCTTCCGCCAGCAGTGCCCGCGCCACGGCGCGCCCCAGCCCACGGCTGGCGCCCGTCACCAGCGCCCTGCGTCCTGTCAGTCCCAGGTCCATTACGGGTTCTCCACTGTGGCGACCGGCCGGTGGCCGGCCTGAGGCAGGTCACGGGCAAAGGTCAGGGGGAATTCGGGTGTCTGATAGGATCGGATCCGGGCCTCGTGTTCAAGGAAATCCTCGGCGAACAGGTCGCGGCCAATGGCGCGTGCCAGGCGGGGCACGGAATATTTCATGGCGCTGATCGATGACCCGCATGGACCCATGCTGACCGTGGTGCCGAAATTGAAGCAGTGGATCCGGTTGATCCAGGGCGTGGCGCCGGGTGTGCGCTCCAGGAATTCCATGCCGTTACCCAGGTAGGGGTAGCGTTCCAGCCTGGCATCGTGCTCACCCGGCGGTGCGGGGTAACGGTCGCGCCACAGCGCCACATGCGGGGCGACGTGGTGCAGTTCGGGCCGTGCATGCAGGTTGATGTCCAGCCCCGTGCCGGTAATGACGAAATCCGCCATGATGTCGCCGCGTGGCGTGGTCAGCACGGCTTCATCGCCACAGGCGCGCGCCTGCGTGACCGGTGCGCCGGTGAGCAGGGTGAAATTGTCATGGATGGTGGCGCGGTTCCATGTCTCCAGCGTCAGGGCTTCACGCACGTTGAGCAGGTAGCGCATCATGCCCCAGCGCTGGCTGTCGGGCAACGTGCCGAAATGGTCGAGGAAGCCGGGGAATGCAATGATCTTGTAGGGCTGGACGCGCTGGATCTCGGGGCGGCGGCACAGCAGCGTGACCGTGCCCGCTCCGGCTTCCAGCGCGGTTGCCGCGTTGTCAAAGGCCGAGGCGCCAGCCCCGATCACCACCACGCGCCTGCCGCGCAGGGCGGCAAAATCGATGGGGTCCGCCGTATGGGCGCGCAGCGGCGCGGGAAGAGCCCTTATGACATCGGGCATCATCCACTGGCCGCTGCCCTCGATCCCGTTGGCCAGCACCATCTTGCGCGCAAGGACGCCGCGCGGGCCATCGGGGGTGTCGAATGACAGCGACAGGTAGCCTTTTTTTTCCGTCACGTCGCGCAGGTCCCAGCCATTGCGCACTGGCAGCTTGTGGACCTGCTGCAGCCAGACCAGATAGGCGGCCCAGTCTTCCTTGGGGATTTTGGACAGGGTGTTGAACCGGCCTTCCCCGTGTGTTGCGTCGTACCAGGCCTGGAACGTCTGGCTTGGTACGCCAAGGTCGATGCCGGTTACCGTCTTGGCCGTGCGCAGTGTTTCCATGCGCGCGTAATCCAGCCACGGGCCTTCCCGGCCGGGGGCGGCCCTGTCGGCAATGAAGAAATTGTCGATCCGCTGCTGGTGCCGCAGGGCCATGCCGATTGCAAGTCCCCCCTGGCCGGCACCGATGATGACCACGTCATGGACGGGTTGGCCATCGACGGCATGTTCCGGTACCCACTGGCCCTCGGGGTACGCGATCATGTCCAGGTCGCGGCTGATCCGTGCTTCCAGCATGGCGAGATCAGACGTCATGGCATTTTCCTTCTGTGTCCGATGTGTGCAGGAACTGCATGTAATCCCTGAAGGCGGCCTGCATGTCGCAGCAGGGCGCATCCATCACGTCCTGGCGGAACAGCGCGCCTGACAGCAGGCCGCCATCGTGGTCGCCCCACAGGTCGATGGACAGCGCGCCGGGTGGCGCGGGTTGCGGCCCGACAGCAAAACGGAAATCGGGATAGGCCGTGCGCAGCAGGCGGCACCAGTCCAGTAGTGACCAGGCGGTTGGCGCGCCCATGTTGTAGGTCTGGCGCACGGGCTGCGCGATGTCGGACAGCGCGATCAGGGCGGCTGCCGCATCGCGTGCGTACTGCCAGTTCTTGATGCACGGCCGTGCGAAATGCACCGGCTGACCCGTCCGGGCGGCCCGGGTTGCGACAAAGATCTGGCTGAGCGTATCCCGCACGCCGGTTTCATGTTCGTATGGCCCGAAAACCCGTCCCAGCCGGCCGATCTTCAGCGTCATGCCCCATTGGGCGGCCAGTCGCGCCGCGATCTGTTCGCCGCTGTATTTGCTGATGGCGTACAGGCTGGCTGGCGCGCGCGGGGTGCTTTCCTTCAGCCAGGTGCCATCGGGGAAGTCATTGCCGTAGACGGCGACGGAACTGGCGAAAAGGAAATTCCGCACGCCCGCTTCCGCGGCCGCATTGATGGCATTGACCGTGCCACCCAGGTTGACGGCAACCGTTGCCGCCGCGCGCTGGCATTCCTGTGCCGCGCCGGATGTAACGGCCGCAAGATGGATGACGGCGGCGATGTCCCGGCCGCCAAAGCACGCACGCACGAAGGCCGGGTCGGTAATGTCACCCTGGTGGTGGATGTAGCGGCCATCGGACATGGGGAAATGGCGCGTGAGCGAAGCCGGCAGCGCCCGGTCCGAAATCCCGATGACGCAACGTCCCCTGCCCAGCAGGGCCTCGACAACATTCAGGCCGACGAAGCCCGTATCGCCCGTGACCACCACGGCGCCACCCGGCATGGTCATGTCGTTTTTTCCTGCGTGGCGCGCCACTGTTCGTATTCGGCCAGGATCTGCGGGCTGGGCGGGTAGGCGATATCGATCGGCATGCCCGTGGCGACTTTTTTGATGATGAAGGCTTCCAGCGCTTCCTGTTCGATCGCGGCATCGGCAATTTCATCGGCAAGGTGGCGGGGCACGCATACCGCGCCGTCCTCGTCACCGACGATGATGTCACCGGGAAAGACCGCCACCCCCTGCACGCCAACGGGTTCATCGCAGCCAATGACCATCAGCGCCGAGAAGGAGGAGCGCACGTTCCGGCCCGCGCATACGACCGGCAGTTCCATTTTGCCCACGATCGAGACATCGGACACGCTGGTATCGAGGATGACCCCGGCAATGCCGCGTACCATCAGTGACGTGGCCATGATGTCGCCCATGAACGAGACTTCCGGATGGCCGCCGCTGCCAACCACCACCACGCTGTCCGCTGGTGCGGCGTCAAGCGCCATCCGGTTCAGGCTGGGGACCTGGCGCTGGGCGATTCCCTCGCGGATGTCTTCGCGCACGGGCATGGCGCGCACCGTCCATGCCGGGCCGCAGAACCGCCTGCACGCAGGCTGGAGGGGGTGCAGGTCGGAAAAGAAGCGCGTGTGCAGCCCCATCTTGAACATGATGGCGGACAGCGTGGGCACCGCGACGGAAAGCAGCCTGGCTTTCAGTTCCTCCGGGATGGGGCAGCAGGTTTCTGACGCGATCCTACCCAGCCCTGGTAAACTGAAGCCCGCTTTTTCAAGTGACATGGAGGCACATCCAATATGAAAATCCGATGATGGGGCGTCCTGTTCCCGGCACGGAAGGCATTCCGGGACCGGACGGGTCCGTGCGGGAAGGCTGGTGGCCCGGTTGCCATGGGACGGTGCGGCA
Source organism: Komagataeibacter melomenusus (assembly GCF_013155395.1). Lineage (GTDB taxonomy): Bacteria > Pseudomonadota > Alphaproteobacteria > Acetobacterales > Acetobacteraceae > Komagataeibacter > Komagataeibacter melomenusus. Next base: position 55,507 of record NZ_JABJWC010000006.1, on the reverse strand, counting down.
CGATGCCTTGCGAAGGAAAACCGGACGACCCGCCGGCGCGCATGGCATCGGGTTGATCGTTTCTTATCTATAACGACCGTGCGCTGGAATGCAAGAAGTATACCATTGGGTTCTGAAAATTATTGCATGTCCGATCCGGGTGGGGATATGGTCGGGACATACTGCGGTGACCGGGAAAATTTCAGCAGTAACTCAAGGACATTGCCCATCACTGGTGGGGCAGGTTCGCGCGTTCCGGAACGGAAAATTGCTTTCCGCCCATCCCGTGCACAGGCGTGCGATGGTGGCTTCTATCCTGTCTGAAAGGCCGTGTGATGCGGCGGCGCATATGATGTTATCTGACAAGCAGCGGTCTTCGGCCCCCAGGGGGAGCCTGTCCGAGGACGCATTTGAAACTGTCCGGCGGTGGATACTCGAAGGCCAGCTTGAAGCCGATACCGTCGTCATCGAACGGGAAGTGGCGCTGCGGCTGGGGCTGTCCCGCACGCCGGTCCGGGATGCGCTGCGCCGGCTGGTGGGGGAAGGGCTGCTGCGGCAGAGCGGGCGCACCATCATGGTGAACGCCATCCGCACCGAGGATGTGCTGGAGATCCTGGTGCTGCGCCGCCTGCTGGAAGGCGAGGGCGTCAAGCTGGCGACACACCGGATCAGCCCTGCCACGCTGGACATCCTGCACGCGCGCGAAGTCGCGCTCCTGCGGATGGAACACATCACCGCCGAGGCGCACTGGGATGTCGATAACATGTTCCATGCCACGATTGCCGAAGCCAGCGGCAACCGCCTGCTGGCGCGTAATGTCAACGAACTGCGTGAACGTACCCGGCTGTACGGTTTTGACCAGATCCCGCAACGGCTCGAACCCGGGCGGCAGGAACACTGCCAGATCCTGGATGCGATGCGGCACAAGGATGCGGAGCGGGCGTCGATGCTGATGCAAAGGCACCTCCAGCAGGTTGCTGATGCCATCCTGAACACGCTTGCCGTATGAAAACGCCTGCGGGCGCTGAATTTTCCGTTACGAAAACATAATGAGTTGTATGCCGCGGATTTACAATTAAGCTGGCGGCGGAAAGATTCCGTAGGGAAAGGGACCAGGCATGCTGCATCTATATCGTTTTGATATCATCATGATCAGGGAATCCTGAGGCATGCCCGCCAACGCTTCCGGCCCGACGCGGCGGGACCTGCTGCTCAGGATCGGCCTGACCGCCGGAACCGCTGCGATGTACCAGGCCATGACCGCCCTGGGCCATGCGGAAGAATCGCAGTTCAGGGGCACGCCGGAACTGGGCAGGGCCCGCAGGGGCGACAGTGTCGTGGTGCTGGGCGCGGGGCTTGCCGGCCTTGCGGCGGCCTATGAACTGGACAAGGCGGGCTACAGGGTCCAGTTGCTTGAATACCAGGATCGCGCGGGTGGCCGGAACTGGACCCTGCGCGGGGGCGATACCTATACCGAACTGGGGGGCGCGACCCAGAAGGTCGGGTTTGCGGCGGGGAACTATTTCAATCCCGGCCCGTGGCGCATCCCGCACCATCACCGGGCCATCCTGCATTATTGCAAGCAGTTCGGCGTGCAGCTTGAACCGTTCATCCAGTTCAACAACAACGCATATGTGCACAGTACGAATGCCTTTGGCGGCAGGCCGCAGCGGTACCGCGATGGGGCCTCGGATTTCATCGGCAATATTTCCGAACTGCTGGGCAAGTCCGTCAACCAGAACAACCTCGACCAGGTCCTGACGAAGGAGGACCGCGAACGCCTGCTGGTGGCGCTGCGCGAATGGGGCATGCTCGATGCATCCTATTCCTACCGCAAGGGGCTGCATGTCTCGACCCGACGGGGATATGAGCGCCCGCCCGGTGGCGGCCCCGATGGCGCGCCCATTGCCTCGGACCTGCTGCCGTTTAGCGATGTGCTCGATCCGTGCGTGTGGAACACCATGAAGTTCTTCATGACATACGAGATGCAGCCCACCATGTTCCAGCCTGTTGGCGGCATGGACATGATCGGCAAGGCCTTTGCCCGGCATGTGGGCAGGCTGATCACCTTCAACCGCAAGGTGACGGCCATCGCCCAGGACGATTCGGGCGTTACGGTCAGCCATGCCGACCGTGTCAGCGGGGCGGCGGGGCAGACAAGGGCCGACTGGTGCGTATGCGCCATGCCGCTGACGGTGCTGGCGCAGATCCCTGTGCAGGTCTCGCCCAAGATGCAGGCGGGCATCAGGGCCGTGCCCTATTCGAGCCATGCGAAGATCGGCATGGAATTCCGCCGCCGCTTCTGGGAGGAAGACGAAGCGATTTATGGCGGGATCAGTTTCACCAGCCAGGAAATCGCCCTGATTTCCTATCCCAACGACCGGATGCATTCCAGCGGCCCCGCCGTGCTGCTGGGGGGCTTTCCCCTCAATCTGGCGGGGCTCGACTTCGCGGCGATGACACCTGAACAGCGTTTGGAAACCGCCCTGAAGCAGGGTGAGGTCATCCACCCGCAATACCGCAGGGAATTCATGAACGGCACCTCCGTCGCCTGGAGTCGCGTGCCCTGGATGCTGGGCTGTCGCGCGCGCTGGAGCGAGGCGGACAGGAAGGCCTATTACCAGGACCTGGTCGCGCTTGATGGCCGGATCGTCCTGGCGGGGGACCATGCCTCCTATCTGGGGGGATGGCAGGAAGGTGCGCTCCTGTCCTCCATGGATGCGGTGAAACGGTTGCACAAACGGGCACAGGAAGCTTGATGATGGGCATGCAAGATATCAGGGCATGGGCCGTGGCTGCGTCTGTGGCCCTGTCTGTCGGGGCCGCACCGTCATTCTGTTTTGCCGCGGATGCGGCGGACCCCGCGCAACTGAAAACGGGCCAACAGGTCTATGAACATATCTGCCAGGCCTGCCATATGGCGGATGGCAAGGGGGGCACGGGGGCGGGAACCATCCCGGCGCTGGCGTCAGACCCGCATCTGGCGGTTGCGGCCTATCCCGCAACCGTGGTCATGAACGGCAAGGGGGCCATGCCGTGGTTCAATGGCGTGCTGTCACCCGCGCAGGTCGCGGATGTCGTCAACTATGTCAGGACGCATTTTGGCAATCACTACACGGATGCCCTGACGCCCCAGGTGGTGGGCAGCATGGCGGGGCCGCTGAAAGTCGATGATCACTGACTGATGTGGCGGGCAGGGGAACAGGGCCCGCGCATTTCTATTGTATAATTATTATAAAATAACAAGGGAGAATTTTTATACGATGCAATGATTGCCATTGCATCTGTTTTATGATCAAGTCAGGAAAGTTTCTGGTAAAGGGAATGTTATTGCTCTTTGCGGGAAATATACGCATCGGATTTTCCTGCGGGCCCGTGTGCTGACATGACCCTTCCCCGGTCAGGCGCCATACGCCGCAATGCTGCCGGTTTCATTACGATAAGGAAACCAGTGGCGGATTATGGGTGTCTGTATTTCCTCCGCCAGGGTTCGATTGCATTCCTGCAAAACATCAAGGTGACAAGTCCATGGGTGTCCTACTTTCAAAAGAAGCGAAGGAAGACCTTCTGGCACGGGGATATTCCCGCCGCCAGTTCGGTCGCATTTCAGCCCTGCTCGGGCTTGGCTCGGCGGCGATGGCCGCGTCCCCGCTGCTCAGCGGCACGGCTGCGGCCAAGAGCGCGGCCGCCAGCCCCAAGGCCCCGATCGAGGAAGCACAGAACAAGTCCGGCATGGTCCGCATCGGCAGCAACGAATGCTGGACCGGCCCCTTCCCCACCGCGGCACAGGCCGGGGCGGCGGTGGTGCCCCTGGGCAACCGTTATGAACCCTCGAACCTGCGTGAGCAGCTGATCCAGACCGTCTCGCAGGTCGAGAAGGTGCCCGAGACGCATATCCTGCCCTGGCCGGGATCGAGTGACCCGCTGAGCCGCACCGTCGTGACCTTCTGTTCGCCCACGCGCGGCCTTGTCACGGCCGACCCGACATTCGAGGCCTCGTGGCGCACCGCGTCATGGCTGGGCGTGAAGGTCACCAAGGTGCCGCTGCGGGCGGAAAACAAATATGTGACCGATGTGCGGGCCATGCTGAAGGCCGACCCGAATGCCGGCATTTACTATGTCTGCTCGCCCAACAACCCAACCGGCACGGTCACCCCGCTGGCGGACATCAAGTGGCTCGTGGCCCACAAGCCCGAGGGGTCCATCGTCCTGGTCGATGAAGCCTACATCCACTTCTCCGGTGCGCCGAGTGCGGCGAAGCTGGTGGCGGAGAACAAGGATGTCGTGGTTCTGCGCACCTTCTCCAAGCTGTTCGCCATGGCAGGACTGCGCCTGGGCCTGAGCATGGCGCGGCCTGACCTGCACGAGAAGATGATGCGCTACGATGGCCTCAACCAGTCGGGCACGCTGTCGATCGTGGCGCTGGCCACCGGCACGGCAAGCCTGACCCAGACCGCCGCGATTGCCGAACGCCGCAGCCAGATGATCGCCGTAAGGGAGGCGACCTTCGCCCACCTGAAAAAGCGTGGCCTGACCTACCTGCCCAGCGAGGCCAACATGTTCATGGTTGACTGGAAGCAGCCGGCGCAGACCATGCGGGATGCCTTTGCCGCCCGCAAGATCGATATCGGCCGCAACTGGCCGATCTGGCCCACCATGTCGCGCGTGACGGTTGGCTCGGCGGAAGACATGAAGGCTTTCTGTGACGCCCTTGACCAGATCATGGTCTGATTGCTCGGCGCCTGAAGTCACCTGAATCATTATCCGCATCGTGGTGTGGATGGAAGAAAACCAGAGCGTCGCCCCGGCAGGACTGCCGGGGCGATTGTCATATCCAGTGCCTGTGTCGTGATTGCAGGCAGGGGGCGTGCGCGGGGGCTGTGTGCTTCATGATCTGGGTTCGGCAGCCAGGCTGACCGTTATGGCAAACTTGTTTTCCTGACGCCGACAGGCAGAAAGTGGCCTGTTTCCACCTGCTGGCCTGTGGCCGGTCATCCCGTTGGTCATGCCGCGCGCAGCCATGGTGCCTGTCGTGCATGCAGCGTCAGGCAGGTTGTTGTTTTGCGCGTTCCCGCCTGTGCCAATCGCAAACGGTCATTTCTGGGGGGGCATGGCTGGACAAGTGGTTTGGAAACATAATTACTTCTATCTTCAGAATATATAATAAATTACAAATGTAATGATCTTGTTCATGATATATTTGTAATGCAAAATCCGTTCATGGTGTGCTGTGAACCGGGTAGGCGGTACCATGTCAGGAGTCATTTGCATCGATCTGCCAGAACATAGTTTTATTCATGGAATACCATATAAAAAATGCTTTTCCGGCGGGGTTTCATTGATATTGTCAGATCGTATGGCGCAAGGCGCCTGTATGCCTGTTTCGATATCAATTCCGTGGGGGCGACGGGTCCGGCAGGACGTGCATGTGTAATCAGTGACAAAAAATCCTTTTAATTCATATGGATATTTTTTCGGGTGGTTTCCCGCCTGAAGCTTCCATAGGCAGGCAGGCTCCGGGGCGGGGTTGAAAGTTTTTTCTTTGTCATAACCTAAAATGTTGCAAGAAAACAACAAAACGGCGAAAATATATTAAGTGGTTCCAATTTTTTATTTTTAATGAAAAATTTATTGTAGATGTTTCTTTGTTGTAACCTTTAGATGAATCAGAAAGGTAACCTCATGATTCTCAGACGTTGGCTTGTGGCGGCGACCGTTTTTACAGTCCCCGCCGGAGTGGACGCCGTTATGAAGGCTGCCGTGGCAGCTGATACGGACGTTGATTCATCCAGGCATCGCATTGTCCGTTCAACGCCATCCAAGGCATCGGGCACGACCGCGCAGAAGGCGAATACCCTGAAAGCCGCTGCCCGTACTGCCGCGCCCGCCGATACGAGTGAGGCCATCATTGTAACGGGCACGCATTCTTCCAACCGGCGCGCCCGCCAGAGCACCAGTCCCGTTACCGTTGTAACGGCCGCGACCCTGCGCCGTTCCGGCCAGATGAACTTGGCCGATGCCATAACCCGCACCTATGCCTCGATCAACGTCGGCGCGAAGGGCAGTGACACGGCGGCCCTGACATCGGCTATCCGCATGCGTGGCCTCAACCCGAACGAGGTCCTGGTCCTGGTCGATGGCAAGCGCCGCCACTCCACCGGCAACATGACGCAGAACCCGGGCCCGGCCTTCGGCGCGACGCCGGTTGACCTGAACATGATCCCCGCCAACGCCATTGACCATATCGAGGTACTGGAAGACGGGGCCGCGGCCATGTATGGCTCCGATGCCATTGCCGGCGTGGTGAACATCATCACCAAGAAGCAGGACCATGGCTTTGACGCCAGCTACCAGACCGGCGCCAACGCCTATAACGGTGGCGGGTGGCAGTACCAGGTCAATGCCGATGGCGGCATGAAGCTGGGGCAGGATGGGTACCTGCACCTTTCGGGGCAGGTGTACCACACCGACCATGACGTGCCCAAGGGCGCGCGCGACCACCGCCTGCTGGGCACATGGCCCGAGGGCGCGCACACCACCGGTTACTATAATGGCCTGGTGGCGGGCGCGAAATACATTGATCCCAGCACGAACGTGCTGATGAGCACGCCCGAGGAAACGCGCGAGAACCTGTCGATCGACTGGGGCAAGCAGTTGACGCCCGGCATCAACTTCTATGGCCTGATCACCTATGCGCACCGCCATGCGGAAGCGTATGAAAACTACCGTATCCCGACCATTGCGCCGTCGATGTACCCCAATGGCTTCACGCCCATCGAAACCATGGAGGAGAACGACTACTCCGCCATGCTGGGCCTGAAGGGTGACAACTTCATGGGGTTCAACTGGGACCTCAGCACCGTGTATGGCGCGGATGAAGACAAGATTGGCGACAAGAACACCGCCAATACCGGCATGCTGGCCTCGACCTGCAACAGTGGGCCCGCGGCCTATGCATCCACGGACGGGTGCGGCTGGTCGCCGACGAAGACACGCTCCGAAACCTATCGCATGGCGCAGTGGACGAACAACCTCGATTTCCGCCGTCATTTCGATATCGGCCACAAGGTTCCGATGACGCTGGCCTTCGGCGCCGAGCATCGCCTGGAAACCTATGACATCTGGGCCGGCAACCCGCCGTCCTACCAGGCGGGTGGCACGCAGGGCTATGCCGGGCTGGGGCCGCAGAGTGCCGGTTCCTGGAGCCGTGACATCTGGGCATGGTACCTTGATGGCGACTTCCATTTCACCAAGAAATGGAGCGTGGACTTCGCCGGTCGCTTTGAACACTACACCGACGTGGGCGACACGGAAAACGGCAAGATCTCGACCCGTTATGACTTCAACCGCCGGGTGGCCCTGCGTGGTACCATCAGCACCGGTTTCCGTGCGCCAACCCTGGCCGAAGAACATTACAGCGCCATGAGCGTCGGCCCGACGACGGCTTCGGGCATGCTGCCCGTGTCATCCGAGGCCGCGCGCAGCCTTGGTGCCTCGAACCTCAAGCCCGAGCGTTCCACCAGCGAGAGCGGTGGTATCGTGCTTGAACCGGTTGACGGCTTCCATGTCGAAGCGGATGTCTATCAGATTAACCTGCGTGACCGTATCGTGGGTGGTGGCACCACGAAGGGTCAGGCCGCGGTCAACGCCATCGAGGAGATGGGATACACCCTGCCGGCCAACGGCCTGGATGTGTCCACCGTTTCCGCCTATTACCTGACCAACGGTGCCAGCACCCGTACGCAGGGCCTTGATATCAAGGCAGACTACATGTTCCGCCTGCACCGGTATGGCAACCTGACGCTGAGCATGGCGCTGGACCTCAACCGTACCCGCCTGCACCACAATGGCACGTCTTCGACGGGTAATGCCCTGCTCAACGCGCAGAATACGGCTTACCTGACCACGGCCTATCCGCGCAGCAAGATCATCCTGAACGCGTTCTATACAATTGGTAGCTGGGACTTCAATGTTCGCCAGACCCGCTACGGCGAGACGACGGACATGCTGACCTATTACGACTACACCACCAGCGGTAGCTGCTCGAGCGGCGGTGCGCTCTATGCCTCGAACACCTGCTTTGCGCAGTTCAAGAACACGCCGCGCTGGCTGACCGATATCGAAATCGGCTACCGGGTCAACCGCCACCTGCATATCGCTGTCGGCGCGAACGATGTGTTCAACATCCGGCCCCGTCGCCTGCCCACGGAAAACGATTCCAACGGCGTTAACCTGTATGACCAGAACTCGTCGCAGGTTCCGATCACGGGTGGTTATTACTATGGCCGCATAAACGCGACTTTCTGATACTTGGTGTTTATTTTTCCAGCCCTGGCACACCGGATTCCGTTCGGTGTGCCTTTTTTTCTGTCCTGGAAATAAAATACCAAGGATACGCAGGGCATTAAGGGATATCCTGCCCGAACGGGCTGTGTGCTCGTGATGTCCATCATAACATTACTGATGCGTAATATTGCGGCATCGAACCTTATTGATTATAGAAAAAAACATGACCCAGCACGGCCTTGCCCCGAATTGTCGGGGGAAAGGACGTCTTTTCCTGAACAGGGAGCCCCGCCTTATGGTCTCTTCAACCCGACGCCAGCTTCTGACCGCGCTTGGCCTTGCCGGAGGAACCGCAGCCCTCTACCAGGCCATGACGGTCATGGGGTATGCAGCTGATTCACGCTTTACGGGGCCGCCGGTCCTGTCCGGTGCCCGCAAGGGTACGAAAGTGCTTGTCCTGGGGGCAGGGCTTGCCGGCATGCTGGCCGCCTATGAACTGCGCAAGGCCGGTTATTCCGTACGTGTCCTTGAATACCAGAACCGGACAGGTGGCCGGAACTGGACGCTGCGTGGCGGCGATCGCGTGGTCGAAATGGGCACGCCGGTGCAGAAAGTGGAATTCGCGCCCGGAAACTACATCAACCCCGGCCCATGGCGCATTCCCTACCACCACCGCGCCCTGCTGCATTACTGCAAGCAGTTCGGGGTCGCGCTGGAACCTTTCATCCAGCTCAATTACAATGCCTTCGTGCACAGTCCCGATGCGTTCGGGGGCAAGCCGATGCGCTATCGTGACGTGGCCTGTGATTTCACCGGTGTCGTAGCCGAACTGCTGGCGAAGTCGATCGACGGGCACACGCTCGATCAGGAACTGACCCAGGAAGACCGCATGCAGCTCAAGGAAGCGATGCGTGGCTGGGGCCTGCTGGATGAGGATTTCCGCTACAAGAGTAGCGTGCATACCTCGACACGGCGTGGATGGGAAAAGCGCCCCGGCGGTGGCCCGGATGGCGCGCCCGTACCCTCCCAGCTTCTTGACCGGCACGACCTGTTCCGGCCCGCGATGTGGCAGTCCCTTGCCACGTTCATGAACTACGAGATGCAGACGACCATGTTCCAGCCGACCGGCGGGGTGGACATGATCGGCAAGGGCTTTGCAAAACAGGTTTCCGACCTCATCACCATGAATGCGCGCGTCAGCCGCATCGCGCAGGATGATCACGGCGTGCGCGTGACGTGGGAGCATACCGGCACGGGCAAGGTCTCGGAGGAGACGGCCGACTGGTGTGTGTGCACCATCCCGCTTTCCGTGCTGAGCCAGATCGATATCCAGGTCTCCCCGGGCATGAAGGCCGCCATCGGCGCGGTTCCCTATACATCGCACATCAAGATGGGGCTGGAGTTCAAGCGCCGGTTCTGGGAACAGGATGATGACATCTATGGTGGCATCAGCTTCACCAACCAGGAAATCTCGCAGGTGTCCTATCCCAGCTACGGCTTCCAGTCCTCTGGTCCCGCCGTCCTGCTGGGGGCCTATACCAAGAGCATGGCGGGCCTTGATATCGCGGGCATGACCCCTGCCGAACGGATCGAGGTCGGGCTGGCGCAGGGATCGGTGCTGCACCCGCAATACCGCAAGGAATTCAGCAATGGCGTGGCCGTGGCCTGGAGCCGCATGCCGTGGTCGCTGGGCTGCTGCGCCATCTGGAGTGCTGAGACCCGCAAGCAGCATTACCGCAACCTGACGGAAATCGACGGCCGGGTCGTGCTGGCGGGTGAACATGCCTCCTACCTGGGCTGCTGGCAGGAGGGGGCGCTCCTTTCGTCCCTTGATGCGATCAAACGACTTCACAAACGGGCGCAGGAGGCCTGAGCATGAACCGTTACATTCTGCACATGCTCGCCATCATCGGCATTTCGGCCTTGCCGGTCATGGCGCACGCGGATTCTCCCGGTGCGGGCGGGGACAGCAAGAACGATATGAAGACCGGGGCCGAGGTCTACCAGCATGTCTGCCAGGCATGCCATATGGCGGATGGCAAGGGTGGCAAGGGGGCTGCGGTCATCCCGGCGCTGGCCGGCAACCCGAAGCTGGCCATGGCCGCCTATCCCGCCGGCATTGTCCTCAATGGTTATGGCGCGATGCCATGGTTCAACGGTACGCTGTCGCCCGAGCAGATCGCCAGTGTGGTCAACTATGTCCGGACCCATTTTGGCAATGCCTACACCGATACGATCTCGGCCAGCGACGTGAAGGCCATGTCCGGTCCCGTGCCGCATATGACGCATTGATCGACGCGCCCTGATGATGCCGCCAGATGGGTCGGTGCCCTGTTGCCACAGGCCATCTGGCGGCACCGGGTGTGTCACATGGCCCTGCCGCCTTGCGGGTGCTGAAGTCCGGTACCGGCGGATGGTGAGCGGGTGTATTCTGTAAAAAAACCGGTGTGCGGGGTGTCGGCACCCAATTTGTTACCAATACAAAACATAAATCGGGCTGCTGTCCCGGCAAGGCGTGCGGTCTGCCCCTGTTGCGCGCCGGGTCAGGTTCATTGACCGCATCAGGGTGCGACCGTGCCTATTTTCCTGTCAAGTAATGCATTGGAAGTATTATTGTATGACTGACCGTAAAAGCCCTGCTTTCGGACGATACAGGAAAAGCCTTTTCATTGTTCTCATGCTCGTCCTTGGGCTTGTCTTCGGCATAATATGCAATATGTGCGGAGGGCCCCTACAGGCATATACTGTTGCCAGCACACAATACATACTGGGCCTGTTCATACGGGTTGTAAAAATGATCATCGTGCCGCTGGTCATGGCGGGGCTTATTTCCGGCCTTGGCAACCTGGCGCAGCACAAGGGGGTAGGGCGACTGGTCGGCACGCTGGCGGTATGGATTGTCTGTGCGTCCCTCATATCGCTGCTCATTGGTATCGTTACATCGGAATTCTTTCATCCCGGGCGGTTGCTGTCATCGCAGATCGGCCTGTCGCATGAGAAAATGGATATTCCGACCATCAGCCTGGCCGAGCAGGTCGCCCATATCATCCCCTCAAGCATCATCGACGCCATGGCGCGTAACGAGATCATGCAGGTGACTGCGTTCTCGCTCCTGTTCGGGCTGGGGCTGGTCTCGCGCTATAAAAATACCACAACGGTCATCTTGCAGGCCTGCAACGAATTTTTTAACATCATGTTGCGGGTTACTGAAATAATCATGAAATCAATACCGCTGGTGGTCTTTGCCTCGACGGCAATGGTCGCGGCCCGTTCGGGGTACCAGCTTGTCATATCCTATTTCTATATCATCATGGAATTCTACGTGGCGATCATGCTTTTGGTGCTGGCATGGTTCTGCGCGGGATTTTTCTGCATGGGGCGGGATGTCTTCCGCCTGTCGCGCAATGTCGTCCAGGCGCTGATCCTGGCCTTTTCAACAGGCAGTTCCGAGGCCGCCTATTCTGAACTGATCGAAAACCTGGAAGAATTCGGCATCGACCGCGAAGTATCGGGGTTCCTGCTTCCCCTGTGCTACAGCTTCAACATGGACGGGGCGATGATGTTCCAGTCCTTCAGTGTCGTGCTGATCGCCGATGCCTACGGCATCCACCTGGGTTTCCTGACATTATGCTATATCCTCGGCTTCCTGTTCATCAGTTCAAAGGGCATGGCGATCGTGCCGCGCGGCGCGATCATAATCCTGGGCAATGTCCTGCCCACATTCGGCCTGCCGCCCGAAGGCATATTGCTGCTGCTGGGCGTGGATCATTTCTTTGACATGGCCCGTACGGCTGCCAGTATCTACGGAATGTCTGTTCTGGTCGGTATCCTTGGCCGTCCGGTCCAGCCGCACAACACGTTTCCCGAGGAAGCATGATGACCTGCAATATGGATTTTTCCAGTGACAACCGCATGGGGGTCAACCCCGAGATCCTTGAGGCCCTGCACGCGGCCAACAAGGGGCCTGCCGGGGCCTATGGCCATGATGACATGACCCGTAGCCTGGACCAGGTGGTGGGCGACTTTTTCGGGACGAAGGTTTCGGCATTCCCCATCATTTCGGGCACGGCCGCCAACTGCCTGCCTATTGCCGCTTCCACGCCGCCCTATGGCGGGATTGCCTGTTCGGAAGGCGCGCATATCCTGCGGGCGGAATGCGGTGCGCCCGAGTTCTTTACCAACGGGTCGAAAATGCTTCCGGTTGCGGCGCAATCAGGCAAGATGACGGCGGATGCGCTGGCCGCCCTGCTGGCCGCCTATCCCGCTTCCAACACGGATACCACGGTGCCGGCGGTACTGAGCCTGACACAGGTTACGGAACGGGGTACGGTCTATACGCTGGATGAAATCGCGGCGCTGACCCGCCTTGCGCATGAACGGGGCATGACGGTGCACATGGATGGTGCCCGTTTTGCCAATGCGCTGGTGACGCTGGGCTGCACGCCGGCGGATATGTCGTGGCGGGCAGGAGTGGATGTGCTGTCGCTGGGTACCAGCAAGAACGGCACCATCTGCGGGGAGGTCGTCGTGTTCTTCAACCCCGACAGGGCGGAAAACTTCAGGCGCTACGTCAAGCGTGCCGGGCATATGATGGCCAAGCAGCGCTTTGTCTCGGCGCAGGTCGTCGCACACCTTGCCAATGACCTGTGGCGGCACAATGCACGCAATGCCAATGCCGTGGCCAGGCGGTTGCACGATGGCCTGGCGCGGCAGGAACAGGTCACGATCCTTCACAAGGTCGAGGCCAACATCATGTTCGTCGCCCTGCCCGCCGCCTGTGTGCAGGCGCTGCGCGCGCAGGGGTTTGCCTTCCACACCGTCGGTCAGGATGCGGTCGGCCAGCCGGTCGTGCGCTTTGTGACCAGCTTCCTGACAACGGAGGGGGATGTGGACCATCTTCTCGCCGCCATCAGCAAGGCATGTGCCTGATAGCCCTCTGCCGCCTGATGGAAAGCGGGCGGGTGATGGCATCGCTTTTTTCCGCGAAGGCGATGCGCCCGGACATGTCCTGAAAAGGCGCCCCCTTGGGGCAGGCGGGTCATTGTGCCGCGGGGCGCGCAACCGGCCCCCTGCCCGCGCGTTGGGATGGCGTGGAAGGATCAGGCCATGACACATGACGACCCTCATGACACGCAAGGGGAATCCGGCGGCAAAGACGGTGGGGGCGCACGCTACCCGGCCCCGGGCGTCAGTTCACCGCCCGAGGCCCAGCCGGACCCGGATGCCACGAAACCGCCCCGGCCAGGTCCCATCCCCACCGACCTGCCCGATCCGCTGACCCTGCCCCAGCATGATGGCGAGGACGATACCGCAGGCTGAAGCCCGGCCTGCGGGCCATAAAGTTACAGCAGCTTCATGACCTTGAGCAGGAACCAGGTAATCATCATGAAGATGAAGCAGATCCCGCCCGCTTCCACCGTGCCCATGCCCCCCGATGCCAGGAACATGCCACCGGTATTCATGCCAAAGAAGCCGGTCACGAAGGTGGCGGGCAGCATGAGCGTGGTCACGATGGAGACGGTGTAAAGGCGGCGGTTGGTTTCCTCTGCCTGGCCTGATGCCAGTTCATCTTGCAGCGAGCGCGCGCGGTCCTGGAGTGCGAGAAGGTCATCAAGGGCTGCGTGGATCTGGCGCTGCGAGCGGTCGCGTATGTCATCTTCCGCCCATTCGGGCAGTTCAAGGTCTTCGTTGTGGAAGATGCGGTCCACCGGCGAGATCACGCGCCGCAATTCGGTCGAGCGGCGGCGCACGCGGCCGATCAGCCCGCTGATGCGCCCGAAATCGGTGTGCTGGTCCAGCGTCAGCAGCAGGTCCTCGGCGCGGTCGAGCTGGTCATCGAGCATGGCGATGTTGCGCCGCACGGTATCGGCGAATTCCAGCAGCGTGTGGTCCACGACCTCGGCTGGCGAATCAAAGGATTCATTGCGTTGCAGCGCGCGGTACACCACGCCAAGTGCTGGCACCGGCTGGCGGCGCGTGGTGATGAGCAGGTCGGGCAGCACGGCAAAGCGCCAGGCGGAGAGGTTCTTGTCATCCTCCGACATGGCATCATCAAAGCCGGGCAGGGCACCGTACACGATGTCGCCTTCCGCCTCGACATTGGTGCCGCGGTCTGTGCTACCCAGGGCCAGGCGCACTTCCTCGGGCAGGCAGGGTATGGCCTGGATATGGGCGCGGCTGGCGGTATGGACGATGTCGTAATGCAGCCAGACCCAAGAATCGGGGGTAGTGGGCGAGCCGCCTTCAAGCGCGCGCGTGATCTGTTCATCATTGAGGCGCACGGGGCGGTGGCCGGACTGGCAGCCAATGGCCCAGACCAGCCCGTTCGAGATGGATGTGGCGGGCGGCCTGCCCTCCACCGGCACGGCGGCGGTGTCCGTTGCGGGAAAGTCGGGAACGGTTTCCATCGCTTGTCCCTCCATCATGCCGCCTGCTGCGGCTGTCGTGTCCGGGCGGTGGCTGACATGAAAACGGGCGGGCGGCGGCCACAGGCCACACGTCCGCCCGCTCCAGGCAACCGCGCCTTATTTCATCAGGTCGGGGGAGACCTTGCCGCCATTCGCCGCAAGCTTCTGCATGACCTGCTTGATCAGCCAGACATTCATGGAAGCGGAATCATTCATGTCGCCGCTGTAGTGCAGTTCGGTGGCCAGTTCCTTGCGCGCGGCAAGCGAGCTGTCCAGGCCGAGCAGCTTCATCAGGTCAACGATCGAGGTCTGCCAGTTCAGCTTCTCGGGGTTCTTGGCGGCCAGCGCGCTCAGCACGGCATCCACGTCAACCGGCTGGGCGGGGGCTGCAGGTGCTGCTGCAGGCGCAGCAGCGGCGGTCGCAGCGGCTGCGGGCGCTGCCGCGGGGGTGGCGGCAGCAGCGGTGTGGCTGCCAAAAATCTTGGACAGGATCGTACCGAAAATGCTCATGGTCTCTTTCAACTCCATCAAGTTGGCCCGGCAGGTGCCGGGCCTTTCAGGCCGTGTGGCTGGCCCTCAGTAGCGGTAGTCCTTGTTCTTGAACGGGCCGTTGACCGGCACGTCAATGTATTTCGCCTGCTCGTCCGTCATGCGCGACAGGTGGGCCCCGACCTTGGCCAGGTGCAGGAAGGCCACCTTCTCATCAAGGTGCTTGGGCAGGGTGTAGACCTTGTTCTTGTACTTGCCCTCGGGTGCCTGCCACAGCTCAAGCTGTGCCAGCGTCTGGTTGGTGAACGACGCGGACATGACGAACGAAGGGTGGCCCGTGGCGTTGCCAAGGTTCACCAGACGGCCTTCGGACAGCACGATCAGGCGCTTGCCGTCGGGGAAGACGACCTCGTCGACCTGCGGCTTGATGTTGTCCCACGTGTAGTTGCGCAGGGCATTGATCTGGATCTCGGAATCGAAATGCCCGATGTTGCACACGATGGCGCGGTGCTTCATCTCGCGCATGTGCTCGATGGTGATGATGTCGATATTGCCCGTGGCGGTGACGAAGATGTCGCCGCGCGGCGCGGCCTCTTCCATCGTCACGACCTCGT
The DNA here is from genome assembly GCF_013155395.1 of Komagataeibacter melomenusus. Classification (GTDB taxonomy): domain Bacteria; phylum Pseudomonadota; class Alphaproteobacteria; order Acetobacterales; family Acetobacteraceae; genus Komagataeibacter; species Komagataeibacter melomenusus. Next base: position 39,732 of record NZ_JABJWC010000006.1, on the reverse strand, counting down.
AGCCTTCCATCGCGGCCTGCAGCGCGCAGATGGGGTCAACCTCGGTCACCAGCACGCGGCAGCCCGCGTTGCGCAGCGATGCGGCCGAGCCCTTGCCCACGTCGCCATAACCGGCCACCACGGCCACCTTGCCCGCCATCATCACGTCCGTGCCACGGCGGATGGCGTCGACCAGGCTCTCGCGGCAGCCATACAGGTTGTCGAACTTCGACTTGGTCACGCTGTCATTGACGTTGATGGCCGGGACCTTGAGCGTGCCCTTCTTTTCCATCTCCCACAGGCGGTGCACGCCGGTGGTGGTTTCCTCGGACAGGCCGCGCACGTTTTTCAGCAGTTCGGGATACTTGTCGTGCATCATGACGGTCAGGTCGCCGCCATCATCGAGGATCATGTTGGGCGTCCAGCCATCCGGCCCATGGATGGTCTGCTCGATGCACCAGTTGAACTCGTCTTCCGTCAGGCCCTTCCAGGCGAACACGGGCACGCCGGTGGCGGCGATGGCGGCGGCGGCCTGGTCCTGGGTCGAGAAGATGTTGCACGACGACCAGCGCACCTCGGCGCCGAGCGCGGTCAGGGTCTCGATCAGCACGGCGGTCTGGATCGTCATGTGCAGGCAGCCTGCGATCCGCGCGCCCTTGAGCGGCTGGGTGGGGCCATATTCGGCGCGCAGCGCCATCAGGCCCGGCATTTCGCCTTCAGCGATCGAGATTTCCTTGCGGCCCCACTCGGCAAGCGAGATGTCCTTGACCTTGTAGTCGGTGCTGGTGGTCATGTTTTATCCTGTATTCGTTAATTCGGCACAGGATATACCCGTTTGGGCGCGACTGATCCAGAGCGGGCGGGATTTGCGTTCACGCGGTCGTGCGCGCGACCGCATCGGCCTGGTCGAGCAGGCGCAGGAAGTTTTCGCCCCACAGGGCCGCGATCTGGGCATGGTCATAGCCCCGGCGCAGGAGTTCGGCGGTGAGATTGCCTGATTCGGAGGCATCGGCCCAGCCGCGTATGCCGCCGCCGCCATCGAAATCCGATGAGATTCCGACATGCTTGATACCGATTCGCTGCACGGCGTAGTCGATATGGTCCACGAAATCCGCCACCGTGACGGGGCGGATGTCGCGCACGTCGCGCGGGCGCAGGAAGGCGTCCATCGCGGTGATGTGGATCACGCCGCCGCATGCGCGCAGCGCATCGAGCTGGCCATCATCGAGGTTGCGGGGGTGATCGCACAGCGCGCGCACGCAGGAATGGCTGGCAAAGACCGGCGCGCGCGAGAGTTCGACCGCCTGCATCATGGTGTCGCGCGCGGTGTGCGATACATCGACAAGCATGCCGGTGCGGTTCATTTCCGCGATTGCCGCCCGCCCCAGCGCCGACAGGCCGCCATGCCGGCTTTCGGGGTCGTTGAGGTGGTGCATGGGGCGCGCCGAGTCGGCCAGCGCGTTATGGCCGTTATGGGTCAGCGTCATGTACCGCGCGCCCAGGGCGCGGAACTGCCCGATCAGCGAGAGGTTGTCGCCCATCGCGTAGCCGTTCTCCACGGCGGGGATGATGGCGATGTCACCGGCCGCATACGCCGCGCGCACGCCTGCCGCCGTATCGCACACGCGCACGCCCCCGATCCGGCCCGCATCATTGATCACGCGCAGCATGGCCAGCGCCCGGGCCGAGGCTGCGGCATGCCCGTCCGCATCGCACGCGCCCTGCCCCACATAGGCCACGAGGCACGCCGCCCGCAGGCCGCCTGCGCGCATGCGCGGCAGGTCCACCCGGCGCGAGGGGCTGCCCGTGGCGAAGTCCCCCCGGTCGGGCCACGGGATATCGACATGGGTGTCGAGGGTCAGGATGCTGTGGTGCAGGTCGGCGGATGTATCGGTCATTCGGTCCTCGTCTGGTGCTGATAATGAACCACATGCAGCCCAGTCCTGAAAACTGGGCATAAAACAAAAGCCGCGTGATGTCGTTAGGGTGGCAGACGGCGACACGTCCTGCCCCGGCCTGGTCGCCACCCTGCCGCCCTTGCGCCGGGGCACCATAAAACGCCGGGGCGCCAGGCGAAGGAACGACCATGACCACCATCCCCCTGCTGACCCTCAATGACGGACGCAAGATCCCCGCGATCGGGTTTGGCACCTACCCCCTCGACAACCCGCAGGCCGAGGCCGCCGTGCGCGAGGCGCTCGCGGCAGGCTACCGCCTGTTCGATACGGCGGCACGCTACGGCAACGAAAGCGGGGTGGGCACCGGCCTGCTCAGCTTTGACGTGGGGCGTGAGGACATCTTTGTCACCACCAAGCTGCGCGGGGCCGAGCAGGGCTTCGACAGTACGCTGCGCGCCTTCGAGGCCAGCCTCGAGCGGCTCAAGATGAGCTATATCGATATGTACCTCATCCACTGGCCGCTGCCCACCAAGGATCTGTACGTGGAAAGCTGGAAGGCGATGATCCGCCTGCAAAAGGAGGGGCGGGTGCGCTCCATCGGCGTCTCCAACTTCCTGCCCGAGCACCTGCAGCGCCTTGTGGACGAAACAGGGGTGACGCCCGCGGTCAACCAGATCGAGATGCATGTCGATTTCGCGCAGGCAGCGCAGCGTGCAGTCGATGGCAAGCTGGGCATCCTGACGCAGGCATGGAGCCCGCTGGGGCGTGGCGAGATCCTGCAGAACCCCACCCTGGCCCGCGTGGCCGAGCGCCATGGCCGCACGCCCGCGCAGGTCATGCTGCGCTGGGTGGTGCAGACGGGCTCGGTGCCCATTCCCAAAAGCGCGCACCCCGAGCGCATGCGCGCCAACCTGCGCGTGTTCGATTTCCAACTGACCGATGAGGACATGCGCGACCTCGCCACCCTTGATTCCCCCGCCCACCGCACCGGCGGCGACCCGGCCACCTATATCGAGGAATAACCACGCCATGCCTGTCCTGCCGCCTTCCTGGCGTGGCGGCGGCAGGGCAGGATTGCACAAGCCGGAACCACGCTGTTATGGTGCGGCGCCCGTTCCCTGCCGGGCGGGCCATGTCGGCACGTCCTTCATGGGTGTGCGGGCATGAGCAGGATCACGGCACGACATGGCAGTAGCGCAGGCATACGCAGCATCCGGTGAAGCGGGCAGTCGGGCGACCGGCCGGCCCTTCCGCCCATCGCCCCGCAGCGTCCTGCGCTGGCTGGCGCTCGGGCTTGCGGGCGCGCTCGCCGCCTGCGCCCATAATGGCGCGGGCACCATGAGCGAGGAACAGATGATCCACGAGGCCGAGTCCTACCGCGCCCGTGCCCATGCCAACTACACCCCCCCCGGCCCGCCCGATGACCCGTGGGGTCCCTATGTTACCGAGGCGTCGCAGCGTTTTGACGTGCCTGCGGTGTGGATACGCGAGGTGATGCAGCGCGAGTCGGGTGGCCAGCTTTACCGCAACGGGCAGTTCGTGACCTCGCTGCCCGGCGCCATGGGCCTGATGCAGCTCATGCCCCCCACCTATGACGAGATGCGCGCGCGCTACAACCTTGGCCCCGATGCCTTCGAGCCGCATGACAACATCACGGCGGGCACCGCCTACATCCGCGAAATGTATGACATCTATGGCTCGCCCGGCTTCCTCGCCGCCTATAACAGCGGGCCGGGGCGGCTGGATGATTTTGTCGATCACTACCACACCCTGCCCAAGGAAACGCGCGACTACGTGGCCGCCATCGGGCCACGCATCGCGGGGAGTTCGCCGGTCAACCGCTCGCAGGCCGACCTGCTGATCGAGGCGCGCGCCATGGCCCGCGCGCAGGCCGCCCAGAACAGCCGGGGCAGCCGCAGCCGGGGGCGGCAGTTGCTGGCATCCGTGCCAAAGGGCGCCGCACCTGACACGCCCTCGCCCGAGGCCTCCGCCGTGCGCGCCGCGTGGCGCGCCCGCGCGCAGGAGGGCGTGGCCCCCATGTCGGCTGCGGGCGAGCACCCCGGGGTGATCAGCATGGCCAGCGGGCATGACTGGAGCGTGCAGGTAGGGGCCTTTGGCTCGGCAGGGCAGGCGGAGCACGCGGCGGGGCAGGCACGGGCCAGGGTTTCGCTCAGCGGCGTGCGCACGCAGGTCGCAAGCGTTGCATCCGGGCGTGGTCATGTCTATCGTGCAAGGCTGACCGGCCTCTCGCACGATGCTGCGCAGCAACTGTGCCAGAGGCTGGGCGGCTCAGGCTGTCAGGTTCTGCCGCCTGCCACATGATGGCATGGGCCTCTGTAACGGGGTGTGAGGAAACATGAGGTATTTTTACAGGCGTTCGCGTGGGGCGCTGCCGGGGCTGTGCCTGCCGCTGGTGGGGCTCATGGCGTTTGCCGGGTTCATCTGCTTCTCCCCCGCGCATGCCGCCCTGCCGATAGGCAGCCAGGCCCCGCTGTTCGATGCCCAGGCCACGCGCAATGGCAGCGAGTTCAGCTTTCGCCTGGCCGATGCGCTCAGGCAGGGGCCTGTGGTGCTGTATTTCTACCCCGGCGCCTTCACCCGTGGCTGCACCATAGAAGCGCATGACTTTGCCGATGCCATGGACCAGTACAAGGCGCTCGGCGCCACGGTCATTGGCGTTTCCACCGATGACATGCCCACGCTGGACCGTTTCTCGGTCAGTGAAGGCCATGGCCGCTTCCCCGTGGCAGCCGACCCGCATGGCGAGATCGCGCGCAAGTATGACAGCCGCCTGCCACTGCTCAACCGTGCGAGTCGCACCTCCTATGTCATCGCGCCCGATGGCAAGGTGATCTATGCCTACAGCGCGCTTTCGCCCTCTGGCCACGTGAGCAAGACCCTCGATGCGCTCAGGCAGTGGAAGGCGGCGCAGGGCCACGCCACCAAAGTGGCGCTGCCCGCAGGCCCCACGGGCCAATAATAAAAGTTTCCGGCCGGGTCAGGCCGGCCATCGCGCCTGCGGGGCGCGGCCATGACCCTGCGGGGTGCAGCCATGACCCTGCGGGGCGCAGCCATGACATTGACTTGGCATGCCCGCGCGTTATTGAGTGGCCACTCACCCTGCTGCGGGGGGAAGCCGGTGGGATTCCGGCACGGTCGCGCCACTGTGCACCGCATGGACCATGCGGAAGTCAGACCTCCCCGACAGCGCCTGCCTGCCATTTCCGTTACGGGACGCGCTTTCCCGACAGGAGCACACCCATCATGATCTTTCTTTCCTCTCCTTTGCGCCAGGGCGTGGCCTGATGGCCGGTCGCCTGCTGCTGCGCGGCATGCTGGCCGGTATCGTGGCCGCCTGCCTTGCCTTTGTCTTTGCCCGTGTCTTTGGCGAGCCCCAGGTCAATCTGGCCATTGGCTATGAAGCCGCGATGGATGCGGCTGCGGGTGAACCGCCCGAGGTCGAACTCGTCAGCCGCGCGGTGCAGGCCACGGCGGGGCTGCTGACGGCGGCTGTCATGTATGGTGCGGCCTATGGCGGGGTGTTCGCGCTGGTCTTTGCCGCCGCCTATGGCCGCATTGGCCGTTTTTCGCCGCGTATGCTGGCCATGCTGCTCGCGGCGGGGGGCTTTCTGGCCGTGGTGCTGGTGCCTGACCTCAAATACCCCGCCAACCCGCCCGGCGTCGGCAATCACGAAACGATTGGCCTGCGCACGATGGCGTATTTCGAGATGGTGGTCTTTTCCCTGTGCGCCCTGATCATGGCGGTGCTGGCCGGGCGGCGGCTTGCGGCACGGCTGGGCAACTGGAACGCCAGCCTGTGCGGCGTGGTGGCGTTTGCGGTGCTGGCCGGCCTGCTGCAATGGGCGCTGCCTGCCGTCAATGAAGTGCCGGACAATTTCCCCGCACAGGTGCTGTGGCACTTCCGTGAGGCGGCCTTGGGCATGCAACTGGTGCTGTGGGGCAGCATGGGCTTTGGCTTCGGCCTGCTGGCCGAGCGCGTGCTGGGCCGCCCCGCCACCCTACGGCATTACGGCTGAGCCGACGGCCCGGCCGCGCCGGTCGCATCGCCCGCGGGCTGCGGTGCGGCCATGGTGGGGGGCGTAGGCGGAGTGGCCGCCGGGGCATCCTTCATCACATCCGCCCACAGCGCGCGCAGCTTCGCATCCATCGCGTCATCCACGACGGGGTAGGGGTGGCTTGCCGCGATATAGGCGGGCTGCTGCGCCCAGTGCAGGGCGGTGCGGGTGGTGTCGTCAAGCGGGGCGCGCGTGTTGGCGGGCATGCCCCAGTAGCATGATGATGTGGCCAGCCGCGCCTGGGCCTCGGGCGTGCGCAGGTATCTGGCAAATGCCAGCGCCAGCGCCTTACGCTGCGAGGACTCGACAATCGAGATGCCATGCTGCCAGCGGATGCCGCCCTGCCGGGGCAGGGTAAAGGTCAGGTCCGCCCTGGGCTGGGGGGCGTGGGTATCGGCCGTTGTCACGGTGCCGCCTTCATCCACGCCTGCCGTGGTCCAGCCGCCACCCCCCACCACGATATCCACCTGCCCGTCGGCCAGGGCCTGCTGCACGGTGGCGATATCGCCCACCAGGCTGGCATTGGCGCGCAGGGCCGCGAGCCTGTCGTGCAGGGCGGGCAGGTCGGCGGTGGTCAGATGGGCGGGGTCGAGCCCGAGTGCGAGTGCGACATAGGACAGGATGGGCAGGTAGCTGTCATAGATGGCGATGCGCCCGTTATAGCGGGGCTGCCAGGGGGCGTTGATGTCGTCCATGTCGGCGGCCGATACGCGGGCCTGGTTGAAGGCTACGGCATGAAAGCCGTATTTTTCCGGCACGGAATAAAGTTGCCCCTGATACGACCCGCCTGCAGGGCTGGCGATGGCGGGGGGAATGTCGGTGTTGGGGAAATCCGCCGGGTCGAGCGGTGCGAGCAGCCCTGCTGCGGCAAGCTGCGGGGCGGCTGTCTCCTCCATGATCACCACATCCCAGTCGCCCGCCTTTGCCTGGCGCAGGATGGCGCGGGCAGCCTCGGTGCCGTCGATGTCCTTGAAGTGGATGTGTACCCTGTTGGCCTGCTCGAAGGGGCCGAGCAGTTCGGGATCCTCATGGTCGCACCATGTCAGCACGTTCAGGACCTCGTCAGCCGCCCGCAGCGGCGCGGGGGCCATGACGGCAAGGAGCGAGAAGGCGGTCGCGGCAGCAAGGGCGCTGCGACGGCTGCATGCGGGCATGGACAATTCTCCTCCAGGATCAACCCCCAGCATGAACGGGTCGGGGAGGAAGGTCCAGTGTACAGGTGGCGTTTCGCGCGGTTGTTCCGCACGCCCAACGGGCGGGGGGGCGTGTCATGACAGGCGTGGCGTGCAGGACACGCCGGGCTGCCCGCCCGTCTGCCCCATATTGTCGCGCGCCATGATGGCGGGCTATGGATAGCCGCATGATCGCCGATTTCATCCGCCGCCTGACCCGGCGCCGCTCCCCGTCACCCGCCATATCCCGATCCGCCCTGCGGGCCTCGCGGCAGGTGATCGCGCCCCGCCCGGGCTCGGCGGCGGCGCATGCCATCGCCACCACCACGGTCATGCCCTCAGGCCGCCTGCGTGACTATGCCCGGACCGCGCGCGGCGTGGGGCGGCTTGCGGCCATTACGGTGTGGGTGCCGCTCTCGGTCGGGTTCGAGGCGGTGCTGCTGCTCGTGCCCGGCACCGCCAAGATCCGCTGGACGCGCATGGTCTGGGGCGGGCTGTGCCTGCTTCTGTCGCTGCGCATCCGCGTGGTGGGGCGCAGGGCCGGTGGCGTGGGCGGGCGCAAGGCGCGCCAGAATGGCGAGCGGCCTGTCATTTACGTTTCCAACCATTCCACATGGCTTGACGTGCCGGTGCTCGGCACGGTGCTGCCATCGAATTTCGTGGCCAAGGGCGATATCGAGGGCTGGCCCATCATGGGGCTGGTCTCGCGCATTGGCCGCACCATATTCGTCAGCCGCCAGCGCAGCACCACGGGGCGCGAGCGCGACGAGATGCTGCACCGCCTGATGGTGGAAGGCGACAACCTGATCCTGTTCCCCGAAGGTACGTCATCGGATGGCTCGCGGGTGCTGCCCTTCCTTTCGGCCTTTTTTGCCATTGCCAAGCCGCCGCGCCTGCCCAGGGGCAAGGGGCCGGTCGAGCCTGACAGCGAGGCCGCCGCCATTGCCGCGCGCCCCGGCATGACGCCGCTCATCCAGCCGGTCTCGGTGGTGTATGACGAACTCGAGGGCCTGCCGGTCAACCACGCCCGCCGCCCGGTCTTTGCGTGGTATGGCGACATGGAACTCGGCCCGCATGTGTGGCAGCTGCTCAAATGGCGCTCCATGCGCGCGACCGTGCTGCTGCACCCGGCACTTGACCCCGACGACTTTCCCAGCCGCAAGGCGCTGGCGCAGGCGGCATGGCGGGCGGTGGCCGCGGGTGCCGCCGAACTGCGCCAGAACCAGCCCCGGCCCGAGCAGGACAGCGCCTATGCCTGCCGCCCGCTTGCGGGCATGCTGCCGCAGGATCTTGAACGCCACGGCGGCTGAAGCGCTGGCGGCTTTGTGTCAAGATTGAGGCATGTCATGTTTCCGCATGGCCATAAATAATAGTATGATCTCCACGCCGAGTGGCCCGGTGCCTGCTGTCGCATGGCCATGATCGAATCTGGCTGCGTGATGGCGCCGGGCGGATGCCTGCCCAGGTCAGGAAAATGATCTCACATGGCGCGGTTGGTCGTGCCGATGTTCTGGAGTTTACGGTGGATCAGCCGAAGATTAGCGCCGATGTCCTGCTTTCTGCGATGGAGCAGGCCATTGATCCCATGGTCGTGATTGATGAGCATAACCTCATCATCTTCTTCAATGCAGCGGCCGAGAAGATATGGGGCCGGACGCGTGAAGAGGTCATGGGCCGCAATGTCAGCTGCCTCGTGCCCGAACCCGAGCGCGACCGTCATGACGACTACATCAACCGCAACCGCGAGACCGGAATCGGCCGGATTGTCGGCACCTCGCGTGAGGTCGAGTTCCGTCGCGCCAATGGTGAGTATGTGTGCGGCGAACTGTCCATCTCGCGCGTGCAGGTGAGTGATTGCGGCAAGATCTACTACATCGCCGTGATGAAGGACGTGACCGAGCCCAGCCGCCAGCGCAAGATCCTGGTGCTGCAGAATGACGTGCTCCAGGCCCTTGCATCCGACATGAGCATACAGGAAGTGGGCGACCTCCTGTGCCGTCGGGTCGACAGTTTCGTGCCCGGCGCGGTTGGCGCGCTGATGCTGATCGACCGCTCGCGCAAGCTTTCGGTCAGCGCCTCGCCCTCCATGCCCAAGCGGTACCGGGCCGCGCTCGACAGCATGGAACTCACCCCCGAGCAGCTTGAAACGCTGCGCGCCAACCCCGCCGCCAGCAACACCGTGGTGTGGGATGGCTATGCCTCGCTGGCCCGCTCGCTGGGGCTGGAGCGGTGCTGTTCGTCCACCATCATCTCGCGCACGGGGCAGGTCATGGGCGTGTTCGCGCTTTACCTGCGCGGCAATGATGCCGATCTGGCCTGGGCGCAGCGCGTGGTCTCGACCAGCATGCCGTTCTGTGCGCTGGCCATCGAGCAGGGCGAGACGCGCCAGCATATTGCCCAGCTTTCCAACTTCGACAGCCTGACCGGGCTGCTCAACCGCACCTCGCTGCACAATATCATCGAGCGCCTGATCATGCGCGGCGGTGACAGCCAGTTCTCGCTGTTCATGGTTGATATCGACCGATTCCGCGATATCAACGACGCGCTTGGCCATGTGAATGCGGATCGCTTCCTCATCGAGATCGGCCGCCGCATCCGGCATCTGGTCAAGGATGAATATATCGTCAGCCGCTCCGGCGGTGACGAGTTCATCATCGTCGTGCCCGAATGCTCGCATGAGCGTGCCGAGAAGTTTGCCGAGAACCTGATCAACGCCATCGCCAAGCCGCTGCAGGTGGGCGAGAACACGCTCAGCATCTCGTGCTGCGTTGGCATCAGCACCTTCCCCGCCAACGGGCCGGACAGCGAATCCCTGCTCAGCCATGCCGATGCCGCCACCCGCCAGGCCAAGGAGGACGGGCGCGGCCTGTTCCGCTTTGCGGGCCAGGAGAAGAACCAGGTGGCGCAGGACCGGCTGGTGCTGGGCTCGGCGTTGCGCGATTCGCTCTCCAAGGGCATGCTCAACCTGAACTACCAGCCGCAGGTCGAGACCATGACCGGCGGGCTTTATGGCGTGGAGGCGCTCTCGCGCTGGCACCACCCCACCTTGGGCAACATCTATCCCTCCCGCTTCATCGCGGTGGCGGAGGAGACCGGCCAGATCGAGGCCATCGGCCGCTGGTCGCTTGAGGAAGCATGCAGCCAGATGGTGAAGTGGGACCGCGACGGCGTGCGGGTGCCCACCGTGGCGGTGAACCTCTCGGCCGTGCATTTCCGCAATCGCGGGCTGCCCGAGCACATCGCCAACCTGCTCAAGCACCATGGCCTGACGCCGGACCGCCTGACGGTGGAAATAACCGAGAGCGTGATGATGGACAGCAGCAGCGAGACCGAGGAGGTGCTGCATGCCATCCGCAGGCTTGATGTCGGGCTGTCAATGGATGATTTTGGCACCGGCTATTCCTCGCTCTCGCGGCTTACACGCCTGCCGCTGACCGAGATCAAGATCGATCGCAGTTTCATCAATGATTTCGAGCATGATACCAATGCCCAGGCCGTGACCATGGCGGTGATCGGCATCGGCTCGCGGCTGGGCATGACGGTGGTGACCGAAGGCGTGGAGACCGAGCAGCAGTGGCGCCTGCTGGAAGAATTGCATTGCGACGTGATGCAGGGCTATCTTTTCTCCAGGCCACTGCCCCCAGCAGAACTGGAAAAATGGTTCCGTGAGCGGCAGGCGCGTGGCTCGTTCCTTATTCCAACCACGGCGTAGAGCGGCATGCGGCACCCCGCAAGGCTGGCGTTGCCAGTGGCATGCACGGGGGGCGGTTTGAGTTCATGAAGCATAACAGTTTGTTTTTCATTACGGATTCCAGGCGGGAACATGGCATTGCAACACGATGATCGGCTGCGGGCCCTGACGCATCAGGATGCGGATTTCTGGGCTGATCTGGTTGATAATGTCCTGATTGTCGCGATTACGGATAGCGAGGGGGTCATCACCTATGTGAATGACCGCTTCTGCGAGATAAGCCAGTACTCGCGTGAGGAACTGGTGGGGTCGACGCACCGGATCGTCAATTCCGGCTATCATGATGCCGATTTCTTCCGGGATCTGTATCGCACCATCAAGGCGGGGCAGTTGTGGCGCGGTAATATCTGCAACCGCGCCAAGGACGGGTCGCTGTACTGGGTGGCGACCACCATCATCCCCAAGATCGACCGGCAGGGCACGATTACGGGCTACGTGGCCAGCCGGTTCGAGATTACCGAACTGATGAACACACGCGACCGGCTGTGTGAACTGGCCGAGACCGATACCCTGACCGGCCTGCTCAACCGCGGCGGCTTCAACACCGCGCTGGCCGATGAGATCGCGCGCTGCCGCGAGCCGGGCATGACCGCCCATCCGGCACTTGCCATGTTCGACCTTGATGGCTTCAAGCAGATCAATGACGTGCACGGCCACCATGCGGGTGACATCGTGCTGCGCGCCATTGCCTCGCGGCTGATCGAACTTACCCACCCCGATGACCCGGTCAGCCGGCTTGGCGGCGACGAGTTTGCCGTCATCCTGCACCGCACGCTCGAGGATGTGTCGCTCGAGCGGTACATGGACCGCCTGCAGGCCATTCTTGAGCGCCCCATCGATATCGAGACGGTGACCGTCAGTGTCGCGGGCAGCATCGGTGCGGTGCTGCTTGATGGCACCGACACGATGGAAGACGTGCAGAAAAACGCCGACATGGCGATGTATGCCGCCAAGCGCGCGGGTGGCAAGCAGTCGCAGATGTTTACCAAGAACCTGCGCGAGCGCGCGCAGGCGCGTGTCTCGATCCTGAGCGAGGCGCGGTGCGGGGTCGAGCGCAACCAGTTCGAGGTCTATTACCAGCCGATCGTGAACTGCAACACGATGGAGGTGGACCAGATCGAGGCACTGCTGCGCTGGCAGCACCCCGAGCGCGGGCTGCTTGCGGCGGAAGACTTCTCCGACGTGTTTACCGATGCGGGCCTCGCCCAGGCGATGGGGCCGCGCATGATCGAGGCGTTCCGCCGCGATGTGTGCATGTGGAATGAGAAGGGCCAGCCACCGCGCCAGCTTGCCATCAACCTCTCGCGCATGGACCTGATCCGCGATGACTACCAGCGCGAGCTTGAAGAATCGCTGCGGCGCTTCAACATGTCGCCCGACAGCTTCGTGCTGGAAGTGACCGAAGCCATGCTGCATGGCCGCCGCGCGGAGCAGGGCATCCGCAACCTGCGTGAACTGGCGCGGGCGGGGTTCCGCATCGCGCTCGACAATTTCGGCAAGGGCATCACGGTGCTGAACCACCTGCGCGAACTGCCGTTCTCGCAGGTTAAGATCGACCAGAGTATGGTGGCGAACATCGTGGGCAACCCCGATGCCTGCATGGTGCTGTCCAGCCTGATTGACATGGGGCAGGGGTTCAACATGGAAGTCACGGTCGAGGGCGTTGAAAACCGCGAACAGTTTGAACTCGTCAAGGCGCTCAAACCCGAGCGTATCCAGGGTTTCTTTGTCTCATCGGCGCTGTCTTCGCTCGATATTCTCAAGCTGCCCAGGCATTTTGAAGGGGTTACGCTGTGAGCGACGGCGCGCCCCGCACGGTGGCCGCGCGCATTGGCGATGACCTGCCGCGCGTGGATGTGATCGAACTGGCCAATACGCGGCGCATCATGCATGCGGAGCGGCATAATGATGGCACGCGCATGCCGCTGTTCATTCCCACGGCCTCATGGGCGCGGCTGCTGGAACTGCACTGCACGGGGGAGAGTGACCGGCCACGCCTCGCGCCCTCGCGTGTCATGGACGGGCTGGAGCGTGCCCTTGGCCGCATCATGACCGAGGTGGTGCGCCATGACGCAGCACAGGACGCACCGCTGCGCCCGGTCTATGAAGTGACATCCGACCTGTTCGGGGCGGAAGGACCGGTCGAGATCCGCATGCTGGTTGACCGCACGACCGGCGTTGCCTGCATGCTGGCCGGGCCACCTGCGGATATTGCAGCGCTGCCACTCAAGGCCACTCTTTAACTATAGAAAGTTTTTGGTGAAGCTTTTTTCAAAAAGCTTCGTAAAGACACCGCCTTTTTGAAAAAAGGCGACACCCGGAAACTCTTATTTTGTGTTTGCTGGCGCAGGCGTTGCCGCTGCGGGCTGCGTGTCGAGCCTGGGTGAGTGAAAGGCGGAAACGGGGCTGAAAACCCCTGTCTTTACATGCCGCATGGATGCGACCGGCTGGCGCACGCAGCCACGGGTCACGATGGAACACACGCCGTCTGTCCCGATCATTTCATCATCATCGCCGCTATAATGCACCTCGGTCACCCGGTCGTTTTCAAGGCGGATATCGGCAACACAGGTCTTGCCTGCGCCGCCAAGCGTCGTTTCGGTCAGGTTGACGACCGACTGGAGCGGGATCAGCGTCGAATCATTGGTGGAAGGAATGTTCAGCGTGCGGGAATATTCAAAAATCTGCACCGTATCGCTGATTTTCTTGGTCTTGTCCGGAATACCCACGCAGGATTGCACATCCGTGCTGTTCATGCCGATCATGGTCATCTGCGCGCGATGGGCGGCGCGTGAATCCGTATAACCACACCCCGAAAGGCCGCAGAGGCCGAGCAGACCTGCCACAAGTGCTGTCGCCTGTCGCAGGCGGGGCCATAATGGCGTGAAACGGGTGGCTACGGGTGCATTCATACTGCCTCTGTCAAATATCCGGGCCCACGTGGGTGTGGCGGGATCGGCCCGTGCAGGCCACCTGAAAAATGTATGCCCATGGCCGCGCATAAACCCTGGACGGATTTGGTGAAGATTTTTTCAAAAGGCTTCTGGCAACGCCCCGTTTTGAAAAAAGGCGCTGCCCGGACACGTTCATAAGGGCGTTGGCTCAAAACCATTTGGTGTATTGAGACAGTAACGCGGCAGGATGGGGAAAGTTCTGGCTTTGCCGACAGGCAGGCAGCCTGATGCGCCATGCGCGGCAGCGTCCGGTCACAGCCATGCCACGTGCCACAACCGGGCATACCTGAAGCCGCAACGGCCATTCTGGCAGGCTCTGGAGTGCCTTGATAACAAACGGGAAAGAATGGTGCTGCTGGACAGGATTGAACTGTCGACCTCTCCCTTACCAAGGGAGTGCTCTACCACTGAGCTACAGCAGCACGGTATGCGGGCTTCCTAACTTTTCCTGCACCGGCTGGCAACCCCCTTTTATCGCCTTTTGGCAAATTGGGGCGTTTCAGCCGGGCAGGGAAGGGGTCAGTCGTCGCGGTGGATGCGCTCCATGCGTTCGTGGCGCTCCTGCGCCTCGATCGACAGGGTGGCGATGGGGCGGGCCTCGAGGCGTTTGAGCCCGATCGGCTCGCCGGTTTCCTCGCAGTAGCCATAGGTGCCTGCTTCAACGCGCAGCAGGGCCTGGTTGATCTTGGAGATCAGCTTGCGCGCACGGTCACGCGTGCGCAGTTCGAGCGCGCGGTCGGTCTCGACACTGGCGCGGTCGGTGATGTCGGCTTCATGGATGCCGCCTTCCGACAGGCTGGCCAGCGTTTCATCTGCTTCCTTGAGAAGATCCGCCCGCCATTTCAGCAGCTTGAGGCGGAAATATTCCACCTGCTGCGGATTCATGAATTCCTCATCATCCGAGGGGCGATAGTCGGGGGGCAATGTAATCATACGAACAGGTCCCTGCGCCATGCTTCCGTGTGGCAGCCACTGGCCTGCCAGTCGGGAACGGGGCGGCTTATACTAGCAAGGCGCGCGCGCGCCAAGCTTTTAACGCAGGCCATCAGGCAGGCTGGTCCGGCGTGGTGGAAGGAGCGGGGGTGGCAGGCGCGCCGCCCGTGGCAGCCGGGCGCGGCGTGGCGGCGGCCTGCTTGCGGCGGGGCGTGTCGGGGTAGGTTGTCTCCCATCCGCCGCCAAGCGCATTGTACAGCCGCACCAGATTGCCCGATATGGCGGCGGTGCTGGTGGTAAGGTCGGATTCGGCGCCGAGGTACTGGCGCTGGGCATCAAGCACGTTGAGATAGGTCACCATGCCGTTGCGGTACTGGTTCTGTGCCAGTTCCAGCGCGTGGTGGCTGGCCTGCATGCGCTGCTCGAGGCTGTCATGGCGGCGCTGCTCGTCGGTATAGGCGGTGAGCGCGTTATCCACGTCGTGCCAGGCGCCGAGCACGGTTTTCTGGTAGTTGATGGCGGCTTCCTTCTGGGCGGCCTTGCGCAGTTCAAGCTGGCCGCGCAGGCGCCCGCCCTGGAACAGGGGCAGCGTGATGGAGGGGCCGACATTCCACGCCTTGGCGTTCCAGAAGCCAAGGTCGCGGAAGGAGAGGGATTCGAAGCCGAAGCCTGCATTGATGGTCACGCGCGGGTAGAACTCGGCCACGGCCTCGCCCACCTGGGCGGTGGCGGCGTGCAGGTTGGCCTCCGCGCGGCGGATATC
The DNA here is from genome assembly GCF_013155395.1 of Komagataeibacter melomenusus. Classification (GTDB taxonomy): domain Bacteria; phylum Pseudomonadota; class Alphaproteobacteria; order Acetobacterales; family Acetobacteraceae; genus Komagataeibacter; species Komagataeibacter melomenusus. The sequence goes on along the minus strand of NZ_JABJWC010000006.1, from coordinate 24,206 downwards.
GGGGCGGCGGCGGGCCAGTTCGGAGGGCACGCCCACCGGCACGCGCGGCGGCACGGGCGGAATGGCGGCGGCGGTGAGCAGCTCATCGGACAGCGCGCGCGGCGGCGCGCCCATGAGCAGGCTCAGCGCATTGACCTGCATGGCCAGTTGCTGCTCAAGCTGCGGGATCTGGGCCAGCGTGTTCTCGTACTGCGCGCGGGCCTGCTCCACCTCAAGGTTGCTGGCCAGGCCCTTGGTGTAGCGCTGCTGGTTCAGGTCCAGCATGGTTTTTGCCACATCGCGGTTTTCAAGCAGAATGCGCAACTGCTGCTGCGTGTTGCGCAGTTCCATGTAGTCACGCGCCACTTCCGACTGGCGCGAGATGAGCATGCCGCGGCGGGATTCGTTGACCGCCTGCGAACTTGCGGCCGCGGCCTCGTATTCACGCCGCACGCGGCCCCACAGGTCCAGTTCCCATGTGGCGTCCACGCTGTCGCGCCACTGGTTGAACAGCGGAATCTTGGCCTGCCCCGGCGTGCCGACCACCTGGCCGAATTCGGGGTGTTCGCTCTGCACGTCGGTCACGATGCGCTGCAGCATCTTGGTGCTGTACTGCTGGCGGGCGTAGGAGCCGGTGGCCGACATGGCAGGGTAGCGCTCGGCGCCGGCAATGCGCAGTTCGGCCCGGCTCTGGGCCATGCGGTAGGCGAAGGCGCGGACATCAAGGTTGTCGGTTGCCACGCGCTGCTCGAGCCTGGTCAGTTCGGCATCGTTGAAGATGGTCCACCAGGCGGTATCGGGGTCATCGGGGGTGGTCTGGCTGGCGACCGGGGCGGGTTTGCCATTCCTGTCGGTTGCGGCCGCGATGCGGTCCGGGCCACCATACTGGTTGGGAACCCACGGCTTGGGCTTGTGGAAATTCGGGCCAACCGCACACCCGGCGGTCATGACCGACAACCCGACCACGGCCGTGCGCCATGAAATTCCCCTACCCACCGACATGGCCCCCCTGTTGCACCTGAAACAGCTGATGTAAATTCTGTATTCTTGGCATGGTTTTTAAACCATGGCATGAATGACCGATCAGTTCGGTCAGTCCCCTAGCCTATCGGCTTTCCTCACGGGGTCAATCGAAAGTACGCGCCAACCGCGGGAGCAGGATGATTTCAATGGGCACCACGCCAGGCCATTCAGGCAAAATGCGGGCCGGCGAGAGCCTGCCCCCGGGTGCTTCCGCCGCCAAGCGCCAGCAGATCCTGGCGGGGGCAGCGCGTGTGTTTGCCCATAACGGCTACGAAGGGGCCAGCATGTCAGGCATCGCGCGTGATGCCGGGGTGTCGAAGGGCACGCTGTACAATTACTTTGACAGCAAGGCCACGCTGTTCTCCGCCTTTGTGGAGCAGTGCGCGTGCGAGAAGATGCCGCTGCTGTTCAGCCGCATTGATGAAGGGGCGAACCTGACGGAATCGCTCGAGCACCTGGCCGTGGCCATGATCCGGCTGCTGACTTCGCCGCTGTCTCTCATGCTCAACCGGATCATCATCTCCGAGGCAGGCAATTTTCCCGAACTGGCCGAGACGTTCTGGAAGCATGGCCCGCAGAAGGCCATCAACATCCTTTCCGCCTGGCTGATGCAGCATAATGATTCCGGCGTGCTGAACATCCCCGACCCGGTTTTTGCCGCCGAGCAGTTCTACGCCCTGTGCCAGACCCGCATTACCGCGCGTTCGCGCCTGCAACTGCCGGTCAGTACTGATCAGGCGCATATCGATTTCATTGCGCGTTCGGCGGTGCGCACCTTCCTCAATGCCTATCTGCGCGAAGGACCGCGCCTGCCGCCGGTGGTGATGGAGGGATGAAGGCGGGTTCTGACGAGGCTTTTTGAAAAACGCCGCACCCGGATGTTGCCTGCCTGCGCTGCAGCGTGAAACCTGTGGATGATCCTTTTCCGGGGGCACGAAAAGAGGTAGGGAAAAAGGGACGTTTGGGCTGGTAGTTTCTTTGACAGTAAAATAAGGCTGTGGAATCAATAGATTCCACGAAGAGTGTTCCCCGCACACGCGGGGATGAACCGAAATCCCCTGAACTCCAAACGTGAACCCTTGAGTGTTCCCCGCACACGCGGGGATGAACCGGCACCGGCCACGCGGCGGATGCCGGTGGCATCGTGTTCCCCGCACACGCGGGGATGAACCGGTGTCATGCGACATCGCATACTTTGACCCCCCGTGTTCCCCGCACACGCGGGGATGAACCACGACCCGACCGAAATCCTGCGGGCCGCATCCGGTGTTCCCCGCACACGCGGGGATGAACCGAAATACGGTTTCCAGAGCGCGCTCAAATACGCGTGTTCCCCGCACACGCGGGGATGAACCGGCGACGGCGCTGGATCAGATGGCGGCACGCGGGTGTTCCCCGCACACGCGGGGATGAACCGGAGCTGCCCGAGCTGGTGCGCATCGAGGTGGAGTGTTCCCCGCACACGCGGGGATGAACCGACGAGGAAATCCGCGAGGAAATCGCGAAAGCCGTGTTCCCCGCACACGCGGGGATGAACCGGCATTGGGTGGCAATTACACCGTGCTGCGCGAGTGTTCCCCGCACACGCAGGGATGAAGGACCTTTATGTAAGCTGCTCGCGCCTAATCGCACTGATAGACGACACGCGCCCGGTCAAACCGGCGGGCCGCGATATCAGCCTCGTGCATCATCACGTAATAGGCCCCGACATCGGCAAGCCGCGCATGCGGGTCTGCCCCGATCTGCACGACAAGCCGCCACGCCGGGGCAGACTTGAGCAGTGCCTTTGCCTGGGCCGTGCTCCATACATCGCCCCCGCAGTTCAGGCCATTGGCGGCAAGCTGGCTGCGGGCCTGAAGGCCGTTCTGTAAAGGTTGCGGAAAGCCACCAAACTGGTGGTTGTCACGCCCAGCCTCATCGGGCGTGCCGAAAGCGCAGAACCACCCATCATAGGCCGCGAATTCCGCATTGTAATCCAAGGGAAAGGCATCCCATCCCTTGTCATTGTATGGCATGGGCGTGATGACGGAACGCGGCGTGGTCACGGGGGCGGGGGGAAAGACGCAGCTCCACTCATCGTTCGAGATCGCCAGCAGGGCTTGAGGCACCGGCGCGCGCACCAGTTCAGCCACGGGTGAGGGGTCCCATATCACGCGCCACCCCACGGCGGCTTCGTGGGTGAATTCTTCCGGCTCTATCCAGTAATCATAGAAGACCAGCAGGCGGCCCTCGGTGGGAAAAATCGGGTCAAAACCCGGTGCCTGCGCCAGTTCGGCCAGATTGAACTGGCCGAAGAAGGCCAGCGGGAAATCCGTCGCCACCGCCTGCGCCTTGGCCCGGTATTCGCGGCTGAAGCGTTCGGCTCCCTCCGCACCTGCCCATGAGGGCGGATTGGCCAGCAGGTCATCCGCCTTGTGGTTGTAGTATTGTGCCCGCCTGTCGGCATCGGGGTAGGGCGGCCGCAGGGGCCAAGCCATGCCCTGCGGCAGGTCGGGGCGGCCGCCGAGTTTCGAGGCCCCGGCGGGAATGGTGTCCTCATCCCCCGCCGTGGTGGGCATGAGCACGGCAGGCCGGGCCTGTGCGGCAAGATGGGCCACGATGGCAGCGGGCAGGCCGGTTGCCTGTAGCGAGCGCGCCAGAGTCTCGCGGTCAGGGGGAGCGGGGTATCGGCCATGCCGGGTTCCTTCCTCAGGAGAGTATTTTAAAATAACGTGTTGATGAAAATTCATAAAAATTTCTGGGTGCCACCTTTTTTCAAAAAGGCGATGTTTCCTGAAGCATTATGGATAATATTTTTACCAGGCAGTTTTTACAATTGTTCAGAACAAATGAAATATTTATATTTAATAATACCGTATTAAAGCAGGACTGCAAACCATAATAGACCACTGGCAGGTAGCGCAACAGGGGTAGTCTCCTGTGTGTGGGGAGCGGCGGTTACACGGTGCGCCCATTCTGGCCGAAGCGTTCTGTTGCATAAATACAACATCTGGCAAGCCCGGCGAAGGCAACTGCTTTTTCATGTTGTTATGTTATATTGTACCAAATAAAGCTGCCCCTCCCGAAACCACCTCACCGGATGCGAGCCTTTCCGCCATGACGCGCCTATGGTTTTTTCCCCGTCCCCTTTCCCGTGCCATGCTGGCGGCCATAACCGCGCTGACTCCCGTTACGACTGCCCTCGCGCAGGGCGTGCCTGCGACCGCCACACCGTCCGATGACCCGCAGGCCACCGTCAAACAGGCGCAGGTGCTCGACCGCGCTTCCTCCGCGCCCGAGACCATGACCGTTACCGCACGCCTCGACCGCGCGCGCGTGCAGTTGCAGCCCTCCACGGGGGCGACGGTGCATGCCTTCAGCCGCAAGGCGATCGAGACCATTCCCGGCGGCGACAATACCGGGCTGAACAGCGTGCTGCTGCAGGCCCCCGGTGTGGCGCAGGACAGCTACGGCCAGATTCACGTGCGCGGCGACCATAACGAGGTGCAGTTCCGCCTTGATGGCGTGCAGTTGCCCGAAGGCATGAACGTGTTTGGCCAGACACTCATGACCCGCTTTGCCGATAACCTGTCGCTCTCCACCGGGGCGCTGCCGGTGCAGTACGGCTTCCTGCAGGCGGCCGTGGTTGACATCACCACCAAGAATGGTGCGACCAACAAGGGCGGCAACGTGTCCATCTATGGTGGCGCGCGTGATTACTTCTTCCCCTCCGCGCAGTATGGGGGGCAGCATGGCAAGTGGGATTACTTCTTCACCGCCGATTACGTGCATGACCGGGTGGGTATCGAGAACACCACGCCATCCTTCAACGCGCTGCATGACCTGAGCAACCAGTACCATTTTCTTGGCCACCTGCGTTACACGGTGGATGAGAACACGCGGCTCAGCCTGATTGCGGGCGTGTCGAACGCCGAGTACCAGCTGCCCAATATCGGCGGCCAGACCTTTCCCTGCGCGGGCGATGATTCGGCGTGCGTGTCGGTGCCGGGTGCGCCAGGGGCCTCCAACCTCAATGAACGCCAGAAGCAGATCACCGATTTCGGCATCCTGTCGCTGCAAAAAGAGATCGGGGCCTTCTCGCTCCAGACATCGGTTTTCTCGCGCTACAGCAGCCTGGGCTACAGCCCCGACCCCGATCTGGGCGACCTGGCCTATATGGGCATAAGCCAGCATGCCGAGCGCTCGGTCATGTCAACCGGCACCCAGAGCGACGTGACCTGGCGCGTGCGGCCCGACCATACCGTGCGCTTCGGCTTTCAGGTCTTTGCCGAGCGCAACATCACCAAGGCGGATTCACTGGTACAGAACAACGATACGGGGGCGCTCCAGTCCATCCATACCGGCAATGGCCGCACGGGCGATGTCTATGGCCTGTACGTGCAGGATGAGTGGCGGCCGCTGCGCAATGTCACGGTCAATTACGGCCTGCGCTTTGATGGCGTGGGCGAATACACCAACGAGCACCAGCTCAGCCCGCGCATCAACGTGGTGTGGCGCGCGTGGAAGGGGGCAACGCTGCATGCGGGTTACTCCCGCTACTTCACGCCCCCGCCCTTCGAGGTGGTGGGTGGCGCCGACCTGCAGCAGTTTGCGGGTACTTCGGGTGCGGCGGCCGGCACCGGCAGCAGCACGGTCAAGGCCGAGCGCGACCATTACTTCGATGCCGGGATCGAGCAGGTCATCCTGCCCGGCTGGCGGGTATCGTTCGATGCCTATTACAAGCTGGCCCATAACCTGATTGACGAGGGGCAGTTCGGCGCGCCCATCATCCTGTCGGGCTTCAATTACCGGCGCGGGCAGGTGAACGGCTATGAGGTCTCGACCTCCTATGATCGCGGGCCGCTTTCGCTTTACGGCAATTTTGCGTGGTCGCGCGCCATCGGCAAGGACATTACCAGCGCACAGTTCAATTTTGATCCCGGTGACCTGGCCTATATCAGCCAGCACTGGGTGCATCTCGACCATGACCAGCGCTGGACCGCCTCGGCCGGTGGGTCCTACACCTTCTTCCACCGCACCGGGCACCCCACGCTGCTCTCGGCCACCATGGTCTATGGCAGCGGCCTGCGCGAAGATACGGATACCGTGCCCAATGGCGGCGTGATCCCGCAATACGCCACGTTCAACCTGGCGCTGGTGCAGTCCTTCCGCGACCTGTTCCACTCGCGCTTCCTGCGCACCACGCAGTTGCGGCTGGACGTGACCAACCTGTTCGACCACCCCTACATGCTGCGCAGCGGCACGGGCATTGGCGTGGGCGCCCCGCAATACGGGCTGCGGCGCACGATCCTGACCGGTATTTCACAGAACTTCTGATAGAAAATAAAAGTTTTTGAGTATCGCCTTTATTAAAAAAGGCGACATTCCTTCAAAACGGTTGAAAAAACGCTCATGCGCGCAGGCAGGTTCAGATCTGTTGCCTGAAACAATGAGGCAAAATCCATTTACCTTTCCCGGTTCAGGCATTTGATATAAAAATGAACCTTCTGTTTCATTTTTAAAGACCGGGAATTGTTTGTTGAATATTAATTGCATTATCTTTGGTTTCAGAACCGCTCTTTTCCATTTCCCGTTCCGCCTGCCATGCAGGCTGCAGGCAGGGGTGTAAGTCGTCATGCACGATGATGCGCCTCCGCCCGGCCCCGTAACGGATGATGCCACAACCGAACCGCAGGCCGGGACCGGTTTGCAGCCCATCACGGGCAGGCTCAGGACAACCCCGCTCGATGTACTGGCCGAAATCCTGCTGGGCTGGAAACAGCTGCTGGCAAATGGAATATTGCTGGGCCTGTTCTGGTCCATCAGTTTGCAGACGCATGATTATCCTCCTTTCGATCATGCCGTAGGCCAGAGGGAATGGGGGGTGGTGATGGAACTGATTGCCCTGGGCGCCCTCCAGCCTGCAGCGCTGACGTTTATTGTTCTTGTCGCCTCGGGGTGGTTCTGGCGGTGTCTTGTTGTGTACTGTCGGCGCAATGTCCGGCGTGGTACGACCTATGTCCTCTCTGCCAAGAGCATTTCAGCCCGGGATGCCAATGGATTATATACCGACATTGCGTGGGATGATTTCAGGATAATACGTCCGACACGACGCCTTCTGGTCCTGCGCATGCGGAGCCGGAGCAAGCGGCATGTCATCACCTGGAACAGTTTCGCCCCGCAGGACGTGCCCCGGGCGAAGGCGCTCGTCCAGATGGTGTGCATGCATAAGGCGGCCCCGGTTGCCGCATGCCCCCCTGCTGGCACCACGGCCCTCCCGGCACGGTTGGATGCGCAAGGGGATGAAGTGACCGTTCCCCTGTCGTTCACCAGGGGGGAGCGGTTTTCTATCTTTTTAAAACTTGTTCCCTATGCCGCGTTCATGACTTTGGGGCTGATGCTCATGCTGCATCTGGTTTTAATGTTCTCGCTAACGGATCGCAGGACAATTCTGTTCGGTGCAACGGACATGATTGACAGGGTGCGCCTGCTCCTTGGCCTTGATCCACAGACCCTTTGCATCAATGCGGGTAGTGTCGTTCTCAGTATTGTATTCCTGTTTGTAAACTACCTGCGTCAGATCAAGGCACAGCCCATGGCAAGGGTGCGGATTGATGCGCAGGGCATCAGATTGCTGGACATGGACCAGGACACCGTAAGGGTTTTTACCCCGTGGACGGTCGTGCGCATAATCTCGACTCCGCGCTTTTTGGAGGTAAAGCAGGGAAAGCTGACGTCCTTTTGTTATCCATGGCGTCTCTTCAGCCCGCAGGACCGGGCGCGCATACTGGCCTGGGCCGCGCAGGCCAGAGGCATGGCGCAGCCCTGAAACGCCCTGCCATTTACTGCAGGGGCAGCGCATCATGATCGAGGGGCCGTTGCCATGACCTTTTCCATCCGCCCGGCCCGGCCTGAAGAGGCAGGTCTCCTGCCTGCTATCGAGCGCTCTGCCGCAAAAGCCTTCCTGGCCGTGCCCGCACTGGCCTGGCTGGCACAGGCTGACGGGTTGCCACCTGCCGTGCATGCAGGCTGCATTGCCCACGGCCTGTGCTGGGTTGCAGTAGATGGTCGGGATCAGCCCGTTGGTTTCTTAAGCGCGCGGCAATATGGCGCTGACCTGCATGTGCTTGAAATATCGGTCGCACATCCGGCGCAGGGCAGGGGGCTGGGGCGGAGCCTGCTGGCGGCCGCCCATGAGGGTGCTGCACGCCTGCCGGGTCTTGCCCGCATCACACTGACCACATTCCGCACTGTTGGATGGAACGGGCCTTTTTATGCGCGGGCAGGCTTCCGGCTGCTCCCGCCCGCTGCACAGGATGCACGTCTGGCAGGCCTGTTGCGTGATGAGGAAGCTGGTGGTTTTCCCATTGGTTCCCGCTGCGCCATGGTGCGTGACGTGATCCTTGCGGGCGGGACCTGAAAACCGGTTTGGGGCACTGGCCGTGTGCAGGGGCCAGAAAAAAAGGGCGGCCCCGCAAGGCCGCCCTTTTCCGTAATGTTGCATACAGGCAATCAGGTCAGGAATTGATCCGTTCGCCATGCAGGCTCATGTCCAGGCCTTCCATTTCCTCATCGCGCGTCACGCGCAGGCCGATGGTCAGGTCAATGGCCTTGAGCAGGATGAAGGTCAGCACCGCGCACCACACCACGGTAATGCCGACCGATTCCGCCTGGGCGATAAACTGGTGGAATGACCCGCTCACCCCCTCGGGGCTGGCATCGGTGGCCGAGAGCGGGCCATAGGCGAACACGCCGGTCAGCAGCGCGCCCACGATGCCGCCAATGCCATGCACGCCAAAGGCATCGAGGCTGTCGTCATAGCCCATCATGTGCTTGAGGCCCGTTGCCCCCCAGAAGCAGACCACGCCCGCGATCAGCCCGATCATCAGCGCCCCGCCCGGCAGCACGAAGCCCGCCGCAGGCGTAATGGCCACCAGCCCACCCACGGCACCCGAGATGATGCCCAGCACGGTGGGCTTGCCGGTCTTCATCCATTCGGCGCACATCCACGACACGCCAGCGGCGGCGGCGGCAATCTGGGTCGTGGCCATGGCCATGCCCGCGCGCCCGTTGGCGCCACCGGCGGAGCCTGCGTTGAAGCCGAACCAGCCCACCCACAGCAGGGATGCGCCAATGATGGCATAGGTCAGGTTGTAGGGTGAGAAGTCGTCCTCCCCAAAGCCCTTGCGCCGCCCCATCACCAGGGCCGCGACCAGCCCCGCGATGCCTGCGTTGATATGTACCACCGTGCCGCCGGCAAAGTCGATCGCGCCGACCTTGGCCGCCACCCAGCCATCCGGCCCCCACACCCAGTGGGCCACAGGCACGTACACGATCAGCGACCAGATGATGGTGAACACGCACAGGGCGCTGAACTTCATGCGTTCGGCAAACGCGCCGGTAATCAGCGCGGGCGTTATGATGGCGAAGGTCATCTGGAAGGTCATCCAGACACTTTCGGGAATGGTCATGGCGGTGGCGGCAGGCGTGCCCGCGGCCATGGTGAAGGCCACGTCACTGCCCTTGCTGATGCCTGCGCCCAGCCCGTTGAGCATCACGCGCGACAGCCCGCCAATAAACGCGTTGCCCGAGGTAAAGGCCAGGCTGTAGCCCAGCACCATCCACACCACGGTCATGATGCAGCAGATGGAGAAGGACTGCATGAGGGTGGCCAGCACGTTCTTCTTGCGCACCATGCCCGCATAGAACAGCGCAAGGCCGGGGATGGTCATCATCAGCACGAGTGCGGTGCTGACCAGCATCCACGCGGTATCGCCCGTGTCGATGGCGGGGGGGGCATCGGCCGCCATGGCGGGCAGGCTGGCCATCGACGTGCCAAAAGCCGCCGCCGCCAGCCCGGCATGGCGGGCGCTTTTGCCAATCTTCGTGATCACAGCGCGTTTTCTCCGGTTTCCTGTGTCCTGATCCGTATTGCCTGCAGCAGGTCGAGAACGAAAATCTTGCCATCGCCGATCTTGCCCGTGCACGAGGCGGACTGGATGACTTCCACCACCTTGTCGCACTGTGCGTCGGGCACCGCGATCTCGAGCTTGATCTTGGGCAGGAACTGGATGTTGTATTCGGCGCCGCGATAGATTTCGGTCTGGCCTTTCTGGCGGCCATATCCCTTCACCTCGGTTGCGGTCAGGGCGTCCACCCCAATGGAATGCAACCCTTCGCGTACCTCATCGAGCTTGAACGGCTTGATGATGGCAATAACGAATTTCATCTCGTCCCCTTCCTGCCTTGCCCCTGGAAACACCACCTGATGGCTACTGTTCCGTACAGGCAACCATATCGCGAAGCAATATGAAGTTGCTAGCGCCTTTCAGCCCCGTTGTGCAGGGTCCTGGTGTTGCCTTTATGGGTGTGGCCTGTTCGCCATTCCTGACCTGTGGCGCAGGACGGGTGGCGCAGCGCTGTCAACAGGCTGCCCGCCATTGCCGAATCCAGAGCCATTCCACTGGACCCTGGCTCAGTGGAATGGCTCTAAATCATTGTTTGTCGAGCATCTTCACCAGTTTGAAGGGATCCATTCAAACTGGATCTGCTCTGGGGGGCCGGGCGCGTGATTCCGCCTGGCGCCATGGCGGGCGGGTCGGGGCTTCCATGCCGGTCAAACCGGCTTGGCGTGCCGCGTCTTATCCGGCATATCCCACTCATCATGACCCAACCTGCTCCCGCTCCCGCGCCCCATGGCGCGCCCACCGCATGGCCGGTCATGGCCATGGCGGTCATTGCCACCGGTTTCCTGTCGGGCGTGGGGGGCACGGTGCTGTCCGTGCTGCTGCACATGATCCAACATGCAGCCTATGGCTACGGCCAGCCCGGCGGGCCGCACACATTCGTGCAGGGCGTGAGCGCCGCGCCGCCATGGCGCCGGGTGGCCGCGCTGTGTGCGGCAGGCGTGGTGGCGGGCGTGGGCTGGTGGGCGCTGGGGCGTTTTGGCAGGCCGCTGGTCAGCATTGCGGCGGCCGTGGGCAAGGCGGGGCTGGGCAAGCCCATGCCCGCGCTGTCCACTACGGTGCATGTATTGCTCCAGATCGTGACGGTGGCCCTTGGCTCGCCGCTTGGCCGCGAGGTTGCCCCGCGTGAACTCGGCGCCGTGCTGGCCACCGGCACCGGCCGCGTGCTGGGCCTTGCGCCCGATGACCGGCGCATCATCATCGCCTGCGGGGCGGGGGCCGGGCTTTCCGCCGTCTATAACGTGCCGCTGGGCGGTGCGCTGTTCATACTCGAGGTGCTGCTCGGCACGGTGGGGCAGCGCGCGGTGCTGTGCGCGGTGGGGGCCTCGGCCATCGGGGCGTTCGTGCCGTGGGCGGTGCTGGGCAACCTGCACCAGTACGAGATCGGGCCGATGGTGGTGACCACGCCCGTGGTGCTGTGGGCGCTGTGCGCGGGGCCGGTCATTGGCGTGGGCGCGCAACTGGCCAAGCGGCTGATGGCCGTGGTGCAGAACCGCGCGGCGCGGGGCGGGGCGCGCATTGCGTGGTGCCTTGTGGTGTTTCCGCTGCTGGGCGTGCTGTCGTGCTTCTACCCGCAACTGCCGGGCAACGGGCGCGGGCCGATGCAGCTTGCGCTGTCGGCACAGCTGGGCACGCAGCTTGCCGCCACCGTGCTGGTGCTCAAGATCGTGGTGATCATGGGGGCGCTGCGGGCAGGCGCCGCGGGCGGCCTGCTCACGCCCAGCCTGACCATGGGCGCGCTGCTGGCCACCGTGCTGGCGGGGGGGTGGAATGCCTGCCTGCCCGGGGTGGATGTGGGCACGGTGGCGCTGCTGGGCGGCATTGCCTTCCTGGGCACGTTCATGTCCATGCCGCTCACGGCGCTGGCGCTCGGCCTCGAGTTCACGCATGTGGGGCATGACATGTGGATTCCGGCCTTCCTCACGCTGGCCGGGGCGCTGCTTGCCTTCCGGGTATGCGCAAAAATGGGCCAGCCGCCTGCCGCCCAGACCCAGCCTGCCGCGCCGGGAAGCATGTCGGCCCGGTCGTGAAACACGCAGCGTTTCCGGCGGTCGCCTTTTTTCAACGGGGCTGCGTTTTTTCGGAGTGTTTTGAAAAACGCCGCACCAAAGACATCTGATCTTCTCAACGCGCGCAAAAAAAGGCGGCACCGTTGCCGATGCCGCCTCTTTTTTTCTGAGAACAGTCGCTGTTTCAACGAACCGTCAGCGTTCTTCATCCCATGCGCGGGGGGCTGCTACAACACGCCCGCCCTCACGTTTGGCTGATCTCACGCCATCGTGGCCTTCGGGCCTATTTCTCGGCAAACGGATCGAAATCGCCGTCGTTCTCGCGCACGCTCCACCAGCCTTTGTTCCAGTCCTCATAGGCGGGCAGGGTTTCATCAAACGGGTTTTCGATCAGCGGCTCGCCCCTGGTGGCGGCTGCCTTGCCCTGTGCAAAGGCGTCGGGCGGGGTCTGGTCGGTCATGTCGGGTTCCTGACTTGTGTGCCTGGCAATGCGGCAGGCTTACACCATGCGCGCGTAACCCGCAGCCCCGCATGGCGGAAGGGGGTAATGCGCTGGGCGCAGGTGTTGGGCGGGCGATGACGCGGGCCGCCATACATCGCCCGCCATACATTGTAGGATACGTGACCGCTTCTGCGCGTTATGGGATAAGGGCGCTGGCACGGGCGTATTGCCGCCTGCCAGGGACTGACATCCGTCAAGAGATTTTAGGGAAGAACGATACCTATGAACGTGAAGCTGTTTGCATCCCGCCGCGTGGCGCTGGCGCTGGCCAGCGTGGTTGCAGGCGCGTCTGCCGCCGCAATGCCCGCCATGGCGCAGGCCCCGGTCATCGTGGGCAACCAGACGGCGACCGCCACGGTCGAGAGCGTGGACCATGAGGCCGGCATGATCCTGCTGCGCGACAAGGCGGGCAACCTTGATACCGTGCGCGTCGACCCCGACCTGCGCGCCAAGCTGCCGGTGCTCAACCCCGGCGACAAGATCGGCCTGCGCATTGTCCGCACCATCGATGCCGCCATCGCGCCGCCGGGATCGCCCCTGCCGGAATCGACCGAGAACGCCGCCGGCACCCGCACCGGCCCGCACCCGCATGGCATGATGGTGTCCTTCAAGCGCGAGCGCGTGAAGGTGACCGGCGTGGACACCACGCGCAACCAGGTCGTGTTTGTCGACCCCGATGACATCACCCGCGTGGTGCTGGTGCGCCAGAAGGCGATGCAGGACTTCCTCAAGACCCTCAAGCCCGGCGATGAAGTCGACACCACGGTGATGGATGCGGTGTCGTTCTCGGTGCTCAGCCGGCTTCCGTCCTGACGGCGGCCAGCGGCGGCCGGTGGGCGGCGGGATAATCCTCCGCCCATTGTAGCGGGCCGCGCTGGTCAAGGAAACCGGGTATGTCCTCGATGATCCGCGCCGCCTGCTCAAGGCAGGCCATGGCCTCGACCTGGGCCGCGGGGCGCAGGGTCAGGGCATCGGGCGGGCAGAGTATGGTGGCCGCCCGCCGCAGGCTGGCCGCCGTGAGCAGCGGGTTGTGCGCCAGCTCGCTGAAGGTGCCCAGCGCATCATAAATCGCGGCCTGCTGCGCGCCCATGATGTCGGGGCTGCCCGCGATGGTGCGGATGCGCTCGATCAGCCGCCCCAGTGAAAGTGTGGCCAGTGCCGCATCGATATATTCATGCATGCTGGCAGGCCGGGCGAAGAACGACAGCCGCATGGCCAGGCGGATCACCTTCTGCAGTTGCAGGTTCTCCCATACCAGCCATTCCTTGCCCTGCCTGCGGCCCGACAGCGCCAGCCTGCGCAGGCTGCGCGTAAGCGACATGACCAGGCGGGCGGCATCAAGCCGGTGGTTGGGCGGCAGGATCACGCGGAAGGACAGCACCAGCATGATGCAGCCCATGAACAGCGCCATCCAGCCATTGAACAGGCTGATATCGTTGTAATAATGGATCGGGTTGTTGACCTGCAGCATCACGGTCGAGAACACGCCGTAGCCAAAGCCGCCCACGCCGAATTTGGGGTGGAACTGCAACCAAACACCCGGTAGCAGCATCAGGCACAGCGACAGCCATAGCAGCGGGTAGCCATCAATCTGCGGCAGCAGGAAGATATGGCACAACAGCCCCGCCGGTATGCCCAGCGCCGTGCCCGCCGCCATCATCCCCGCCGCGCGTGAGGCGGAGGGCAGGGTGGAGAGCAGGCTCGCCGCCGCCACCACGTACAGCATCATGGTTGGTCCCGCCGTCCAGTGCAGCACGTACCAGATCAGGGTTGTCAGCAGCGTGATCAGCGCGCCGCGGGCCGCGTTGCGCAGCGCGGTGGGCCATTCCAGATAGGGTTGCAGCCGCAGCCTGCGCCCGGCACTGCCCCGGCGCGAGAGATCCTGCAGCGCCGTGTCGATCTGGCCGAGCAGGTCCTGGATATCATCAAGGAACAGCAGCGAGCGGGGTGAATGCGTGGCGCGCGCCTCATCGATCATGATGGCCCGCGTGTGCTGGATGCGCGCGCAGCCCTGCGTCCACATCGCTTCCAGCGCCTGGTCCTTCGTCAGGTCCAGCAGGGTGTGCAGCATGGCCTCGATCTCGCCATGCACCGCGCGGTCCTGTTCCGTATCGGCGGGGGTGATGGTGTGGGGATGGTACGACGCCACGATGCCTGAAAGCCGCGCCAGCCCTGCCCGGATCTCGCGCTGGCGCACGCTGATGTCGTAATTGTCGGCGGCTGCGTATTCCACCGCGTCCGACAGGCGGGCGATGCGGGTGAGCATGGCCGCACGGCTGTCATGAAACGTGGTGGGCAGGGCGCGGAACGTGCTGCCGGGCAGGGCATCGGGGTTCTGCGCGGGCACGTTGCTGTAGCCCTGGTGGAAGGCCAGGATATAATTGACCGTATCCCGGAACAGGCCATGGATCTGGGTGAACAGCGTGTCCGACCGCCGTGGCGAGGTGACCATGAACACCGCCGCCGTGGTGACAATGCCCACCACCACCGCCGCAAGGCGCGACATGGCGGAGAGGAAGATGCCATCGGGGTTGTCAAACGCGGGGGCGGAGATGATGACGATGGTATAGCCCGTGAGCACCGCGGCATAGGCGCGGAACAGCCGCAGGAAGGTGGCCGCCATGCAGGCCAGCCCCACCACCACCGACAGTCCCATGAAATACAGCACCGGCGACTGCACGAACACCGCCATCAGCCCCACGCTGATCGTGGCGCCGATGATGGTGCCGATGATGCGCCACACGCTTTTTGAAACCAGCGCCCCCACCGTGGGGTTGGCCACGATCATGACCGTGGTGACCGAACTCATGGGTGACTGGAGCTGGAACGAGAAGGCCAGGAACAGCGCAATGCCCACCGAAAGCAGCGCGCGCGCGCTGAACGCCGCCGTGGTGCGGGTGGCGGCCCATTGGGCATCATCGGAGAAAATGCGCTTCAGGCTGGACAACATTGGGCGAAAGACTCCCGGCGGCGGCGTAGGGGCTACCTGATAAACCAGGCGGTGGGAAGAGAAAGGTACGTCGCCGGAATTTATTGTATGACAATTAGTGCCATGTCAATTATATTGATGCTATCGGTTCTGCCGCCGGGCAGCCATCTCCATAAACGGTCATGATCCCGCGCGCCTTGCGTGCTATCGCGCGGCAGGCGATGTGGCCGACCAACCAGCACAGGGAGTGCCCATGACCGACCGTTCGCCACTGCCCGATATCGAGGGCACGGGTTTCCAGGACATGCGGATGACCTTCCTCACCATGCGGCTGGCCAATACCTGGCGGCTGGTGCTCGACCGCGCCCTGCGGCCGGAGGGCATGAGCATGGCGATGATGCGCCCGCTCGCCTACCTGATGATGCTGCCTGATGGCGTCAGCCAGCGCGCGCTCGCCCATGCCATGAACACCGACAGTTCGGCCCTGGTGCGCGTGCTCGACCTGCTGGAAGAGGAAGGACTGATCGAGCGCCGCCCCGACCCCGCTGACCGCCGCGCCAAGACCCTGCACCTGACCGCGCGCGGCACGCGCAAGTGCGCGGCCCTGCATCACACCTGCGCGGGCATGGAGGCCCGCGTGCTGGGTGGCGTGGAGGCAGGGCGGGTGCAGGCCATGATGGAGGTGCTGGCCGTGGTGCTGCGGCAGGCGGAGGGCGTATTGCGTGAGGGGGAGGCCGCGGCCTGTGGCGAGAACCTGCCCTGAACTGATGTATGTCAGTTCATTTTGCCGCCCGGGTGTATAGAATTGCCTGCTTATGGTGTCTCCGCATTGGCTTTGAAGGTTCTCCCCATGATCGTATTGCCCACCCCCGTTGCGACCGGCCCGTGCGCTCCCGGCAGCAGGGGGCGGATGGCATGAGGTGGCGTGACGCAGCCATTGGCGCGGGGCTTGTCGTTGTGGCGGCAGGTTGTGGCGTGGGGTGGTACGTGGTGCAGCACAGGGGCGAACTGCCGCCGGGGCTGGCGCGCGCCAACGGGCGGCTGGAACTCGCCCGCATTGACGTGGCGGTCAAATATCCCGGCCGCGTTACCGAACTGGATTTCAATGAGGGCGATCTCGTTGCCGCCGATCAGGTGCTGGCGCGCGAGGATGACATCAGCGCGCGTGCCAGCCTTGATGCCGCCCGCGCCCACCTGCGCGCCGCACAGGCGGATGTGGCCCGCGCGCAGGCCGAGCGCGATGCGCGGCAGGCCACGCTGCACCTGGCACGGCACGACATGGACCACGCGCAGACCATGTTCCGCCAGCATCTCGTCTCCGACATGGAACTGACCCAGCACCAGACCAGTCTCGACACCGCCACTGCGGCGGCGGAGGCTGCCGGGCGCGCGGTCGAGGGCGCGCAGGCCGTGGCCGATGCGGCGCAGGCGCAGGTGGCGCAGGCCCGCTCCGCCGAGGATGACATGACCATCCGCGCCCCCGTGGCCGGCCGGATCGAATACCGCATCGTGGAGAAAGGCGCCGTGCTGCCCGGCGGTGGCCGCGTGGCGTCGCTGCTCAACCCGGCGGATATGTACCTGACCGTGTTCTACCCCGCCCAGCAGGCAGGCCAGCTGCATGTGGGCGATCAGGCGCGCATCGCCCTTGATGCGCTGCACCAGCAGGTCATTCCGGCCACTATTTCCTTCGTCTCGCCCGAGGCGCAGTTCACCCCCAAATATGTCGAGACCGCGACCGAGCGTGACAAGCTGGTCTATCGCGTCAAGCTGCGGGTCAGCCCCGAAACGGCGGGGCGTTACGGCAGCGTGCTCAAGGCGGGCATGACGGGGGATGGCTACGTGCGCACCGATCCCGCTGCCCGTTGGCCCGCAAGCCTTGATGTGGCCGATGCCCCGCAATGAGCGAGGCCGCGCCCCATAACCCGCCGGGCATCCGCATTGCCGGGGTCACGCATCGCTATGGCGCGGTCACCGCGCTGGCGGATGTGACGCTGGACCTGCCCGCGGGCACCACCATCGGTCTCGTGGGGCCTGATGGCGTGGGCAAGTCCACCCTGCTCGGGCTGATCGCGGGTGTGCGCAGGCTCCAGTCGGGCAGGCTTGATGTGCTGGGCGCCGATATAGGCGATCGCCACGCGCGCGAGGCGTTCCTGCCGCGTGTCGCCTTCATGCCGCAGGGGCTGGGGCGCAACCTGTATCCCACCCTGTCGGTGTGGGAGAACATCGATTTCTTCGCCCGCCTGTTCGGCATGGATGCGCGTGAGCGTGATGCCCGCATCCAGCGCCTGCTCGATGCCACGGGCCTCGCACCCTTCCCCGATCGCGCGGCGGGCCATCTTTCAGGTGGCATGAAGCAGAAGGTCAGCCTGTGCTGCGCGCTGGTGCATGACCCGGACCTGCTGATCCTTGATGAACCCACCACCGGCGTCGATCCGCTCTCGCGCCAGCAGTTCTGGACACTGGTGGACCAGTTGCGCCGCGAGCGCCCCACCATGACCGTGATCGTCTCCACCGCCTACATGGAGGAAGCCGAGCGGTTTGCCTGGCTGGTGGCGATGGATGACGGCAAGGTGCTGATCAGCGACCAGACGCAAAAGGTGCTCGAACGCACGCACACCACATCGCTGGAGGCGGCGTATATCTCGCTCCTGCCCGAGGGCAAGCGGCAGCAGGCCAGCGGCTT
Source organism: Komagataeibacter melomenusus (assembly GCF_013155395.1). GTDB lineage: Bacteria > Pseudomonadota > Alphaproteobacteria > Acetobacterales > Acetobacteraceae > Komagataeibacter > Komagataeibacter melomenusus. Next base: position 6,136 of record NZ_JABJWC010000006.1, on the reverse strand, counting down.
CGTCATCCCGCCCTATGCCGATCCCGGCGGGCCGCCCGCCATCGAGGCCGAACACCTGACCCGCCGCTTCGGCAGCTTTACGGCGGTGAGCGACGTAAGCTTCACCATCAGCCGGGGCGAGATCTTCGGCTTCCTCGGCTCCAATGGCTGCGGCAAGTCCACCACCATGAAGATGCTGACCGGCCTGCTTGATGCCACGAGCGGTACGGCCAGGCTGTTTGGCGAGCAGATCACGGCGGGCGACATGAAAACCCGCATGCGCATTGGCTACATGTCGCAGGCGTTCTCGCTGTATGAGGAACTGACCGTGCGGCAGAACCTCATGTTGCAGGCCCGGCTTTACCGCATTCCGGCAGCGCAGGCGGCGCAGCGCGTGGCGCAGGCCATCGAATCGTTTGAACTCGGCGCCTGTGCCGATGTCAGTCCCGCCTCCCTGCCGCTGGGCATCCGCCAGCGCCTGCAACTGGCGGCCGCCTGCATCAACAACCCCGAAATCCTGATCCTTGATGAACCCACCTCCGGCGTGGACCCGGCCGCGCGTGACATGTTCTGGCGGCACCTCATCCGCCTGTCGCGGCAGGATCATGTGACGATTTTCGTCTCGACCCATTTCATGAACGAGGCGGCACGGTGCGACCGCATCTCGCTCATGCATCGCGGCCACGTGCTGGCCGTGGGCACGCCCGCCGAACTGGTGAAAAAGCGCAACGCCCCAAACCTTGAAGCCGCCTTCATCGCCTATTTGCAGGATGCCGAGGCCGCGACCGATGCGCAGGACCATGCCACCGCGCCTGCGCGCCAGAGTGCGGCCCGCACATGGTGGCACGCGCTGGGCGGCAGGCTGGCGGCGCGGTTTGGCGCGGTGGGGGGCGCGTGGCTGCCGCGTGCCTGGGCCTTTGCCCGGCGCGAGGGGGTGGAGCTGCTGCGCGACCGCCTGCGCCTGACCTTTGCCCTGATCGGCCCGCTGATCCTGCTGGTGGTGGCGGCCTCGAGCATTTCGTTCGATGTGGAAGGCGTGCGCTTTACGGTTGATGACCATGACCGCACCACCATCAGCCGCGACCTGATCGACAGTTTCCGTGGCTCCGCCTATTTCCATGAACTTGCCCCTGTGGCGGATGCCGATGCGCTGGACCGCGACATCCGCAATGGCAGGGTGCAGCTTGCGCTCGACATTCCCGCAGGCTTCGCGCGTGACCTCGAGGCCGGGCGCAGGCCGGAGGTCGGGGTCATCATCGATGGCGCGGTGCCCTTCCTCGCGGCCAATGTGCGCGCCTACGTGACCGGCGTGCTGGCGGGCTATGCCGCAACGCTGGGCCGGGCCATGCCGCAGGGCGCGGTCATTCCCATCACCGTGGAGCCGCGCTTTTCCTACAATCAGGAATTCCGCAGCATCTACGCCATGACGCCGGGCGTGATCATGCTCGCCCTCATCCTCATCCCCACCATGCTCACCGCCCTTGGCGTGGTGCGCGAGAAGGAGGTGGGCTCGATTGTCAATCTCTACGCCTCCCCCGCCTCGGTAGGGCAGTACCTCATGGGCAAGCAGGCGCCCTACGTGGCGCTGGCCACCATCAGCTACTTCATGCTGGTGGCCGTGGCCGTGGTGGTGATGGGGGTGCCGCTCAAGGGCTCGCTGCTGGCGCTCTCGCTGGGGGGCGTGCTGTTCGTGCTCTCGGCCACGGGGCTGGGGCTGCTCATTTCAACCTTTGTCAGCTCGCAGGTGGCGGCCATTTTCGGCACGTCCATCATCTGCCTGATCCCGGCGGTCAATTTCTCCGGCCTGCTGTATCCGGCCTCCACGCTCACGGGCATCAGCCGCCTCGTGGGGCTGGGCTTTCCGGCCACGTGGTACCAGCTCATCAGCCTGGGCTGCTTTACCAAGGGGCTGGGGGGGCGAGCTTCGGGCCGATGTACCTGGCGCTGGGCTGCTTTGGCGCAGGCTACATGCTGGCTGCGCGCATGCTGCTGAAAAAACAGGAAGCCTGAGCGGATGATGCGCTGGCTGCTCAATGTTGGCCTGCTGTGCGGCAAGGAACTGCGCAGCCTTGTGCATGACCGGGTGCTGCTCGGGCTGATCGTGTTCGCCTTCAGCGCGGGCGTGCTGCTGGTGGCCAACGGGGTGAAGGTGGAGGTGTCAAACGCCACCATCGCCTTCATTGATGAAGATAACTCGCCCCTGTCGCGCCGCATGCGCGATGCGGTGCAGCCGCCCTACTTCAAGCCACCCGTGATGGTGGACCGGGCCGAGGCGCTCGCGGGCATGGACAGGGGGGACTACATCTTCGTGGTCGATATCCCCCCCAATTTCCAGTCCGACGTGCTGGCGGCCCGCGTGCCTGCCGTGCAGTTGCGCGTGGATGCCACCGCCATGACGCAGGCCGGGCTGGGCACGGAATACCTCAACGAGATCCTGATGGGGGAGGTGGATGACATGCTGCATGTGCCCTCACCCATCGATCAGGTGCCCTTTGCCGTGCAGAGCCGCATCCGCTTCAACCCCAACAGTGAATCGAAATGGTTCACCTCGGTCATGCAGATCGTGACCAACATCACCATCCTGTCCATCGTGCTGGTGGGGGCGGCGGTGATCCGTGAACGCGAGCATGGCACGCTCGAGCACCTGCTGGTCATGCCTGTAACCGCGAGCGAGATCGCGGTGGCCAAGATCGTGACCAACGGGCTGGTCATCTTCGTGGGCGCCATCATCTCGTTGTGGCTGGTGGTGCATGTGTGGCTGGGCGTGCCGATTGCGGGCTCGGTTACGCTGTTTGCCGCGTGCTCGCTGCTGTACCTGTTCTCGGCCACGGCGCTGGGCATCATGCTGGCAACGGTTGCGCCCACCATGCCGCAGTTCGGGCTGCTGGTGGTGCCGGTCTATGCGGTGGCGTACCTGCTGTCGGGTGCGGCAACCCCGGTGGAAAGCATGCCGCAGGTGATGCAGGTGGTGGTGCGCTTCCTGCCCACCACGCAGTTCGTCAACCTGTCGCAGGCCATCCTGTACCGTGATGCCGGGCTGGGGGCGATCGCGCTGCCGCTGCTGACCGTAACCGTGACGGGCATCGTATTTCTTGTATTCGCGCTCATGCGCTTCAGATCCATGTTGGCAAGGCAGGAATGATGAGGAACAGATTGGCGCGGGCCGCCCGCATGGGACGTGTTGCGGTGGCCGTGGGGCTTGTGGCGGGGTGCTCGCCCTTCCGCACGCATGCGCCCGCGTCGCACGTAACGGTGGCGGGGCAGTTCACGCAGGCGGGCCTGGCGGGCGCGCAGGCCCCTACCGATCTGACGCGCTGGTGGGAGGCGTGGCATGATCCGGGGCTGACGCAGGCGGTCGAGACCGCGCTGGCCGCAAGCCCCGACATCCGCATTGCGCGTGACCGCGTGCGCGAGGCGCGCGCCATGCATACGATTGCAAAATCGGCGCTGTACCCCACCGTGGGCGCCACGGGCGACATGATGGGCGGGGGCATGGACTGGCGCAATCCATACAGCCTGCCCGCAAATGATCCGGGCACCGATGGCCATCTGGCGGGCATTGCCGCCTCGTGGGAGCCTGACCTGTTTGGCGGCCGCCATGCCGATGCGAAGGCCGCGAAGGATGGCGTGAAGGCGGAGGAAGAATATTTCCATGGCGTGCAGATGGTCATCGCCGCTGATGCCGCCGACAGCTACCTGCGCGCCCAGGGTGTGCAGCGCCAGATCGCCCTGACCGATCAGGCCATCGCCACACTTGGGCAGTTGCACGCCTACGGGCAGGCGCGTTTTGCAGCGGGGCAGGCCACGGCGGCGGATGTGCGGCTGATCGAGCAGAAACTCTCGGAAATGAAGGCGCGCAGGCCCGTTCTGGTGGCCCAGCTCGACCTCATGCGCCGCAGGCTTGCCGTGCTGTCCGGCCAGGTGCCGGAGGGGCTGCCGGTACCTGCCGCGCCCCCGGCCTATTTCGTGCCGCCCGCCCCCGTGGGGCAGATGCCGGACACGGTGCTCGAGCGCAGGCCCGACGTGCGCGCCCGGCGCGATCAGGTGGATGCGGCGCTCAACCGGCTCAAGAGTGCCAAGACCGACCTGCTGCCACGCTTCGGGCTGCAGTTCTTTGGTGGCGACGGCCGACTGCGCTTTGATGGCATTCCCGGCATGTCGGGCACGGGGGGACTGATTGCGCTGACCACCTACCTGCCCATCTTTACCGCCAACCGTGTGCAGGCGCGCATCCATGCCGCCAGCGCCCGGCTCGACGCGGCGGTGGCGGGTTATGACAAAAGCCTGCTGCATGCGCTGGCCGAGGTGGAGGACGGGTATGAAAACCGCCTCGGCCTCGATGCCCGCGATGTGGAACTGACGCGCGCGCAGGCGCAGGCAGGCCAGGTTGCGCATGATCTGGCCGGTCTGTATGCCGGTGGGCAGCGCACGCTTGGCGACGTGCTTCAGGCCCGCATGCAGGCCCTCGATGCGCAGGCGGCGGTGCTGTCCAATCAGGATTTGCGCACGCAGGCCACCATTCAGCTGGCCCGCGCGCTGGGTGGGGGCTGGCAGGCGGCGACGCCGGTTTCGCACTAGAGCCATTCCACTGAGCCAGGGTTCAGTGGAATGGCCCTGGGCGCCGGGCAGGAAAGGAGAGGCATCGGATGTCGGTCGGAATGGCCCTGCTGCTGGCGGTTGCGGCCATATGCGTTGTCGTTTTCCTCATTGAGCGGTGCAAGCTCAATCCGTTCCTGGCACTGTTCCTTGCCTCCATGCTGCTTGGCTTTGCCGCCGGCATGCCCGCAAGCCATGTGGTGGACACGTTCGAGAAAGGGGCGGGGCAGGTGCTGGGGCAGATCGCCTCGGTCATTGCGCTGGGCACCATGCTGGGCAAGATGCTCGAGGTGTCAGGCGGGGCGGATCGCATCGCCATGACCGTGGTGGCGCTGGCCGGGCCAGGGCGGCTGGACTGGGCCATGATGGTGATCGGCCTGTTGGTGGGGCTGTCAGTGTTCTTTACGGTGGGCTTCGTGGTGCTGGTGCCGTTGGCCTTTTCCATCGCGCGGCAGACAAAAATGCCGATCCTGCACGTGGCCCTGCCGGTTACGGCGGCGCTTTCAGTCGTGCAGGGCTACATGCCGCCCCATCCCGGCACCATGTTCGCGCTGGCGGCCTACCATGCCGATATTGGCCGCCTGATCTGGATGGGGGCTGTGGTCAGCGTGCCTGCCGCCATCATTTCCGGTCCGCTTTATGCCCGCTTCATCGTGCCGCGCCTGCCAGTTGATGCCGGGGCGCAGGCCGCGCATGCGCATGGGGTCGATACGCCGCGCGACCCCGCCAGCCTGCCGGGTTTTGGCATCACCCTGTTCACCATTCTTGCCCCCATGGTGCTGATGCTGGCGGGGTCTGCCACGCGCTTCATGGGGCCGCAGCCGGGGGCATGGGTGCAGGCGCTGCGCTTTGCGGGCGACCCCAATGTGGGGCTGGCGCTGGCGGCCCTGCTGTCATTCTGGACGCTGGGGCTGCGGCGCGGCATGACGCGCGAGAAGGTGCTGGCGTATTCCAGTGAATGCCTTGGCCCGCTGGCCGGGCTGCTGCTCATGATCGGGGCAGGCGGCGGCTTTGGCGCGGAACTGATGGAGAGCGGCATCTCGGACGTGATCGCCCGTGCGGCGGTGGACATGCACGTGCCGCTGCTGGTGCTGGCCTGCGGGCTGGCTGCGGGCATGCGGGTGGCGGTGGGCTCGGCCACGGTGGCCATGAGCACCACGGCGGGCATCGTGGCGCCCATCATGGCGCATGGCAGCACGGTCTCGCCCGAGCTTGTGGTGCTGGCCACGGGGGCGGGGGCGGTCATGTTCGGGCCGATGAATGATTCCGGCTTCTGGCAGGTGCGCGATGCGCTGGGGCTGAGCGTGCCGCAGACCCTGCGCACATGGTCCGTGCTGGAAACGCTGATCGGCGTGGTGGGGCTTGCGATGTGCGTGCTGATGCAGGCGTGCGGGCTTTGAAAAAATAGAAGTTTTTGGGTGCCGCCTTTTTTCAGGGTCTGTTTGGAATTGATTTTTCACAAGGTCCCTGATGTGCTTTAAACTGCATATGGATCGCTTGATATTGACGGATGCCCAATGGGCGAAAATGGAACCGCTGTGCCTTGGCAAGCAAACGGACC